>JARKQY010000009.1 GCA_029974635.1 Bacillota bacterium | reverse complement strand
TAAAACAAGGTTACTGGACAGGATTGACAGGATGAAGGGGATTTTTCATAAAGGCAGAGGTAAAAGGGAAGGGATAAATGTTTTTTAATCCGATAAATCCTGTAAATCCCGTCTAAAAACGCTTTTGAGTTTAGTAGGCCTAAGATAAGGTAATCGGAATGGGATTTACGGGATTTATAAGATAAAAGTAAGCGGGGTCAGGCAGGCATGATTTATTTTATCGGGGCGGGACCGGGAGATCCCGATTTGATTACGGTAAAGGGCAAACGATGCCTTGAAACGGCTGACATCATCATTTATGCGGGTTCTCTAGTAAATAAAGCGTTGTTAGAGGTTGCGAAACCCCACTGCGAAATCTATAACAGCGCCGGAATGACCTTGGAAGAAATAGTGGAGGTCATGACAAATGGGGAAGCGGCGGGGAAAATCACCGCCAGGGTCCATACCGGAGATCCTGCCCTTTTCGGGGCGCTCCGGGAACAGTTGGATGCGCTGGACCGGCGGCAGATCAGCTATGAGATCGTCCCCGGCGTCAGTTCCTTTTTAGCCACGGCAGCCGCGTTGAAAAAAGAATACACCCTGCCCGGCGTCACTCAAACGGTGATCCTTACCCGCATGGAGGGCAGGACGAAAGTGCCCGCTTCGGAAACTATCGAAGCCCTGGCGGAACACCGCGCGACGATGATCGTTTTTTTAAGCGGCGGGATCATCGACGAACTGGTGGCGAAGTTAAAATCCGGTTATCCGGAGAACACACCAGTGGCAGTAGTCTATAAAGCCTCCTGGCCGGAACAGCAAATTATCCGGGGAACCCTGCAAGATATCGCCGCGAAAGTCAAAAAAGCGGGAATTCAGAAAACAGCGCTGGTGGCAGTGGGCGGTTTCCTGGGTGATGAATATGAGCTGTCGCGGCTTTATGACCGGACTTTCGCCCATGAGTTCAGGGAGGCCCGGGAATGAAGACGGCCGTCATTGCGCTAACGAAAAACGGGACGGAATTGGCCATAAAAATTGGTCCGGCTTTCGCAGCTGATCTATATCTCAAGCATGAGTTCATCGTTAAAGATGTTATTCATAAAGAAGGCTTAACGTTTCATTCCGTCAGCGCTGATTTTAAAGGGATGATTCAGAAGATATTCTGCCGTTATGAGGCCATTATTTTCATTATGGCCTGCGGTATTGCAGTCCGGAGTATCGCTCCTTATGTAAAGGACAAGCGTTCCGACCCGGCAGTGGTGGTGGCGGACGAATTGGGGCGTTTTGCGGTGAGCCTTTTATCCGGGCATATCGGGGGAGCCAACCGCCTGGCGGAAAGAGTCGCCGCCCTTACGGGAGGAGTTCCGGTCATTACCACAGCTACGGATCTTCATGGCGCCGTTGCCTTCGACGAACTGGCCGCGGCTAACGGTTGTGTGATTGAAAATATCAATGACTTGAAATATATCAGCTCCCAACTGGTCAACGGGGGGAAAGTCGTTTTTTTTACCGACTGCGGGACGGCGGGGGTTCTCCCGCCTAATATTGGACCATACCTTTCGGGTCAGGCATGTAAATATGCCGTGGCGGTGACGAACTCCTTGAAGATACCGGTGCAAGCCGAAAAGGTCCTCTATCTAAGGCCCAGGAACTTAATCGTCGGCCTGGGGTGTAAAAAGGGAAAGACCAAGCAAGAGATCGGGGAAGCGGTGCTGGATTTTTTGGAACGAAACGATAAGAGCGTGTTTTCCGTAAAGTGTATCGCTTCCATTGATCTGAAAGCGAATGAATCAGGCATTTTGGAATTTTGTAATGAGCGGAATATCGATTTTAGAACTTTTACGATTAACGAAATAAAACCCATTGAACATCAATTTGCTGCATCGGAGTTTGTAAAAAAAACCACCGGAGTTGGATCAGTCGCTGAATCCTGCGCGATGCTCGCCGGAAGTAATGTAAGGCTGATTTGCCCGAAAACGGTTTATGGCGGAATTACGCTGGCACTAGCTGAGGAGGAGCAGGTGTTTATCTTATGAACATTTATATTTCAGGCGTAAACTATAAAACAACTCCTTTGGAAATACGGGAACAGCTAAGTTTCAACATGGAGGAACAACGGAAAGCGCTGCGGGAAATCAGTAACCTGCCTTGCGTCGCTGAGTGTGTATTGTTGTCAACTTGCAACCGGACTGAAGCTTACCTGTATTCCGCTGATAGAACTTTTGACAATTCGTTGATTGAGAGAGTTTTATGTGATATTAAACGATTGGATTCATGGAAATTCAAAAAGTATTTCAATTCTTACAGCGATGGCAAAGCTGTACAACACCTTTTCAAAGTTGCCTGCGGGCTGGATTCCATGGTTTTGGGCGAGGACCAGATCCTGGGTCAAGTGAAAAGCGCTTATGAGCTGTCTTTGGAATTAGGGACAAGCTCCAGCGTCTTGAATACCTTATTCCAAGATGCGATAGCGGCTGCCAAAAAAGTAAAAACAAATACCGGACTATCCAAAAACTCGGTTTCCATCGGCGCGCTGGCGGTGAAGCTGGTTTGGGAAGAATTCGCCGGAAAATTGGGGGACAAATGCGCTTTGGTCATCGGCGCCGGGAAAATCGGGGCGGCCGTCCTGAAAAATTTATCCGCCAAGGGGCTTGCCAAGATTTATCTGACCAATCGTTCCCACGGTAAAGCCGAGGATTTGTCGAAAACCGACGGGATTATCCGGTCCATTCCATATAACGACCGGTATTCCGTAATCGATGAATGCGATATCGTGATAAGTTCCACCTCAAGCCCGCATTACACTATCACCCAGGATCTTCTGGAAAAACAGCTTCGCGGCTGCAAACGGAGGATATTCATCGATCTGGCGGTGCCGCGGGATTTGGATGAGTCAGTGAAGGATATAAGGGGTGTAACATATTATCACATCGACCACCTGCAAAAAGTGGCGGATGAGAATATCGGCCGGAGAATGATTGAAGCGGCCAGGGCTGAACAGATCATCGGCCAATTTGTGATGGATTATGAAAAATGGTATGAGTTCAGAAACGTTCTTCCGGTAGTCAACGAGGCGCAGAGATTTACCGAAGCAGTTCTAACGGAGAAAATTAGCGCTGTGATGGGGCAATTGAAAAATGTAAGTGAAGCCGAGCAGGAGCTGGTAAAACTGTCCCTAACAAGCGCCGTAAATGAGATTATGAATAAGTTCGTCTACAGTGTGCGGGAAAAAGGAGATAAAGAGGATGTTCGGGGCTATTTTCGCTGCTTACGAAATGTATTTAAGGAGAACCGGAGTTGACGCCTAAAATATATGTGGTGGGAATCGGGCCGGGAGATCCGGGGGAGATGACCCCGAGAGCCCAAAAAGTACTTGAAAAGGTTGAGATTATCATTGGGTACCGTACTTATGTGGATTTAATCAAGGATAATTTTCCGGGGAAAGAATTTATCCGTTCCGGGATGACGGAAGAGGTTGAACGCTGTGAAACTGCGCTGCAAAAAGCCTTGGAAGGCAAGAACCTGGCCCTGATCAGCGGTGGGGACAGCGGAATTTATGGCATGGCCGGGATCATGCTGGAAGTGGTAAACAAATCGGGCCAGCCGGTGGCGGTTGAGATCATACCGGGTGTGACTGCGGCGAATGCGGCGGCGGCGGTTTTAGGAGCCCCGATTATGCATGATTTCGCGGTTATCAGTCTCAGCGACCGGCTGACTCCGCTGGAATTGATTTATAAAAGGATTGAATGTGCCGCCGCCGGCGATTTCGTGATCTGTCTGTATAATCCGAAAAGTAAAAGCCGGACCGGATACCTGGAAACAGCCCGCAAGATCATTCTTAAATACCGTAATGAGGCGACTCCCGTGGGAATCGTCCGCAACGCGGCCAGGGAAGACGAAACATATCAGGTTGCCACCCTTGAAAACATGCTGGACTTCGAGATTGATATGTTTACCGTGGTGATCATCGGAAACTCCCAGACTTATATTGCCAACGGCAGAATGATTACCCCCAGGGGATATAAAATGTTTTAATCCAATAATCCTGTTAATCCCGTCTAAAAATATGTTTGTGAGTTTAATAGGCCCAAAACAAGGTAACTGGACAAGATTAACTGGATTTTGGGGATTATGGATTTAAAGATATGGGATTTTCATAAAAGCAGAGTCAAGGATGAAGGTAAAGTGGTTTAATCCAATAAATCCTGTCAATCCCGTCTAAAAATATGTTTGTAGATTTTGACAAGAAATATGGATTTAAGAGTATAAGGGTGTAGGTGAAGTGTGCATGCGGGTAATGGTCATGGCCGGTACGGCGGATGGCCGGGAGATCACCGGGCGGCTTTGGCAAGCCGGATGGGATGTAATCGCGACGGTAACCACAAGCTATGGACAGGAACTATTGAAGGGCTATTTGGAAAATAAACTCACTCGCACATCCTATTCGGGGGTGCGCGCGCTCTTTTGCGAAAGGTCTTCTGCGGAAGAGGGAGTAACCACAGGGTTTCGGGGGCCTAAATCAGTCAAAATATATCAAGGAAAACTCGACGCTACTGAAATCTGTAATTTGATCCGGGATCAGGCGTTATCCTGCCTAATTGACGCTTCCCATCCTTTTGCCCGGGAAGCTTCCATCAATGCCATGAAGGCGTGCAGCGAAGCGTCAATCAGTTATTTACGGTTTGAACGCAAAAGCGCCATGGCGGATGGAGCAAATATTCACAAAGTTAACAGCTTCGCAGCCGCTGCGGAAGCTGCCAACCGGTTTGCCGGAAATATTTTTTTAACTATTGGCAGCAACCACTTGGGGTTGTTTATCGGAAAAATAACGGATTATAAAAACCGGCTTTTTGTAAGAATTTTGCCGGACAGCCGGAGGCTTTTACAATGCGAGGAAGCCGGTTTGACTAGTGGGAATATTATTGCCATGAAAGGTCCTTTTTCGGTATCAATGAATCTGGAAATGTTACGTCACTGTAATGCGGCAGTAATGGTCACCAAGGAAAGCGGGGATACAGGCGGGACTGGCGCGAAACTTGAAGCTGTCGCCAGGCTTGATATTCCGGTGATCGTGGTGGAACGTCCGAAAGTGAATTATCCGAACGAAGTGAGTACGATCGAGGCAGTGATGGAATTTCTTGAGGGTATGCCGGGGAGGTTTTGATAGAGAATGGCGTTTTTCCCTGTTTTTATTGATTTAAGCGGAAAGAAGTCTGTCGTGATCGGCGGCGGAAAGGTGGCGGGCCGGAAAATCGACGCTCTGGTTGACTTTGATGCGGAAATCCTGGTGGTGAGTCCGGCCCTGTCCGGAGAGGTGCAAGAGTTTCAGCAACGGGGAAAGATCACTCATATCGCCAGAGAATATTCGGAAACGGATCTGGCCGGAGCGTTTTTAGCGGTGGCCGCAACCAATGACCGGACGGTGAATGAAAAAGTCTATCATGATGCGGTCAAGAACGGCATCCTGGTGAATAGCGCCGATAATCCGGCGCAATGTACCTTTATCTTTCCGGCGGTAGTTAAAAAAGACGATCTGGTCATCGGCATTTCAACCTCGGGAAAATATCCGGCGCTCTCAAAATGTATCCGTAAAAAAATCGATCAGATGCTTACCGGGAGCATAGACAGGGGTATGATCGGAATATTGGAAACATGCCGTGAAAGAGCGTTGGCTGAGATTAAAAGTGAAACCCGGCGCCGGGACATATTGGACAGGATCCTGGACGAGGCGGTATTTGGCGCTGAAACAACTGATAACCGGCAGGTTTGGGCCAGAATCGAAATGATTTTTGGAGAATATCAAAATGAAGAAGATAATTAGGGTTGGAACCCGGGAAAGCCATCTGGCGGTAGCGCAGAGCCAATGGGTGATTGCCGCTGTCCAAAACAAGTTCCCGGATTGGGAGTTTGAATTGGTTCCCATGAAAACCACCGGGGATCGGATTCTGGACAGGCGGCTGGACCGGATCGGCGGTAAACGATTGTTCATCAAAGAATTGGAGACCGCCTTAATTAATAAAACGATTGATATCGCCGTCCATAGCATGAAGGACATGCCTGCCGATTTGCCCGGGGAACTCATTATCGCGGCTGTCTCCAGGCGGGAAGATCCCAGGGACGCCCTGGTTACGGCGGACGGCAGAACACTGGAACAGCTTGCCGAAAACGCCGTGGTCGGAACCGGCAGTACGCGCCGGGAAGTTCAGCTTCTTCAAAAGCGACCGGGACTGCAGGTGAAAAACATACGGGGGAATGTCCTGACCCGGCTTAACCGGCTGCTGAATCAGGAATTTGACGCTATCATGCTGGCCATGGCCGGTTTAAAACGGCTGGGGCTTGAAGATAAATGCGCGCAATGCTTCGCAGTCAGTGATATTATCCCTGCGGTAGGGCAGGGAGCCCTTTGCATCGAAACCCGAAAAGACGAGGATCTGGCTTATCTCCGCGCCAGTGTTCATGATGAGGAGTCCGCCCTGGCCGTCAGCGCCGAACGGGCGTATTTAATCAAAATGAACGGCAGTTGCGGCATTCCCATCGGGGCCCATGCAGTCATCGCCGGAGACCGGATGACGGTGTACGGGATGCTGGCGCTGGAGGATAAATCGGAGGTTTACCGGGACTCGGTTGCGGGGAACAAGCAAGATGCGGTTGCTTTAGGTGAAGCTTTGGCGGAGCGGATCTTGGAACGGAGGAAAAAGTAGTGGCGGGTTATGGTAAGGTTTATATTGTGGGGGTTGGACCCGGTGACTATAAATTAATGACGTTAAAGGCAGCCGAGTGTATCCGTAAAGCGGAGGTTATTGTCTACGACCGGCTGGTTGGCGCGAAGGCGCTGGGTTTTGCCCGTGAGGACGCTGAGTTTATCGATGTGGGGAAGACTCCCGGACGCCATCCGGTTCCCCAGGAGGAGATCAATGAAATACTGGTGAAAAAGGCTTTCGAGGGTAAAACGGTAGCCCGGGTTAAGGGCGGCGATCCCTGTCTGTTTGGCAGAGGCGGCGAGGAAGCCGAATTTCTCCATGAGCACGGAATTGAGTTCGAGCTGGTTCCGGGAGTGACTTCAGCTATTGCGGTCCCTGCTTATGCCGGTATACCGGTCACTCACCGGGACTATTGCTCAGCATTGCATATTATCACCGGACACGAACGGCCCGATAAAAGCGGCAGCGCCACTGATTATGGTGCTCTGGCCGGAATAGCGGGAACCATGGTATTTCTCATGGGAGTAAAAAACCTGCCGGAGATTGCAAGCAATTTAGTCAAACACGGGAAAGACCGTTCCACCCCGGTGGCGGTCATTGAAAAAGGCACCACCGGGGCCCAAAGGGTGGTTACGGGAACCCTGGCGGAGATCGCGGCGAAAATAGCGGAGGCTGGCATCCAGTCACCCGCGGTAACTGTAATCGGCGATGTGGTCAAGCTCCGGGAAAAGCTGAACTGGTTCCCCAAGGGAAAACTGGCGGGGAAACGGATATTGGTTACGCGAGCACGGCAACAAGCCGGTAAATTGGCTGAACGCATTGAGGAACTGGGCGGAGAAGTCCTGGAGTTTCCGGTGATTAAAATCGCTGAACCGCTGGATTTCGCAGCCTTTGATCAAGCGCTTCAAAACTTGGATGAATTTGGCTGGCTGGTATTTACCAGTGTAAACGGTGTAACAGCTTTCTTTAATAGAATGCGGGCCCGGCGGATTGACATACGCGGCTTATCCGGGCGAAAACTGGCCGCTGTCGGGGCAGCCACGGAGGAAGAACTGAACCGGCTGAGGTTGAATGCCGACTATGTGCCCGACCGGTATACCACGGGGGATTTATTGGCCGGGTTGGTTAAAAAAGTGGCGCCGGGGGAAAAGGTGCTGCTGGCCCGGACCGATATTGCCGGTCGCGAACTGGCGGACGGCTTGGCGGAAAACAAGATCGACTTGGTTGATCTGGTTGTTTATCGTACCGTAACCGAAGAGGCGCCCCGGAAAGAAATATTGCATCAGATTACTGCCGGCCGGGTGGACTTTATGACTTTTACCAGTTCCGCGACGGTAACCCATTTTATAGCGGCCGTGGGGCCGGAAAATATGGGCGCGCTTGCGCGGATTAAAACGGTCTGTATTGGCCCAATTACTGCCCGGACGGCATCGGATGCGGGGTTGACGGTTGCCGCCACCGCCGATGAATACACCATTGACGGGCTGGTAGCGAAATTAACCGAAATGGCGGAGGAACGATAATGGACTTGCTGAAACGGCCCAGAAGATTACGAACCGGCGCGGCGATGCGGCGGCTGGTGCGGGAGACTTCCATTGGGGTGGATGATCTGATCTATCCCGTATTTATCGTGGAAGGCAAGGGAATCCGCAATGAGATTCCCTCCATGCCGGGTATTTATCAGCTTTCAATCGATAATTTCCTTGCGGAACTGGATGAAGTTCAAGGTTACGGCATACCGGGGGTGCTGCTTTTCGGCGTCCCGGATGTGAAAGATGAAGCCGGCTCAGGGGCCTATGACTCCAATGGCCTCGTCCAGCGGGCCTTACGGGCGGCCAGGCCGAAATTTCCCGGTCTTTTGCTCATGGCCGATGTCTGTTTGTGTGAATATACCAGTCATGGACACTGCGGCCTGATTCAGGACGGCCGGGTGCTGAATGACGTTTCGGTTGACCTGATAGCCAGAGCCGCGGTGAGTTACGCCGAAGCAGGAGCGGATATTATTGCGCCATCCGACATGATGGACGGCAGAATCGGCGTGGTCCGCCGGGAACTGGACCAACGAGGTTTCAGCGACATCGTAATCATGGCCTATAGCGCCAAGTACGCTTCTTCTTTTTACGGGCCTTTCCGCGACGCCGCCCGCTCCAAACCGGCCTTCGGAGACCGAAAAACCTATCAAATGGATTATGCAAACCGCAACGAGGCTTTGCGTGAGGTGAAACTAGATATCGAGGAAGGGGCGGATCTGGTGATGGTGAAGCCGGCCTTGGCTTATCTTGATGTGATCCATGAAGTGAGCAGCCGGTTTCAGGTTCCGGTGGCCGCTTATAACGTCAGCGGAGAATATGCGATGATAAAGGCTGCGGCCCAAAACGGCTGGCTCGATGAACGGGGGGCGGTACTGGAGGCGGTGACCGCCATCAAAAGGGCCGGCGCCAAAATTATTATCACTTATTTCGCCAAGCAGATTGCCGGGTGGCTGCAAATGAAGTGTGAAGGGTGAAGTTTGAAGTGTGAAAGCTTTTCTTGTTGCGGGTTTAGAATTTAAACACAAAACGCTGAACACGGGACGAACATCCTCGAAATTGCAGGAAATAATGAAATCCCATTAATACATCAATCCTGTTAGGAGGCTGAGATGAGCAGAATACAATCCGAAAAGCTGTTTGAGAAAGCGAAGGGGCTCATTCCGGGCGGGGTGAATAGTCCGGTCCGGGCCTACCAGTCGGTGGGATTAACGCCCCCATTTATTCAGAAGGCTTTTGGCTCCCGGATTATTGATGCCGATGGCAATTCATACATCGATTATGTCGGTTCCTGGGGTCCCATGATTCTAGGGCATGCCCATCCGGAAGTAGTCCAAGCGGTCCGGGAAGCAGTGGCGGAGGGGACCAGCTTCGGGGCGCCTACCGGAAGGGAAGTGGAACTGGCGCAGATGATCTGTGAAGCGGTATCCTCGGTGGAAATGGTCCGCATGGTGAACTCCGGAACCGAAGCGGTGATGAGCGCCATCCGGCTCGCCAGAGGGTTTACCGGCAGGGATAAAATCTTAAAATTTGAAGGCTGCTATCATGGACATGCGGACGGTTTACTGGTAAAGGCCGGTTCCGGGGCGCTTACCACCGGTGTGCCGGATAGCGCCGGAGTTCCCCGTGACTATGCCCGGAATACTTTAACTGCGGCCTATAATCATTGTGAAGCATTGGAGGAGCGATTCAAAAGTTCCGGCGCTGAACTGGCGGCAGTCATCATCGAGCCGGTAGCGGGCAATATGGGGGTTGTTCCCCCAAAAATGGAATTTCTACAACTGCTGCGGGAATTGACCTGCCGGTATGGAGTGGTTCTTATTTTTGACGAGGTGATTACCGGCTTCCGGATGGCCTATGGCGGCGCCCAGGAATTTTTCGGGATCCGGCCGGACATTTCAGTTTTTGGCAAAATCATCGGCGGGGGCCTGCCGGTAGGGGCCTATGGCGGCCGAAAAGAGATCATGGCCATGGTCTCCCCGGTGGGACCGGTATATCAGGCCGGAACATTATCGGGGAATCCGGTGGCCGTGGCCGCCGGAATTAAAACCCTGCAAATATTGAAGCGTGACCCTTCCATTTATGAAGAGCTGGCGGCCAAGGCCGGGAAGCTCGCCGGGGCCTTCCGGGAAGCGGCGCGAAAATATGCCGTCCCGTTATCCGTCAATCAGATTGGTTCGGTATTGACGGCTTTCTTTACTGACATGGAAGTAACCGATTATCCAGCGGCCACCGGTTCCGATACGGTTAGATTCGCCAAATATTTCGGCGCCATGTTGGATTACGGGATTTATATCGCACCCTCCCAATTTGAAGCACTATTTGTCTCCGCCGCCCATAGTGGGGAGGATATCATCAAGACCGAGGAAGGGATTATGGCTGCATTTGCACGTTTGTGAGTGATTAAATCCAATAAATCCCGTCCCAAAATATGTTGTGAATTTAATGAGCCCAAAGCAGGGTTACTGGACAGGATTAATGGGATTAAAGGGATTGATAGGATTTAAAGATATGGATTTTCATAAAGGCAAAGGAAAAAGCAAGGCATAAATGATTTAATCCAATAAATCCTGTCTATAAATTAACTTTGACCCACTTGAACGGCTTTTGCTTTTCTGTTTTGATAATAACTTTGGAGTACAACTTCCATGAAGATTCCCAGGATCGTCATCGCCGGAACCAATAGCGGCTGCGGGAAAACCACTGTCGCCATGGGTATTATGGCGGCGCTGGCCGCCAGGGGGCTGAAGGTGCAGCCGTATAAAGTGGGGCCGGATTATATCGATCCCATGTTTCATACTTTCATCACCGGAAGAGCATCGCGGAATCTGGATAGCTGGATGCTGCCGCACGGGACGGTCCAGTATCTTTTGGCGAAAAATTCAGCCGGAGCCGATATAGCGGTCATCGAAGGCGTGATGGGCCTTTATGACGGATATGGCGGCACGACCCAGACGGGAAGCACCGCGGATGTATCGAAAATCACCGGGAGCCCGGTAGTTTTAGTAATCGACGGGGCAGCCATCTCCCTCAGCGCGGCGGCCCTGGTCAAGGGATTCGCCGATTTCAACCCGGAGATTCGGATCAAGGGCGTAATCATCAATAACATATTCGGTGAAGCCCATTACCAACTTCTAAAGGAGATCATCACCGAACATACCGGGATTGCGGTGCTGGGATATTTGCGGAAACTGAAGGAGATCTCCATCGCCGGCAGGCATCTGGGGCTCGTCACCAGCGCCGAAATCGCCGATCTTAAGGAAAGAACCGCGCTGCTCTCCCGGGAGATTCAAGCAACGGTGGATCTGGAACTTCTGATAAAGCTCTCCGGGGAGACTGCCGGAATTGATAGCCAAATTGGAGCCGCTGCAATCGAAAAGATTGGCGCGGCCAGAATCGCAGTCGCCCGAGATAAGGCTTTTTGCTTTTATTATCAGGATAACCTGGATTTATTGGAGGCTTTAGGCGCTGAACTTGAGTTTTTTAGCCCGCTGCACGATTCCGGATTGCCCGAAAATATTGATGGGCTTTATATGGGCGGCGGTTATCCGGAAGTTTGGGCCGAAACGCTGCAAGCGAATCCGGCCATGCGCCGGGACGTTAAAAATCGTATTCAAAACGGATTGCCTGCTTATGCCGAGTGCGGCGGACTCATGTATCTGGGAGAAAGTATCACGAGTGGCGAGGGCCGGGAATTTGAGATGGCGGACGTGCTTCCTGGTAAGAGCCGCATGAAAACAGCATTAAAGAGATTCGGATATGTAACGGTAACGGCGACGGCTGATAATATTCTGGCTCCCAAAGGCCTCGCAATTCTTGCCCACGAGTATCATTATTCAGAGATAGAAGTGGCCGGCGAAGTAACAAGATGCTTCGCGGTTTCCAAAGGCCGGACGGGAACGGAGCTGAAAACCTGGGAATGCGGTTATCAAACAGCCAACCTGTTGGCCGGGTACCCGCATCTCCATTTTTGGGCCAATCCCGAATTCGCCCGGGGGTTCGTTAAAAGCTGCCTCCAACATTCCGGGAAAAAGCAAGGGGGTCTATCATGAGCGCCAGATGTATCATGGTTCAGGGCACGGCTTCATCCGTGGGTAAAAGCATCATTGCCGCCGGTCTCTGCCGCATATTCCGGCAGGACGGTTACCGGGTGGCGCCTTTCAAATCGCAAAACATGGCGCTTAATTCATTCATCACGGAGGATGGGCATGAAATGGGCCGGGCCCAGGTGGTACAGGCCGAGGCGGCGGGGCTAAAGCCGGATGTCCGGATGAATCCCATCCTGCTGAAGCCCACCACCGATAAGAAAGCGCAAGTCATCATCAAGGGAAAAGTTCTGGGCAATATGTCGGCGGTAGAGTATCACGATTATAAGCCGCAATTGGCGGGGATGATTGGACAGGTCTTCCGGGAATTGGCCGCCGAGAATGATATCATCGTCATCGAAGGAGCGGGAAGCCCGGCGGAGATCAATTTGCGCGACAAGGATATCGTTAATATGGGAATGGCTGAAATCGCCGACGCTCCGGTGATTCTGGCGGGCGATATCGATAAGGGCGGGGTCTTCGCCGCATTGGCAGGCACGATGCTGCTGCTTTCCGAGGAAGAGAAGCGGAGGGTTAAAGGAGTTATCATTAATAAGTTCCGGGGCGATCTGGAGATTCTGAAACCCGGAATCGCCATGATTGAAGAGATTATTAAGGTTCCGGTGCTGGGGGTTATTCCTTATTTGAAGCTGGGAATTGATGATGAAGACAGTGTGACCGAACGGTTCGGATCTTCGCGGATTTGTGGTGAAAGTGAAATCGAGATCGCCGTCCTGCGGCTGCCTCATATTTCCAATTTTACCGACTTTAATCCCCTGGAACGCATACCCGGGGTCAGGCTGAGATATGTGGATGACTGTACACCGGCGAAACAGGGATTCGGCAGGCCGGATCTGATTGTATTGCCGGGGACCAAAAATACGGTTGCGGACTTGCTGCATATCCGGAGATGCGGCCTTGAAGCGGAAATACTCCGGTTGCAGGGGGAAGGGGTTCCGGTTTTCGGTATTTGCGGCGGGTTTCAGATGCTGGGTAATGAAATTTGCGATCCGGACGGAGTGGAGAGTTCGGAACGAAAGATTCAAGGGATGAGGCTGCTTGCGGTAAATACGGTTTTGGCCCGGGAGAAGAAGACCGTCCAGGTGGAAGCGATAGTTGCCGGAAATTGTGGAATTTTGGAAGGAGTAGGGAGCCAAAAGGTTAGAGGGTACGAGATCCATCAGGGCGTATCTTCATCGGAAGCAGATTGCCTGCCGTTTGCCAGGCTTCAAAACAGCGCCGCCAATGGGAGCGGTGCCATGGACGGAGCGGTCAACCCAATGGGAAATGTAATCGGTACCTATATTCACGGTATATTGGACAACGGTGAATTTACCAAAGGTATCATCAACTCCTTACGGAAGAAGAAAGGGCTGGCTCCTTTAAATATATTGGTTCCCGATCATGATGATTTTAAGCAGGCCGAGTATGACACGCTGGCGCGGGTGATCCGGGAAAGTGTGGATCTGGAGACGATTTACCGGATCATGAATCTCGAAGAGGAGCGATAGTATCCAATATGGACCTGAGTTTAATCATTGACGCCGGGGCGGCTTTCCTGCTGGATGCAGTGTTGGGAGACCCGCCCCGCTTCCCGCATCCGGTCCGGTTCATCGGCCGGCTCATCGCCAAAGCAGAAAAAGTACTGCGAAGCGCCATCCATTCCGGCGGCGGTCAGCAAGCTGCCGAGGAGAGGATTGCAGGAGCAATATTGACCCTTTTCGTGGTTGGTGCAACTTTTGGCGGTGTTTTTGGGATTTTGGCCGTGGCTAAACAGGTCAGTCCGGTAATTTTCCATGGCTGCAACATATATTTCATATACTCGGCACTGGCTGGCAGATGCCTGGCGAATGAATCCTTCAAAGTTTACCGGCTGTTGCGGCAAGGCGATTTGGCCGGAGCCAGGAAACAGGTTGGAATGCTGGTGGGAAGAGATACTCACACCCTTGATGAAAAAGGGATCGTCAGGGCAGTGGTGGAGACTGCGGCTGAAAACACTGTGGACGGTATCCTGTCGCCTCTGTTCTTTATCTTCCTGGGTTTGCCCTTCGGTATGGGGGCGCCCTTGGCCTATGCCTTTAAAGCCGCCAGCACCCTGGACTCCATGGTGGGATATAAGAATGAACGCTATTTTCATTTTGGCCGGGCTTCCGCCAAGCTTGACGATGCGTTGAACTATATCCCGGCCAGGCTCTCCGGAGTATTCATCCCGGCGGCCGCTTTTTGCTGCGGCAAAGGGTTCCGCCACAGTTTTCAAACCATGCTACGGGACCGCCGGAACCATCAAAGCCCTAATTGCGCCTATCCGGAAGCGGCAATGGCCGGAGCTTTGGGAGTCCGTATGGGCGGTACCAATATTTACTTCGGCCAACCGGTGGAAAAGCCTACTATCGGAGACGATATTAAGGAACTGGAACTGCGGGACATACCGGAGACCATTAAAATTATGTGGGTAACATCATTTTTGTTTTTTGCGGTTGGGGTTGGGGTGTTGTGGGTTATTGGCTGTCTTTGATCCCAATCGGGTTGGGGTGTGGCTTTGGTATCAATCCGTGGAGTATGGATTTGACTTCCAACCGTGAGTGTGTAGCTCTGATTCCAATTAGTGAATGCATGGCTCCGACCTCAATCCGCGGGTTAAAACCCACGGCTGGGAAAAATCTTACCGGTTAAAACCGGTATAAAACCTTAGTGGCAGTCCATTAGTTACAGCTTCTTAGTTCGTCAGTTCCTTTAATAGCTAGCTATCGGCTATGTGCGAAAAAAATCCGCGCCTGTATCCGGCGGTCTAGCTGAAAGGTGAGGTATATGAAAAAAACATTATGGAATATAATTTTTTGTAATATTGTTATAGGCATGGGTATTTATTACATTTTTGTTGTAACCAATAAACTTTATTTTTTCTTAAAGTTGTTTGATGGTGTCTGGTGTAGTTCTACTTGGCTTTTATTAAGTCTTTTACCTATATGTTTAGGAGTTTTCTGTATAATTACAGGTTATTCCGGTTTTCGATTAAAACCCGCGACTCCGGGGGCAATGTTGACCATCGGCTATATTTCATTGATGGTTATTTCCGGTACTTTCATGATATTGGGTTGGTTAACCAACCCTCTTCAATTACTTATTCTATTGTGTGTTTCAATAATTATTATTTACTCTTTTAATCAAAAAGCAATTTTAACGCTTTATGATTTAAAAAAAAAGCAATATAAAAGCATGAGACTGAAGAATATCATCTCTATTTTGGGATTGACCTTGCTTATGTTATTTTATGGATTCTTTAGGTTTGTATATTTTTCTCAATATGATTGTATTGTTACTCTTTCAAAAATAAAATGGGATATTAGTACTATTATCAACAAAGGCGAATTTGATGAATATACGATTTTTGATTTAAAAGTAAGAATTCCAAAAGGAATGCAACAAAAACAACCAACACGTAATAATCAAGTAATATTTATTGATAATAATAAAACTATATTAATGATCTCACGAAATAATTCTTTTGTGAATAATCTCTTTTTGGATATGGCTTCTCTCGGGAGATTGCTAGGAGAAGAAGATAGCTATGTATTTGGTGAAAAAGTGCTAAAAGAGAAAATAAGCTTATGCGCATTGGTAATTAGAACTTTTATGATGGGAACCGATGATTTTATTAAAATTGATTCTCCCAAATGGAAAGGTTATGCTAAAGAGCTAATAAAAAGTAGAGGTTATGAAGCGTCTCTATGGCATAAAGAAAAGAATAATCGGCCAATATCAATAATTATACTTTCAAACGATAAATCTCTCTCAAAAAATACTGTTATGCAAAATATTATTGGGTTACTAGATTCTGAATGAGGTATCTCAATGATTGTGTATACCGGTTTTAACCGGTAAGGTCTTTGTCAGCCGTGGACTTTAGCCCGCGGATTGAGTTCAAAGCCACACCTTCATAAGTGAGCGAGAATTCATTTTCTAAGCAGTCTTGTCAAAAACTAACGAAAACTAATAACTAACAACCAATACCCAATAACTGCTTTTCATAGGGATGTGAATAATAAATGCCGGTGAATCGTGGCTATGAACATGGCGGGAACCTGGAGCGGGCGGCGGAAATCTTTCAAAAGAACCGGGAGGCTTTTTTGGATTTCAGCGCCAATATTAACCCGTTGGGAATACCTGACGGCTTGCAGGAATTATTGGTCCAGAGCATCAGCCGGTTAACTGATTATCCGGACCCGGAATATAAAGGGTTGCGCCGGGAGTTGGCGGTATATACCGGGATATCCGCCGGCCGGATTATCCCCGGGAATGGCGCGGCGGAGATCATTGCGCTCCTGTTTCAGACCCTGAAACCGAAGCGGGTGCTGATACCGGCCCCGACCTTCGTAGAGTATGAGCAAAGCGCGATTTTGGCCGGGGCGGAGATCCGCCATTTCGAGTTGCGGGAAGCGGCCAGTTTTCAGCCGGAGATTGAAGAACTGGCGGCGGAAATGGCGCAAGGCGTTGATTGCCTGATGCTGTGCAATCCGAATAATCCCACTTCGTCGCTGCTCAAACCGGCGGAGCTGGAATATCTCATCCGGCAAGCTGGCCGTTGCCGGACCATGGTGGTGATCGATGAGGCTTTCATCGAATTGACGGAAGGTTCCTCAGCCAACTCCATGGTGAAATATGTTCCCGCCTGCGATAATCTATTCATTGTCAGGGCCTTCACCAAGATATTCGCCGTACCGGGTCTGCGCCTGGGATATGGCATCGGGAATCAAGACTTCATCGACCGAATGCGTTTCCGGCAGCAACCCTGGCCGGTGAATAACATGGCGGCTTGCGCCGGAGAGTATTTAACTAAGGCTAGAGAATATCTCGCGCGGACCTCGGCTTGGCTTAAGGGGGAGAAGGAATGGTTATACGGGCGATTGGGGGCTATTCCCGGATTAAAAGCCTTTCCGCCGGAGGCCAATTTTATCCTGGTCAAACTGCTGGACGGCGCTCTTGATGCCGGAGAGCTTCATGACCGGTTAGGGAAGAGAGGCATCCTGATCCGGAACGCGGCCAATTTCCGGTACTTAAATGACCGCTATTTCAGAGTCGCGGTCAAGGACCGGGCCAGTAACTTAAGACTGGTTGAGATGCTCCGGGAAGAACTGGCAAATTATTAAAATTCATTAATGGGTGGCGATTTATTGATGCAAGGATTGGTCCACGTTTATACGGGAGATGGCAAAGGCAAGACTACTGCCGCCATCGGGCTCGGCATCCGGGCTTTGGGCAGGGGTATGAAAGTATTGATGATCCAATTTTTAAAGGGCAGGAATACCGGTGAAATATTGGTTCTGGAAAGCTTGAAACCTGGTTTTGAGGTTTATCGAAACAAAGAGACCGTCAAATTCACCAACCAGATGAACCAGGCGGAACTGGAGGCCTGCCGGGAGGATATTCGCAATGGTTTTCAATATGCCCTGGCTGCCGCCAAGAGTGGTGATTGGAATTTAATTATTTTGGATGAAATGATGGCTGCCATTTCAATTGGCGCTATTTCCACTGCTGAGGCCCTGTCTTTCATTGAGTATAAACCGGAAGAACTGGAGGTGGTTCTTACTGGAAGAAATGCGCCGGCTGAGTTGATCCAGCGGGCGGATTATGTCTCCGAGATTCAGGCCGTAAAACACCCCATGAGCCGGGGGATTAAGGCAAGAAAGGGAATTGAATATTAGTAAAACGTTTTCTAAACAATGTAACAATTAATCCAGTGAATAAACTTGACAAAGGCAATAGGTATTGTTATCATAAAAGTACACTGTACTTATAAGTGCAGTGTACTTTTCTCTTTTGTTTCGGGGAGTAGATTATGCAGTATGCAAAAAATGAAATAAAACAACGGATTATGGATGTGGCCAGGGAAGAGTTCCTGGAAAAGGGATTTGAGAAGGCCTCCATCCGCGCTATTACCGCCAAGGCCGGGACTTCCAAAAGCAATATCTATAATTATTTTCACGACAAGGACCATCTTTTTTGTTCCATTTTGGAACCGACAGTGGTTAAAATTCACCAGGGACTCGAATCGGCAAGAATATTCAACGTGCCGAAAGAAGCGGATGCTTATACTAAAGAAACGCAAAAATTCGTTATGGGCGTGGTAACCCAATTCGTAACCGAAAATCTGACCGATGTAAAATTGCTGTTTTTTCAGGCAAGGGGTTCATCCCTGGAGAGTTTCCGGGATAAAGTGGTCGATGCTTTTACGGCTGTATTGTTTGATTGGGTCAGCGCAATCAAGTCGAAGCGGGAGATTTCGAAATTTTTTGTCCGGTGTGTTGCCAATTTCTATGTAAGTATAATTGAGCAGATGATTTTGTCAGTAACCAGCCAAGAACAGGTGGAAAAGATCGGGGAAGAGTTTTTGATTTTTGTTTATCACGGCTGGCAGGGTGTGTTTCGCCAAAAATAGCAGTATAGGAGTGAAATCGTGGCGCAAAGAATCGAATCCAGAACTTCAAGAACAGCCGAAATGACTTGTTTCTCAAGAGCCGCATCTTACTCGGAAGACAGAGCGCAGTATAAAAGTGATGATTATATTTCGGCAGTATTAGTTCCGTCGTTTATCAAACCATTGACTAAAATACCTTGCGTCAGACGCAACTTTATCAAATGGTTTAATCCGAAAGGAATTTATGAATATGTAATCGCCAGGACAAAATTTATCGATACCGAATTTAAAAATACCCTGGCAGAGGGTTTTGAACAAATACTCATTTTTGGCGCCGGATTTGATTCCCGTGCTATACGGTTTCATACTATCGCCAAAGACACCAAAATATTTGAGCTGGATGTTCCGGTTACCCAAAATGCGAAAATTGAAAGATTTCGGGAAAAGGGGGTTATAACTCCTGAAAACCTGGTCCTTATTCCCATTAATTTTGAGAAACAGAGTATTGGTGACAGGCTCAAAGAAAGCGGTTTTGAAACGAATAAAAAAAGCCTTTTTATTCTGGAAGGCTTGACCATGTACTTACAGCCGGAGGCGGTGGATCAAATCTTCAAAATAATTCAAGGATACTCAGGTTCAGGAAGCAAGATTGTCTTTGACTATATTTATGCCTCCGTTTTACGAAAAGAGAATTTATACTACGGTGAAGAAGATATGCTCCGCCGGGTTTCCAGGGTGAATGAAGCTTGGGTGTTTGGAATCGAGAAAGGAAGTATTAATGAGTTTTTATCAAAGTACGGTTTTGAAGCAGTATGTCATCTGGATGCAAATGATCTGGAAGACAGATTTTTTAACGATGAAAAAGGAAAGATCGTTGGCAGGGTTAATGGGACTCATTGCCTGGTCACGGCGTTGCAAAGAAAAGATTAAGGAGAGATGCCTTATGGACAAAAATAAACCGGAATATCAGTCAATTGATGAGTACATTCATTCTTTTCCGGAACATATTCAAAAGAAGCTGGTTGAAATCCGGGAAGTTATAAGAGAACAAGCGCCGCAAGCGCGGGAAAAAATCAGTTGGCAAATGCCTACCTTCGTTCTAAACGGAAACCTGGTTCATTTTGCCGGTTATGCAAAACATATCGGTTTTTACCCGGGACCGAGCGGTATTGACGCATTTAAAAGCGAGTTGTCAAAATATAAATATGCCAAAGGTTCGGTTCAATTCCCAATGGAAGAACCATTACCCGTTGACCTGATAAAAAAAATCGTACAATTGCGGGTAACTGAAAATTTAAATTCCAAACAGTAACGATTATGATGTCAATGCTAAAAATAAATTGTTAATTATGATAAAATAATAATGGGGGATGTTATCTTGAAAATATCGGTGATCATACCGGCGTATAATGAGGAAAAGGTGATTGCCAACACCATCTGCAAAATCCGGCAAGCTATGGATGAAAATATGGTGCCGGATATCTCTTACGAGATTATTGTATGCAATAATAATTCCAGCGATGCAACGGAGGCTGTCTGCAAGAATCTGCAAGTAAAAACAGTCTTTGAAAAAGAAAATGTCATAGCCAAAGCCAGGAATACCGGGGCCGGTGTTGCCGAAGGAGACTGGCTGATATTCATTGACGCTGACTCGTATCCAAAGCCGAAATTGATAAAAGAATGTATTAATGCTATTAAGAGCGGTAAATATATCGGGTTCGGAGCTACTATCAAACCGGATCGGAGTAAATTGTGGTACCGGTTTGTGATCTTTGTTACGAATATTAATTTGCGGCGGTATAAGGCGGCTATTGGGGCCTTTATCGGATGTGATGCCGAAGCCTTCCGGGCTATCGGCGGGTTCAACGCCAAAATATATTATCTGGAGGAGATGGACTTTTCGATACGCCTGAAAGAATTTGGGAGGCAAGCGGGCAAAGAGTTTGCCGTATTTTATAAAAGCCCGCTGGTGTACTCGGGACGGAGAGCTTACCGGATGAAGTGGCGGGAATTCAACAAGTTAAACCTGGAAGGGATCAAGAATCCCGAAATGTTAAAAGATAAAAAACACTGGGAAGCCTGGTACAAGAAAGATAATGACCTTTGATTATTCGAAATTAACCTATAAATGCCATTTAAAACTAGGATTACGAGCTATTTCAACTTATAACTGTACCCGATTTGATAGATCTGCTCTCCCTTTTTGTTAAACGGCAGTTCCCCAGCGCAATAGGCGATGAAAAAGTCTTTATCAAGCCCGAGACGGATGGTGGCCAGTTGATATCGATCCAATCCCGCACTTGCAATAGCCGACGGAGGATTGTTCTCTTGGAAATACCGGTAATTAAATTCAATATTCTTTATGATTAGACTATCAATTCCGAGGTTATATATATATAAAAATTCGGCTTCCCAGCGGTAATAAGTTTGAAGGTCCGGACCCAATACGGCTTTTCTTTGGGTATCGTTACCGGGGTTTACTTCACCCAGGTAAATTTGAGCGCCAAATAGATCATTTTTTGTTAGTAATCCCAGCTTTCCGATTACGGCATTTAGTCCGTATATGCTGTGGGAATTGGTAAAAGTTTGATTGCTTTCGTATTTATAAAATAAACCAAGCTTGGAAGTTACAGCGGATGATGAGCGAAAATAATCCCCGGTGATCTTTGCTTCGGTAAAATTCTTGGGATTTTTGTCATTATTCGTCCAGGTGCCTGAAAGACTATAATCGATGATAATACTTTGAATAACCACATCCGGATCAAGCTGGTCACTTTCCGCCGCAAGGGATCGGGAAGCAATAGATCCTTTGATATTATATTCCAAGCCTAATGTCACCGTATTATCAGATGAACTTATAATTACCGGTTTTAATTCAAAACTGGAATTTTGTTCCATTGCGTAAATCAGTGGACAATTTATTATGAAAAAGAAAAAAGCTGATATGAAAATAAGAATGCCAATGATTATTTTTTTCATATTTGGACCCCTACGCTTCCTCATCTTCAAATTTTATTAAACCATCAACGGTTTCTGCCAGATCAACAATCATTTTTCCCGGATTGGCAAAGATATTAGCTATATCGGTAATGACTTGTTGGGAGCTGATCTGGTCTTCCAGTTTAATGGCGTATTGTTCATGGAGCAGTTTGAAGAATTTCCTGGCGATTTCATAGGATAAAACCTCGATAATATCCGGATTGTTGGTTGTTTTCGGGTAAAAACGAAGATTGTACATGGTAATATTCTTAGCTGTAGCAAACGGGTATTCACTTTCTGCAAATTGGTCCAGATTGGCAGCGCCCGCCAGCATCTTGTAAGTCGCAAGGCATGCCAAGTTTTCCTTCCATTCGTAGGGCATCATCTTCATCCCCCTTCAATATTAATATGAATATTCCAACGTCCTGTTAACTGTTCATTGCAATTTCCATATTGATATCATACCCTTGTACTTCTATATCAGTACTTCCGTACCTCCATTATTCACCGCGGCCAAAGAATTAAAAATGATTAAGTGGTAAAAGCAAATTATTGTAATAAGATAAATTTGAGTTTACGCGGCGCTTAATATCATCCTGTAAATCCCGTCTAATTAAAAGCTCTTTTTTGATTCCGGCTTCGCCGGGATAGGATTAATAGTCCGTAAAAGATTACAATATTAACTTGGGTGAAGCTTAATAATAATCCTACTCCGTTAACTGCTCCGGGTTGGGAGGCAAAAGATGATACTCGAAAATATCGCTAATACCTTCGGGAAAAGAAATAAAAGCATCGTTCTTTCCTACAGAGCATTACGGCGGCTTATCGGAATTCTTGGCATTGCTTTACCATCCATCAATGTTGGCGGCGGCTTGTTGTTTGCCGATACTCAAGTCCTCCCTTCGATCAGTATGTATTATTACTCGAATATGAGAGATTTCTTAGTGGGATTATTATTCCTGATCGGTTTATTTTTACTGACCTATAAAGGTGAAAAAGTTTTGGATTTGGTTGTATCCTCCATATCGGGTTTTTTTGGCCTGGGTATTGCAATTTTTCCCTGCCAGGGAACCCTTGACAGTACGACGGGGATTGGAATATTTAATCTGGAGGCGGCTTTCTCGGATTTACTCCATTTTATTTGTGCGGCGGCATTTTTCATCTTGCTGGCGCTGAACTCGTTGTTTCTTTTTACCAGGAATAACAGCGGCAGGCGGACGATTTCTCCAGAGAAGAAAAAGCGAAATGTAATTTATATTGTCTGCGGGATTGTCATGAGCGTTTCATTACTGGGGATATTAGTATGCTCTCTTATATTCTCGGAAAGCCAAATGAGTGACTACAAGGTCGTATTAATTGGGGAGACCCTCGCGCTGTTTGCATTCGGAATATCCTGGCTGATCAAAGGCGAAACGCTGTTTAGGGAACATCGTTGCCCGGAAAGGATAGATGCGGCTGCTGGTAATAGCATATCGGCTGCGATGAAATAGATTGTTTATTGATGTTGTTTAGAATTCATTTTTGATCCCTGAAAAGACGCATCGTTGGTCTCATCCGTGGGGCTAAAATGAGGGCTTACATTTTTCCCAAAATAACTAAAAAACAACAAAACGAATGAAAAAGTGCAACCAAGTTAAACGGAGCAGATTTTAGTCATATTTTTTAGCAATGTGTTTATAATCTTGCCAATGCACCTGTGTTTTTAAATGGACAGGCACATAGGATTTTTAAGTAAACCGGAGAATAGATCAAAGAGAGGCACATTCCAATTTTAGTAAAGAGGTGGTACATATGGCAAAGAAATTGTTTCTCGGGATTCTTTTCATCGGCTTAATGATTATCACCATTGGTTGTAACAACTCTAATACGGGAACCCCTCCTACGTCCCCGGATCGTTCCAGCGCCATTACGGCCTCGGACGGACAACTGAACCCTAATACTCAGGCTGCGGCTTTAGGTAAAGGAATCAACATGGGAAACATGCTGGAATCTGAAAGGGGTGGTTGGAGTATTGAAATTTGCGAAGAATTTTTTGAAATTGTTAAAACCAAAGGTTTTCAATCGGTCCGGGTACCCATCCGGTGGTCCGATTACACCGCGAAAACCGCTCCATATACCATCGAGGGGCCGTTTTTTGCCAAAGTCGATAAGGTGGTTGAGTGGGGCCTATCAAGAAATCTGAACGTTATCATCAATGTCCATCATTATGAGGAGATTTTTGAGAACCCGGACGCTCATAAAGAACGCTTCATCGCCATTTGGAAGCAGATTGTCACCCGTTATAAAGACAAATCGGATAAATTATACTTTGAGCTATTAAATGAACCCCACAATAATCTTACCATCCAAAAATGGAACGGTATTTTACGGGACACTCTTTGGGAAATCCGCCGTATCGACAACCATCACACGGTGATTATCTCCGGCGCCGATTGGGGCGGAGCCCATGGACTTAATGGTTTGGTCATCCCCGCGGAAGAAACCAATGCCATTGTCACGTTTCATTTTTATTCTCCATTGTTCTTTACCCATCAGGGAGCAAGTTGGTCAGGTCCCGACTATGCGACAACCGGAGTTGTCTGGCCGGGTCCACCACCGGCGGATAAACAGGTATATCCGGCTTCCAACGCTGGCGAGTGGCCGAAGTATTGGTTTAATCAGTACAATATTCAATCCACTACCAACGAAACCAATATAGCGGGCTTTAAAGCGATCCGCGACGAACTGGATGTTGCGGTAAATTGGAGTAAAAACCACGGCAATATCCCGTTATGGCTGGGAGAGTTCGGAGCTTTTAGCGGTAATGCCGGAACTCCAACCGATGAAGCGTCGCGGATTCGATGGAACCAATATGTCAGAGAGCAAGCCGAAGCCCGGAATATCGGTTGGGCATACTGGGAACTCTGCTCGGGATTCGGAATTTATGATAAAGACGCAAAAGAATGGCGAACCGGGCTAGTGGATGCGCTGTTGCCAACTCCGTGAATTTCACAACCTGGAGCGGCTAACGCCCTCCAGGTTTCTTTTTATGACGATTATTTATAACCAAATTTTAATATTTTCAAGTCTCTATGGTGGAGTTATTAATTAACGGAGAAGAGTTAAATATTGGGGGAGATTCCTTTTGGCAATTAAAAAATTTGTTTTACGAATCCTTTTTTGTTCTCTAGTCATTTTTACTGCTTCAACCGGATTATGTATGGTTATTGTAAATAACATTCCCATCGTTGGACTCTGGGTTGGTAACAACATTATGTTCAATATTTCAGAAGATGGTACCAAAATTACTGGAATCAATAGTCCTTTCCCAGATGGCGGGTCATTGATTATAAATTTTACGGACAAGTATGGGAACACATTTAATAGGACAATCACGGCCGAGATTCCGATTCGAAACGGTTGGATTCGATATCAACAAGATCATAATAATGGTACTTTAAAAATTGAAGGGTCATTTGTTTTATCAGATTTCGCCACCGGAAATGTATCATTTAATGGTACTTTAAATGTCTGGCATGCTCAACCCGATCCTAGTAATAAGCCCATTACTAAACCTATCCGCACATTCAGCGGGCACAAAGATACGGTTTGGACGGTAAAATTGACTCCGGATTTAAAAAGTGTGGTTTCCGGATCTTATGATAAAACAATTAAGATTTGGGAAATGGAAAGCGGGAATATGCTCGGTACGTTGAAAGGGCACTCCAAAAGAATCAATTCTCTGGCAGTTTCGCCTGATGGGAAACTACTAGTTTCCGCCGGTGAGGATCGTAAAATTATTGTCTGGGATCTGAATACATATAAGCAACTGAATACCTTTAAAGATGCAAATGCAACTGATTCTCTGGTATTTATCGCGAACGGTCGACAATTCGTTTCTGGCGCATATAATGGCGTCATTAAAATTCGAGAAATTAATACTGGAAAGCCCCTTCGTTTATTGGAGGGCCACCGCGGTATCGTCCGGTATCTATTAATCACAAATGACGGCAATATACTAATTTCAGCCGGCAATGATAATACAATTAAAATATGGGATTTGGAGGATGGGAGTCTGCTTAATACATTGAGCGGTCATGCTTACAGTATTTTTAAAATCACCTTGTCGCCTGATGGGAAAAAATTGGCCTCCGTTTCCTTTGATAATACTGTAAAAGTATGGGACCTGGCAACAGGCCAGACATTATTAACTTTAGCCGGCCATTATCAGACTGTTATTGCGGTCGCGATAACTCCAGACGGGAAGAGAATTATCTCCGGCTCTTGGGATAACACCATCCGGGTTTGGGATCTGGAAACCGGAACCCTATTAAAAATGTTCTATACCCGTTCGGGAGGAGCTTGCGATATTATTGCGCTGCCGGATGGGAAACAATTTATGTCCGGATTGGGTAACGGGACAATTAAGTTTTGGGATTTGGAGGGTATCTTGTCTGAGGAAGAAGTTCAAAAGTAAGGTGGATATTGGGATTAAGGAATTTCCCTCGGAAAAATTTGGAGTTTTGTTTAGAGGTGGGGTCGAGGAACGTATTCGTCGTAAGCTCTTAACAGATGGTAATATGGATACAGTGATCGGCTTGCTACGCAAAACCAATTATTGTTCGAACACATCGATAAGATTGTCTCTACCTATCAATTCCGCAAGGAGGAAGACCGATATTCCCGATGTGTGAGCATGGAGGAAATAGAAAAAAACTATAACTTGTATATTACACGTTATATCAGTATTAACGAACCAGAGGCGGAAATTGACCTGCTCGGTGTAAATACGGATTTAATCTAACTCGAAAAAATTGTGGAGGCGACCAAGAGACACAATGAGTTTCCTAGAGAACTGGGGTTACCTGTTATTCCGTTATCCAATAAGGAAAAGGATTATTGAGTTAGGAAAAAAGGCGGTAAGAATAGATTTAGACATACTAATTCAATATAGATAAATAGATAAAAGATCATTAAAATCCTAGGCCAAGAGCAATCTTGGTTTTTTGTTTAATTAATGAGGGATAGGAGAGCCTGTGATTTATTTTGTTGTCCGAAATCTCAATACATGCATTTTGTTGTCATTGTCCAATAGTTGTTTTTGTTCCCATTACCCCCACAGGAAAAACGGATTTTTTGTCGAATATTTGTAATAATAATGTACAAATATTGTAGAAATTTTGTCATGATGGTGGTATAATGAAAATTGAGATTCGCGGCGTTGAAAACTTGAGTTTCCGGGAACGCCAGGTGGTGGTCCTTAAGGAAACAGGCGAGAGTTCGGAGTCCATCGCCAAAAAGTTGAAGCTTAGCCAGAGTTCGGTGGCGACTTTGTATAACCGCGCCAAGGCCAAAGGCTATGAAGTCGTGATTGTTCTGCCCGGAACGGCTTTGGGGATCTCCGGAGCCGATGAGAATGAAGGTGATAACGAGTGATTCAAAGTACAAGCGCCAGAAAATATGCTACGCCGGTTTATGAAAGCAACCGGGTCCCGGTCCGCCGGCCGGAACTGCAAATTGAACTGAAACGTAGATGGCAGTTCAAGCCGCGTTCCATAGTGCCCTTCCTGGTCTGGGGATTCGTCATATTTTTGGGGGCGCGGTTATTAATTATTCCTCTGATTGAGGGAGTTTATAATTATGTGGTAAAGACCCAGGAGGTCGGTGAGTTAAAAGGCCAATACGCCGTGATGAAACAGCGGATCACCGAAATGACCAAGGCCCGCGACTATATGAAAACTCCCGCGTATATTGAGGAGCGGGGCCATCAAATCGGCCTCATCAAGTCCAACGAGTCCAAGATGGTAGTGGTGGATTCCCCCGGCGGTATGGAGATCAAGGCCAAAACCAGAAAAAATGTGGAGATCGGGGATTAACAAACGAAAATTTACGAAAGGCCGGAAAACCGGTCTTTTTATTTTTACTCTTGCCTAATCATTTTCCCCCTGGTATAATTTGTGGAGGATTTTTCTTGGTAAAAAGGAGTATGAAACAAAACTATGGATCTAATTAAACAAATTGCGGAAGAATTAAAGCTTAGAGGTCATCAGGTAGCCAACACGGTTCAGCTGCTGGATGACGGCAATACCATTCCCTTCATCGCCCGTTACCGTAAGGAAGCCACCGGGGAACTGGACGAGGAACAGCTGCGGGATATCGAAGAACGCCTGAACTACCTGCGAAACTTGGAGGCCCGCAAGCTGGAAGTTCTAAAGTCTATCGAGGAACAGGGTAAGCTCACTCCCGAGCTGGCCGCTGCTATTCAGGCGGCCGTGAAGCTTCAGGAGGTGGAAGACCTATACCGGCCCTACAAGCAAAAGAAACGCACCCGGGCCATGATCGCCAAAGAGCGGGGCTTGGAGCCTCTGGCGGATATCATCTGGAGCCAGGAGACGGTAACCGGTTCGGTGACTGAAGTGGTAAGTCCCTTCATCAACCCCGATCTGGGAGTCGAGACTGAGAAAGATGCTTTGGCGGGGGCCATGGACATCATCGCCGAGAAGGTGGCCGACGATCCCGGTTACCGGCAGGTATTGCGGGAGTTTTTCTGGGATACCGCCGTATTGGCTTCGGAAGCCAAAGCGGCCGACAAGAAGAAAGCTAAGTCCGAGAAACAGGCTGAGGCTGAGGAGTTGGACGAATTCCGGATGTACGCGGAATACAGCGAACCCTTTAAGAAGATTCCGCCGCACCGGATATTGGCTTTGAACCGCGGTGAGAAAGAAGATGCCTTGAAAGTGAATTTGACGGTGGACGACGAGACCTCCATCGCCAAGTTGAATTCATTGATTGTCACCAACCCCAAGTCAATTTTCACCAATGAGTTGACCGCAGCTATTGCTGACGGATACAAGCGGCTGCTCTTTCCTTCCCTGGAACGGGAGCTTCGGGCCGCGGCCACTGAGACTGCCGAAGAGCATGCCATCCGGGTCTTCGGGATTAACTTGCGGAACTTAATTCTTCAGGCGCCGGTGAAAGGCTACCGGGTCATGGGAATCGACCCCGGTTTCCGGACCGGTTCCAAAGTGGCGGTGGTGGATGAGACCGGTAAACTGCTGGATACGGTAACCATCTATCCGCACCCGCCGGTGAATAAATACGATGAAGCATTGGCCATTACCGGGAAGCTGATTCAAAAACACCAGGTACAATTAATCTCCATTGGCAACGGCACCGCCTCCCGGGAGACGGAAGTCATGGTGGCGGAGCTCATTAAGCTCCTGGACGGGACTCAAACTAACTATTGTATTGTCAGTGAGGCCGGAGCTTCGGTCTATTCCGCATCCAAACTGGCCAAGGAGGAGTTTCCGGAGCTCGATGTCTCCATGCGGGGCGCGGTTTCCATCGCCCGCCGGATTCAGGACCCATTGGCCGAACTGGTCAAGATTGATCCCAAGTCCATCGGAGTCGGACTGTATCAGCATGATGTCGATCAAAAGCGCCTCGGCGAAGCATTGGGCGGTGTGGTTGAGTCCTGCGTTAACTACGTCGGTGTGGATTTGAACACGGCCTCATCTGCATTACTGCAGTATGTCGCCGGCTTACAACCGACGGTGGCTAAAAATGTGGTGGCTTTCCGGGAAGAGAACGGTAAATTCAAGAGCCGGGCACAGTTGAAACTGGTCAAGCGCCTGGGAGACCAAGCCTTTGTTCAAGCGGCCGGATTCTTAAAGATTGCCGACGGCGAAGATCCTTTGGATGCCACCTCAGTTCATCCCGAGTCTTATGAGGTGGCCCGGCAGCTCTTGCAGGAACTTGGCTTCGAGCCCCAAGACATTTTAAACAAAGATACCCTGGAATTAATCAAGCTTAAGCTAAAGGACGTCAATATCGATAAGACGGCCGACAAGCTTAACGTAGGTAAACCTACGTTAAAGGATATTATTGACGCCTTGGCCAAACCGGGACGGGATCCCCGCGAAGATCTGCCCAAGCCCATTTTCCGTAACGATGTCCTCTCCATGGAGGATTTAAAGCCCGGCATGATGCTCACCGGAACGGTCCGGAACGTGGTGGACTTCGGCGCTTTCGTGGATATCGGCGTCAAACAGGACGGACTGGTGCATGTTTCGGAACTGAGCGACAAGTTCGTGAAAGACCCCAACCAGGTGGTTGCCGTAGGGGATATCGTGGAAGTCCGGGTAGTGGAAGTCGATTTGGTGCGGAAGCGGATCGCTTTGTCCATGAAGAAAGAACCCGCGGGCGGAGAAAGCGGCGGTGCCGGGGGTACTGCCGAACGACCGGCGGCAGTCAGGGACAGTGCAGGGAAGAAATCCATGCGCAGCGGCAGCGCTCCACCGCCGAAAAAGCAGGAGGATTTCGGCAGCACCTCGTTGCGGGAGAGTTTGATTAAGGCGGGATTCAGAGTGAAGTAAATTAACGGAATATCAATTCCAGCGAAGAAACACAATCTGCGAGAAAGTAGATTGTGTTTCTGTCATATTTAGGTTGATTATCAAAATGTAATTAATTTATAATTGGAAAACAAAAGCAAGAAACAAATAGGGGGAATATAGTCTGCCACTACCTTGCAGGGGCTGTTCTAAAAGGTAATTTAAGTGTTAGGATTCAAATTACTTTTTAGACAGCCTTGAATTTACCGGACGATATACTCTACTCTGTTGGACCAGACGACAAGACCGTTAATTACTGTTTTGGCGATTGCCGTATAAATGCCGGGCTTTATCTGTTTGAAAAAAACAGCCTTTCCTGTTTTATCAAACGGCACCGAACCCAGATATTCCAGTATAGCACTGGAACTGTCCGGATTTATGTGGTAGAAATCGGCAACCAATTGATTGGAAATAATCGGCGGCATAAATCCCAATTGAGCGGTATAAATGATGATTGGCGGATAAACGGTTAACGGAGATTGCTCAACCGCCAGTTTTAAATCCGGCAGAACAGGAGTCATTTCATCGGCAAATGCTAAATTGCAGAAAACAAGCGCAATAACTGCAATGATAGTAAAACCAATCATTCGTTTTTTTAGCATGTTCTTTTCCTCCTATGATTCAATATTTTTATATTCCCCCTATTTAAAAATGTCCAAGTGATTAAAAAATTTAAAATTAAATAATTTAAATAAATAATTTCGACAAGTTTTACCAATATCCTCTTCGGAATCAAGAAGGCTTTTACCGATTGGCTTCAAATCTCCGTAAAATAATAGTTGAACATCGGGCCTTAAGTAAGCCGGTTTATTTCTTGCTCTCCTGGGCTTGGTAAATCAAGACTGCGCCCAGTATCAGGACTGCCCTGGCCACATATTGCCAATACTCGTCGATATTAAGCAGCGTCATGCCGTTTAAAAGGATTTGCAGGAAGATACAACCTACGAAAGTACCCCAGATGCGCCCCTTGCCGCCTGCCAGGCTGACGCCGCCGATGATACAGGCGGAGATGGCGTTCAGTTCCCAGTTAATCCCCACCGTGGGATTCCCGGACTGGATCTGCGAGGCTACGATTAAACCGCTTAGAGCGGCGAAGGTGCTGGTTAAGGCCATGACCTTCATCCGCGATCGCTTCACATTAATTCCGCTCAGGCGGGCTGATTCGGCATTGCCGCCGATAGCGTATACCGCCCTGCCGAAAGTGGTGTATTTCGAAACAAAATACATCACCCCGAACATCACCAGAAAAACCACGGCCTGAAACGGGATGACTCCGAATACATAGCCGCTGCCAAAGAAGTAAAACCATTCCGGAAATGAAGTCACCGGAAAACTGTTGGTCAATAAATAGGCTCCGCCCCGAAATCCGGACATCAAGGCCAGGGTGGTGATGAAGGTCGGAACTCCGAATTTGCTGCGGATCCAACCGGTAAAAGTACCGGACAGCACGCCAAACACCAAGGTTAGTCCGATTGCAAACAGGACCACCGGTAGTATCGGATATCCCATGGCGGTTAGATCACGGGTCAGTATGGCCGCCAGACAGCCGTAAAAAGCCACTGCGGAGCCTACGCTCAAATCGATCTCACCCGAAATGATGACCAGGGTCATGCCGAAAGCGATGATTCCCTCTAAAGAAGCATTCCGTAAAATATTCAGCATATTGCCGGTTGACAAAAAGCCTCTGGCGATGAAGGATAGTAAAATAAAAATGCCGATCAAAATAATTTCCAGGATGAAATTATTCAGCTTAAACTTTACTTTTGAAGTGGATTTGACAGTTGCGGGTAGTGTCGTCATTGGACTAAGCCTCCATACAAAGTGAATATAATTCGCTTAAATCAACATTTTCAGGGATAATCTCCTGTTCAATTCTACCTTTTTTCATGATGAGAATCCGGTGGCACACCTCAAGCAATTCCTCCAACTCCGTGGAAACAAAAATCGAACTCAAACCGGCCTGGCTTAATTCCCACATAATCTGAAAGATCTGTTGTTTTGCCTGGACATCAATCCCCCGGCTGGGTTCATCGAAGAATATCACCCGGGGATGAGCGTTTAACCAATTTCCGATGACTACTTTCTGTTGGTTGCCGCCGCTTAGTGATGAAACAGGCCGTTCAATATCGGGCGCCTTGATTTGCAGGTTGGTGATTTGCTGATCAATGTACGGGTTTTCCATTCTGTGATTCAAATAACCATGTGAAGATATGCTATCAAGACTTGCCAAGATTAGGTTTTCGCGAATGCTTAAAGTTTGAACCAGTCCTTCTTCTTTGCGGTTCTCCGGGGTCATGGCCAGCCCCATTTTTTTCATTTTGATGATATCCGATCTGGAAAAACTCTGTTGGTTGATAATGATTTCGCCGCTATCAAAGGAATCGGCTCCGAAAATGGCCCGCAATAGTTCCGAACGGCCGGAACCAAGCATGCCGGCGATTCCTAATATTTCACCTTGGTAGAGTTTGAAATTGATATTTTCAAACTTATGTTTTCGGGAGAGCGTTTTCACTTCAAGGACGACTTCTTTAGATATTTTCAGATCATTTGGCCGGGTCAATTGCCGGACCTCGCCAAACATCATAGCCACTATGTTTTGGGGAGTTGCTTCCGCGATGGTGATGGTACCGATAAAATGACCGTCCCGGACTACAGTGACAAAATCGGAAATAGCCTGTATTTCGTGAAGTTTATGAGTGATAAAGATGACAATCACGCCATGGGCTTTTAAGTTCCGAACCACATTGAAAAGGCTGTCGATCTCATGCTGCGCCAAAGCGGAGGTCGGTTCATCCAAAATCAATACGGACGGATTGAAGGACATGGCTTTGGCAATTTCGATCATCTGCTGCTGGCCTACACTCAAGCTGCGGACCGTCTGGGTTACCGGAATATCAATGTTTAACGATTTTAAAATTTCAGCCGCCTTTTGTTTGGTTTTTTCCCAGTCAATAATGCGGTTATTGGGCCCTTTCTTAAAATACCGGCCCAGTAAAATATTTTCAGCCACCGAGAGATCCCGGATCAGGCTTAATTCTTGATATACAATGGCAATCCCCTGGTTGAACGTATCTATGGGGGACCTGGGCTGTAAAGGTTTTCCATTGATGAACATGCTTCCTCCGGTAGGCTGGATCGCCCCGGATATGCATTTGACCAGCGTGCTTTTCCCGGAACCGTTTTTACCTAATAAAGCGTAAACTTTTCCGCCGTTAAACACGGCGGAAAAGTCTTTTAGGGCGACGGTGCCTGGATAAACTTTAGTCAGGTTTCGGACTTCGAGTTGAAAGTTATCCATAGTCATCCCTGCTCCACTTCATTTATTTTTAATATTATTGCGCGTCAAGAAGGGCTCTTAAAGCTTTCGGATCAGTCCGGGTCGCCAGTTTGCCGGGAACGGTGACGTTCTTGGGAATATCTTCGCCTTTAAGGGCTTTTACCGCAAATTCCAGGCTCATATAGCCGATCTTATAGGGATCCTGACCGGTGACGGCTTGAAGGATCCGGTCTTTGGCAAGCAGCATTTCAAGTTGTTGTTTGCCGATATCGATGCCGAACACGGCGATCTTTTTATTGGCTTGTTTGACAGCCAGTACGGAGCCTAGAGTGCCGCCGTCATTGCAACCATAGATAATATCCAGGTCCGGATTGGCGGTGATCATATCGCCGACTTTTTTCTGAGCTTCGTTGACCAACGGGGAAGATACTTCAGCAACCAATTTTACGCCGGGGATATTTTTGATTTCATTCCAGAAGCCCTCTTGACGGAGATTGCTCTCGGCGGCGAATTGGGCTTTGTAGTTGCAGATCCCGACTTTAATAGTCTTCTTCTTTTTGAGGGCGCTCTTGATGTATTGGGCGCACGCTTTCCCGGAGGTAGCACCAATATCGGTATTGCTGGAGGCGATGGTGGAGACCGGAAAATCAGCATCAATGGCGTTATTAAAGCAGATTATTTTGATACCCTTGTCGTTGGCTTCTTTTAGAGCTTGAACGGAACCTTTCTTATCCAAAGTGGTGATGCAGATGGCGTCAACGCCGCGGGTGGTATAAGTTTGGACTACGTTAACCTCTTTGGTTAATTGGTTGGAGGTATTGGCGGTTAATAATTCCACGCCATATTTATCAGCAGCATCTTTCATGCCGATAAGCACCGTCTGCATGAATTGATCTTCCTGGAAAACGATGCCGGCGATGGTCAACTTCTTATCAGCCGCGAAACCGGCGGTTAACATACTGGCCAATACGATAAGGACCAACATAACGACGAATAAACGTTTCATAAACAATCCTCCTGTTTTTTGGTTTTTAATAGGGTTGCCAAAGCTTATTAAAGATAGGATACTGTTTTGCCTTTATTTTCGGCCCTCACCTCCGGAATGAAATTTTGAGTTTTACTCATATGAAAATAAAGCAATAATCGTGCCAATATTGGTAGAACCAATTGAAAATCCCGGAAACGGAATCGAAAAGTCAATTACATAAAAAAAGTGCACTTTTTTTGTGCACTTTTGAACGATATGCATACAAATTGTTCAGTCAACTCATTTCAGCTGGGATAGTTCGTTAATGGGTGTAAACTCCGACTTTAACCGGGATATAATTTTTTACCATTTTGCCCTTAAAGTAATCGGCAACGGTCTGTATCGCCAATTTGGCGATTTCTTTGGGATATTGAATTACATCACCGAAGATGATACCGTCATCGATGGCTTTCCTGGCTTCCGGGGTGCCGTCGTAACCCACAATAACGATTTTACCGGCCATTCCGGCGGCCTGCAGCGCTTTGGCCGCTCCTAAAGCGGATTCATCGTTGATAGCGTAAACTCCTTTTACGTCAGGCATCATTAACAGCAAGTCTTCCATAATGCTCATAGCCCGGGAACGCTGACCCCAGGCGGGGATATCGGCCAGAATCTGAATGGCAGAAAAATCCTTAATATATTCCCGAAAACCGTTAACCCGGTCGATACAGGAGGTTACATTGGGATGGTTGATAATAACTACTTTCCCCTTACCTTTCAAGGCTTTGACCATTAGGCGCCCCGCTTGCTGGCCGCCTTCAAAATTATCGGAGGCAATATGGGCGATAACTTTTCCTTTTCCGGAAAGATTGGCGATATCTACTGTAAAAACTGGAATACCAACTGTATTGGCCTTCAGGATTGCGTCCCCGATAGCCTTGGAATCACAGGGCGCCAAAATAAGGGCATCTACCTTTTTGTCAATGAAATCATTCATTATTTCAACCTGCCGGCTATGATCATATTCCGCGAATGCGATTTGAACTTTCAAATTGTATTGTCGGGCGAGGCCGGCTAAACCTTCCTCCATCTCCCGAAAAAATTGGTGTTCCTTTGTTAAAAGAATGACCCCGATATTTTTTTCGGAACCTGCAACCCCGGCTTCCCCGGAAAAAAGTAAATGAATGAAAAGTAAAGCCAAGCAAAATCCCCCAAAAATTTTTTTATTTGGCATTGCATTCCCTCCTGCCTTACCTTTATTCTGGCGTGTGTTTTAAAAAGCGGGCTGTGGCTTTTTAACCCACTCTGGGTTCAACACGGAGCGGCAAGTGAATCGTAAATGTAGTTCCTGTTCCTACAGTACTTTGGACCGAAATTGTCCCATTATGCTCTAGAATAATCTGGTGTACAATGGCTAAACCCAGGCCGGTACCTTTCACCCGGGTGGTGAAGAAGGGGTTGAATATTTTAGCGACTTGCTCAGCGGGGATTCCTTCACCCGAATCGCCGATATCAATTATTATCCGGCATTTCGCTTCATCGTAAGCAGTTTGCAGCGTTAGAGTTCCTCCCGAGGGCATGGCGTCGATGGCATTCAGCATTATATTCAGGAATGCTTGTTGCAGACGTTTGGCGTCAACAAAGAGCCTGGGAATGTTTCCGCCGAAAACTTTCCTGATAATAAGCCGTTGTTTATCAGCCTTTAATGCTGCCAATGTCGCCACGCTTTCCAGTGAATCATGGATGTCTTCGTATTGGAAATCTTTTTCCGCCGGGCGGGTGAAGTCCAGCATCCGTTCCACCAGTTGATCAAGGCGTTCCACCTCCCGGATGATGATTTGCGGAAATTTGGAACGGGTATCCTCCGGCTCAAACTTGTCCTTTAAAAACTGGGCGCTGGTTTTTATGGCTCCGAGAGGATTCCGGACTTCATGAGCGATTCCGACGGCGAGCCCTCCCATGGCTGCCAGTTTCTCGGATTCGTGAATCCGCATTTGAAGCTGGCGCATTTCGGTAATGTCTTCAAAAGTGGCCGCTATCCCTACTACCTTTATGTTTTGTTCATAAAGGAGGGCAGTATTGAATATTAGGCGGGTTTCTTTTGTGCCATCGCTGAACATGACTTCGTGACCGGTAAAAACCTCTAAGGCGGCAAGGGCGGATCGCAATAAAGCGCCAATCTGTTTTTCCGGCGGGAAAACATCGCCAAGCCGCCGGCCGATAACCTCCGCCGGTTCCAGTTGGAGTATCTTCCTTCCGGCTTGATTAAGGGTGGTAATCCGGCCGTCCAAATCCAAGGTCAGGACCCCCGGATTGATACTGTTCAGGATATTTTCATTATAACTGCGCAGTTTATCAATAATTGCCGCATTGGCCTCCAGTTGGGCATTGGTTTTCTTTAAGTTACCGGTATACTCCCTCAAACGCCTGGTCATGTCATTAAAGGATAACGCCAGATGCCCGATTTCATCCCTGCCGGTAACCCGGATTTCATGCTCTAAATCACCTGCAGCCACTCTTTCTACTGCTTCCATCAGCTTCCGAATCGGCCGGGTCAAAGAGCGGGCAAAAAACCAGACGCATAATCCGCCCAATGTAAAAGCGGCCATGGCAATCAATAACGATTGGTTATTGGTACGCCGGATCGCCTCGGAAATGCCGGTGGTATCCAGGCCGACTTCCAATACGCCAATTACCCGATCAAGGATTACCAAAGGGACAATTACCCGGAAAATCGGGGTTTGGCCGGGGGATTCGTCAATCAGGGTAATGGGCTTCTTCCCCTTTTCTACTGCGGTAATGGGAGTTGTCAAGGCTTGGTCGTACACCGGGTCAAGCTCCAGAGAACCGATTTGCAGTACGTCCGTATGGCCCATAATCCGTTTTTGATGATCAATAATCTTTAAGTATTTAACCCCCTGGGTCCGGCTGGCTTCACCGGTGAGCCGCCCCAAGCCGGCCTTTAGCAAAATGGCATTCTCGGCGCTCAAGGCATAGGAATTGGCCAGCGCAACTCCGTCCTTTTTCATCTGACCCAAAATATCTTCGCTTTCCCTGCGAATACCGGCATAAGTCGTCACCATCATCAATAAAGTCAATAATAAGATAACATACAGAATCAAACGCGACTGTAAGCTGAAACGGATAGCGGCGGAACGCGCTGGGATAGTTTTTTTAGCCAAAATGAACCTCCGTATCGGATTCCGAATATCTTTTTTTATAAGTATTTGCGCCGCTTATTGGAAGAAGGAATCAGTATGGCTTCCCGGTATTTGGTAACGGTGCGCCTCGATATATGAAACCCTTTATGATTTAGCATTTCCGTCAGTTGCTGATCACTTAAGGGGGCTGCCGGATTTTCAACGGCGATGATTTCCCGGATGAGTCTTTGAATACTCTTGGATGAAACGGAGGCCCCGTCTTCGGACCGTACCCCCGAAGCAAAAAAGTATTTCAAAGCATACATGCCTTGCGGCGTCAAAATATATTTGCCATGAATCGCCCGGCTTACGGTTGATTCATCGAGCCCGACCATGACCGCGATTTTTTGCAGAGTTAAAGGCCGTAAACCAGGGAGCCCTTTTTGCAGAAATTCCTGTTGAACTTCTACGATAGCGGCGGTAATTTTGTGAAGGGTGTTCTTCCGTTGTTCCAGACATTTCATAATCCATAATGCTTTATGATACCGCTCTTTTAAAAAATCGATGGCTTCCGAATCCGCGTGGACTTGCTGGTTTAAGAGCTGACGATAATAATGATTCACTTGGAGTTTTACCGGAGAAATCTCAGTGACTTCAATCACGAAATGATGATCATTTTTTATTACGGTAACATCGGGGAATATGTAATTGGGCTTGTCATTATTTCCGAAATTTCTGCCGGGTTTCGGATCGAGCCGTTTAATCAGCTCAACAGCTTGGGTGACTTCAGCCATCGGTTGGTTGATATTCTTTAAAATACGCTTCATTCGGCCTTCCGCAACTTCAGATAGATGATTATCGGTAATGTATAAGGCCAAATCATATTGGTGATGTAACAAAGGATTCTCAAAGGAATTTTTTTGGATGATTAATTGGATACGAAGACATTCACTAAGATTCCGGGCTGCCACTCCAGGGGGTTCGAAGGTTTGAATGATTTGCACCACAGCATCCACTTCCGCACAATCCATTCCCAGGCTCTGCGCAGTTTCCTCCGGTTCAGCAGCAAGATAACCGTCATGGTTTATGTTTTCGATGAGGTATTCCCCAATTATCATTTGGCGGGGAGTCACCGGGGATATATGGAGCTGAAACAATAGATAATCTCGCAGACTGGTTTCTCCAGAAAGACTAAATTGGGCATAATCCGGTGAGATAATATTTATTTCGGAAATTTTTAGGGCGGAATCCATCCCATAGTTGGTGTTGTTCCAATCTGCCGCAAGGGGATCGCCGGGAACGACGTTCTCAAGACTTTCTGCTATGGGTTGATCCGTCGCGAACAACCCTTCGCTATCTCCAGTGGCCGCATCAGTTTCGTATTCCAGAAGACAATTCTCGATAACTTGCTGGGAAACATAGCCCTGTAACTCCACCACCGGGAGTTGAAGGATTATCAAGGATTGTCTCATTTCGGGGGTTAAAGATAATTTTTGAATTTGAGTGGTACCCGGTCTTTGTTCAAGGTTCATTAGGCCACCCCTGGGTTCCGGTTTTACTCAACATGTTTTAAAAACCTACATCTCAAAATCTATGCAGGCAAATTATTCGTAAGTACTTTATATGGATATTTTTAAAACTAAAAATTTTTTGAGTTTTATTAGAATCTGTTCTACAATGGATCGGGTTTTCCTGCCGGAGAGCATCGTCAGAAAACTTAAGTATTCTGTTCTGATCAAGCCCTTCAAGATTACCCCGAATAAAAGAGGTAATCCTGCGCTGTATGCAGAAATAAAATTTATCCTGAATCCGGTATATTTTCCTGGTTTGATAATCATTCATTCTTTCTGGGCGGATGACCGGTTTGTATCTGGAAAAATTTTACAATATGCGTTTCGAGGAATGGCATGAAACAGAAAATCTTGATAGTTGATGATGATTTGGGCATGCGGGAAACACTGGAGGCTGTATTGACGGCCGACGGGTTTGAGGTTAAGACCGCTGTCAACGGGGTGGCAACAAAGGATATCATAAACCGGAGAACCTTTGATCTGTTATTGCTTGACATGAAAATGCCTGATTGCAGCGGATTGGAGCTTTTGCCAAAGATTAAGGAGATAGCTCCGGATACCGAGGTTGTCATGATGACCGCCTATGGAACCATAAAATCGGCGGTTGAAGCTGTAAAGCAAGGGGCTTTTGATTTTATTACCAAACCTTTTGAACTGGATGAGCTGCGGTTGATCATTCAAAAAGCACTGCAAATGAGGCGGCTGGCCGATGAGAATAAAGAGTTGCGCGGTCTTTTGAACGAGAAGTTCGTATTTAAGAATATTGTGGGCACAAGTCCCCAAATGCAGGAAGTCTTTGAAATGATCAAAAAGGTTGCTAATTACGATGTAACAGTGCTGATCAGTGGTGAAAGCGGCACGGGGAAGGAATTGGTAGCCCAGGCCATTCACCACAACAGTTCCCGGTTGGAGAAACCTTTTATAAAACTAAATTGCGCCGCGGTACCGGAAACTTTATTGGAAAGCGAATTATTTGGCTACGATAAGGGGGCTTTTACGGGCGCGATTGCCACGAAACCGGGACGGTTTGAGATGGCTGAAGGCGGCACTCTCTTCCTGGACGAAATCGGCGATACCAGTTTGCAGATGCAGGCAAAGTTATTGCGGGTGCTTCAGGAAAAAGAGTATGAGCGGGTAGGCGGCTGTAAAACCCTCAAAGCCGATGTCCGGATCATCGCCGCTACTAATCGGGATTTAAAACAGGCCATGGAACAAAAACAGTTCCGGGAAGATTTATACTACCGTCTCAATGTGTTCCCGATTTATATGGCTCCGTTGCGGCAGCGCGAGTCGGATATTCCCATGCTGACCCATCATTTTTTACGGGAGCTTAACCTGCTGTTTCAAAAGAATTTTACCGAAGTCGCTCCGGAGGCCATGGATAGTCTTTTGCAATATCCGTGGCCCGGCAATATCCGTGAATTGAAAAACGTGCTGGAAAAGGCGGTGCTGCTTGGAGAAGGCAAAGTTTTACTGGCTAAGCACTTGCCAAAAGAGATCCCCGGGGAAGGCCCTCCCGCCAAAACTGTCCCTAGAGATGCCCAATTTACTTCATTGGATGAGATCGAACGGGGACACATTCTTCAAATATTGGAGGAAGCTGGTTGGAACCAGACCAAGGCCGCGGAAATCCTGGGAATTCACCGGAACACCTTGCGGGAGAAGATTAAGAAGTTTGAGTTGAAATGAACGGAGTATTCATCATGAAGCGCAAAAAGAATTCACGGAGTATTATCGGTTATTTATTACTTGCTGCCATCAGTTTGGCGGCAACCTATTTTTCTGCCCCGGTGGTCCGTTCTGTGTTGATTCACTGGACCCCTGGTTTTAAACCCATAGGGAATCATGTTTATGTCGATGCCAATTTATCCGAAGCCAGAAGCCTGAGATTGCAGTCGGAAGTTTTAAAAGCCAAAGACCGGGTTATTGCATTATACGGAAGTTATTCCGCCGCACCGGTGATTATCGCCACTGAAGATCCCAAAATGTTGCGCAGGTATGGGACTACGTCCCAGGGTACGGCAGTGATTCACGTTTCATTGCCGGGTTCTTATATTGTCTTGGGGCCGAATGGGATGAATGTTGATGTAATTGCCCATGAAATGGGCCATGCGGAACTGGCAAAACGGATCGGAGTGCTGAAACGGCGCAAGATACCCGTTTGGTTTGACGAAGGACTGGCGATGCAGTTGGATGACCGTCCCAAATACCGGGAAACGGAATGGGTTAAGCTATCACGGATTGGCAGGATGCCATCCCGTATTGAAGATTTTGATACACCACTTAAATTCTATAATAATGCGGCTGTTTATCATTATATTGCGGCTAAACACGAAGTAAAACAATGGCTGGACAAGGCGGGAAGCTCCGGTTTATTGAGATTGTTGGCGGAGGTTAAAGCCGGTAAGATCTTTATCCAATCGTATCATCGATTCGGGAAATAACATCAATGTAATTTTATCGGTATTGGAGGGGTCGGAACACGGACAAGCAAGAATTAATTCAAAAGATTTCCGATAAAAACGTGAATATCGATGATTTTGTCACACAGGTGATACAAGACAAGGGTTTGCGCGATGAGGTTGTTTGTCAGTTAGTTACGAATAGCTATATTATGGTGTATTATCATTGTTATTATATCGTCGATAAGGCCAGTCAACAACGGCCTGATTTATTTTACCCATATTGGAATTTGATTGCCGCTTTGCTTGGTCATTCCAATTCCTATCACCGGGATATTGCCTTGACCATCGTCGCCAATTTAATACCGGTTGACACCCAAAACCTATTTTCCGGGATCTTTGAAGATTATATCCGGCATATCAACGATGAAAAATTTATGACGGGACATTGCTGCCTCCGGAATCTCATTAAAATTACTCGCTTCAAGCCTGAGATCAGGGATCATGTCCTGGATATTCTTCTATCTATCGATCAACGCTGCGATTATCCGGAGAAACAGAAAGAATTGTTGAAATATGATGTTTTGGAAATGGTCGACGGGTTATATGCCGGCATGGCGGAAAAAGAACGGGAGAAGATCGCGCGTTTTATCCGGACTGCGGCCGGTAGTATAAGCCCGAAAACCAGGAAAAAGGCCAAAGAATTAGTTGCAAAATTTAATATACGATAAAAATAAAAGGAGACCTCTGAACTTTTGGGCCACCTTTTCCGTATAACTGGTGGAGGTGAATACAAAATGACTGAACCCATCATTGAGGTTGAATCCGTCGTCAAATCCTTTGGCGGTCAAAGAGTAATTGACGGACTCTCTTTTGCGGTAAATCAAGGTGAGATTGTCGGGTTACTCGGACCGAACGGTTCCGGTAAAACAACCACTATCCGCTTGTTAAACGGGGTAATCTCCCCGGACTCCGGGAAAATAAGGATAAGCGGCATGGATCCCCAAACCGGCGGTGATGAGATTCGGCGGCGCAGTGGAGTAATGACCGAAAGTGCCGGACTTTACCGGAATTTAACCGGCAAAGAAAATCTGGAATTTTTTGCGCGGCTTTACGGAGTTGAGAAACCCAACCCACGTATCCGGGAGTTGCTTTCCGACTTTGGTTTGGAAGAGCACCGGAGCAAAAAAGTCGGGGCTTACAGCACCGGAATGAAAAAACGTCTGGGAATCGCCAAGGCGTTATTGCATTCCCCAGCGCTTTTATTCCTGGACGAACCCACTACCGGACTGGACCCGGAAGGAACCCGGGATCTGACCCGCTATATTACGGATCTGAACCGGAAATATCAGGTAACCATTTTCATTTGTACCCATCTGTTGCGGCAGGTGGAAGATGTATGCCGCCGTTTTGTCTTTATCGCCGCGGGCTGGGTGCTTGATCAGGGAACACTGCCGGAGATTGAGAATAAATATCTGGGAGAAGTGGATCTAAGAGTGGAAACCGAATTACAGGTTTCCGGGGATAGTTTTTTAGGATTCCCCATTATTCACCGGAAACCGGGGCATTATACATTCCGGGTGGAAAGCAAAGAACGGATCCCCGAGGTGTTAAGGGCGATTCTGGCCGAAGCTCCGCTGTATACCGCTGAAATTACCGGCCGGGATCTGGAAACTTTGTACTTCAAGGTGAGGGGGGATTCAAGATGAAATATCAGGGAATGAGCTTCAAAGCAATGGACTTTAAAGCGATGTGGGCGGTCGCCATGAAAGATATGAAAGCCATCGGGAGCAATATACAGATATGGCTGCCGATGCTTCTGCTGCCCATCATCTTGGCGGTGGTTCTACCGGGAGTGTTGATATTCGGAGTACGCATCAGCGGTCTGCAAGGAATCGGCAATCTGGATCAAATCGGCCGGATGCTGGATAGTTTACCGCCGGGGGCTTTGCGGAATGAGATCTTGACGTGGCGAGAACCGCTACCACAAATGGTTTATTTTGTTGTCAATTATTTCTTCGCCCCGTTCTTTCTGATCATCCCGTTGATGGTAGCCAGTGTGATTTCGGCCAACAGCTTTGCCGGGGAAAAGGAACAGCAGACCCTTGAGAGTCTTCTCTTTGCCCCCATTGATATTCTGAGCTTGTTTGCAGGTAAATTGCTGGCTTCGTTCCTGCCGGCTATGGCCGTCGCTTTATTGTGCTTTGTTCTTTACGGGGTAGTCGTTAATATATCGGCTTTTCCATTGTTTCACCGGCTGATTTTCCCCGCCCCCAACTGGTGGTTTCTGATACTCTGGGTAATACCTTTCCTCAGTTTGCTGGCAACGTTCGTCAATGTTTTCATTTCGGCCAAAGTCAAGGGATTTCAAGAGGCATACCAGTTGAGCGGTTTAATAATTCTGCCGGTACTGGCGTTACTCTTTAGCCAAATGGCCGGAGTGTTGTTTTTAGATGCAATGGTCTTATTCTGGATTGGAACCATCTTGCTATTAATAGACGGGATACTGATTAAGCGGATCGAACACCATCTTGACCGGAATAAGCTATTCGAGAGTCAAGTGGGGTAAAGGTTGGATGTATTCCAGACCGGCTATCAATGCCAAAGGAGGAGCGGGGTGGAGGAGAAGATTTTGGTGCAGCAAGCCCGGCAAGGCAATCAACAGGCTCTTGCGCAACTGTTGGAGACGAATTACCGGATGATGATGGGATACTTCATGAAGATAACGCTTGATAAACCGGTTGCCGAGGATTTGGTTCAGGAAACAATGGTCCGGGCCATTGAAAAATTGAAGCTGTATGATGAGCGTTTCAAATTCTCGACCTGGTTGATTACCATCGGAACAAATATATATAGGGATCAGTTGCGGCAACGGCATAGAGTTTCGGAAGCCGATTTCGAAGCAATCCCCGATCTCCGGGGAGTTGTAGATCCCGAGTTAAAGACGGATCTCCGGGCGGCTTTGCGGAAACTTGGAACCGATAAACGGATAACAATTGTTTTGCGTTATTTTTTGGACTATTCCTATGAAGAGATAGCCGGAATTTTAAAGGTGCCGGTGGGTACGGTCCGTTCCAGGCTTCATAACGGTATCGAAGAACTTCAAAGAGGTTTGGCGATAGTTGAATAGGTAGGAGTGATACCAATGAATCAATGCCAGAAAATCCAACAACAACTACTTGATCGGTTTGGAAAGCAAAATATTACAAATTCCGGAGACCAAACCGGGAGCAGAGATTTGACTGATCATCTCCGGCAATGCGACGCTTGCCGGTTATATTGGCGGAATTTGGAGATCACCGGAGATAGGTTGAATGATTTCAGGACTGCGGTTGATGCCGGAGTATCTGTGCCGGGGATCTCCTATTTCGAAAGTTTAGTAACGGAGACCGTCGCAAAAAGGCCGGTAAAATCAGGATATCCGCTTAAACGGGAGGTCTCAGCCTTTATCAGCCTGGGGATTTTAATTGTAACCGGCGCTGTTTTTGCGGTAGGCTATGGCTATTGGTTGCCGGTGGCAATTATTTCCGGTTTGATCTCTATGCAGGCGCCATTACTCATTTTACTCTGGGAACAAGAACGGGAGGGTTTTATCCATGAAACTTAATATCTGGCTGATGATGTTAGTAGCTGTTATTTTACTCTGCCAGGGAACCTGGATCTTCATTGATGCCCGGAAGCGGGGCGAGATGGCCTGGCTGTGGGGATTACTAGGACTGTTGAATTTCCCGACATCGCTGTTGGTATATTTACTGGTGACCCGTAGAAAAGAATGGTTTGGTAAAAAGCAGGGATGACCTGAAAGCTCCGGATACCGGAGCTTTCAGGTCGGGATTCGAATTTTCCGTCTCCAAAAACTAAAGGCCGTTGGCAAGCGTACAATATCTTCACGGGTGTTTCCTCCATCGATAGGGTTTGGCCGTTACTTTTTCCAGCGTTTTAACGTAGGGAAGAACTCCATCATCGAAGCTTTGGCGGCTTTGACATCGGGATATACCCCTGCTTCAATCGCATGCGGAACGCAATACTCGATCATTTCCTCCATGGTGCAATCCGCGGTAAAGCTACCGTCCTTAAAACAATAAACACAGTAATCCTGGTTTTTGGTACCGTCCTGATTGGTTCCCAGCAAATCATCCGTCGGCATCGGCATTGCACAGCACTGACAATATCTTTGGCTTTCCATTAGCTAAAACCTCCTTGATTTTGTTACTATAAATGTAGCATCCGATACCTGACAGCGGTATGTCATATTTTAAAAATCATCCTCCCCGGACTCGGATGTTATTGAAGATAGCTTGTCATGCGCAGTGGTTGCTAATTCGCAAATTAACCGCAACATTATGTAAAATTAATTACCAATTGAGTTTCATAATTTGCATCCGCCGTACCTATGGAAATAATAAATAATAGTATTATCACGGATAATAGGAAACAACGCAGCTTTTTCATTCAATGCCACCTCTAAAAAATGCCCTTTATGGTAACTCTGGAACTATCGCAATATATTTTCATTATATCCTAATCGTTTACTGTGTCTGTCGATTAAACTTCTTGACCAAAAAAACAATTAAAAACAAAGCAATCCCAACGATAACGATATTGAATATCAAGCTTAGATTGAATTTGGAATCGGCCGGAATGGTTTTGGGTTTGGCGATCCGGAAATCGGTTAAATTCAAGGAATCCGCGGGTTCTTTCAGGATGTGAGGCCGGAAGAATTCCATGTCGTAGACGGGATGCCGGGCTTTGGAATTGCCAAAATAAAGACGATAGGGTGGAGTACCGGAATCTTCAAAGATGATTTGGTCAATATAGTATTCGATCTGCAAATCGGTAATTCGTAGCGGTCGGTTGTCAAGATTGATAATTTTTAATTTAATCACCGGGGAGGAGCAAAGGTTATCGGCTAGCTCGATGGCTGTTTCCGAGATGTTCAAGTCTTGGAACTTTAAATTGTAAATAAAGCCGCTCTGCAGAGGTTGTTCCATATCCCGGTCGCTATAAACTAAGTATTTACGGTTGAAGTTTCCGGTGACGGCCAGGCTAAGGCGTTTAATCTTAAGATTTCGGGAATTGTTGATTGTCAGCAGGCTATGGTCGGTTTTATTGATGATTTCGAAATTCAGACGGGTTGTTCGTTGAAAAGCGGCCCAGTCCCGGCGGAGGTTTTTATCAATCAATTGCAGAGCCTGGAATTGAATGTTTTCAGTATTATTCAGGATAATGATCCGGTAGTAGGAAAATTTTTCGGGTTTAGAAAGGTCAATGCGGTCTTTTATCAGGTCATCAACCCGGTAAACTTGCGCGCTGCCGATTTTTTCCCATTGGATACCGTCGTAACTGCCGTAAACCTCAATTTTTTTAAGAAAGTTTTCAGCCGGTAACGCCAGTTTGATTTCATTGCCGGTGATATCGACGTTTTGATGCGGCGGGCTGATCTGGAAATCAAAGAACCGATTGGCCTTCTTTTTAAATTCTTTGATGAGCCGCCCCGGATAGATGGTTTCACTTTCCCGTTCGGAGCCGTAACCTTCAACGACAATATACGGAACAAATTCATGGTTGCCATCGACAATGCGCAAATCGGCCAGATCGGGACGGCAGTTTTCGTAGACCGGTTGGTTCAGAAAAAACGCCTTGTAATGATGAGTTTCCGGACCGCTGATTTGAGCGGAACCACGCCACTGGTCCAAGTTGTTCCCGGCGAGTGTCAATTGGCCGAGCGGACAAATGATCGCCAACAGCGGTATTAACAGTTTAGACATTCCTACTTTTGACATCGTGATAATCCTCCACCGAGTTTTTCACCTTTTGATAGATAAATGAAACCACCAGCAAGACGATACCAAAACCGAAATAGGCGATGATTTTCCCGGCGCTGTTCAGGGAAGACAAGTCATAAATAAACAATTTGGCTATTGCAAACAGGGTCAACCCCAAGCCCAGCCGCCGGATGTAAATAAACCGGCGCATGAATCCATAAATAATGAACCCGATGGCAATGCCCAGATAGATAAAGCTAAACAGGAGATTGACAGCTCCAAAGTGGAATTGAACGATGAGAAATCCGGTAATGCTGCCCAACAGGTACAAGCCTAACAGCACCGGATAAAATTCCAGACTGATTTTCCGGCCATGAATCCATTGCAAGATGAGGCTTCGGATATTGATGAACACGAATGTATTATAAATCAATAGGATCAGCAAGGTAAAGCAGTTGAGGATTGGATTGCCGGATTCCGGCTGTAAAACTGGTAATCCCATGCTAAGAATGATACAGAGCAAATCACTCAGAATATATAAAAAAATGCTAAATCCCCGAATTACTTTGTCATATAATAATTTTATATGTGTTATCAAATATCCCAACCCAATTGTGATCACAGCCATCAATATCCAATGATAAAAACCATAGTTATTGAATTGAGGCATCCAGTGCCGATAAAGGGTGCTGCCGGTATAGAGCAAGTATATCCAGATACTAAAGACGGTAAAATATTTAAATCCGGTAATCACTTTTCCCCGGTTGCTAATCATGGATATATTGTTTTTGGCTATTTCCAAAGCATATACTGATAAAAGCAGGACCTCGCCAAGAGTTAACAGTAAATATTTTAGCTCAAAATACTTTACTTGAGCACCTACAAATCGAGGCAGAAAATCGAGCATAACGAATGACATAAAACATAATCCGAAAATACTCCAACCGGTGAATTCAATGCTTTTTTGACGAGAGCGGAAACCCAAGACTGCGAGAAAAACACCTTCCACCAACCAGCCCATGGACAGCCAACTGATCCCGAACTGAAGCGGAATCGTCAACACCGCAAAGGTTAGTGCGGTCCCATAGAAAACTATCATGGTGTTTTTTTCGTTGCGGATAGTTTTTTGGATGAAACAACCCAGTCCAATATAAATTAGGCAAAACATTAAGGCGGTCATCCCCCGGAACTCTCCAAGACCGGCTTTCTCCAGAAGCAGAAACATTATCAAACAGTTCACCAGGGTATTCAATCCCAGTAAAACCGTTTCCGGCAACTTGACAGCGGTCTGGGTTTTGACCGGATAGACAAGAGTCACTCCCAAATACATTAAAAACGTAATCTCGGCATAGCCGATTCCGACCCATATATCGGGGATGTTGAACACCAGATAAATCATGGCCGGTATATTCATTAAAAAGCTAAAGTAATTGACAATAATCCATTTCTTCCAAAAAGAGATCAGTATAATCAACAGGTTAAGTATCAGCAAATAACTCATTGCAGCAATAAAATTGCTGCCAGTGATGCCGCCAAAGAAAACAATCAAGGATAGAAACGGCAGGTAACCTCCTACCAATCCTAGAGTGCCTATGGTAGGCGAGTTGTAACGGATGGATAACACAATGGTGGTTAGGGCTGTCAGGATGGATAACAGCATACTGACATCAAAACTAATAATCTTCAAACCGAAATAACTGTAAAATATCGAACTATAAAGAATGGCAATACCACCACCCAGTAGACCCATAGAAAAAACGGTTTTCCGTTTACGGTAAAACCATTCGCCGCCCAGCATAAAAAGTCCGCTCAAAACAAAGAAACAGATTCCCTTTAAATAATTATTCATCCAGGTGTTGTAGGAGTAGTTAAAGACTGCCCCAACCCCGAATAAAATCAATAAAACTCCGATACGGTTGATCCAGTTGAGTCCCAGTTTCATCTCCCATTGATTTTGTTTGGCCCTTTTTGCCATCAGTTCCGGTGTAATTTCCGCCCTTGCCATGGAATCCATCCGGGAATGTAATTCTTCCCTTAACTGCTGCTGCGTTTGATTGAATTGTTCCAACTGCTCACGGATCGCCAATTCAAGATCCGTTTCCAACTGAGATAGTCTCAGGTGAAAATGATTCTCCAGCGGGATAAGATTTTGGCCGGCCGCTTCTTTGAGTTTTGCCAGCCGGGCTTTAATTTTTGTTTCGAGTTCTGTTAGTTGGTTTTTATATTCGGATTTCTGATCTGTAAAATAGGTTTCCAGTTTGGCCCGGGATATCTTAAGAATATTCAACTTTTCATCAAGGATCTGTTCTTGCAATGTCAATCGTAACCGGTCATTTTCACGAAGTGTGGCTTGAATATCCGCTTCAAGCTTGGCAAGCTCTTGCCTGTGGTCTTCCATCTCCCGCCGCAGCTTTTCATTTTCAATTATCAGGTCGGTGCTTTGATATTCAGTAATTAATGATTGATACTCGCTGCCAAGTTTTTGCTGCAACGCTTGTAATTCTGTCAATTTTTCCTTAAGATTCATACCATTACCCCTTTTTGATGTTACGATCTTTACATATCTATGGGTTTTATTCGTGCAAAGGAGAATATTTCCTTTATTCAATTCAGAAGCCAGGCCGCAAGATGGAACAACATAAAAATAAAGTGTTTTTTCAAATTGAACCGGGATATTTGTTTTTCGATAAAGGAAAATAGTTTTTAGATATCGAAAATAATATACCGCTGATATCGGATATGTCCGTGAAAATAACGCAAAGTGAGGAAAGAGATTTTATGCCGAAACGAAATGACATTCACAAAATAATGATCATCGGTTCAGGGCCGATTGTCATCGGTCAGGCCTGCGAGTTCGACTATTCGGGAACTCAGGCGTGTAAAGCATTGAGAAAGTTGGGGTATCAAATTGTATTGGTGAATTCCAATCCGGCCACCATTATGACGGACCCGGAAATGGCGGATGTAACCTATATCGAACCGTTGAACCTGAAAACAATCACGAAAATTATCGCCCAAGAAAAGCCCGATGCCTTGCTGCCCAACCTGGGAGGACAATCCGGGCTTAATCTCTGCGCGGAGTTGGCCAAAGCCGGAGTTCTTGAAAAATACGGCGTCAAAGTCATCGGTGTCCAAGTAGACGCCATTGAACGCGGGGAGGACCGGATTGCTTTTAAAGAGACCATGAACCGGCTGGGAATTGAAATGCCTCTTAGTAAGCCGGCCTACAGTGTGGAAGAGGCTGAAAAAATCGCCGCTGAACTGGGATACCCGGTGGTTATCCGCCCGGCTTATACCATGGGAGGCACCGGTGGCGGTCTGGTTTATAATGTGGAAGAGTTGCGGGTGATTGCCAGCCGGGGAATCGCCGCCAGCCTGGTAGGGCAGATTCTGGTGGAGGAATCCGTACTGGGGTGGGAGGAACTGGAACTGGAAGTGGTCCGGGATGCGAAAAACCAGATGATTACGGTTTGTTTCATCGAAAATGTAGATGCCATGGGGGTACATACCGGAGATTCTTATTGTACGGCACCTATGTTGACCATTAGTCCGAAGCTGCAAAGGCGGCTGCAAAAATATTCTTATGATATCGTGGAAGCCATTCAGGTAATCGGCGGCACCAATGTTCAATTTGCCCACGACCCCAAGACGGACCGGGTGGTGGTCATTGAGATCAATCCCCGTACTTCCCGTTCTTCGGCGCTGGCCTCGAAAGCTACCGGATTTCCTATTGCCTTGATCTCTTCGATGCTGGCGGCGGGAATGACCCTGGATGAGATTCCGTACTGGCGGGATAAGACCCTGGATAAATATACGCCTTCCGGCGATTATGTGGTGGTAAAATTTGCCCGCTGGGCTTTTGAAAAATTCAAGGGGTCGCAAGACAGACTGGGCACTCAAATGCGGGCTGTCGGTGAAGTCATGAGCATCGGCAAAAATTATAAGGAAGCCTTTCAAAAAGCAATCCGTTCCCTGGAGAACGGCCGTTACGGTTTGGGATTCGCCGGGGATTTTCATAAACACTCCCTGCCGGAACTGCTGGAAATGCTGCGGGAACCCTCCAGTGAACGCCAGTTTATCATGTATGAAGCGCTGCGTAAAGGAGCAAATCCGGAAGAACTTCACCAGCTTACACACATTAAGGTATGGTTCATTGAACAGATGCGGGAACTGGTCCAGTCAGAGGAAGAGATCCTCAAGTACAGAGGCGGGATGCTGCCTGACGGACTATTAATCGAAGCCAAAAAAGATGGTTTTGCCGATCGCTACCTGGCCAAGATTCTGGGAATTCCGGAGGCGGAAATCCGGAGCCGGCGTATTGCGCTGGGAGTGGTTGAAGGCTGGGAACCGGTTCCGGTCAGCGGAGTGGAGAATGCGGCCTACTATTTCTCGACCTATAATGCCCCGGATAAAACCGGCGTCAGTTCCAACCGGAAGGTCATGATCCTGGGCGGCGGCCCCAACCGTATCGGGCAAGGGATTGAGTTTGACTACTGTTGCGTCCATGCTGCGTTTGCCTTGCGGGATAGCGGTTTGGAAACCATTATCGTCAATTGTAATCCGGAGACCGTATCCACCGATTACGACACCTCTGATAAGTTGTATTTTGAACCGCTCACGGTGGAAGATGTGTTGAGCATTTATCAAAAGGAGAAGCCTGAAGGGATGATCGTGCAATTCGGCGGCCAGACTCCTTTGAATATCGCCGGCGAACTGGCCAAAGCCGGGGTGAAAATCCTGGGGACAACTCCGGAAACCATTGATTTGGCCGAAGACCGCGACCGGTTTCGCCGGATGATGGAAAGCCTGGGGATACCTATGCCGGAGTCGGGAATGGCCGCCAATTTAAATGAAGCACTGGCAGTGGCCGGACGGATTGGATATCCCTTAATGCTCCGTCCTTCATACGTATTGGGAGGACGGGGAATGGAAGTGGTATATGACGAACAAATGCTCCGGGAATATGTTGCCGCCGCAGTGGATGTAACTCCGGAACGGCCGATCCTGATCGATAAATACTTGGAAAATGCCATCGAGGCTGAAGCCGATGCCATTGCCGATGGAACCGATGCATATGTCCCTGCAGTCATGGAACATATCGAATTAGCCGGGATTCATTCCGGTGATTCGGCTTGCGTTATCCCCCCCGTCAGTATCCCGGCCAAGCATGCCGCCACTATCTGTGAGTATACCAAAAGGATCGCCAAGGAGATGAAGGTAGTAGGTTTAATGAATATGCAGTACGCTATTGCCCACGACAAGGTGTACGTTTTGGAGGCCAATCCGCGTGCTTCCCGGACGGTGCCCCTGGTTTCGAAGGTGTGCAATATCTCCATGGCCCGGATTGCTACTCAAATCATGCTGGGAAAGAAGTTGAACGATTTTGACTTGCGGTGGCGTAATATTCCTCATTTTGGCGTCAAGGAGGCGGTGTTCCCGTTTAATATGTTTCCGGAGGTGGATCCGTTGCTGGGACCGGAGATGCGTTCCACCGGAGAAGTGTTGGGCATGGCGGATTCCTTCGGTTTAGCTTTCTTTAAGGCACAGGAAGCCACTCAGCAAATCCTGCCTACTTCAGGGACAGTCTTAATAAGCGTAGCCGAACACGATCGGCCCGCGGTCCTGGAAGTAGCCAGAGAGTTCGCCAAAATCGGTTTTAAAATCAAAGCCACCAAAGGGACTCATGCATTTTTAACCGGGCAAGGGATTACGGCCGAGCTGATTTATAAGATTTACGAAGGCCGTCCCAATATTGTCGATGAAATTATGAACGGGGAGATTCAACTGGTCGTTAATACCCCAATCGGCAGGCAAGGACAGCAAGATGATTCTTATATCCGTAAAACGGCCGTTAAATACAAGATCCCGTATATCACCACCCTGGCAGCAGCTTTGGCCAGCGCCAAGGGTATTGCCGCTTACCGTGAAAAACAAGCTGAAGTAAAATCATTACAACAATATCATAACGACATAAAATAAACACGAATCTATCAGCCGCTTTGCAATTTAACCGCCAGTTATGATATACTTTATAGTAAAATATGGGGAATTTTTTGTTCATCACTACTGCATCAATATACAATAAATTCATATTTACCAATTGAAACTGATAAAAGAGGGGAATCAGGATGGCGGGACCACAGAAATTACTAATCGCCAAAGGGGAAAAAGCGAATTCGATTCTTTCCGACATGGCCAACCGGCACGGTTTAATTGCGGGCGCCACCGGTACCGGGAAGACAGTTACCTTGAAAGTAATGGCGGAAGCGTTCAGCCGCATTGGAGTTCCGGTTTTTCTGGCAGATATCAAAGGGGATCTTTCCGGTTTATGTGAGCCGGGAACCATGAATCCTAAATTGGCAGAACGTTTAAAAAAAATTGATCTTCAAGATATTGCCTTTCAAAGTTATCCGGTACAGTTTTGGGATGTCTTTGGCGAGCAAGGGCATCCGGTGCGGACCACCATTTCGGAAATGGGGCCGTTGTTGCTTTCACGGTTGCTGGATTTAAATGAGACCCAGGCCGGGGTTGTGAATCTTGTGTTTAAAATCGCTGATGATAATGGATTGTTGATTTTGGATTTGAAAGACTTGAAGGCAATGCTTGAATATGTGGGGAACAATGCCGCCGAATTCACCACTGAATACGGTAATGTCTCCAAGCAGACCATTGGCGCCATTCAACGCGGATTGTTGACACTGGAGGCGCAGGGTGCGGAGAAGTTTTTTGGTGAGCCGGCATTGCAGATTTCGGATCTGATGAAGACTGATGGTAGAGGTTTAGGATATATCAATATATTGGCGGCGGACAAGCTCTTCCAGTCCCCGGTGCTGTATGCAACCTTTCTGCTGTGGCTGTTGGCGGAGCTTTTTGAGGAACTCCCCGAAGTCGGTGATCTGGATCAACCCAAAATGGTCTTTTTCTTTGACGAAGCTCATTTGCTTTTCAACGGAGCACCCAAGATCTTTTTGGAAAAGGTTGAACAGGTGGTAAGGCTGGTCCGCTCCAAAGGGGTAGGTATCTATTTTGTCACTCAAAATCCAGTGGATATTCCGGATACGGTTCTGGGTCAATTGGGCAACCGGGTGCAACACGCCTTACGCGCTTATACTCCCAGGGATCAAAAAGCGGTCAAAGCCGCGGCGGAAACGTTCCGGGTCAATCCTGCCCTGGATGTGGAGCAGGCCATTACTGAACTGGGTGTGGGTGAAGCGTTAGTTTCTTTTTTGGATGATGAAGGACGTCCTTCTATTGTGGAAAAGGCTTATATCATATGCCCCGGAAGCTTTTTTGGCCCGATACCCCCCGGAAAGCGGCGGGAGATCATTGAAAAATCGCCATTATACGGCCAGTATGAGAAGATGGTGGACCGGGAATCCGCATATGAAGTGTTACAAAGGAAAATGAAACAAATAGAGCCGAAAAATATCCCGGAGCAAAAGTCCCAAAAAACTTATCCGGAAGAGCGGCGCTATGATTATCAGGGATATGGAAGCCGCAGAAGAGGCAGGCCCCGGGATACCATAATGGAAAAAATGGCTAAACAAGCTGTTTCCACCGTGGGCAGGGAATTGATTCGCGGGATTCTGGGATCTCTGTTACGGTAATTTTATCGTTCTTTACAAGACATAAAAAAGAAAATAAATCGCCATGTTTTGGTTTTTATATCCGGATGTCTTGATGTATAATTCGGTGAATATTTGCGGCAGTGTATTCCAGGATCGAACGATACCATCCTGCGGCGATGGAGCCTGTCGCAATTTCTTCCCATTTTGGTTCTTTCACATTGAGTTGCATAATTTTGGCACCGTTGCCGGCATGATCACAAACAGTCAATACCATCATTTCTCCATCACCGAAAAGAACATGATATGTTGAAAAATCCAGCCTTTCATAACCGGCGGCCGAACCCCCTTTATCTTTCAGACTGTTTATATAGCGGGTTTTTCCCTGAAATGTATGTTTTACCTTAATCCAGACATCCACATATATCTTGCCGGAATCCGCATGCCAGTCCTGAACTCGAATGGTTTCCGAATTAAAAAAGTAGCTGCCGGTTTCAGTGGAGTTCATCGGAGTCCAGTGCTCCGCTTGCGCAAACGGCGCCGCTGTATATAGTACGAATAGCGCCAGGAAGAGTAAGAGTTTCTTCATGATTTACCCCTTTTCACAATAATATGCTAGGTTTCTGTGCGAGTAACACTTTTTTATAGCATAGAACTATAATATTTGGTTTAGATCACCTGGCTATATACTAATATGCTTCAAAAATCTATTACCCGCACAGACTCCTGTACACTCGAATCGCAGCGAGTTTTTGAATGTATTTCCAAAAATTGATTTTGGGTAAAAACGATATAGAATTTTTCAAAGGTAATACATATATATTTATATTTATGAAAGACTTATTCAATGCAATCTTTTTGTTGCCTGAAATTTAAGCTCTTAATTCTGGTAAAACGTTCTCTATATAACGTAACAAATATAATCCGTAAATTCTGTCCAAATAGGTTTTTCATTTAGTCCGGTTCGTCCGGGATAGGGAATATCGCTACAATCAGGAAGGCGGTACTTTGATACATCCTTAATTGGAATGGTTCGGTATTTCGAGAACGTTTTATCAGTTACGGTTCAGCCGGAAAAGAGGGTCGCAAATGCAATACGTCGGATTGAAGGAAATCCGGAATGCCATTGGGGAATTGAAATTAAATGATAGTATTATTTGTCTGCATTCGTCGCTGAAATCCTTTGGAAACTTGGAGGGCGGTCCCGATACTCTGATAACGGCTTTTCTCGAAGCGGGATGTACGCTGGTGGTACCGACCTTTACTTATGAATGTGATGTCCCCCCGCCATCCGGCAAACGTTACCTACAAAATGCTTGTGATTGCGATAAGGTGGAAAATCCGGACCGGGCTTTGGCTTATGACATAAACAGCCCAATGATCTCGAAAGACATGGGGGCAGTACCGGCCCGTATTTTGGAACATCCGGAGAAAATCCGGGGAAATCATCCCCTAAACTCCTTTACAGCGCTGGGACCATATGCCGGAAGACTGATTGCGAAACAAACGCCGTTGGATGTTTATGCTCCATTTACAGAAATGGCTTTATTCCGGGAGTCCTATGTTTTACTCGCCGGAGTGGATTTAACCAAGGCCACCGCAATTCATCATGCTGAAGAAAAGGCGGGGCGAAGGCTGTTTCGCAGATGGGCCCGGACTTTACATGATCCTTGCGTTGAAGTGGCCGTCGGCAGTTGTTCCGAAGGGTTCAATAATTTTAGGGAATTTGTAAAACCAATTGAACAGCAAACCGTTGTGGGGGAAAGTCATTGGAAGGTATATCCTTACGGAGAATTTGTAGAGATCATCACCCGGGAGATCCAAAAGAATCCGGCCGTAACCAAATGCCAGGATCCGGGTTGCCCGCGATGCCCGGATGCCGTTCGGGGCGGACCGGTTGTCAACGGATAGAATCAGCTTTGAGTCGGCGTCAACCTATTCGAGGATAGATTCGACTAAAATTCTTCATGATTTTGCCGATATTGATGTAGACAGATTTTAATTCAAGGAGCTTTTAGCGATGGATAAGCCGGAAAGGCCGGAATACAATCCTAAAATATTACAAGCCGTTCTATTGTTATTGCTTTATATTTTAGTGTTTACTTTAGTTCCCGGAGTTTTTTTCATATCTTTATTTGAAGCGTTGGGGCTTAAAGACAACCTCTTATTAATTGAGACGATCAGTAAAATTGTCGGCTTCTTTTTGTTGTTGTTCTGGATCAACCGCCGTTATCAATTGAATTTAAAGAAGCTGTTTTCATTGACAGAATTGAAAATCGGTTATATTGTCCCCATGATAATCATAGTAGTCGGGGTTAGTATTCTATTGTCCGAATTGGATAACCTGTTACGCGTTTTTATCCCCATGAATAATAACTGGGCTGAATTATTTGAGAATTTTACGAAATCCGATCCGTTAATAGTTTGGAAGTCCATATTACTGGCAGTGATAATCGCTCCTTTAGTTGAAGAGGTGTTATTCCGGGGGATCCTTCTTAAAGGTTTTTTAAAACATTATCAACCCCATCGGGCAATTGCTATTTCTGCATTATTCTTTGGGTTATTTCATTTAAATCCTTGGCAGTTTTGGGCCGGAGTCGCCTGGGGAGTCGTAGCGGGCTGGTGGTTTTATGAGACCCGTTCTTTGCTGCCATGTATACTGGGACATGCATTGGCCAACTCGCTGTCATTTATCGCGGTTGATTTGCTCGGATTGGATATACCCGGTTATACAATCAGTTATAAAACCATGGTATTTCAGCCGTTATGGTTTGATTTACTGGGAGTGGGTTTATTGGCGATAGGAATTTGGTCATTAATTTTTTTATTTAAAAATAAGCGTTCAATCGGTTTAATTCAATAAATCCCTTTAAAAAAGATTTGTGAACTTAATAGGCCCAAAACAAGGTTGGCTGGAAGGATTAACGGGATTAGGGGGATTATTCATAAAAGCAAAGGTAGTATTTTAAAATGATTTAATCCAATAAATCCTGTAAGTCCCGTCAAAATTAGTTTGTGAATTTAGTAGGACCAAAACAAGGTTACCGGATTTACGGGATTTTTATAAAGGTTTTAATCCTGCAAATCCTGGTTAAACACACGGTGTTTTTAAAAAACCATGTTTCCGACTGTTGTCAATGACAATCCGGGCAGCTTCCGCCGGCGTATCCGCCAGGGTAAACAGGCTCAGATCCTCCGCCTCAATTGTTCCCCCCGGAATCATCTGTTCGTTCATCCATTTCACAAGACCGCTCCAGTATTGGGAACCATAGAGTACTATCGGAAAATGGTCGATTTTATCGGTTTGGACCAGGGTTAAGGCTTCAAAAAGTTCATCCATGGTTCCAAACCCTCCGGGCATAATGATAAAGGCCACTGAATATTTGATAAACATCAGTTTGCGGACGAAAAAATAACGGAACTTTAAAGCAATAGTCTGATAAGGGTTGGGAGCCGGTTCCCGGGGCAGCTGAATCTGGCAGCCGATGGAAGTTCCCTGAATCGAGTGCGCGCCTAAATTGGCGGCCTCCATAATTCCGGGTCCGCCGCCGGAGATCACCGCCATTCCGGCGGTGGCCAATTGGCGGGCGATCTCGACGCCGGCTTGATAATAAGGATTATCCGGTCCAAACCGGGCTGAACCGAAAATAGTGGCCGCCGGTCCGATCTTCGACAAGGCGTCAAAACCTTCAACGATCTCACCCTGGATTCGCAAAATACGCCATGGGTCTTGCGTGGTAAAATCAGCTAAAGGCGGGCAGGGACTTTGGAAAAGCTCTTTATCCTCATTATCGAGAAAACCGATGGGTTTTTGAAATTGAATCAACTTCGATACCTCCAGAGGTAATAAAACGTTTTTGAAATAACGTTACAATCAGAATAAACGTTTTACCAAAGTATAGCGGGAACCTTTTGGTTAGTTTATCCAATGATTGGGGTTTTAAACAATGTAGGTTACTTGGTGATTTTTGATTAAAAATATAAAATTCGTCATAATCTATTTAGAAAATATTCTTTGGAAGAAGGGTGCACTTTTTGTTAAGAATAAGTTTATCACACTTCTTTTCGTGATAAAAAAATAGAGTTATTCGGAGGAAACAATGCTTCATCTGCAACAACTTTTTGAACGCCGTAAGATTAGATTGGCCATAATCGCAGTTATAATAATTGTTTTCTTAATCTTTGTCATTGAAATAGCGTTAAATCTTTGGATTCGCTCTTCCCTGACGGCGAGTCTGCGCGGTGAAGCTCCCCGGACAAAAATAGACGCCTCCATAGGCTGGTTAAGTATGAAGGATTTTTTTCAGGGCAGGGTAAAACAGGTATACGTTAATGCCAGAAACTGTCGAATAAGTGATTTGAATTATTTACGGTTTCAATTAGAGAATCAGGGTTTTTCCTTCAATATGCCCCTGTTATTTAAGAAAAAACGTCTGCAAATAATTGCGGCAGAAAAAACTGTTATCACTGCAATGATTGAAGCGAAGGCCCTTCAAGAATATCTAAACCTTAAGCATCCAGGATATGCTTTGGGTGTTGCAATCTACTCCGAGCGAATCCGTTTGACCGGCCAGGCCGTATTCCTAGGGAACAAGGTCCCTGTATGGCTGGAAGGGAGATTAATAAATCCCACCGGCAAAACGATTCGTTTCTATCCGGAAAGCCTTTCCATCGCCGGCCGTGTTGTACCCAAGGATTTCCTTAACATGCTTGGTAACCAAATACCGTTGGAATTTTCCGTATTGGGAGACTGGCCCCTCCAGATTACGGAGATTCATTTAATGCAAGGGATTTTACGCATTTCAATGAAAGAAGCGGCGTCAAAGAGGTAAAAGGTTATGAAATCGCGAATACTTTCTAAAAAAATTTAGAGGATTTTCAGAATGAAACCACCGCTTATTTTCTTATCCACCTGTGAATTTTCCGGGGATATGCATGGTGAAGTATTGATTCAATCCATCCGGCGGCTGCTTCCTGAAGCCGTTTTCTGGGGCATTGGCGGTCCGCGGATGGCCGGTGCGGGGATGGAAGTTTTATTTGATCCCCTATCCCGGAGTACCATCGGATTTATTGAAGCCCTCAAAAATATCCGGCAAATGAAAAAGCTTTTGCAGCAAATTGGAACGGAATGGGATCGCCGCCCCCCGGATTTGATAATTTGGCTGGATTCGGGAGGCTTTAACCTTCCACTGGCCAAAGAAGCTAAAAAGCGGAGCATTCCTGTGGTTTGTATGTTTTCACCATCAGCCTGGGCCTATGGACAGGATCGGGCAGTCAAGCTAGCGGCGCGAGTCAGGCTTTTGATGGCTGTATTGCCTTTCGAGGCCGAATTTTACCGGAAATTTGGAACCGAAGTTACTTATATCGGCCATCCATTGATTGACCGGGTTCACAGCCAAATTAAACCAGCCGATTATCGCTCCCAAATAGGAATTGCGCCCGGAGAAAAACTGGTGGCCCTTTTACCGGGAAGCCGGCGGCAGGAGATCCAGCGGTTGCTGCCCCCGATGTTAACGGCCGCGCAGCAATTGGACACCGTTCTTAAAATCAAATGGGTAGTGCCTGTGGCCGCCTCAATTAACCGGGATTGGCTGAATAGCTTGCTAAAAAGTTACTCTGTTGAAGTAAATCTTGTGTCAACCGGAGTTTATGATTTACTGGCAGCCGCGGATGGAGCAGTAATCGCATCGGGCACCGCCACTTTGGAGGCGGCTATTTTAAACACTCCGATGGTGATTGTGTATCAGCTTTCCAAGCTTACGTTTTTTATCTATAAACGGCTGGAATCACCGGAGCATAAAGGGAAACCGATAATCATCGGACTGCCGAATTTGATTCTTGGCCGCAAGGTAGTGCCGGAATTTACGCAAACCGATTTAACCCCCGATAATATCAGAGAGGCCCTGTATCAGATTTTAACCGATAAACAGTTCAGCACCAAAATTCGCCATGAACTTGCCAAAATTAAAGAAATGATCGGACCGCCCGGAGTAATGGAGCGGGCGGGGGACTTAATCGTAAAGATATTGATAAAAAAATAAGAAAGGAAAAAACAGCTATGAACTTAACAGAACTTGAACAAACGCTTGTCCTTATTAAACCCGATGCCCTGAAGAACTCCTTGACCGGGTATGTTTTATCGCAACTATCTGAATTTCATACCGCCCTTCGTTTTGCAGGAGCTAAGATCGTTCAGGTCAGCCAAATGCTGGCTGAGGAGCATTATGCCGAGCACCGGGGCAAAGGGTTTTATCCGTCATTGATCGAGTATATCCGTGGCAATGTCCATTATCCCAATGAGCCAGACAAACGCCGGGTAGTTGCTTTTGTTTATCAAGGACCGGGGGCGATTCAAAAAATCCGGGATATCGCTGGACCAACGAACCCGCATAATGCGCGGGACAACAAGCCCGGCTGCATCCGGGCGCTGGGAACTATTGTTCCCATTAAAGACGAAGCGGGAAATTTCCTTGGCGACCGGATGGATAACCTGATTCATGCGTCAGCCAACCTCGGGGATGCCGAGAGAGAAATCAAATTGTGGTTTCGACCGGTTGATATTCCGCCGCTGATGCGTTTATATGCCACTGTCAAGTGCCAGGAGCATTATTATTTGAAGAATAATCAATTATTAACCTCATATGAACAGGGGAGCCTTCTCCTGGTTGCTCCCGGAGATATCGTCTGGCAATCTGATCTGGAAGCTTTGCAATTGTTACATAAGGGTTTGCCGTCTCCTTGCTCCATTCAAACCGTAGCAGCTAAATACCTTATTAATGAAAGTACGGAGAATGATTAGTCGGATATATGTAATATCTCACCCCTAATCTGAATAAAACTAAACCGATAATGGGGGTGGGGAATATGGTGATTTTTTTTCTGGGACCGAAACAACTTCGTGCCGGAATTTATCTGTTCCTTGGCGTGTTATTGGTGACCGGGATTTTTATAAGCTGGAAACATATGTCCCGGAAAATTATCGGTGTGAAAGCCGGCGTGAGATTGGAAGAGTATCCTGTCGGAGGACTGCTTCCGGATGAGGTAACCAGGGTCGTTAAATCAATGGCCGTACGAATCGATCGTGAGCCGCAAAATGCCAGCTATTTCCCGGAGACTGGTGAGATCATACCGGCCAAGTCCGGGAGAAAAGTGGATATAGCGGCCACTGTGAACAAGGTTTGTACGGCGAAATCCGGTGTCAGCTTAAAGGTGCTGATAAATAATATTTCACCGCCCATCTCCGAAGAGTACTTTAAACCGGTTTATTCCGGGAGACGGGATTCTTCAAGGGTTGCGCTGGCAGTGAATGTTGCCTGGGGCGAGGAGTATCTACCGGAAATGCTGCGAATCTTTCAAGAAGAGAAGGTAAAGGCCACCTTCTTTTTGGTGGGGACCTGGGTGAAGGCCTTTCCGGAGATGGTTAAGTCAATAGCCGCCGCCGGGCATGAGTTGGCCAATCACGGGTTGTATCACGGACACCCTGCTCAAATGAACCGGGATCAACTAAAAAAACTAATTCTTGAAAATACCGCTTTAATTCAAACGGTCACCGGAAAGAAACCGGCGTCTTTATTTGCTCCTCCCTACGGCGAATTGACCTCCCAAATTGTCAGCGCCGCCGGAGAAATAGGGTACCGGACCATTATGTGGTCAGTTGATTCGGTGGATTGGAAAAAACCGGCGCCGGATATCATGATGCAACGCGTTCTTTCAAAGATTGAATCCGGTGGAATCATCCTGTTTCATCCAACTGTCGTGACTAAAACCGTAATAAAAGACATAATCCGCGAGCTCCGCAAAAAAGGTTTGGAACCAGGCACCGTTTCGTCGGTTTTATAGTTTGAAAGAAAACACAAAAAAGAGGCTATCCCTTGGACCAGCCTCTTTTACTTGATGGAAAAGTTATGTGAAAAAGGTTGCTTCAGTAAAACAAAAATTATTCATCTTGCTTTTTCACATAACTTCTGCGGTGGAAGCGGGCGCTTTTTTGTTAAGAATAGGGTTTATCACACTTCTTACAATTGTTGCTGAATTGTACTCCAGATTTTTGGATCCTCATAGCCTAAGCGCCACACAGCTACTCCCCGCAAGCCATAATTTTTGACCAATTGCATTTTACTCGCAGTACTATAATGATCTTCATACCAAACCTGGTGTTTAATCCCCCAACTGCTGTAAGTGAAATACGGCACTTTGTATGTGGCGTGCCATTTTGGGGTGATTTTGTGTTTGGCAATCAGATTTTGAATGCCTTTATAATTTAAGGCCTTTCCGGAGCCCCAACCCCAATCGTAACCATACGCAGCGATCCCTACTACAATTTTATTCGCCGGGAAGCACTGCAGCGTATATTTAATTACCTTTTCCACCCAAGGGTAAGACGCTACCGGCCCGGGACTACCGCCCGCATAATGTTCATCATAAGTCATTATCATGACTTGATCCAGATAAAGGGATAAACTCTTGTAATCAAAAGCTCCCGAGTGCTGTGATTTTGTATCGTCATATGTTTTCGCCGGGAGGGAAGCCGTAACCAACAGATTTTTCGGCCGCAGGGCGGCGGACAATTCCTTGAAAAACGTTGTCAAGTAACTCCGATCGCGACTGGGGACATTTTCAAAGTCAATATTTACCCCTTGATAACCGTTCTCCAGTACTACCCGGACGATCCCGCTGATAGCCTTGGAACGGGCGCTTGAATTGGTCAGCATACGGTGGATGGCATTGCTGTCAAAATTGCTTCCCTGGATGTTATTAACTAACGCCAAAGTATTGATACCGTTGGAACGGGCTAAAGTCATCGGCTTCGAATAATGGCTGCCGTTTATACTGCCATACTGATCGACTTTATACGAGAACGGAATTACAGTGTTGATAGCCGCTAAATTTTGGGCCAGGACTTGATATCCCACAGGATCGTCTTTGTAATTCTCCACATAATAACCGGCAATTATTTTATTGGTAGTATTTGTGGCGGCATAGTTCGTTTTTGAAACCATCCAGGAAGGCAACCAGCCTTGCTGATTAGAATCAGTTTGGACTAAATAATAGCCGCTCTTTTGATTCAGCACTAATAAACGGGAGTTTGTCGCCACGGTTCCGGTTGTTTCACTGCCGGAGACAGGTTCCTTACGAAGATTGGCCTGGGTGCCGGCAAGTTTTCCCGCAAAGGGAAAAATACTTGTTGATTGGCTATAATCCGTTGAGTAAGAACCGGAAGGATTGGATGGCATACCTTGATTAGTGTTGCCGCCGAATAAACCTGATGCTACATAAACAAGTAACGCTAAAACCGTCGTTATTATATTGCCTTGCATCAGGGACTCCTTTCAATATCCTAATTAACAGGGTTATTTTCACGAATCTTTAATTTAAAAATTGTCTATGACAATTCCTTTACTTGATGCATCTCTTTTTACTGTATCAACAAAAAGTATCAAGCGATGCGATAAAATTTATGACATTGCATATAGATCGGACTATTTTTCGATTCGGCAAATCATTGCCGAAACCTTCAAGTACATTGCACCAGCTTAACTGTAATACGGTAATACTGTAAACCATGACCATCAAATTATTATCAGCGGAGTAAATGTTCAAAAAGAGGATTTTACGAAAAGCAAAGCGAAACTTTAGTTATTAAAGCAAAATGGGCTTTAAAATAACAATATTATGATAAAGGAAGAACATGTACCAACGCGCAACGCTTTCAAATGGATTAAGGATCATATGTGAAACCATTCCGCATGTCCGTTCCGTATCACTGGGAGTCTGGGTCGGTTCCGGTTCCCGTTATGAAAATCCTTATTATAACGGGGTTTCTCATTTTATTGAGCATATGTTCTTTAAAGGAACTGCCCGCAGAACTGCAAAACAGATTGCCGAGACCATTGATGCGGTGGGCGGCCAGTTGAACGCTTTTACCACCAAAGAGTACACCTGTTTTTACGCCAAAGTGCTGGACCAGCACTTCAAGCTGGGAGTCGATCTTCTATCGGATATGGTTACCCAATCGCTATTTGACCCCGACGAGATTGAAAAGGAAAAATCGGTAATCCTGGAAGAAATTAAGTCCTATGAGGATTCTCCCGACGACATCATCCATGACATATTGGCCCAATCCGCTTTAAGAGGTCATCCGCTGGGATGGACCATTTTAGGCACCCCGGCGACTATCGGCAGGGTTGATCGGGCGGTAATCCATGAATATCTTAAACAGCATTATACACCTGATAATATCGTTTTTGCAGTAGCGGGAAATGTGCAATTTGACCAGATTGTGGCAGAAGTTGAACAGCGGTTTTCTGCGCTGTCCGGTGTGAAAAAACAGGAGATTCCACCTGTTCCCGCGATGGATCCGGAGGTAATCATCAAGCGGAAAGATATTGAACAGGTACATCTTTGTCTGGGGGCCAGAGGTATCGGGCGGCAACATCCCGATAAATATGCGGTTTTTGTAATGGACAGTATTTTAGGAGGAAGTGTAAGCTCCCGGCTTTTCCAACAACTGCGCGAAGAACGGGGACTGGTATATGTAACCGGTTCAAACCATGCTTCATATCGAGATACGGGTATTTTTTCGGTTTATGCCGGAACCAGCTTACATAATTATGAAGAAGTCCTGCGAATTATTAAAAGGGAAATCAGCCGTTTTACCGAAGAGTTGGTGGAGGAACCGGAGTTAACCAGGGCGAAGGATCAATTAAGGGGCAATCTCTTATTAAGTTTGGAAAGTACCTGCAACCGGATGAGCCGGATTGCAAAAACGGAGTTATTCGGCGATCAGTTGCTTACACCGGAAGAAAGTGTGGCGAAAATAGAAACGGTTACTCAGGAAGCGATTTTACGGGTTGCCCGGCAGTTTTTTGGCGAGCAAAAAATGATATTGGCAGCTATTGGGCCTTTTCCGGAGGATTCTGAATTCATGAGGCAAAAATACAGTGACTTCTAAAATTTCAATAAAGGTAAAAGCCGTATCGCCGTTAATCAACCAAATAATACCAATGCCTTTTTACGCTACCGATGGTTCTGCGGCGATGGATCTCCATGCCTGCTGCGGGGAACCGATTGTAATCCCGGCCGGAGAAAACGGTAAAGTCCCTACTGGGGTTGCAATTGAACTTCCCAGCCCGGATATGGTGGCATTGGTTTTTCCCAGAAGCGGATTGGCGTCAAAACATGGTATTTCATTATCAAATGCTGTAGGAGTGATTGACAGCGATTACCGGGGTGAAATTATTTGCCTGGTAAAGAATGAAAGCCGGAATGATTTTGTCGTCAAGCCCGGCGACCGGATCGCCCAGTTGGCTTTCTTCCCGATTTACCGGATCACTTGGGATTTGGTCTCCGAGTTGGGAGATTCGGTCCGGGGAGAAGGTGGATTCGGTTCCACCGGAATCGAAGCTGTTTCAACTTAAAATTTAATTAATAAATGCAAAGCGGTTGGTTTCGGTCGAAAAGTTAAATTTTTGCGCTGTAGTGTGGTGAAAAAGCGCTCTTTATGGCTTTACCTTGGTTTGCAATCCTATCCGGTTATCAATATAATCAGTATATTGATAACTTTTTTGGGTGGTTGCATGTTGGAAAACGAATTATTGCAGTTTGAAAAGGAATTGGGTGAAATTAAAAAGGACTTATTGAGTTCTTCCGGTTCGCCCTGCTTGGAAGATGAAGAAAGCTACGAGATGGCTACAAAACTTGATTTGACGGTTGCAAAATTGATGCGAATTTTGGAATACCGGTAGTCTTTTATAAATTCAAATTAATATTTCGACTTATATAGTAAGCAGAGGTCCAGGTTGAAGGATGCCTATACGAAAGAAAGGGAGTATTAAAATGCAGATTCAAATTGAGAAAATCCTGGATAATGAACTGAAACCCTTATATTCAGATCCGGGGAAACTAGGCTTTGGTCAGGTTTTTACCGATTACATGTTTACCATGAGATTTCAACCGGGGAAGGGATGGGTTGAGTCTAAGATCGGCCCTTATACTCCTTTTGAAATAAATCCGGCAGCCGTGGTCCTTCACTACAGTCAGGAGATCTTTGAAGGCTTGAAGGCTTATGTAGCTCCCGACGGCCGTATTTTATTGTTCCGTCCCGAGCAAAATGCCAAACGGATGTATTCTTCAGCCAAGAGGATGTGCATGGAACCATTTCCCGAGGAATATTTTTTGGAGAGCGTCAAAGCCCTGGTCAACCTGGAAAAACGTTGGATTCCGAAGGCGCCGGGCACTTCCCTGTATATCCGTCCAACGCTGGTGGGATTGGGTGCGGCCTTAGGGGTGCATCCGGCTTCTGAATATTTATTTTTCATTATTTTAAGTCCGGTAGGAGCCTATTATAAAGAAGGTTTTAATCCGATAAGCCTTTATGTGGAGGATTTTTATACCCGGGCCGTCATCGGCGGGGTCGGCGAGGCCAAAACCGGAGGGAATTATGCCGCCAGTTTAATGGCAGCTGCCAAAGCCGCCGAAAAAGGATTTACCCAAGTTTTATGGCTGGATGCCCGCGAAAACAAATATGTTGAAGAAGTCGGATCCATGAATATGTTTTTCGTTTTCGGCAGGAAACTGGTGACTCCGAACCTTAACGGCTCAATTCTTCCTGGAATAACTAGGGCTTCCGTAATCCAATTGGCCCAAAGCTTGGGTTATCAGGTTGAGGAACGGCCGATCTCCATTGATGAGGTTGTTGAAGGGCTGCAAGGCGGTTCGCTCACTGAAGCGTTCGGTTCGGGAACCGCAGCGGTCATTTCGCCGGTTGGTTCATTGTATTTTAGAGATAAAAACTACTTGGTGAACAATAACCAAGTCGGGGATGTTACCCGGGAACTGTATACCAAACTGGTGGATATTCAATATGGTAAAGCTGCCGACCCCTTTGCTTGGGTACAGGCGATTGGCGCCTTATAATTTTAAGTTTTAAGCGGTTTTTATCCTTGGGGATTAAAATCCGGAAGGATTTTCTGATCTCTAAGGATTTTAATTTCCAGGGACTTTAGTAAGGTAACAGGTAAGAAATGGCGTTTTCCAATGGAAATCATGGCATGCTCCGGTTCCTAAAAATAACAGTATAACTCATTTTTAAACCAGTTCCCCCTCTTTCACCGGAGGCGGGAATTTATTTTGGGGATGGTACCGGAATAATATATAGTTTTGGGGAAAAATAGACCGGGAGGTGAGTAGAGTGGGGAAACAAGTTACTCCAAACGATGTTGGAAAAGAAGTCGGAGTTCAGGCTGATTTACGGAAGGGGCATCCCAAACCCCGTGAGATCCGATCTCAGGAACCTCAATTGGAGCAAGAAGGAGCAAGCCAAGACGCCAATAAAGCCGTTAAGCTTGAAATGAGCAAAAAAGTCCGGGGTGAAGATTAAGGATTGTACTGAAACATAAATAGAAGATAAAAAGAGGTATTCCTAAGCGATGGGAGTATCTCTTTTTTGCTGGAGTTCAAAATGGATCGCGCTATTTTTTTGAAGGGTATTTACCGGAAATCGAGAATGATCCAATGTTTATTGAGCTTTTTCATGGACAAACGGATCAAGGCTGTTGGAATTGAAACAAGATATTAAGGAGCAAACTGGATGCGCAAATGGTGGTCCGGTCTCACCGGTGAATATAAGCTGCTGGTGCTTTGCTGGCTTTTTTTCGGCATTACCAGCGGGATTTACGACCCGATTTTCAATAATTACTTGAACGAAGTATTTCATATTTCGGCGAGAGTTCGGGGTTATCTGGAGTTTCCCAGGGAGTTTCCCGGGTTTACGGTAGCTGTCATATCGGGATTATTGATGTTTATGGCTGATGTACGAATGCTGGCCACGGCCATTGGTTTGGTTTCTCTGGGCCTGGCCGGGCAGTCATTTTCCAACTGGGGCGGAGAGCCGCGCATGACCTGGATGGTTTGCAGCATGTTGATCTGGAGTGTGGGAACCCATCTTTATCTACCGCTTTCATCCAGTGTCTCCGTTAGGTTGTCGGATAAAAAAAATGTCGGCCGGAGCCTAGGTTTATTAAATGGGGTAAACACCGCCGCCTACATTTTCGGTCTCGGTTTGGTGTTGTTGGTGATGGGCGGGCTAAAACTTGGATATAACACGATGTTCCGGATGGCAGCCTTTTTTGCCCTATTGGCGGCGACCAGTGTGTTTGCCATTAAAGCCTTAAAACGGCCCAAAGAGAACCGGCCGAGATTTAGGCTGGTTTTCCGGAAAGAGTATGCTTTGTTTTACTGGTTATCGGTCCTTTTCGGCGCCAGGAAACAGGTGTTTTTGACCTTCGCTCCTTGGGTGTTGATTAAGATTTACGGCCAAGGCGAAGGAACTTTTGTAATTCTGTTGCTGGTTTCATCGGTCATCGGCATTTTCTTCAAACCCTGGCTGGGACGGATGATTGACAGGATTGGCGAGCGGCCGATCTTAATCGGGGAAGCGTTAAGCTTGATTATGGTGTGTTTAGTTTACGGCTTTGCCGGGCATTTGGGTTTGGGGAGCTTGGGGGTTTATTTGGTGTATCTTTGTTATATTGCGGATCAGGTTTTATTTGCCGTTTCCATGGCTCGTACTACTTACCTGCACAAGCAATTGGTGCATGAGGAAGACTTCACCCCAACTTTATCATTGGGAGTATCCCTCGATCATTTTGTGGCCATGTCGATTCCGGCATTGGGAGGTTTGCTCTGGGAAGCTTGGGGCTACGAGGCCATTTTCGTCGCAGCGGCAATGATAGCGGCTGTGAACCTCTGGACGGCGAGTAAGGTGGGAAAGAGTATATTCAATGGTAATCAGATAACTAATGAAACTCCTTAATATTCTTTACAATAATTGCCGATATCTTAGGAAGACTGGAATCTAAAAATGAGAAGAGTGAAATGAATGAAAAAAATTCTATTATCTTTTTTTCTTACAACATTATTCCTGGTTTCATTTACCGTCTACGCTTCTAAAAATACACCCTCCGATTGGACCCTGGTTTGGAGCGACGAGTTTGACGGGAAGACCGTCAATACTTCGGAATGGGATTATGAAATTGGCTATATCCGAAATAATGAGGAGCAGTATTATACCAATCGGCCGGAAAACGCGAAAATTGTTGATGGCAATCTTGTAATTCAAGCCCGACGGGAGGAATATGATTATTATGAATATACCTCGGCCAGCCTGTTCACGAAACGCAAGTTTCAATATGGCCGGTTTGAGTTGCGGGCCAGGATTCCCTGTGTTAGCGGCAGCTGGCCGGCCTGGTGGGCGCTGGGTACGGGCAATGACGGGAAATGGCCGGAATGCGGCGAGATTGACATGATGGAGTATTATAAGGGAAAGATACTGGCCAATGTATACTTCGGAACTTATTGGTATTCGGATGTTCAGATGGTAGACGGTTTTAAACCGGGCTGGGAGAGTCAATACCATATATGGATTATGGAATGGGACGCTCATGCGATTAAATTATTCTGTGACGGAAAATTAGCCCTTCATTTCGATGTTAATGAGGCCACCAGGGGTGAACATAATCCTTTCAGGCTGCCCATGTATATGATAGTCAATCTGGCCATTGGCGGGAGCAACGGGGGCGACCCCACCGGTACGGAATTTCCGCTGGATTATTATATCGATTATATCCGGGTGTATCAAAAACAAAAATAATTGCGTCTTGCAGGAAAATAAGCTTCCAATCAGGAATTCTTCTTTCCACGATGAAAGGATTCCTGATTTTATTTTACTGGAGTGATATGGATGGATATGTTAGCCAATTTAAACGGCCCGCAACGCGAGGCGGTCTGTCATACCGAGGGACCGCTTCTTATTTTGGCGGGGGCCGGATCCGGTAAAACCCGGGTTCTGACCCATCGCATCGCATACTTATTAAGCCAGGGCGTTCAGCCGTGGCAGATTCTGGCGGTGACTTTTACCAACAAAGCCGCCCAGGAGATGCGGGAGCGGGTTGAAGCTATTGTGGGGCAGGCGACGGCCGGGATCTGGGTTTCCACCTTTCATACCGCCTGTGTCCGGATATTACGGCAAGAGATAGGTACTTTGGGTTATGATAAGAACTTTGTCATCTTCGACAGCCAGGATCAACAGACCTTGTTGAAAAATGTATTGAAGGAATTGAATCTCAGCGATAAAAACTATCATCCCAAAGCATTGGCTGCGTCCATTTCAGCAGCCAAGAACGAACTGCAGGGGCCGGAGGAATATAGCCGCGGGGCGTACGACTTTTGGAGCAACACGGTTGCCGAAGTGTATCAAGTCTATCAGAAGAAGTTGCGCCGGAATAACGGGATGGATTTTGATGATTTGATTATGATGACCGTCAGATTGTTCCGGGAAATGCCCCAGGTGCTGGAGAAGTATCAGGAACGCTTCCGGTATATCATGATTGATGAGTACCAGGATACCAATCACGCCCAATATGTACTGGTCAATTTGCTGGCTACTAAATACCATAATCTTTGTGTGGTAGGGGATGATGACCAGTCTATTTACAGCTTCCGGAAAGCCGACATCCGGAATATTCTGGAGTTCGAACGGGATTTCCCGGAGGTCCGGGTGATAAAGCTGGAACAAAACTATCGGTCCACCAAAAATATCCTGGAAACCGCCAATACGGTCATCAAAAACAACCGGGAACGGAAACCGAAACAGCTTTGGACCGAGAACCGGGAGGGAGAAAGGATCCGGTTATATCCCGCGGCGGATGAAAGGGACGAGGCCCGTTTTGTAGTAGATGAGATCCGCCGGCTGATTGCATCCGGGGGACGTAAATATAGCGATTTCGGGCTTCTTTACCGGACTAACGCCCAGTCTCGCAGTTTTGAAGAAGTTATGATTCAGTATGGCATGCCGTACCGGATTATCGGCGGTTTCCGGTTTTACGAACGCAAAGAAATCAAGGATATTATCGCTTACCTGCGGCTGGTGTACAACCCCCAGGATACTGTGAGTTTAACCCGGATCATCAACGTCCCGAAACGGGGCATTGGGGATGCCAGTTTCGAGCGGTTTTTATTCTTTCTGGGAGACGGGAATTATAGCGTTTTGGAAGGGTTTGACCATCTCGACGAGATTCCCAGCCTGACATCCCGGGGGATTAAACCGCTCAAGGAGTTTGGACGGTTGTTGGAGGGCTGGATACAGGCAAAGGCCAACAAGAACGTAACCGAACTCGCCGAATTGATTTTAAAAGAAAGCGGTTATCTCCAGGATTTACGGGATGAGGCAACGATTGAGGCCCAAGGCCGGCTGGAAAATCTGGAGGAGTTTTTGGCGCTAACCGTTGAATTCGAAAAGAATAGTGATGATCGGACTTTGGCGGCATTTCTGGAAACAGTGGCTTTGGTGGCTGATGTGGATGAATACCAGGCGGAGGCTGATTCAGTGGTGCTGATGACCCTGCATTCCGCCAAAGGATTGGAATTCCCGGTGGTTTTCCTGGTGGGTCTGGAAGAAGGATTGTTCCCTCATAACCGGGCGTTACAGGAATCGGAACTGGAAGAAGAGCGCCGCCTTTGCTATGTAGGCATTACCCGGGCCAAACAATTGCTTTATCTTACATACGCCGGCATGCGGACCATGTATGGCAATTTTAACTCATCAATTCCATCACGTTTCCTAATGGAATTGCCAAAAGAGACGATAATTAATATAAAGGCAAGTTTGGACGGCAGCAGTTCCCAGTTGTTTACATCTTCAAAGCCCGTTTCAAGGGGATTGGAGAAAGGGAGCTTCGGAAATAAAACAGGAGCCGGCAATGGAAGCCCCAAAGGAGATCCGGACGCCATAAAGCCCGGATGCAAGGTGAATCATTCCAAATGGGGAGTGGGAACCGTCATCTCCAAAGAAGGCGCTGGTCCTGGCGCTCAAGTAAAAGTAGCTTTTCCAGGTTTGGGAATCAAATCACTCATCCTGGAGTATGCCAATCTGGAAACAATTGAATAAGGGGAATGTATTGTCAAGAGTGAAAAAATTCCCATACGGTATTTTGTTTTATTGTCTTGGAAGGGTGAAGGTGGTTGATATTTAAGAAAATCATTATTTTCGGGCTGTTATTTTTCGGGATTGCGCCGGTAACGGGGGCGGTTGAGTCAAACCAGGTCACAGTAAAGTTTGGAGATATGCTATTGACTCCCGAGGTAAAGGCTGTTCAAAAAGGGAGTATGAAATATATCAATCTCACTTTTTTAAACAAGTATATCCACGTTATCAGCCGTTGGGATCCGGATACCGGCAATATTGAGCTTCGTTTTGGAAAATGGAATTTTACTTTGACTGAAGATAGAACCAAATACATTCGAGCCGGAGTTGAAAAAGAGCTGCCGGCCCCGGTATTCGAAGAGGATGACCAATTATGGCTGCCAGTTGATTTTTTAATCCAGTTTGGATTGGTGGTTCAAAAGGATGAACCCAATGAACTCCGGCTGGATTGGGCGGACAACTACCTGTTGGAAATCGAAACGGTTACTTATCAGAACCGGCCTGCTTTATTGTTGATTGGATCCAGGCCGCTCATGATCAGGGAAAGCAATTTAATCCAAAAACCGGATCGGTTAGTGGTGGATTTGGCAAATGTAAAGACTCATCCGGCCTTTGACAACCGGATCTCCGGCAGTGAAATGGTAAAAACAGTCCGGTTGGGCGTCAGGAATGAAACTGATTTGCGATTGGTCCTGGATTTAGACCGGCTTACCGGCTACCGGATCATTCGCGATCCAAATCAGGAAGACCGGCTTACCATTGTTTTAAACGGATTTGTTACCGGATTGAAGTTCATTCAAAAAGGCCCGGTCCGTAAGGTTCAAATCGGAACTTCGCTCTCTACGGAATACAGTGTAAAGACCGTCTCCGAACCCAACCGGATATTCATCGATCTCGTAGGCGTGACTTTAGATACCCATGATCTCCGTGTTGCCGGAGATGGCAAATGGGTAAGCACAGTCCGGGTTGCGCAGTTTGATCACCAGACAGTCCGAGTGGTGCTTGATCTTCTGGATGAGACTCCGTGTTACGTAATTCAGCCTCAGGATACCTCCAATCTGATAGAAGTCCGGACCGTACAGACTATTCAGAGCATTTCCTGGTCAAATGATGGCGGCGGCCAATTGAAGATTGCGGGCGACAGCGAACTGGTAAAAACGGTGAGCAAGCTTAAAAATCAAGAACAGATTCAGATTGACCTGAACTATTTCCGGTTCGCTCCGGGACTGGCGGCTCCAATCATTAAGAGTCAGGCCGTTAAGGGAATTCAATTGATTACCATATCACCAACCAAAATCAGAGTTATAATTAGTCTCAATGAACATGTTTTATACGAAATTCAGGATTCCAAAGATCAACGCGATTTAGTGATTCGGTTTCGGAATTCCGTATTGTTGAACAAAGTATTGGTGTTGGACGCCGGCCATGGAGGGGTTGATCCCGGAGCATGCGGCGCTCAGGGAACCCGGGAAAAGGATTTTACTTTGGACGTGGTCATGCGTCTCAAAGAATTACTGGATGATGCGGGGGCCTGCGTGATTTTAACCCGCAAAGATGACAGATATATCAGTCTGTACGAACGGCCAATGATTGCCAATATTAATTTCGCCCATATGTTTATTAGTATTCATTGCAATAGTTATACGGGTGACCGCAATATCCGCGGAATTGAGATATATTATCAGAAACCTGCCGGAAAAAAATTGGCCGAACAAGTAATGACCAAGCTGGTCGCCGGAACCAAATTGATCAATCGTGGGGTACGGTTTAATAATTACGCGGTGCTGGTTGAAACCCAAATGCCCAGTATATTGGTGGAACTTGGATACTTATCAAATTTTGCGGAGGAGACGCTCTTAAACCGCAATGATTTTAAAGATAACGCAACCAGGAGTATTTTTGAAGGAATCATCGCTTATTGCAGCCAGAATGCAATGTAAAATTAGTAAATTTTTACCATGAATTCCAGCCGGCAGGATTTCGCATGCCGGAAGCGAATGATGACGTTGAAAGGTGGGAGCGTTTTGAAGATCAGAAAATTGTTGCTAGGAATCGGATTCATAATATTAACGTTTGCCGCCGCCAATTTCATCCCGAAGATTTCAGTGGTACACGGAGCAACTCCCATTCGTTCCGTCGCCTTATACTTGGGAGGCGAAAAATTAGGCCCCGAAATCAGAGCAGTCCAAAGAAACAGATACAATTACGTCAATCTGCCGTTTTTGACCAAGTACTTCCCGGTTACCTGCGATTGGAACCGGGTACGGGGAACCATTCAGTTTAAGTTCGGCGAACTGAGCTTTCAAATGTTTGAAAGTAAAACCATATATTACGTAAATGGCCAAAAAAGATCGCTTCCGGTTGCGCCCTTCGAACGGAACGGCCAGTTGTGGCTTCCAGTACAATTTATGACGCGGTTGGGATTGGTTGTAAAAAGTTGGGATCGCAATCGCATTTCTTTGGACTGGGATCAAAATTACCTGCTTGGAATCGAGAATGTCAAATACGAAGATCGGCCGGCCTTTTTGTTAACGGGAAACCGAAAATTGAAGATTGACCAATTTTTATTATCAAACCCCAGACGCCTGGTGATTGATCTGGCCGGGGTAACCAAACATTTTGCAATGGGCCAGGTTGCTTCCGAAAATCCGGTCATCTCCGGGATTCGTGTCAGTCAAATGGATAAAAAGCAACTACGGGTCGTATTTGATTTGAAAAGGGAATCCGGCTTCAGATTCATCCAAGATCCGGAACAAACCGGCCGGACCCTCCTGGTATTTAATTATTTCATCGAGGACATAGGATTTGAGCAGGATCAGGAGCGTAAATTAGTTATCAAAACGTCAAATCCGGCTCTTTTCCATTTGGAAACGGAGAAAGAGCCGAATCGCTTGGTGCTTAACTTAAAAGGGGCCACATTGGCTGAAAATATTACTTCCCTTCCCGGTGATGGCAAGTGGGTTGATTCGGTGCATTTGAATCAGATTGATTCGCAAACCGTTAAGGTAGTCGTGGATACATTATCCGACGAACCTTGTTTCGTGTTGCGCTCACCCGGAGATCCAAATAAACTGGAAATCAGATCAACCCAGCAAATTTCCGGCGTTCATTGGATTGAAACCGACTCCGGCGGCAAATTGATAATTCAAACTGGCGGCGCAATCGTCCATACGTTCCAAAGATTACATAATCCGGAACGCCTCCAAATCGAATTACCATGTGCTAAGTTTCTTCCGGGTGTCCGGACCCCCGATGTTACGGATGATCAAGTCAAAGGAATCCGTTTGGTTACCGATTCTTCAAATAATGCCCGTATTTTAGTGGATCTGGCCAACTGTGCCGGATACGACCAGAAGATCTCGGCGGACCAGCGCTATACCATTATCTCATTTAAAAAGTCGCCCATCGTCCGGAAGACTATCGTCATTGACGCCGGACACGGCGGGGTTGATATGGGCGCCATCGGCCGGCAGGGAACCCGTGAAAAAGATATAAATTTGGATGTCAGCATGCGGCTGAAGGAATTATTGGAAGGGGCGGGCGCCCATGTGGTTATGACCCGCTGGAGTGATGATTATGTCAGCCTTTATGAACGGGCTTTTCTGGCTAATTATTTGTTCGCGGATTTGTTCGTCAGTGTGCATGCCAATAATCATAGAAACTATTCGATTCACGGGAGTGAAATTTATCACCTCCCCGGGCGCTTAGAAAGTATGTTACTGGCGGAAAAGGTTGCCGCTAATTTGGCCTTAAATACGGGACTGGTAAGTTTAGGGGTGAAAACCAATGATTTTGTTGTGATCCGTGAAACGCAGATGCCCAGTATTTTGGTGGAGATGGGGTATCTCTCCAATTTTGAAGAGGAGAAAGTGCTGAAAACGGATGAGTTCCGGGAAAATGCGGCTGTCGGTATCTTTCAAGGGATCATCGAATATTATCAGGGGAAACAGCTGAATTTGCGGGAAAGAGTATCGAAGAATTAATTCTAATGGATGCGAATTAAGGTTTTGGGTCTATCGTTCAACGTTCCGGGTTTCGAGTTCAAGGTTTTGGGTCTATCATTCAGCGTTCCGAGTTCAAAGACTTAGATTCCATGCTTAATCGATGAACGCTGAACACGAAACGCGGAACAAAGCATCCTCGAAATAGCAAAAAATCATCAAAGGATGTACAATTATGTAGCGATTAATGAAATTATCGCCAAATATTGTATGTCTTTTTCATTTAAATACCTCTGAGGTGAATCTTTCATGAAATACTAATAATATACTGAAGGAATTAGCAATGAAATCTGCAACTTTACATACAACGATTTGCAATAAGTATTTATTTTGGAGGGAACGCAATATGACTTCATTGGAACAACTGGTCTTCGATTTATCAAATGCATTCGGTCCTTCAGGATATGAAAAAGAGGTGCGGGAGGTTTTTCAAAAGGCGGTGGCCGAAAGGACGGAGATTTCCTATGATAATCTCGGCGGTATCATGGCTTTTCATAAAGGGAGTTCCGAGATTCCCAAGGTTTTATTGGCCGCTCATCTCGATGAAGTAGGGTTAATGGTTCGGGGAATTTTACCTTCCGGATACTTAAAAGTCGTCCCGTTGGGCGGTTGGTGGGCTCCGGCGCTAGTTGCCCAACGGGTGATCATTCGTTCGAAAAAGGGGGATCACTATGGCGTAATCGGTTCCAAACCGCCTCATTACATGAGCGATGAGGAACGGAACCGTTCTCTGAAACCGGGAGATCTATATATTGATATTGGAGCACGCAGCGGTGAAGAGATTTCAGCATTGGGCATCAGCATCGGTGATCCGATAGTTCCCGCTGTTGAAGCAGGATTCCTTAGCCCCGCCAATTTTGTTGTCGGGAAAGCGTTTGATGACCGGAGCGGTTGTGCGGCTGTAATTCAAGTATTAAAGGAAATCGACGCAGACCACCCGAACCTGGTCATCGGAGCCGGTACGGTCCAGGAGGAAAACGGAATGAAAGGCGCCCATTCGGTAGTTGCCCTTGCTGAACCCGATGTGTGCCTGGTACTGGAAGGAGCGCCGGCGGACGATTTCCCGGACGGCGGACCTCTTATCCAGGGCAAGTTGGGTGGAGGGCCGCAACTGCGTTATCTTGATCCATCCATGATCGCCAACCGGGCGTTAATTGAACTGGCCGTCCAAACCGCCACCGAATTAGGAATCCCCTACCAGACCGCAGTACGGGAAGGGGGCGGCACCGACGGCGGCGTGATTCAAACCAGGGGATTGGGAGGCGTTCCCACTATGGTGATGGGAGTACCGGTCCGTTATGCTCATAGTCATCAAGGAATTATCAGTTTAGATGACCTTAAGGCCACCATCCATCTAGCTAAAGAATTAATTAATCGATTGGATCAGGCAACAGTGGCCGACCTGAAGCGAAATCCATGGATGTAAAACGGTTATTGGTGATGAGTTATTTGGTTAGCTATTGATTGGGAGACTATTTTATCAATAAAAAAACCAGAGAACCAACGAACTATCGAACTAGTAAACTATCGAAACTGAGGGACTAGAAAACTAACGAACTGGAAAACTAGTGAACTATCTAACTAATTTCGTGGTTATTATAGACGAACAAGCCGATAATGGTTTATAATGGTATCCTGATGTACTTTAACGTCCTCAAGGACGTTTAATGTCCTCAGGACGTTACGAATCGAGGTAAAAGAACGGACTCATTTAATGAATTCGTATTCAAGGAGGGCGGATTAATGTCAGTCAAACATCTTCTCAATTTTAAAAATTGGTCGGGTCAAGAACTCCGTGATTTATTAGAATTAGCCCTTACCATTAAGAAAAATCAGCCGCAATATCGGAAAAGCCTTGAACACATGACGCTGGGGATGATCTTTCAAAAGACATCTACCCGGACCAGAGTTTCATTTGAAGCGGCCATGACTCAATTGGGAGGCCATGCCATTTATCTTGACTGGCGCAGTACCAATCTGGTGCTGGCGGAGTTAAAGGATGAAATCCGTTATTTATCCCGGAATGTGGATCTGATCATGGCCCGGGTGCTTACCTTTGAACAAATTACCGAGATGGCCGATTTCTCCCGGGTACCGGTCATTAATGGCTGTGATAATATGTATCATCCGACCCAGGCTTTGGCGGATTTTCTTACTATCCTGGAACACAAAGGCCGTTTGGAGGGAATCCACCTGGTTTATGCCGGTATTCACAACAATGTCGCCAATTCTTTAGTGGAAGGCGGAACCAAACTGGGGATGAAGATAACAACGGTTACCCCTGAATTTAACGAAGCCAGCAGAGATCAGGAGTTGCTGGATGCAGCAACGAAAACCGGATTGTTTACAACGACCCTGGATTTGAAAAAAGCCGTGGCCGAGGCGGATGTAGTATATACCGATACTTGGGTGGATATGGAATTCTTTTTGGATCCCAAATATGAAGAAGAAAAGAAACGGCGCATCGCCAAGATGAGTCCGTATCAGTTGAATCAGGAGCTTTTAAAGGACAGCCAGGCTTTAATCATGCACGATATGCCGATACATCCCGGTTATGAGATTGACCGCTGGGCCATTGAACATGCTAACTCCGTCATCTTCGACCAGGCGGAAAACCGGATGCATGCCGAGAAGGCTGTCCTGGTAAAGGTTTTAGGCCTTTAATTCCATCTTGCGAAAAAATAAAAGCTGTTCAAAGCTGGTTAAAGAGCATTTTTGGACAGGATTAACTGGATTAAGGGGATTTTTCAAAAAAGCAGATCGATAATGATTTAATCCATTAATCCCGTCTACTAAAAAACTTTTTTTTGATTCTGGCTTCGTCTGAATAAGAAAGAAGTGTGCATTTTGTATTAAGAATGGGGTTTACCACTCTTCTTATAGGTGGTGTTCAGATATGGAATATATTCCACGGCTTATCTTTGAAGAAAATGAGGGGTCTATTCTGGCTCCATTTGCGTCAATGTCAAAAAATTCCCGGGGGCGGCTCTTTCCGGAGAAGGAAGATGATTATCGCACTTGTTATCAGCGGGATCGGGACCGGATCATTTATACCACCGCATTTAAAAAACTGCAGTACAAAACGCAGGTTTTTGTGGTTCATGAAGGAGATTACCATCGTACCCGGTTAGCCCACACGCTGGAGGTTATGCAGCATGCCCGTACTTTTGCGCGGGTTCTAAGGGTAAATGAAGACCTGGTAGAGGCCATCGCCCTGGCCCACGATTTGGGACATGCCCCCTTCGGGCACGCCGGCGAGGAGATCCTGAATGAGTTGTTAAAGGATTTTGGCGGATTCGATCATAATTTGCACAGTTTGCGGATTGTTGATTATTTAGAAAAGCGTTACCCGGGTTTTCCCGGGTTGAACCTCACCTATGAAACCCGGGAAGGTCTGGCCAGGCATTTGACCCGGTTCGACCAACCTAGCTTTCCGGCGGAATTTGCGGTAAATCCCCAGCCGGGGCTGGAGGCCCAAATTGTAAATATTGCCGATTCGTTGGCTTTTGCGGCTCATGATTTGGATGATGCTTTACGGGTCGGGTTAGTGAGTTGGGAGGATTTATACCACTCGGGCATTTCGCTAATCAGGGAGATAATGAACCAGGTGGCCTCCGAGGCGAGGAATCAGCCGCAGTATACTCAACAGATGAAAGCCTTTCGTTTAATCCGGCATTTAATAAACAGCTTTAATATCGACGTAATTGTCCAGACCCGGCAAAACTTGGCCGGATACCAATTCAATTCCGCTGTCGCAATCCGGGAAACGGCTCAACCGGTGGCCCGGCTTTCGGCGGAGTACTCCGAAAGCTTGAAATTGTTGATTGATTTCTTATACCATCAGGTATATAAACATCCGACAGTATTAATGATGGCGGAAAAAGGGAAAATGATTCTGGAAAAGTTGTTCCGGCGTTTTTGGGATAACCCCAAACTGTTGCCGGTCTCTATCCAGAAAGAATCTTTTGCGGATGACAGCAATAAAGCGTTAGTAATCGGCGATTATCTGGCTGGTTTAACTGACAGGCAGGCCATGGATACTTATGAGATGATGTTTGAGCCTTACACCAAGGTCATGAGTTATGGGTTTGGCAAATAATATAATAAGGAAATTAATAATGTTTCGCAGGATTGATGCCGAAATATATAGTAGAACGTTCTCTAAATGGCGTTACAATCAATGAACGTTCTACCAAAGGATGACGTTCATTTAGAGAACGCTATAATAGTAATCGTAATGTGTTTTTGTTAAGGTGATATGGTGAAACAACGGGTAGATGTTTGGCTGGTGGAGAATGGGTATTTTCAAAGCCGGGAACAGGCGCGCAGAGCGATTATGGCCGGCGAAATTCTAATAAACGGCAAACGCATTGAAAAAGCGGGCCAATTGATTGAGATCGGTTCTTCCATCCCGGTTCAGGCCGAAATTGAGACCGGTGAATCTTATGTCAGCCGGGGCGGGTATAAACTGGAGAAAGCCTTGAAGACTTTTCATATTGAGGTTCAAGGAAAGGTTTGCCTGGATGCCGGAGCTTCCACCGGAGGATTTACCGATTGTTTACTGCAGGCCGGAGCCGCTCATGTCTATGCTATTGATGTGGGATACGGACAATTAGCCTGGAAATTGCGACAAGACAGCCGTGTAACCGTATTTGAACGCGAAAATATCCGTTATTTTACGGGTGATCGTTTGGAGCAACTTCCGGAGATCATTACTGCGGATCTGGCGTTTATCTCATTGGGGCTGGTATTTCCAAAATTCAGGGAACTGATAAAGATAGACGGAGCCTTGATTACTTTAATTAAGCCCCAGTTCGAAGTGGGCAAAGGCAAGGTTGGAAAAAAAGGGGTTGTGAAAGATAAAGCCGCCCATTTGGAAGTGTTGCATGAATTGGTTCCGAAAGCCCTGGATTCCGGCTGGAATTTAACAGCGCTTACTTTTTCACCGGTGCTGGGACCGGAAGGAAATATTGAATATCTCGGCTATTGGGCAATTGCTGGATCAAGGGTTGATCTGATACAAGCGGATATTAACCAGCAAGATATTCAGGCGGTTGTTAACGAGGCCTGGTCTGCATTGCTAAAGTCCTGACGATAATTTCCTTGCACAAGAAATCTGCGGTGAAATCGCGTATTCAACGTGAATCATATTTTAATTATAACTTGGAGAAATTTTGCAATGGGCTCCTCTCAATGGTATTATCTAGGTACGAAGATCATCTTTGGCCCCGAATCGCTCCGGGAACTATCCTTGGAAGGGCGGGCCTTGGGCGGTAAAGTTTTGGTGGTGACCGGCAAAAAAGCATTACGGGAAAACGGTATCCTGCACCGGGTGGATATCTTACTAAAGAGTTCCGGATTTCAAGTTGTACCGTTTCCGGAGGTCGAACCCGAGCCATCGTTGGAAACGGTGGAAAAAGGGTTGGCCGTAGCCCGGGAGAATCAAGTGGAATGGGTTATCGGCCTGGGGGGCGGTAGCGCAATGGATGCCGCCAAAGTAATTGCCGGATTGTATGAAGTAACTAACAGTTTACAATATTATTTTGGCGGCGGCAAGGTTGAGGCTCCGGGATTGCCGTTAATTACGGTGCCCACAACTGCCGGTTCCGGAGCGGAAGTTACCATCAATTCGGTGCTCTGCGATCCGGTGAGAAAAGAAAAAAAATCAATCCGGGATCCTTTTTTGGCGGCCCGGACGGCCATTGTCGATCCGGTATTAACATTAAGCGCCCCGGTAAATGTTACGATTTATTCCGGATTGGACGCTTTGGTCCAGGGAATTGAGGCATACACCTCAAAGGGTGCCGGACCTTTAACGGATGCCTTTGCCTTATCGGCTGTGGAACGGATTGGCGCCAATATTATGAAAGTATATCACGACGGCCAGGATCTTCAAGCCCGGACGGAAATGGCCATGGGAAGTTTAATGGCAGGAATTGCTTTAAACAATGCCCGGTTGGGGGCAGTGCATGGCATGGCACATTCCATCGGAATCCGGACCGGAAAGCCCCATGGCCTGGTCTGCGCCGTTTTATTAGTACCGGTGATGCGTTTTAATCTTTCGGCTTGTCATGAAAAGTATGCCATGATCACCAAAGCGCTGGGAATTAATTGGCTGGATGGCGATCCTATTGATATGGCCGCCATGGGGATTAAAAACCTGATGAGCTTGGAGCGTAAATTGGGAATCCCCGCCCGTATCAGCAGTTTGGGAATATCTGAAGCCGATTATCCGGAAATCATTCAGGAGAGCCTCTCATCCGGTTCCATGAAGGCTAATCCGAAAGAGGTTAAAGCGGAGGATATCATGAATATACTGCAGGAGACCCTATAGATAAGGAATCACCGGACTTATAGTATCTACATAATCAAATCATGTTCAAAACATATAGGATTTTTCGGGCCATCCTGCAAATTGATATACAATAAGGTTTTTGGACAGGATGAACGGGATTAAGGGGATTTTTCATAAATCCTGTCGAATAAAAAACTCTTTTAGTTCTGGCTTGTCCGGAGCGGGGGAGATCTAATGTTTCGAAATTGCCGAATCTGGTTGATTTTATTGCCGGTTCTTCTGTTCATTTTACCTTGGACGGCCACATATGGCACAACCGCAGCCGGTGATGATGCGACGATTCTTAAATTGAAATCCCGAATCCTGCAAAATCCGGCAGATAACGATACCCGGTTGAAATTGGCCGGGATTTATTATGAATTAGCCGGATTTCAACACCACTTTACGGTCAAAACCCTGTTATGGACCGAACCGTTGTATAAACGGGCCGGTTTCACCAACAAATTGCCGCAGATTCTGCCGCAACCAAGCACCGCATGTCAACAGCTGCTTTTGCATATTCTGGACCGGGATGGCAATAACCGGTCCGCTTTGGTCATGGCAGGGAACTATCATCTATATATGAACCAAAAGGAGATTGGCCTTTGGTATTTGCGGCGCGTTTGGGAGAGGAATCCTGATTCAATTGAGATTAACCTGGACCTGGCTGATTATTATCTTGATGAATGGCTGCCTGCTCAGGTTTTAAAATTACTAGACCGTCATAACAGTCCTGAAGCTTGCTTGCGAAAAGGGGCGGCCTTGATCCAGTCCGGTGAATACCAGTTGGCCCTTGGTTATTTGCTAAAGGCCGATCCGCTGCCCCCCTTATGGGAAATCACCAGAGATCTCAACTTATTAAAAGTTTACCTGATATTGAGGGATTATCAAAATTTCGATTCCCTGATCCAAATGATGCAGCGGCGTAATGAAGTAGATTCAGCCCCAATTATTGCCGCTACTTTGTTGAAAGAGCTTCAAGTATGGAAGGCTTTTTGGAGCGGCGATTCCTGGCAGGCGCAAATCTTCTGGAACCAGGGCGGCAAACTATTTCCCGAGTATTATTGGTGGCGCGTCCGGTGGAATCTGAACTCAACCCATTTTGCTTCAGTCACTACTCCGGCCGGCAGCCTGGCTACTTTCAAGGATAACAATTTCATCCAAGCCGCGAGACAGATCTTAAGAGGGCGGGAACACGTACGAAACGGAGATCCGGACTCAGCAACCCAGTCCTTTGCGGCCGCTATCAAGTCCGATCCTTCATCGGTGATAGGTTTATTAGAGGCCGGAAATCTGCAACTTAAAAGCAACAATTATGTTCAGGCCTTGGAATTCTATAATCAAGCTTTGAAGGTGAACCCCAAGTTCATACCGATCCTTAAGAAGCGCGCTGAAATATATCAAAATTCGGGTAATTTAGTGGAAGCTGGGCGAGACCGGGAAATGATCAAGTTGTTTTCCATTGCCGGGGTGAATGAGGGGGCGAAACTTCAATTTGTGCCAGTCGGGAAGGAAAAAACCGGGATTGCCGTGGCGGTTCGCGGTGACACGCGGTATTTAACCGGCATCTGGTTTAGCCCCGATGGCGAGACATGGGAATGGCTTCCCTGGTGGGGAGGGTTTTTATATATTCATTCCGGGATTAGGCAATGCTGGTTGGTTCCGGCAGGGAAGGGTCTGGAGGGGGAAGCCTGTTTCATTGAAAACCTCAGCTCTGACCTACCGCGATACACAGTGAAACAGCCGCGAATTGAGATAGACTTTGAATCTGAAGGACCGGGACCTGAAACCCTGAAATCCGAAGTAAAAAACAACCAAAATCAAGATATAGTGAACCAAGACGGCGAACTGCCACGGTTGTCATTTATTTTGACGGATACGCCCGGTCCGGGAAAGATTCGTGTTAGGTGGAGGGTTGATCAACCGGTCAGCAGTTATCTGGAAGTTCTTTCAAACCAGGGCGTTTGGGAACAAATTCCGGCAACGGCTGATTCCAGTGGGGTTTTTTCGGGCTTGTTCCCGGATAAGAATGTTGTTTTTTGCCGGATTGTTCTGAAAAACCAATGGGGCAAGCTGATGGGGGTGTATCCTGTAACTGAACTAAACCGGCGTTTGGCGGATAATTTACCCGGATGGCTTGTAAGCAACGCTGTTTCAGGATTTGTCAACCGGCGGAATATCGAAATTCAGTCCGTTTCAACCGCGAAAACAGTCAAAGATGATAATTGGCAAATTCAATGGGCTTTCAGTAACGACCTGGCCATATGGTCCCCCTGGAAGCAGGGATCCGCTCCCGTACAATGGCGCCTGAACTCCGGAGACGGCTTGAAATTGGTTTATGTGCGGTATAAATCCCTTGGCGGTACGGAAGATTATAAGGTTGGAGTGATTACCGTTTCAATGGACACCTGTTGGCCGGAACTGTTAAGTTCCGATGTAACCGAAATCAATGAATCCCTCCAGCGGAAACTGCTGTTCCGTTTAAAGTTCGATGAACCAGTGATCTTAAAAACATTAGTTCATCAATCCGAAACCTTAAGCAAGACGGTAAACCGCGGACCTGTCAATTACCTGCCGGAGATTGCCGCTGAAATCGAAATTCCGAAATCACAAAAATCCCTTGATATACTGGATTTAACGGTTGCGGATCAAGCCGGCAACCAAAGCAATTATGTATTTGAAGTGAGTCCGACCGGCATAAGCCGAAAACAGTAAATTTTTTTAGATAGGGTTAACGGGATTTTCATAAAAACAGAGCAAAAGCGAAGGAGTAAAATATTTTAATCCAATAAATCCTGTAAATCCCGTCTAATCATAGTTCCGTTTATTTGGGCTTTCTTTTGCGCTTAGCGTAGGAAGAGGTTTTTATCCCAGTTGACGAGTTCGGGAATAACCCGCAAATGATTATTTATTTTTAAAATTATTTTTGATATAATCAATCCTGCTTGGCCAATTTTGTGTTTATCAACATTCAATCAAAAATAGACGATGGGAGATAGAATCAATGGAACTATGGTTTACGGAAAAACAAACGCCGAATTTGGGGCTTTCATGTAAAATCACCGGGACTTTGCATACCGAACAAACCGAATATCAGGATCTGGCCGTTGTTGATACCGTTCAATACGGGCGGATGCTGGTACTGGACGGCATGGTGATGACCACCGAGGCTGATGAATTTGTATACCACGAAATGATTAGCCATGTAGCCTTGCACACCCATCCAAATCCCAAGCGGGTGCTGGTGGTCGGCGGCGGAGACGGCGGGGCGATCCGGGAGATTTTAAAGCATGATTCGGTGGAGACGGCTGTTTTGGCTGAGATTGACCGCCGGGTGGTGGAAGTCAGCCAGCAGTATTTACCCTCCATCGCAGGATCATTGACCGATCCGAGAGTAACTTTGGCTATCGGAGATGGAGTAGCCCATGTCCGGGAACATCAGGGCGCTTATGATGTGATCCTAATCGATTCCACGGAGCCCATCGGTCCGGCGGTAGGGCTTTTCAGCCGCGAGTTTTACCAGGATGTTTATCAAGCCCTTACTCCCGATGGAATCATGGTGGCCCAAAGCGAGTCGCCGTTTGTAAATCAGGATGTAATTCAAATGATTCACCGGAACCTGGCCGGGGTATTTCCCTTGAAGTATTTGTATCTGGCCAGCATTCCCACGTACCCGTCGGGTTTATGGAGTTTCACCATGGCCAGCAAGAAATGGGATCCGTTACAAGTTGATTTCACCGGTAAAAAGCAGTTCAATACCAAATATTACAATTCCGGGATTCACTACGGCGCCTTTAAGCTGCCGCAGTTTGCGGCGGAGTTGGTGTGAAGATAGTTATCTAGTTATTATCATCGGCTACTTTACTGACCACTTAAAAACTGATGATAATAAGCCAAACAGCGATAATCATTGATTTATAAAGGTTTTTAGGAAAAGACGGAGGGAAATAATTATTACGATTTTGTTAAATTATTATTGGAAAATTGCAGGGAAAAGTAAAAACTGGTAAAATACTTTCCAGAACAGTAAATTTTATTCCATTATAATATGTTACTTTTTTCTGCGGCAGGTGTCTTCAAATTGAAACGTCCAATGGGACCCGATAATTTCATAGAATATCAGAACAAACCCGGCCGGGTGATTTAGGTCGGGTTTGTATATTTTTTCGATATATTTTGCCGGGAGTATCAAAAAGC
>JARKQY010000032.1 GCA_029974635.1 Bacillota bacterium | reverse complement strand
GGTAGTTCCTCTTCGCAAGTCAAATCTACCGGTGGTACCCGTGCTGGCTACCCGGAATTCCGCATTGTAGGTCGCTGCAGAAGCAACATTAACATTGTAATCCATCCAGTCGTTAGTCTCAATCCAGCCGACGTTTAATCCACCGCCAATATCGCTGGTGGCTTCCGTGTCAATACCGGACATGGCATTATAATTTTCTGCCTCTATCTGCCCCGGTATAACTTTAACTTCAGATGGGGTCGGTGTGGGTGCTACACCGGTAGGAGTAGGTGTAGCAGGCGTACTGCTTAATTTGTAAGTCCTGATATAATCCACCTCCAGTGTCTGCGGGAAGGAGCAATTTACAGCTCCGCCAAGACTTCCGCCTACTGCCAGGTTGATCAGGTAGAACATATCTTTCCGGTAAGCGTTCTCACTGCTGTTATTGATGGCTTTTGAAACCAGACCTCTCTGTACGGTTTCCGCATCTGTGTCTTCCCGGTACCAGTATCTCATTTGAGTCTGGCTCCATTCACAAACATAGATTCTCCAAACACCGGCTTGATTTCCCGTGGTGATGTCCGCCCTGGTGGATACCGGCATGCCCGTGGAAGAAAAACCATTGGTAATATAAGAATTGGGCCTGGATGACTGGTATTCCCAGATGTCGTTTTCTCCGCATCTGGGCCACGGCTCGTTATTCAGACTCGGCCCTGCTATAGGCGATTCATTGATGTTATTACCCAATGCCCAAACTGCCGGCCATAGGCCGGAAACTGTAGCAGCAGGCGGTTTCAGTCTGAATTCGGTTTTACCGTAAGTAAAATACATCCTGTTCTTGCTGTTGATTCTTCCCGAAGTATAGTTATAATTGCCTAATCGTTGGGCGCGAGCCACAATCTGCAAGGTTGAACCTGTGGTTCTAAAGTTATAGTCCGACATATGAGCGCCCGCCGGGACATTATACTGATAATTCGTATACTGCTGCAACTCTCCATTAAAGTGCGCATCTTCCTGGAACCACCATTTCCCCGTATCAATACTGGTCTCTGCCGGATAGTTAAACTCATCGGAAAGATGAGGCTGTAAAACCCAAGTATCCGCAGCCTTTAATTGACCGGGAAGCAATGTTGTCCCTAATACCAATATCATTACCAGTACGAATAACAAATACTTGCTTTTGAACATCTACTCTCCTCCTCAAATTCGGTAACGTGTAAAATGTCTTGCCGTAATCTCTTCTACCCGCAAGATTTTAAACTATAATGTTGATTTCCCTTCACTCCTTCCTCCCCAAAACCAGATTAATAATTATTCATCAAGTCATATATTGGATAAAGTTCCTTATCCATCGAATGAAAACGCTTACAATTTTATCCCGAAATACTTGCGCCCTGACAAAAATATTAAACAACTTTTCCCGTTAGATTACAGACAATGTTTACGTCAACCAATTCTATCAAAAATATTATATATCATTTTTCTAAGAGTTACAACAATATGTTAATTTGCGGTTAAAATTATATTTCAATTTTATTTCAAGCGTGATTGTCTCTTAGGACTGCCTCAAAAGGGTTTTTCTGCAAACGACATAAAAAATATCCTGGGGATAATCCATAGTGCTTCTCCATTTAAAAATAAGGAACCATCCCAACTGAAATGGTTCCTTACAATCACCATCAAATCTTTCTTAACTGAATCCTAACCCGGACAAACCGGAGCCAACAAGGGTTTCTCGGTAGGTTCGGCAATTTTTTGAAAACCGATAATTTTTAGGGTCAGAAGTTATTGAGCTTGCCATAACGCCGGTACGTTCGGCGGCTCCCAACCCACCAGCGAAGTATGGGCTTGCAAGCATTTATAAGTTGTTCCGCCATAGACAACCAGAATTCCTGTGGCATAAGCCGTATTGGGCTGCCAAGATTGAATGCCGCCGGGGGTCGGTGTTGGTGTCACCGAAGATGACGGTGTTCGGGTTGGCGTCGGAGTAGCAGTTGCAACTCTGGTAGGCGTTGGTGTGGCGCTTCCGGAACCGTATGCTTCAAATTCCCATAATGAATATCCATATTCGGTAGCGCGCACGGTACCATACATTCTTACATATCTGGCGCTGGTTGCGGTAAAGTTCAAATCATCAATACCGCCGTCACCCGTCGAAGTGGAATATACATTAGTCCAACCGGTAGCATTGGTTGATACCTGAATCGTGTACGATCTCCCATAAGCGGCTTCCCAGTTTAGCTTAACCCGGTTAACCGTATGAATTGCGCCGAGATCGACATAAATCCACTGTGGATCCGAAAAAGCGGATGACCAACGCGTGCCGGTATTGCCATCGACTGCGGCGGAACCGGGTGTTTCGGCATTTTCAACCGATGATACGGTGACCGGTTTATTCAATGCCAGATTGCCGCCTGGAATAGGCGTAGCCGCTCTGGTCGGCGTCGGGGTCGCGGTTGCGCTAAACCTCAACCAGTTAATGTTCCAGCCGCTGCCGGTGGCGTATATTCTGAGCGTCTGGGTACCGGAACTCAGACTGACGTTGCCCGATACGGTGGTCCAAGACTGCCATCCGCCGGTATTCGGCACGGTATAGCTTCCCAAAACAGTACTGCCTCTCCGTAAATCAAACCGGCCGGAGGTTCCGGTGCTGGCTACCCGGTATTGGGCATTATAAGTCCCTGAAGACTGGACATTGACGTTGTAATCCATCCAGTCACCGGACTCGATCCAGCCTACATTCAATCCGCCTTCAGAACAGCTTTCGGTGTCAATCCCGCTCATGGCGCTGTAGTTCTCAGCCTCGATTTGTCCCGGTATCGGATAAGTAGTGGATGGCGGGGGCGTCGGCGTTGCTGTGGGTACCGGAGTACCATTGTCCTGATAGACCCGGACATAATCCACTCTGTAGTATGCCGGAAATACGGTACTGGAATCCGGAGAACCGGGCCAATCGCCGCCCACAGCTAGATTCAGGAGTATGAAGTGCGGCAGGTGAAATTCTTCCGTGCCGTTAACGTTATTGAGAATATTGGCTTCGACAAATGTAACTCCGTCAACGGACCATCTGATCCTGGAGGCATCCCATTCGATGGCGTAAATATGCCAGGCGGTCGGATTAGAAACAGAGGTACTGCCGCCGTAGGATGCATGACCGCTGCCGGCATCCCAGTGAATGTAACCGTGTGTTACGGTTTCGGTGTTAACGTGTTCCATAATGTCGATCTCGCCGCATGCCGGCCAATTGGGATTGCCGATATTAGCTCCTAATGTCCAAAATGCCGGCCATAAGCCTTTGCCCATAGGTATTTGAATCCTGGCTTCGATCCTGCCGTACTTAAATTCCCGTTTACCCCGGGTTATTATCCGGGTGGAGGTGTATTGCCGGTTTTCATAATTTTCTCTTCTGGCGGTAATGGTGAGTATCCCGCCGGAAACGGTGGCGTTAAGTCCGTTGGTATAATATTGCAGCTCATTATTGCCCCAGCCGCCGCCGCCGGTTTCAAAAGTCCAGTTGTTCAGATTAACGGAGGACCCGTCGAACTCGTCGCTCCAGACCAGTGTATAAGCCGCTTTAGCAGTTGGAATTCCCATCAGCCCTACCGCTAATACCAGTGTCAAAATTACCAGTAAATATTTGTTTTTCACTTTTACCTTTCCTCCTCATTTAATTCTCGTTTTGAAGATAATCTTTTGCAAAATCTTCAAACATCAATTATAACCGGGATTTCAGCCGGGCATCACCCCTTTTCCTGTTAAAACAGCTTATTTTCACTTTGAAAAGAACTCAACATACATCTGCCCCTGAATCTGGATTTTTACTCCGGAAATAGAAGGCGCAAGCAACTTAAAAACAATTACAGTCTTATATATAAAGCACTTTCACCTAAACAAACAACATTCCCCGCAAATTACGGGTAGTGTTTACGCCAACTAGGAGTCTGTGCGGGTAATAGGTTTTCAAAGCATATTTAGTATTCAGTAATAGATCTAATACAAAATATTGTGATTTTAAGTTTTAAACAAGTGTTACTCGCACAGAATCCTCATCCTACCAATACTATTATATATCATTTTTGCAAGAGTTACAACAATATGTTAACTTGCGGTTAAAATCATGTATCAATTTTATTGTATTTTACCGTCCCCAGGGGCGCTTAACGCCCTGTAAGGACGTTACAAATGAAGGTTTAAATGATGAAGACGGGATAGCTCCCGTCTTCATCAAACCTAGTACCAGCGGGATTATTGAGTTTTTCCGTTGCACCACGATTAGCCCACCTCAATTCCCGGAGTAATTTTATATGAAAATTCAAATCAATCTCTGTTGTGATAATATTATTATAACTCTTATCATAATCGTTTGGCAATATAATGTTACTATAAAGCAAACTCAAACCACGCCCCGGCAGGTGCGAAACACCAGCAATGATGAAAGTGGCTTGCCGGATTCATGTTAAAAAAACTGCCGGCTAAAAGCAGCGCCGGCAGCTTCATCCATTTTGAAATTAACTTCAAAAAATATACGTTGCAATTGAATGGGCCGGTAACGACGGTTTAATTATCCGGGTGCCGTTCTTCAGCTTGAAGCTTACATTGTTGGCGCTGTTATTCATTACGATTACGGCAATCTTGCCATCGGGATTTTTAAATGCCGTCATTTCAGTACCGGGGACATTTGAACTCCAGCCGATTCTGACCGCGCCGGGTTTTACATAGCGGCTGATTTGAGTGATATAGTAATAAGATGGGTTATGAATAATATTCCCATTGGTCAAATCAACATGAATCGGCGCCGAGCAGAAATTATTGACATGGTTCGGACCGCCTTGTTGATCCAGCACGATATTCCAATCCACCCACGCTTCGGTCCAGTTGTTCAAGTCACCCATCATCTTGTGGCCATATCTTTCAGCGGGAGCCCATTCATTCAAATGCGGGCCTCCTTCCTGGCAGCCTTCGGTATGAATCAGATGCTTGGATGGATATTTATTATGAACCGTGGTCAAATTCCCGAAGTTATCCTCACCGTACCAATGGAAGGCGGTGCCCCAGGCATAGGAAGCCGCGGTTGCATCCCCTAAAATGCCGTCGGCCCACTGGACGATCTCACCCTTATTATGGTCGAAGATCATAATGTTAACCGCACTGGTCGCCGGATCGTTCTTTAACTGGGGACCCAGATGGTTCTTCAGGAAATCCCGCATTTGGGTTATGGAATATTGGCAGCCTTCCCAGGTCGGCCAGTGCATCGGCTCATTCTGGATGGTGACCCCCCAAATACCGACTCCTTCTGCCGCGTAAGCCTTGATGTATTTGGAGAAATATAAAGCCCAGGTTCCGTAATATTCGGTCCGTAACGGGCTACCGCCGTTCATTTGCCCGTTTTGCTTCATCCATCCCGGCGGGCTCCACGGGGATGCAAAGACTTTCAGATTCGGTGAAATGGCTTTAGCATCCTTAATTAAGGGAATAATCAACTCCCTGTCGTGAGCAATACTGAAATTGGTCAGATTGGTATCTCCGGCGACATTATCATAATTCCAATTGCCCAATGAAAAATCACAACTGTTGATATGTACCCGGGCCATGGTGTAGTTTGACCCCGAGGCGGAAAAGTATTCGTTAAGAATCTGGCTTCGTTTGGCTGCTCCGGCTCTATCAAGGACATAAGCGGAAGATTCGGTTAAAGCGCCACCGAAACCGATGATGGTTTGGTAGGTCTGGGCCGGATATATGGTAATCAACGGCAAGTTGGAACCATCATCATCGCTAAAGGTTAATGAAGGTTTGGTTGTGAGCCTGTCTCCTGCTTGTGAGGTTTGGATGATCTGGGCCGTAGTTCCTCCGGGTGGCGGCGTTGGGGTGCTGGTCGGGGTTGGTCCGGGTGTAGGTGTCGGGCCGCCGGCGCCATAAACCTCAAACTCCCATAACGAATAACCGTACTGGGTACTTCTTGTGGTTCCATACATTCTGACATATCTGCCGCTTCCGGATACATTGATGGTTACAGTTCCTCCGGCGCCGCTGGTAGTGGACCACAGGGATGTCCAGCTTGTTGCATCATTAGAGATCTGAATCGAGTATGATCGGGCATAAGCAGCTTCCCAATTCAGTTTAACTTGACTAATCGTGCAAATTGAACCCAAATCAACATAAATCCATTGGGGATCGGAGAAAGCTGAACTCCAGCGGGTTCCGGTGTTGCCGTCCACCGCGTTGGCTGCAGGCATATCGGAACTCTGGATGGATGATGCAATGACCGGTCTGCCTAATGCCAAATTAGATGCTGTTGATGTCGGAGTCGGGGTTATCGCTTGGGTTGGAGTTGGCGTTGCAGTGGAAGTTCCACTAGTTGTAAAATTAATCCAGTTGATGTTCCAGCCGCCACTGCCGGCATAGATCCGGATTGTTTGGTTTCCGCTATTTAAATTGACAGTTGCGGAGACAGTTGTCCAGGTTTGCCACCCCCCCGTTCCAGTTACGGGAGTAGAAGCTAAAGTCGTCGTTCCTAATCTAAAATCGATTCTTCCGGTAGTATTTGGGCTGGACACCCGGTATTCCACTTTATAACTACCGGTATTTTGAACATTTACCGCATAGTCCATCCAATCACCAGTATCAATCCAGCCTACATTCAGTGTTCCTTCGGAACATGCCTCGGTTTCAACTCCCGACATTGCGCTATAATTCTCGGATTCGATTTTACCCGGTATCCTATTGCCTGTTGGCGGAAGAGGTGTTGGTGTTGGCGTAGGTGTTGGGGTTACTGTTCCCAATGCGGTAATCTTAACCCAGTTAAGATTCCAACCACCGGCGTTCGCATAAATCCGAATCGTTTGAATTCCTGCATTTAATGTAACCGTGGCGGAAACGGTAGTCCACGTCTGCCAACCACCGGTTTCAGGTATGGAACTGGTAGCCAAATTCACAGCCCCCGAACGCAAATCAACTCTTCCAGTAGCATATGGGCTGGATACCCGGTATTCAACCTTATAAGATCCGGTGGCGTTAACATTAATACTATAATCCATCCAATCTCCGGTATCGATCCAGCCCACATTTTGTCCCCCTTCGGAACATGTTTCAAGTCCAATTCCGGACATGGCGCTATATTCTTCAGCCTCTATCTGCCCTGGAATCGCGTAAGTTGTGGCGGCATCAATTGATGATGGAATCATCTTCATGGTCAATAATGCAGCCGCTATCAGAAAAACCAAAATCAACAATTTCTTTCCTTTCATCCATTCTCCTCCTTAAAATGTACCTGGTGTAATGGTATAAATGGTAACCTCTTTGCCATACACTACATTTATTTTCCACATCCCTCCCTTCAATATTCCACTGGTAGGTCCCGATTTTTGGGGTGGCTGTATAACATAATTTGAATATGTTAGCGCTAACATTTATTTCATTTTATCACACCATTAATTAAGAATAAATATATTTTATCTTATTTTATGAAACGATTAATGAAATATTGCATTTTAGCCGGCTACATCCTTAACACTTTCCCCGGAAATTAATTCCACCGGAAATATCCGGATCTCTTGAACATAATCAGTATTGTTGATCTGTTCGAAGAGCATTTCAGCGGCGGCTACTCCCATCTCCACCAAAGGTTGGCGCATGGTAGTCAATATCGGGGTGGTGTAACGGTGGGCTTCAATACCATCAAAACCCATAACCGAGAGATCTTCGGGAATTTTTAGCCCGGCGTTTTTGGCCTCGGCCATTACCCCCAATGCCATTTGGTCGTTGGCGCAAAGTAGAACGGTAGGTAAATTATTTTGGGCTACGAGCTTCCGCAGAGCATCCCTACCTCCTTCTACCGTAAAATCTCCTTCTAAGATCCAATCCTCTTTTAGATCCAGGTTGTGTTTGGCGATTACATCATAAAAACCTGCCAGCCGGTCTTGGGCATTGCGATTGTTCTCAACACCCTTTAAAAAACCCATTTTACGGTGGCCTTTTTGAAATAAATAATCCCCCGCCAGATTAACAGCCTCCCGGTTATCGGCGTCCACATAGCTGATGCGGTGTTCGTCGGAATGGTCGTCGATAATTACACATGGTATCCTTTCTTCTTCAATCTGCCGCAATTGGGATTCCGGAATATTGGGAGAAACCATAATGATTCCATCAATTTTCCGTTCATAATACAGCTTAAGGTAATCATACTCCACCCCCGGATATTTTTTTTGGGTGGAGATAAGCATATCGTGGGAATTACGAATACAAATTCCCTCAATACCGGACATTAATTCGTTATAGAATTGATTGCCATGAATATTTACGCCCATTAAAGTCGCAATCACGATTCCCACTGTATTCACCTTGTTGGAGTTTAACCCCCGGCCCAGACTATTAGGGTAATATTTCAGTTCCTTAATGGCTTCCAACACCCGTTCCCGTGTTTCTTCCTTTACATTACCCTTATTATTGATTACCCGGGATACAGTGATAAACGAAACCCCTGCCCGCTTTGCTACTTCAGACTGAGTTACCATTGGATTGCCCCCCATTTGCATCAGATCGATTCACTACTATCATACCTCTTTTTGTTACGTTAACCAACTAAAAAATTTATAGCAATAATTCATAAAAATGACAATCTTGAGCCATCATTTATGAACACCAAGTGATTATTCTCATTATCATTTATTTTATTATATAATACCTTATTAAATTTACCATCTTTTGTTCTCCTACTCCGGTGATTTAACATATCTTCTGTATCATAATTGCCGGTTTAATTCCGGTAGATTTTTTGTATTTGACAACTTTTCCCTTTAACTGTATCCCCTACCGGGCGCACCAAACAAAAAAGCGGAGTCGCCCCCGCTTTTAAGTCCGATATTTTCAACTATTGATATACTTCAAACTCCCAGAGTGAATATCCCCATTGCGTACTTCGCTCAGTCCCATACATTCTTACGTACCTGGCGGTTCTGGGTGTAAAGGTGGCTGTAACTACTCCACCGGCGCCGGTTGTGGTTGACCACGCAGTGGTCCAACTCGTCCCATTCGTTGAAGTTTGGACTTGATAGGATCTGGCGTACGCGGCTTCCCACCTTAAAACGACTCTGCTGATGGAGTACGAAGCCCCTAAATCAACCCTGAGCCATTGCGGATCAGAGAAAGCCGAACTCCAACGGGTTCCGGTATCGCCATCCACCGATGCGCTGGCCGGAAACATGCTATCCTCCGTAGAAGAAGCGGTAGCCGTTTTGCCTCTTGCCAAATTGGCGGAGCCCGGAGGCTGAGTAGGCGTGGCGGTAGCCGCCGGTCTTGTCGGGGTAGGTGTTGCAGTTGCTCCGCCAGTTAAAGCGAAATTCATCCAGTTAAAGTTCCAACCATTGGTTGCTGCATGGACCCGTAAAGTTTGGCTACCGGCTGTTAAATTGACATTGGCGCTGGCGGTAGCCCAAGCCTGCCAACCGCCGGTATTGGGGACTGTTACTGTAGCTAACACCGTTGTCCCCCTTCTTAACTGTAACTGAGTATTGGCATAAGGGCTGGATACCCGGAAACTGGCGCTATAGGAGCCGGTTGTCTGGACATTGACGTTATAATCCATCCAGTCGTTGGCATCAATCCAGCCAATATTCTGTGTGCCTTCCGAACAGGTCTCGGTCTGAATACCGGACATGGCATCATAGCTCTCAGCCTCAATCTTACCCGGTATTACTTTTCCCGCGGGCGGAGCCGTCGGGGTCGCGGTAGGTCCTACCGGCGTCGGGGTTGCCGTGGCCCCCACCGGTGTCGGAGTCGCCGTGGGGAGTTGACCGCTGGCGGTTAACTCAAACCAGTTAATATTAAATCCCGATCCGTTAAAGAAGATCCGTAATGTTTGTTGACCGGCATTCAAGCGCACTGTGGTTTGCGCGGTAGTGGTCCATGCCTGATAGTCGCCGGTAGCTACGGGAGCCACCGTACCCAGAACGGTTGACCCGCTTCGCAACTGAATATTACCCACCGGGGCGGGGCCGGCGACCCGGCAACTGAACCGATAATCAGCAGTAGCCGGAACATTTACGGTATAATCCATCCATTCATTTTCATGAATAAATCCGACATCCAAACCGCCCTCACTGCAATCCTCACGCAGAATATGGCCTTGTACATAGCTTTTATTAATATAGTCCTCGGCTTCGATGCGGGCCGGAAGAGTTTTTACCACCGGAATCGTGGATTCGCGTTTATATACCCGCACATAATCAATGACATATTCTTGCGGCAGTACGGTGGTTGCATCGGGATCGCCCGGCCAGAGCCCGCCGATAGCCAGATTTAAAATAAGGTAGAAATCATGGTTGTGCATCCATTTTAAACCCCTGGCCGCCAGATCAGCGGCAGTGACTTGATGAAACTGGACGCCGTCAAAATACCAGCGGATGACATCCCGTTCCCATTCAATTGCATATGTATGATAAGCTTGGGGATTGGCGCAATAGACCTTGGTGCCGACTCCTGCTCCGCCGCTGTAACCCGGTCCGTGTAATGTGCCGTAAATATAGTTCGGATCCAGTTTTCCCACATATTCCAGAATATCAATTTCACCGCAATCCGGCCATGCAATCAACTCATAACTGCTTCCCAGCAGCCAAAAAGCAGGCCACACTCCTTTTTGAGCACTGGGTAACATGGCCCGCATTTCAATTTTACCAAAGGTAACATCATGAACATTGTAGGTTCGGATCCGGCCGGAGGTGTAGTTCATGCCGCCGTATGCTTCCGCAAAGGCTTTGATGACTAAATTCCCGCCGCGATGAAAAATGTTTTTGGTACTGGTGGTATAATACTGCTTCTCGGCGTTGCCGGGATTGGTTCCGGGATCATAAGCCCATCTAGAGGTGTTGATGCCTGTACCATCAGCGGCATTAAACTCATCACTCCACGTTAAAACCCAATCCATCGGGGCAGCGCTTAATTGTACCGGAATAAATATTGTCACCATTAATGATACAGCCATTACTAATAATATAAGTCGTTTACTTTTCAACATACGTTTCCTCCCTCTGTTCGTTTTCAAATGACACCTGGGAGTCTGTGCGGGTAATAGGCTTTCAAGGCATATTTAGTGTATAGCAACATTACCTAATACAAAATATTGTGGTTCTAGGCCATAAAAAGTGTTCTCGCACAGAATCCCGGCATTGTCCGACATAAAGATGCCCGGATTCATCCCCCCTCTCCCCTAAAGTTTTGGACAAACGAAATGGCCTCTATGTAATATTTGTTTGCCCAAACATTTTATTAGCTATATTTTCTGAACATTTTGTTAATTATATTCTAACACATCTGAAACAAAAAATGAAGACCATACTTCAACCGGGCAAAAAATCCCGAAATATGGCCGATTCCGTACGATTCAAATATTATTTCACAAAGTCTTCCTTTAAAACTCCCAACCAACCTCTTGTTCCAGGAAGAGTCTGGGATCCACCGGCGTCTCGCCGACCCGGAAAGTCAGATGCAAGTGCGGCCCGGTGGATAAGCCGGTGGAACCTACCAGTCCCACTAGATCTCCCTTGGCTATTTTATCTCCTTCATAAGCCTTGAGCGCGGAAAGGTGAGCGTAAGAACTAAACAAATCCAAACCATGATAGACGATGACGGTAAAGCCGGTCAAGTAAAGATTGCCTGAAAACACCACGATGCCATCATTACAAGCCAACACAGGCGTACCGGTATTGGCCGCGATATCCAAACCCGAATGCCGCCCGTTATCAATATTATTTACATACCGGATAAAACCGAATTCGGTTGTGATGGCGCCTTTCACCGGCCAAATAAAAGCGCTGTTCCAGAGAGGCGGTTGCGACTCCTGCGCGACTTTCTTACGGGCTTCCTGGGTTTTCTTGGTATCCGACTCCCGGTTGGGCGTGGTCAATATCTTTTTACGCTTTGCTTCATCCATAACCACCCGGCTTTCGGGAAACTTGCGCGCAATGACCTGGATTTGATACAATGATGTCATCACCTGTTCATCTTTGACAATTTCAACCCCCAACGGGTAAACATCCGGAGTTGTATAATAGGAGGCTGCAATCAAACCGAAAAACGTCCCGTTATCCCCTTCCAGCAATGTTTTGGAAACGCCTCTGAAAACGGTACGAACCAGCGAACCATGCGGCGCTTTGACCTTGATGCGTACAAAATCTCCCGGGCGAATCGTTGTGGCCGATAATGATATTTCAGATTCGGCCTTTACAACATTCAATACCGGAATCAGCAATAATAATCCGATGAAAACAAAACCCAACCGGCCCAAAACCTTCATAATACACCTCCTGTTTTTATCCGTGTTATTCAATAAATAATTCGGCATATTGGGGCGGTTTCATTTAGTATTTTTGCGGAAAATCCGGTCGCCTTGGTGTCATTGGCGCACCCACCGCAATACTTAACCCGGTTCGCAGCGGAATTTGCCGCGATGCCAAAACACCATGGAATTTATATCTTAATTCAGTTCGTCAAGGGTCAATGAAAAACTGGGTACGAATCTTTCCAGGAAATAATGGACTTCCGGCAATTGAAACCCTTCGAGTTCCTGCTTTATTTTAACGCTGGCCTTTGAAAACTCCTGATTTCCGGCCTTTAACTCCTCGAGGCATTTCAGGTAAGCGCAGATCTTATCCGCCGCTTTAACCAATTTCCAATGATCCGCATCTGCTTCGCCGGCAAACAGCAATGAATGGTAACTGTCTTTTAACTCTTCCGGGATCATCCCGAACAGCCGCTCATTGGCGTGGGATTCGATCTCCCTAAAAGCCTTTTTAATCTGGGGATTGAAATACTTAATCGGCGTCGCCAGGTCGCCGGTAATTACTTCACTGGCTTCATGATATACCGCTAAAGCCACAACCCGTTCCGGATTTACTGCGCCCTTGAACAAGCGATTGCGAATTACCGCCAACCCATGGGCGATCATCGCCACCTGCAGGCTATGTTCCTGGATATTTTCGGGGCTGGTATTACGCATCAGCCCCCAACGCCGGATATATCGCATCCGGGCAAGATAGGCGAAAAAGTGACTCATCGCTTCATACCCCCAGGTAAAGTCGGGATCATTTTCATTGAATAAGTTCGGTATTTTTAACTTTTTCCCTTGTTTTCGTAAATCATGTGTTTCCTTGGACAAAAAGGAACAAAAAAAGCCGGGTTCCCCCGGCTTCTTAGTTCTCCACCCAAGTGGAGTTTAATAACCCAACATTTAAATATATCTACTACTGGTTAATCCGTTATTGATTGCAATTGCTGTTTGAGGCAGGGCTGTTTCCATTGCCCAGCAAGCCTTTTAAGCAATCTACGAATTCACCCGGTAACTGCGTGATGATTTCATTCAGATCCGGCTTGGAGATCTGCTGCGGCAGTTTACACTGGATTTGGTCACCGGGGTTTTCAACCGGGGTAGTATCCTTGGGAGTAGACGGAACAGTTGATTGGGTTATTGACGGACCGCTAAAAAAGTTCCAAATCGAGGTTTTATTACAATCGTTTCCCGCCGGAACCGCCGCTGCGGCCGGTAATGCCATTGCTACCGTAAGAATAGCAACGGTAATTACGACTAGCCATACTTTTCGCATCGTTTTCCCCCCTTTCGGCTCGTTCGATGATACCTGATAAATCTTTTGGATACAAGCTGAAAATGTTGGCAATTGTATTTTAGGTTTGCATGTTGGCCGAATATTGGCAATGAACTTTTTCTCAGTCGTTTCCCTAATTCTGACGGGGTATATTGGAAGGCTGAAATGGGGCATCGGTGATGGTGAGATATTTTATCTCTCAATGGACAAGATATTTGTTCATATCAGTTAAATGTATATTTTTTTCCCTAAAGTATCCTTTTGTGGAGGAAAACTTACAAACGTTAGAAAACATTTGAATACCTATTATTTATAATCCTTCAAACCAAGCAGATAATCAGTTGATACATTGAAAAATTGAGCGACTTTAATAAGAGTAGCATATTCCAGTTCCCGTAATTGTTTGAAACGTTCCCCGAATTTTGTTTGAACTATCAAAATCAGCCACCACTTTAAGACCTTAAATTTATTACTTTAATCTCTTTCGATTTTCTGTTCCTCCAAGTAAATAATCGGTGCTAACATTAAAGAAAGCGGCAATTTTAAGTAATGTCGCATATTCCGGTTCTCTTTTGTCTTTTTCGTACCGGTTAATAGATGAAACATCAATTCCAAGTTTACCAGCGATTTCTTCTTGGCTAAGATTCAATTCTTTACGAAGCTGTTTGAATCTTCCCCCAAATTCCGTTTTGATCTTCACTATTACCTCCGAAAAAAATATTAGAAAAATAATTGACATTTGCCCAATAGGCAAATATAATATAAATATAAAATTGCCTATTAGGCAAATTGGAATCCCCTTTCTTACCCAAAACGGAGTGTATCTATCATTAGAGTACATTTATTTGGTCATGCAAAAGTTAGTATATTTAATTTATTTTATCAAACTTCGTCCCCCGGCACAAGCATTCCGCTCTTAACATAGATATTAGTGCAATTTTGCGATTCTTTCAAGAAACTTAAAGCCAACCTAATCAACCAGTAACAGATTTTATCCTTTTCCATTTTCTTTTTTCACTTTAATTCAAGGAGGTTAACCCCATGCTCACCGACAAAAGCACCGGCATCCAAAAATTCATCTTCGACCGGATCTGCCAGATCCAAGATGAGATCGTCTTTCATGACCCGGAGTATCGGCAAATGGGGGAAGAACCGGCGGAATTGATGAAACAACTGGGTGCCAAGCTGGTTCCGGAGGACCGAGAAATATTGGATCGCTTCGACTGCGCTCGGACGGAACAGATGAACCGGTCTGATGAGATTATCTATAGCCAGGCGCTGATGGATGGGATCTTATTCGGCTACTGGGTGGCGGTGATGGGCAGGGGAGTGGGGAAAATTAGGGTTTGAAAAATAGTGTCAAGGATGCCTATTTACCTCTCCCCGGCCCTCTCCGGCGTTGCGGCTCAAGAAAGCAGATTCACGGTGAGGGATGACGGAGCTTGAAACTTGGGTCTTTTGAATGCCTGGATTGAAGGCCCAAAAAATAGATCCGGGTTTTAGTCGATTCACCTCTCCCCGTCGAACCGCATCATCGAAATTCATCGCCGGGGAGAGGCCGGGAGAGGGGTCGATTTTAGGCAATTTAAAGGAGCGGTCATGAAAGGAAAACAGATTATCGCAGGCCAAAAGGTCAATCCAATCAAGCAAGAACGGGCGAAGCAACTCCGGCGTGAAATGACACCCGCCGAGAAGAAGCTCTGGTATTATTTACGAAACAATCAATTGAACGGGCTACATTTTAGAAGGCAGCAAGTGATTGACGGATTTATTGCCGATTTTTATTGTCATGACGCTGGGGTGGTCATTGAAGTCGATGGCGGGATTCATGAACGGCAAAGAGAGTATGATGTGGAACGGGATCGGATCATTTCGTCCCGGGGGTTGCAAGTTATCCGAATCTGTAATGAAGAAATTCAGAAGGATATTTATCAAGTTATGCAACGAATTCGCGAGGTATGCGAATCGGCAAAACAAATTCAGGGATGAGGTCGCTGGAAACTTAAGTTTTTGCTCTTTTGATTGCTGGCCCAAAAGATAGGGGTACGATTTCAAGACATGGGTAACACTTAATATTCCGGAGGATTAGCCATGGCCGATTACCGCTGCTAAAAATTCCGGGTCATCCTTGAGATTGTTTTCGATGGTCCTTAAGTCTTGAAACGCCCTGATCATGCATTTTCCATAATCAGTTGAGTCGACCATAAATAATTTTTCCTTCCCTTACGATTTGAGAAGTGAAAGAATGAGGCTCGGCTAAGGCTTTAGCCAGTTCGGCAGATGTGCAAGTCAAAAGATCAAGCGGTTTTTCAAAATCGCCAATTAAGCGCCGTAATTTCAAGCGGCGTTCGCGGTTTGATAAGGCGCTTTCTTCATCCCAAACCGCCAGGAGATCAATATCCGAATCATCACTATTCTCCTGACGTCCCATGGAACCAAATAAAATGATGCTTTCTGGATTGATGCCCGCCGTGATTTTGGCTGTTAGCTCCTTGATTAGTTCCTCATTACCCAAAAAAGCGACTCTCACCTCCGAAATAACGCTGTTCATATAATATTTTCCCTTTATTTAACGCTTCCCGGATTAAGGGACTTCCTTCCGCATATCGTTTCATTTTAAATTTGATGAAGAATTTAGCGGCTGCGTACTTGAAACTGCTACTCCTGATCCTCAAATATCACCACATCCACCCGCCGGTCATTTTGCCAGACCTTTTCATCGGAGCCTTGTTGGGCAAATTCTTTACCATACGAATAAATCGTAATTCGTTCCGGTTTAACGCCCCGTTTGATGAAGTATTGCTTGACGGCCTCGGCCCGGCGCATGGAAAGTCCCAGGTTATAAATATAACTGCCCCGCTCGTCGGTATATCCCCCCAACATGATGCTGGAGTTCGGATTTTCCAGCAGGACCTTTAGATCACGTTCGACATTGCGACTTTGATTGGTACGGATATTGGCTTTATCAAAATCGAAATAGACCGGGAACAGGGTTTGAGCGTGGTAGAGTTCCGCTGAGAATTCCCGAACCTCTACCGGATTATTTAACATAACGGAATGGCCGTCCGGATAAAAGGCATAACAATCGTATCTGCCGGTGGGTCGGTCCTTCAGATCAAAGAAAGCTTCAATTTGTAATTTTTGAATACTTACGATAATACCCGGAATGGTAACGCCGAAGGAATTGATCAGTTTAATGTCGACCCCGGGTGTAATGTCCGGTCCGGTCAAAGTAATTAAGAGAGAACCGTTATTAAAGCCTTTTTGCGGTGAAACCCGGTTGCGGGGGGCAGGCTCCGGCTCTTTTACCAGGTACGCTTCGGTAAGAGCGGCTGATTTTCCATCATCGTTGGTGACCGTGAGATCGTATTTTTGAAGAACGGCTTCCTTTAAATCAAGATCGACCGATATTTGAGTATCGGAAATAAATTGGGTATCGGTCACAACCAACTCGCTCCGTTCTTTGGTGAAGGCCGCTTGAATGCCCGGCCTGAAACCGGACCCGGTAATCGTTACCGTAGCCTTGGTGTTGACCAAACCCTCTTCCGGATTCACTTTGGTAAGCGTGATATCCGGATATGCCACTGGGGTTGGAGTTTCCACCGGTTCAAGGATAGGAGCCGGCGTTTCAATCGTTGGTTTTATTGCTTCCGGAGGAATCCGGAGTCCGAAATTGACTTTGCCCATCAATCCTTGGGTTATACGAATCACTCGCGGGTTTTCGGTGGTAAAGACCATCCCGGCCGGAACTGAATTGGGATCAACTTTCAGCACGATATTTTGGCCCCGGCTACTATGGGAGACATAAAAACCATCCAGGTGATAACGGCCAAAACTATCGGTAATGATAATTTGACCGCTGGCAGTAATGATCCGGATCCCGGCAATGCCTTTTTCATCCGGGTCTTGGACTCCGTTAGCGTTTAAATCATTAAACACTTTCCCGGCTACCAAGGAAGCGGTGAATAATGGTTCTCCGATTACTTGAACTTGGGCGGTTCCGGTGTTGGAGATAGTGGTATTAGTGATACCATGGAGAGCTGTAGCCGAATTTTTATAGATATTTCCTTCCATTACCTGGCTGCCGATGAGCAGCACATAGGTGATAACCATCTTTCCATGGGGAGGCAGGCTCAGATTGGTCCAAGATAAAGTAGTTTCTCCGGTCGGTTCTAATTTTACCCCATTGACTCTGGCGCTCCCCTTAACGTATTTAAAGCCGGAAGGAAGCCTGTCTTGCAAAGTCAGCGGTTGGATTAAGGCGGCAATTTTATTCTCCAGTTGCACGGTATATGGAACAAAATCACCGATAGCGGCGGACTTCTTAGCCGCTGTTTTGGCTAAGACCACCGAACCTTGTAAAATGGGATCAAGGGCAATATGATTATTTACTATAACATGATCGGTGGATACCAACTGCCATGATAGATAGTAAGTGGTTGGGTCGCTTCCTTGGGGCGGAGTGGCGTTGGCAACCACCGAATTTACAGCCTCCAGATTGGCTGGAGTAAATGCCCCGCTTTGCGGCGGCAAAATGGTTGACGGGAAGACCGGACTATAAACCGGCGCTGGTGTCACGCTCAAAGTATAGTTTCCATCCGGAGCACCCTGGTTAAATAAAATATTATAATAATAAAATCCTTTGTCTCCCGTGACTTGACTGGCTTGACCGGTTCCAAGGTGGGTTGTTGGATTGAAGCCGCTCGGCCCGTTGATGGTGACCGTAGCCCCCGCCACTGGTTGCCGGGTGACGGCATCATAGACGACCCCGGTGGGTTGAAGCGGATAATCTTGATTGTCCAGGATAGTTCCGGCCAGCAGCGTAACATTGTTGATGATATGCCAGACTTGGCCGTTGACCTGGTCTTTAAAACGGAGCTGGTATCCCGCGCCCGGAATCAGTCCGATAAACTGATAAGTACCGCTAATATTGGTGGTGGTACTCTGGATTAAGGTACTACCCTGGTAAATCTCGACCGACCAGAGTTTCTCTTTGGGTTCACCACTATCATACAAATTATTGTAATTTTGATCCCACCAGACCATGCCGGTGACATTGGCCACGCTTGGATTGCCTGACAACTGGACTCTGGTTGGGTCGTCATCATTCGGGTTGCTTGGATTATTGCCGGTCTCTAGCCCATCATCCAGGTTGGAGTCGGAAATTCCGGAGAGTTCGCCATCAGCGGTGAAATTGGCCTGGCAATCGATGACTGCCCCTGGTGGAGTATTATGATTGACCCGTACCCGGTATTGAACGACTTTCGTTTCTCCGGCCATTATGGTACCTAAATTGACACCCGGAGTTAGCAGCGGCAAATTATCTGACCGGTCTGCAATCGAAACACCTTCAATCTTGGTGGAATTATTAATATAGGTCGTCCAATTCGGAATTGGAGTGATGAGGGTAACATTGGTGGCGTCACCGCCGCCAATATTAGCAATGCGAATGGTATACTCCAGTTGATCATCTGCCTCAACCTGGTTGCCGTTACTATCCGCCACTGACATAATGGCTCTCAAAACGGGGACTCCCCCTACCGGGATCTCGGTGGCCTGATAACCATTGGCGGGATTGCCGTCGGCGTCGCTGAAAACCGGCGGTAACTCCGCGCAATCCGCTGCACCTTGGCAAGTAATTATATGCCCGTTGGTTCCCCCATTGACCGTCACTTGATAGGTGATGACCGTCTGATTGCCAGGGGCGATGGATCCCAAATTCAAGGTAAACTGATTGCCTTCCGGAACAATCGCTGCCGGTATGCCGTTCACAGTAATACTCCCGTTGACAAAACCTGTATCGGCAGGAATATAATCGGTATAGATCGTTTCAGTAGCGTTGTTGACGCCGAAATTAGTCAGGCTGATATGATAAGTTAACGTTTCTCCTGGTAAGAGTTGGTCCCCGTTATTATCCATCACTGTTTTATAAGCGTAAAGAAACGGAGAGGCGCCCACCACCGATAAGGTTGCATCGCCTACCGGCGCAGTATCCGGATCGTCGCTGAAAAGGATCGGGATTGGCCCGGAGCCTTCACCGGAAGCAGTTAACTCGGCTTGATTCGAGATGATCGTAAATCCGGCGACTCCCGGATCGACCTGTACTTCATATTCAACGGTAGCCGTTTTACCCACAGTTAACCAACCGCCGGCATCGCCGGGAGTCTGGACCATCATTCCGTTAACCAATGGGCATTGGCCGGAGCCGTCATCCGCTATATTGACTCCATTGAGTTTAGTCGTATTCGGGACATAACTGGTATTGGAAGGGATTAAATCTTTCAAGAAACTGTTGATAGCGTCTTCGTTGCCGGTATTGCGGACGGTAATGGTATACTTGATAATCTCCCCCGGGGCCAATGTCCCGCCATTGATATCGGTATCGGTATTGTGGACGGTAAAGACGGGCGCCGAATCAATCGTGACGGTATTCAAATTGATGGCAATAGAATCAGGGAAATGAGGAACATCTAACGTGGCGGTGTCTTGAACCGGATAACCGTTCGCCCAAACCGGTTTAAGTGTGATATCCCACTGGATGGTTACAGTGTCGCCCTGATTGATGATGATATTGGAAATGGAGATCCGGCCGGTTCCGTTACTTCCCCCATCCGGATTCACAGTGATATTGGCGGCGCCATAACTACAGGTGGCATTCCGTAATGTGCCCGGAGTAAACGCGGCATCCATCTCTCCTTGATAGATAACGCCGCTGGCATCGGCATTGCCGTTATTGGTAAGAGTCACGGTGAAACGGACCGTATCGCCGGGACGGGCAATGGGTTTATCCACAATAGAACTGGTTTCAATCACCGGCGTCTGAATATCCAAATTCATTGGGGCCTTCAAACCCGGGAGGTAGGTCCGGGTCGCCGGGGCCATGCCGCTTCCGGTATCGCGACTGTAATATTGAGTGAGACTGGCTAAAATATTGATGGAGTATCCTGTAAATACCTGGTCGCTATTCAAGGCGGATTGAAAGATTAAAGTCATGGTCTCCCCGGCATCGATCCGGGCGTTATTCGATTTTACAACAAAACCCCATAAACCACTGGTCGGATCATAGGTAACATCATAGTCGTCGGGTCCGGTTTCGCTGAGGGTCCGGGTTCCTGCTTTCAAAGATTGCACCAGAGGTGCTTGATGGCGCATTTCCGGCGGGAATAAAATATTAAAACTGGTTTGCCAGGCAGTTCCGGTGCCAATGTTCGGAATATTTACCGTAAAGGCCGGTTGTTGGCCGGGACTGATGGTGCTGGGCCCCGAGGCATTAACGGCTAACTGGGGTTCTATTATTGTAACGTCCATATGTTGAATGGCCGTGGCCTGGGGATTGCCTTGACCGTCAATATATTCCATATGGGCTTGATTTATAAGAATATGGCCATTGTTATTCACAAGCAAATCCTTGACTACAGCCACCATGTAAATGGTAACCGTGTCATCGGTACTGTCGCCGTTCGAAGGATTAACAATGGCGCCGAAATTCCAAACCACCTGGCCGGTGGCCCCGGGTGAAGGACTCCCGAGCAGGGAGTAACTAATTTCGTCGTGGCCTTTGGCAATCGTGGCGCTAACAAACTCCATTCCAGGCGGAATAGTATTTTTAACTTGTACGCCCACACTGGTTCCTTCATTCAAATGGACTTCCAACTGATAGCTAACCTCATCGCCCACCGGCCGGTTGGGGCTACCCAGTCGTGTTCCGGTTAGGTTTAGAGTATCGGTGGCATTCAGAGTCGCCGAAGTAGTGACGCGATAGTCATTTAGGCCTCCGACCCCATCAGTCCCGGTTCTTTCATTGGGGTCGGGCCCCGGTAAGGAAGTCCAGGTCAGATTGGTATTCCCGGTGATGGATTGTCCCGGTTGCACCGTATCCGCTAACTGTACGTTATAGGTCAAAGTAAGCGGACTCCCGGCCGTATAGGTCGTATTCAACTGATTGATCTGCCAGCTCAACTTTCCGCTGTCCAATGTAGCGGCGGGACTGCTGGAGCCGGGGATGTAACTCATTCCGGAAGGAATATCTACCGTGATAATCAAATCATACGCACTTACGTTATCCGAAGAAATAATCGAGTTATGCCAAACTCTTACGGTACAACTTACGATATTCCCTGCTTCCCAAATGCCGCTGGCGTAACTCTGGCTGATTGCCAAGTCCGGTTCCTTAACGGTAAATGTTTGGGTGCGATTGGGAGTATTATGTCCAACCGACAGGCCGTCCTGATAACTCAAGTAAGCATTGTTGGGGCAGGTTTGGCCAGCTTGATTGCCAGGAGTATTCATGATTCGCACTACGTAATCGATGATCAGGGTATTGCCTTGGTTTTTTGGAACAGTAATACTCCCGAAGTTCCAGTTGATAGTATTTTGTTCTCCCGGTTGAGGGTTATGGCTTAAGGTATATTGTACCGCTCCGCTGCCGTCAGGAGTGATGGTTGCCGAAACAAACTCCACTCCGGCCGGGAGGGTGTCGTATACAATCACATTGGCGGTGGTTCCTTTGGTTAGAGTCATCAATAATTGATAATGGAATGTTTCGCCGATTACATAGGTGGGGCTGCCGCTGATTGTCTTGGACAGATCCGTGTTATCAACAATAGTAACATTGGCCGCGGAGGTACTGGCGTTGTAGATTCTTTCATTGGCGTTGAAAGCATCTTTGCTGGTCCATTCCGCGGTGGCTGCGCTGCCAATAGGCTCCCGGGGGTTCACCGTATCATTCAGCGCGGCATTGACCAAAATGTCTACCGTACCGCCGGGTGCGATATCGAGGTTCCCATCACTGCCCCAAGTTAATTGTTGGCCATTTTGACTAAAGGCGATTCCTCCGGGATTGGAGGTCGGAGTTCCCGATAGAGTAAGTTTACTATCTAAAGTATCAGTTACCGCCACATCAAAGGCTATTTCGGTACTGGTATTTTGCAGGGTGATTTTGTAACTAATGGTGTTACCGGCTTGATAGGGTCCGGCGGAAGTAACGGTCTTGGAAATAGCCAGGGCCGGTTCGTTGACGGTTACATTGACTGTTTGCGAAATGTTATTGGTCCGGCTGCCACTGGAGTTATTCACTTTATTAAAATTAAAGATAGCAGAGTTGGTAAGAATATTTCCTTGGGCGATAGCCTCCACATCAAGTACCGTAGCGGTGAAATCCAGGGTTAAGACCCAATCGGCAGCATCATTATTCGTAATATCAACATTATCGCTTTCACTGACCCAAGTTAAAGTCTGGCCAGTAGCAATATTGCCCGTAATCATTGGATCACTCAAAAAGTGAAAAATAGAACCGCTCTTGTTTAATCCATCCGAAGATCCCAGATTATAAGAAAGTCCGGCCGGCAAAGTATCAGCCAGATGGAAATCATAGATGGAAGTACCTTTAGGAATATTCAGGGTAATCCGATAACTGACGGTATCGCCAGGCTTGACTTTACCGCTTGCCGGACTATTGATAGTCAAAGCATAGATGGAATTTTGGGTCGTAAAACCGGCATTCCGGGTGTTCCCGGTATAGGACTTGCTTCCGGCGGTCGCCGCCGGCTGGCTGTAATAACTGGCAAGCTGGGCGCTGTGATTTAAGGTTTGACCGGCGCCGATATTGGAATCAACCATGGTCGAATAAGTAATCTCATAGGTTTCATTTTTCTGTAAAATCCCTAAAGGGGTATCGAGCATGGCAACGGTTAATTGCCCGGTTTCCGAAATATACGTGCAAGTATAATCGGTATTCAGGGCCAAGGCCGTGATGCTGTTCTTTTTCACAATGACACTAGCCGTAGGTGCGGCCGTCCGTGCTCCGGAAGGCAATATTTCCCGGACTATGACTTGATAGGCCGGACTGACATCGGGCAAATCCTGATTGAGAACCGTCAAGGTATGATTAATTACTTGATCGGCGGTGACCACGCTACCGGAGGCCGGAAGGGCTGAACGGCCGCTTAATATTACGTCCGGCCGTTGCAAAATAAATGCTTGCTGGCTTTGGAGTTGGGATAAGGTATTCGGAAAGCTGGCGGTCATTCCGTTGCCGTAATGGGTGTCAAAACTACACTTCGCGGCATTAATCAAATTGCTGCCCCTGGCTTGGCTTTCATCGATAATTCTGGCATAGTAAGTAATAGATACCATATCCGGCCCGGTAAAACTACTAAGGTCCCAAGTAAGATTCTTTCCGGCATGATTGGGGGTAATGGAAGCCAATGTGGCTGATCTCGTTTCGCTGACATATTGCAGTCCGGCGGGTAGGGTATCCCGGATGATTACATTGGAATAATCAGAGGTATCTTGAAAATTGATACTAATAGTATATTTGACGATCTCCCCATAACTGTCGGCGCTGGCGTCATATCCCACCCCGGTGCTCTGATCAAGGGCTTTGGTCATACCGACCATTGCCACTGCTGCATCAGCGGACTTTTCAGCTACTTTAGCGAGAAAATCGCGGTTATATTCAGTGGCGGTCACGGAGCTGGTATGTATGCCAGCAGCGTTGACCATAGCTATTAAAGTGATAGTATAAGTCTGGCCGACATTCAGGTCGAGGCCGGTCCATTTTAAAACATTTCCATGAATGACGTTTGGCGGAGGAGAAGTTGTTGCTGAATAAGTAAAACCATTTTCCGCTGTTCCATCGCCTAAAGTATCGACGATCTCCAGGTCTGTGGCATCCGCATCTCCGGTGTTGGTGACCTGAATCACCCAGGTAACCGTACTTCCGTTTTGCGCGACCTGAACGGCTGGAGTCTTCGTCACTGCTAAAATTGCCTTTGCTGGAGTCGCGTCCAAACTATAACTGCCGTTTACGAGATCGTTGGTGGAATTTTTAAAAGTGTAATTATTAAGGCTGGTTACAGGGCTGCCATTATTGCAATTTAAGTCTTTATCACGGATATTAAACCCAATCATATAAGTTCCGGCTGGAATTTGGATCGGCAATCCTCCGTCCCAACGCCAGGTTAATACTCCCGAGTCCCCGCTGACCGGTGCGGTTACCGGAACGGGTAAACTACCGCCATACGTCATTTCGCTATCCACTTGAAAACGGTTGGAAATATCCAAAGGCAAGACCAGATCATGCAACGGCGCACCGGAAGTGGTAAAGGTGATATTGACCCGGCCTGCTTTGGTGGTGAAGTTGCTGATGGTCGCAGTCACACTATTTACTGCCGCCTGAGTGATAAAGTTGGCGAAATCGGTATTATGCCCCGGCGTAGACAAGGATGAACTATCCGGCCCCCAGGTAACCCGGGCTCTGTTTTGTTGGACAGAGCCGCAATTTCCGGTAAAGGCAGCCGTGACATAGTAGGTGGCGGTAGTGCCTTTGGCAATATCGGCGATACCCCATAACGTGTTGGCCGGAGGGGCGGAATGATCAACCGGATCAGTTGCGGGAGTGCTAGTGAAGGCGCTTATTGAATTAAAAGTCATGTTGGTCGGGATGATATTTTGAAGGACAACGCCTTTGGCATCGGCCGTCCCGGAGTTAGTAATCCGAATCCGCCACTTGATGAGGTCACCGGCCACCGCCACAACATTTTTCGTGTAGGTGCTGTCATCGGCCGCAGCTAGTTTACCGTCTACCGCCACAGTGATATTGGGCAGGAATTGAGGCACTAGGAACTCGGCGCCGTTAATCAAGCCGCTGCGTAAGGAATTATCAGTAGGCAGCTGCCAGGTGGCGGAGGCTTGAATTTTATTTTTACTATTAAATGATTCCGGAGCGTATACCCGGAAGGTTAGGGTGAATTCCCCCTGAGGGGTTAACGCTTGGAATTGAGGCAAACCACTGAAAGTTAAAGTTGCCCCATTTCTCGTCACTAAAGAATCATTGACATCAATTCCATCAATCTTGGTAGTACCAGGTTGATACACAAAACCGGTTTCTTTAAAATCCTGTTTGATAATATAGTTATAATTGGTGGTCCAGCCGTTGTTTTTGACATGGAGTTTCAAGGTGGCATAGGAACCAAGCTCTACATGATCGTCGCAGCGATTTTCTACAAAAGTCGACGAGGTTGAATTAACGTTGTTAAATTCAGGTTTGGCCACTGCCGTAGCCGGATTAAAATAGTGATTGCCCGGAATGCGATCTACCCAGGTCAATTTGGCGGTAATCTGGTTCGTATGGGTATCGAAGTCGGCATTATCGTTGGTGTGTGCTGTAATGGTAATACTCTGGCTTTGGCCCGGGTTAATATCGCCTAGATTCCAGGATACCGTCGTACCGTTCTGGGCGGTTTGGGCCGGGATTGAACTGACATAATCCAGAATCCCGTTTAAATTATCTTCCAATACCGTTCCATAAGCAATACCGCTGCCGATATTGGTCACATTAATCTGCCAGGAGATTGTATTGGCGTTAACTTGGATTGGATCCGGATTGACAATTAAAGAAAGAATGCCTTCCATACATAAGAACGGTGTAGCTGAAGTCATGGCTGCCGAATGTCCGTTTAAATCATCATCAAAATCCAGTTGCGCTTGTAGGGTATAATTATCACTATCAGTTTTGACCAAATCAAAGGAGATGGTCCCTCCGGCAGTAACTGGGGTTGAAAATTCAAATTTGATTTTCTCCGGTGTACCGGGGACTATGGTTACCGCCGGAATTGCACCGTTAAATCCTGTTACATGACTGCCGTTCAATATCAATGGCGTGAGATAACTATAGCTGCCGTTTGGGCTGCCGGAGGCGGTCGGAGTGGTCAAAGTAATGGTTAAATTATTTTTATTCCAGGGAGTATTGCCGACATTGGCAACGGTAATGGTAGTATGGACGATTTGGCCTTTGGAGACTTCGGCAGTACCCAAATTGGCGCTAAGGTTCAAAGCCGCGCGGGAGATGGGTACAAATACCCCTTGATAAAAAGTATTACCGATGGCGCCGGAACCGCCGGTAGCGCCATTTAACATCAACTCCGTCACCGAGGTGAAGGTCCGCGAGGTAGGACCTCCTAACGGTAAACTGGCGTTGGTTAAACGGAGTTGGTATTTAAAGTAAATGGCCTTTCCCCGGACGAGGTCATCTCCCCCAAATAAATCATTCTTTAAAAATTCCAGATCAATGGTCAATTGGAGAGTCGTGCCGGTGATGCTGCCGCCCGGGACATGATGCCAATTGCCGTCACCAGTGCTATATTGAGCTGTACCTGCCACGTAAGTCTGACTTTGGTTCAATTGGTCGCTGATCGAAGATCCTGTCCAGGTACCATTGGAAGTAGCGCCAAAACTATATTCGATTTGATACTCGATGATGTTTTTACCGTCTTTGCCGCAAACATCAAAACTGCCTTCACCGGGTAGGTTTGTAACAATTTTTGATTCATAGGAAAAGTTTGACTCAGCATCATCCCGGCTTTGTAAATAGAAAGAGGCGGTCCGGGTAACGCTTAAGGGGCACCAGAGAGTTGTACCGCTTATTGTCGCGCTATTGGTAAGAATAGTATTGGCCAGGCCGGGATCGGTAGTCACTTGAAGATCGATGGTCAGTTTGGGGCTGGTTGCCGCCTGGACCGGAGTAAGACGCCATTCAATGGTATTACTGCCGGGAGTCCAAACAATGGTTCCGGCCGGAACTCCGGTTACTGTGACATTTTCCACCGTAAAATAGGATGGCACGGTATCGGTTAATACGATTTCCGGGCTTGACCACTTGGCGGTACGGGTCAGGGTTGGAGTATAATCAATATGGATATGTTCCCCCAGATAAACCCGGCTATTATCACTATCCGTGGCTTCCGAACGAATGGTCTGGGTTAAGCCGAGAACCGGGATGTTGCTGATGGAATAATTCTGATAAACGATCGGGTAACTGAATCCTTGATCGATATCATTTTGATAGGAAGGTGTTATTAAGATACTCCCGCTGGTCGGATCGGCGAGTAAGTTTTCAGGATGGGCGGGAGTTACCTTATAGGTTAAAGTCACCGGATTACCCTGGGTGATGGGTCCGCCGTTATAGGTAAAAACGCCGTTGGCATAGGTCCAACTGCTGGAGATATCGGATACGGTAAATATATTATGAATATTGGTATTCAGTTTAAATTGCCGCGCCGGCCCGGGACCGCTGTTGCTAATCACGATTTGAGCGGCCTGCGGCGGGGCTCCGTAATCAATGGTAATGGGAGTGGAAGTAATGTTGATATTTGGTTGCTGTATAATAAAAGTGAAGACAGCTGCGGCGCTGCCGGGATTACCGGGCGAAACCGGATCGGAGGTCGCTGTGCTATGTAAGGCGAAAGTAAAATGATAATCGCTAACCGTCAACTGATATCGGAAATATACACTGGCTCCTGGTTGGACTGCATCAGCAATACCGGTAGTATAAATATAGCTGTTGCCGCTCTGGGTTGGGGTCACATTACCACCCACCAGTTGCGGCGAACTGAAGTTAGCGCCCCAGGTCGCCGTAAAATTAACATTGTATAGCGGGCCGTCTCCGCTGTTGGTAAGTCGGGCCTCCAGAGTGATTGTTTCACCGCGGCTGGCTTGGAAGGGCAACGGATTAATCGGAGTCAGCGTTACATTGATGATTCCTTGCTTTACATAGACCAAACGTTGGTAACTTTCATTGGCGGGTATATCTTCGCCATGGATATCGATATAAGTATAACTCTCATTGACAGTTATAGTATTCACGCTACTATTTCCCGGAGCTACCAAAAGAGTCGTCGCCAATTGATAGGTTATTTCCACGATCTGGCCCGGAGCCAACGACAAAGGAATATCAAAGGAGACATCAAAGGGATCGGAACCGGTAATGGTGATGGCAACGGGTGTTCCGGGGTCATCACTATCCGTTTTAAAAAGCGCGGTTGGTGTTCCGATTTTATAAAAACCGGCGGGAATATCGATGTTCACTGCAACATTCTGGGCGGTCATATCCCCAATGTTGGTAATGGTAGCTTGGTAGGTTTGACCGGCAGTATCGTTGATGAAAGTATCCGGTACAGTCTGGTCCACCCGCAATGCCGGATTCGCAAAAACCGGCGTTGTTACAGTTAATACCAGGATACAGATCAGTGCAATAGCTGCTAAACAATGATTCAGTTTCATTTTCAATAGCCTCATTTTATCCGTTGCTCTCGATTTACCATTGATACGTATAGTTAACAAAGAAACCGGCGGAATGATAATTCAGATACGCCAGATTATCATTGAAGTCAGTGAAATTATAGCCAATCCCCAGCCGGTTATGGGGGTTGATCTGATAATACGCGGCCACTAAAAAGCCGCTTTTTTGATCATCCGCTTGAATATCTTTTAAAATCCGGTATTCGGCCGATAAATCCCATTGAAAAAGCAGGTGATAGTTGATCCGGTTTATCCAAAGATAGAGATCGTTAGTACCCCAATTATCAGGGTCTAATTCAATGGCGGAATGTTTATACGCCACTTTTTCAGCCAATTGCCAGCGGGTGTCTAAGTCATAGATACCTTCTAAAGATATAATTTGAGAGATCTCCCGGGGTACGGTTCCCGAAATTTGTCCGGCCGGTGAACGCTGATCAATATAGGTGAATTCCCCCAGGAAATTAAAACGGTCATCTTGGACCGGACGGTAAGCAATCCCCACCGTGGATTCAATAAAGCGAGCCAGTTCGGTAGCGGCAGTTGTATCCTGGGTTATGGAGTAGTTTAATTTGCAATAATAAGTATAATCATGATGAATAATGTTCTGATAAGTATTGGTCAATAAATATTGGGTGGAATCGATATCTCCGTCGTCCCAACGTATTTCGAGACCGTTTTTTAATTGGAAGGCATTTTGCTGACAGACAGAACCCAGGTTGAAAATACGACGGTTAACGGAACCGGTCCCGGTTGTAGCTGCGCCACCGGGAGAGGTTGCATCCGGAAAGGGATATAATCCGGTGGGGCGTTCCGCCAGTTTTTCAATTTCACTTTGGGTATAGGCTGCCGATAATAACCAGCCTTTGCGGAGAGAATAATCAATTCCCAAAAGATTTGAGAGGCTTTTTTCATAGCTGCCGGAACCAATCCGGCGTTCGACGACGGCGTTAACATTTTCACTGATTTTACTCCGGCTCCCCGCGGTGGAGATTAGTGTTTCTCCTTGATTAGGATCGGTTTCGAAACTGGATTTGAGATACACCGTTTGCTCAGGGTTTGGTTGGTACTGATAACCGGCATTGATATTGTTTCCCAAGTCGCCGGTTGAACCTTCGAAATTCAAATTGGTTTTGGGGTTCAATTGAATCTGGACTCCCAGGGTGGTCCGGTTATTGCTGGGAGTGATGTTGTTATGAGCCAGGGTAAGTTGTTCCGTTCCATAAACGGCGACTCGATCATTCATTTGATAATCGAGCCGGAATCCGCCCAATGTTATTTGATATTCATGAAGATTCACTAAATCATGACAAGTTTGAAAACGGATCTCTTCAGTATATTTCAGCTTGCCGTTCTCCTGGATTAATTGGAACGCCGTGTCAAGACTATCTTTGATGGTTTTCTCGGTATTTGAGTGATATAACCACCGCATGAATTGATTGCCGAAAATTTTACCAGTTATTTCTAAGGAATTTTGATGCATGTCATGCAAGGTATCACCTGCGGCAGTGGAAAAACCGGCTTCTTGGAATAAGGTATAAGCTGAAATTTTAAATGGATCCACAACATCATTTTTGGGAAAATGAAAATCGAAACCGATTTTCCAGGAGGAACCTTCGGTGGTATGATTGGTGACGATAGTAGCATAAGTTAAACCGCCATCCTCCGAATAATACCGGTGGCTTAAAGACTGGTCCGATTTGGCCCATTCCGCGGAGACTTCCATATTTTGATTTAGCTGGAGACTAGTGTTCAAACTATAGAGTCGGTAATTGGCACCTTGATCCGTTGATTCTTGAATATAGCGGCTGCCCCATTTCAAATTTTGGCTGAAATATCCACTGGCTTGCAACCCATAGTTCGGACGGTATGTTAATTCTTCTCCTTCAAATTCATAATCGGCGATTACAAAGGGAATGTTTCCTTCATTTGGAATTGAAGCCGTAATCTGATGCGCGGCGATGACTGCAGCCAGATCTCGTTTCAAAATGATCCGGCCTTGGGCATAATCCAAATCATAATCCCGGCCATATTCAAGCGGAATAGTGCTTAGCACCGCACCCGAGATCGAACTGCGGAGCTCAACTTTAATTTGTTCCGAGCCCAACACGATGTCCGCATGTTTCAAATAATAAAGCATGCCCCCGGTAGCCCGCATGGTATCGCTGGAATGCAATGATGACGGTTCCGCCAGAAAAAGCTGGGTGGTATCGACCGGGGTCTTTTCTCCGGTGGGATTGGCCAAATTTACGTTGAGACCGTAAAGACTGCGATTATATTGAACCAAATCGGTTTGCTCCATATGTACATGATAATCTCCCAATAAAACCTTGGACTTGTCCCATTCCAGGCGGACATAGAGTTTCCCTCGGCTGGCCACATCATGAATGATGGTGGATTGGTCACCGTAAACCGGATAATAACGTGCCGGATCTATTTTCTTAAAGATGTCACCGGGATCTTTACGGTGGAGATTTTGAAACACCTCGGCAAGGGTTTTTTCTCCCGTGTCCATCTGGGCAGTAAGTAAATATTTACCGCGGATCTTGCCTTTCAGATAGAAAGCCGTGCGGCCGTCAATATTCAAGGTGGCGGGATAAGGGTCGGAGAGGTCGGTGGATTCGACATTGCTCCAGGTTACATCGATGATTCCCACGGCATATTCTGTTTCAAAGGGCAGGGTAGTGGGAACCGGGGTAAGTTCCGATAAAGGTGTTGGCGTAGCTATATTTTCGGTGGTTCCGTTTTCAGCCGTATCCCCGTAAACCGTAAAATTGCTATAAAAAAAACCCAGCCAACTGGAGATTACCAGCCAGATCATGCTGACAATTATTTTTTTATGATTACGAAAGTGGTATGGCATTGTCAAATCTCCTAAATTAGGGATAATTTATAGAAGTTTGGTCTGACTCAATGTTGAATTCAAAAACTAATTCAATAATATGGAGTGGGACGCCGCTTGTTGTAAGTTTTCCGCATGGATTAAACTGCTTTACATTATCTATTTGGATAGAGTATTTTGTTAACTTAACCAAGTAAAACAAAGATTCACCCTGCTTAAAGTATGTATTTTACATTTTATTGCATAGAAGCATCGTTGTCTATTCGCAAAACGGATAATGTTACGCTGCAAAAACAAGGGCTTGTTTATCCACATGGATAAACAAGCCCTTGTTTTACACCAAAAATTGAATGTATCAAAATAAATTAGATATTATTGCGCATCTCCTGAAAATAATAGAGGGCCAAAACAGTTCCCAGCAGCGTGCGCCCTTCAAATGAATCCAATGATACTCCGAGGATTTTTTCGATGGACTGTTTACGAAAGAGGATTGTTTTGTAATGTAGAAACATTTCATCAGCTACTGCCCGCAAATTCTCATGAGCAATCATTCTCTCCAAGGTATAAAATAGGTTGGTGCCATTGGCTTGATCATATTTTAATAATTTGCCGATGGTGCGCTCCAGAAAGCGTTTCGATTCCTCATCATCAACCAACCTGGCCAGAAGCGGGAAGGCGCCGGTATCTAAATAGTGATGGATGGAATGATTCGGACGGATCTTTAATCCGATGAGCGCAGAAATACGTGCTTGTTGATACCGTTCCCCAAAATATTCCATTTCGGGCCGGAATTCGGCAATTCCTAAAGCCATGGCGACCTGTGGAAAATCGCCCCTAATCATTTCCAATAGATTTGCGGCAATTTCTTTCTCTGCCGGAACCTCTCCCCGATGATTTTTGGGCGCGGTATACATGATACCGATGCCCTCTTGGGACTCCCAGGCATATACCCCCGATTTTTCAGAAAGCCAATCAATCATTTTATCGCTTAAAATCCGGATACTCATTTCCTGGTTCGGCGCTGCCGAACTTAATCTCCCTTTCGCTTCGGTAAACATCAGATAGAAAATTAAAAACGGTTCTTTAAAGCTTATCCCCAGCAATTGAGCATGAATATAAGTTTCATTCCGGATCTCCTTTTTACTGGCGATTAGCTCATTGAAGAAAATGTTCCGCCGGCGTCGTTCATAGGAACGCTGGAGCAGATTCATGGCTTCCCGTTGAATGGTTAAATCACGGCAAACTACTATTCCTCCCTGTTTGTGCTCATCGATCTCCAATGGATAAGCCATGAGATAAACGGGGATCGTCTTTCCGTCCTTTCTATACCGTTGTGTTTCCTCCTCATGGATAGTCTGTCCCGCGAGGATTGCTTCAAAATGCCGCAGCGATTCTTCCCGTAATTCTGGTGGCACAAGAAAATTAATTACCTCAAGCCCTGTGATTTCGGATGCCTGATATTGAAACATGCTTTCAAAAGCTTTATTTATTGTAATGAACTTCGCTTCCGCATCAAAAATGGCCATTCCATCCGGTGAATTATCAAAAATCTGTTTAAAAAGGACTTTTTGCCGCTGCAGATCCTGGATCCGTTTCGTTACTTCTGCTTCCAGTTCTTTATTCATTAGTTGCAGCCGGGAATTTAACAATTGCAAGTCAGTATTTTGCGATTGAATAAGTTTCCGTTGCCGGAAACTTGTAATCGCTTCTTTTACAGTAAAGAGCAGATCGGTTCTATCCCATGGTTTGGTTATATATCGGTAAAGATTGGCTTGGTTGATAGCTGTAGCCACGGCATCCAAACCAGCCTGGCCGGTCAATAAGATATTACAAGTTTGCGGAGTTCTATTATAAGCCTCGATTAAAAAATGTTCGCCTCTCATTCCCGGCATCAGATAGTCGGCAATGATAACCGGTATTTCAATCTGTTTGGCCAAGTATTCCTCTAAAATACTCAGCCCTTCTTCGCCGCTTTCGGCATGTTCAATGATGAGTTCGGAACCAAATTCGGCGTGTAACTGTTCGTCAAGGCTGTCCAGAATACTTTTTTCATCATCGACGCATAAGATCACCGGTTTAGCCATTCGTGTCTCAGCCACCTTCCCTTTGTACCGGTAAACAAACTAAAAATTCTGTTTGGCCTGGTCTGGATTGTACTAGTATTCTTCCGTGATGGCGCTCCACAATTTCCCGGCAGATGGTTAAGCCCAGGCCGCTGCCCTCCCCGGCTCTTTTCGTCGTAAAAAGCGGTTCAAAGATCTGCGGGAGTATATTTTCCTCAATGCCGGGACCGTTATCGGTAAAACCGACAGTGACTTCATCTTCGTTTTTGTTTAGTTTGATCTCAATTGTCAACTTTCCTTTCCCATTCATGGCTTGAAGGGCATTTTGAATCAGATTTGTCCAAACCTGTTGCAATTCATCCGGATACGCCGGGATGAGAGGGACCGGTTGAAAATCAACGAGTAAATGCACGCCGTTTCTAATCAGATTTTCGTAGATCTGCAAGACTGTCTCCACTCCCGTCCGGAGATCCGTCAATACCGGCTGATTTTGATATGAGATACGGCTGTAACTCTTTAAAGCGTATACAGTTTTAACGGTCCGTTCTTCCGCCAGCAAAATACCCCGGACGTTCTTTCGGACTAACGCGATTTCTAAGATGAACTTCAGCAATACGGCATCCTTCCGGTTCCGGAGAATCGGCATCGCCTGTTCGAAGTATTTAGAGATGCCCAATTTAACAAAATATCGACTTATTTCCGAATCATCCCTGAAACCGCTTTTTTCTAAAATTAACGCTAGTTTTTGCAGATTGTCACGTTCTTCCCGCGCAGTCAGATAAGGTGTATCTTGGACCTTTTCTAAAATTTCCAAAAGCAGCTTATTATAACTTGGTTCGCCTAAAAAATCTGGCATTTGCAGCCATATACGGCTAAATAACTGCTCAATATTTTCAGCAGTGGCTTTAATGGCAGCCAATGGTGTGTTCAATTCGTGGGCGACATTGGCGACCAATTGGCCTAAAACCGCCATCTTCTCCGACTGGATCAATTGTTCCTGAGCTTGTTTCTGTCTGGTTATATCGCTTAGGATAATCATTTTTCCGATGGGCTCTTTAGTGCCTGGACAAATATATGATAACCGGGAATCAATGTATTTTCTATCTGTCTCACCCGCGATATAAAATTCGTTGCGTTCCAGATTATTGGCGATCTGGTTAACTAGCTCCGGAGATTTATGGCAAACGTTTGACGTATACCGCCCAATTACAGCAGGATTTAAATCCGCCAGCATACTTTGAGCGGCCGGATTATAATCAACGATTCTGTCTTGAAGATCCAAGACCAAAACCCCATCATTCATGGTTTCAAAAATTTTATCGCGTGCAATCGGGGACAGGTCGAATAATTTATGCTGAAATAATCCCCAGGAAGCTATTAAACCGGTCAAGGTGAATGTGAAAGGACTCAGATCCAATCCGAAAGGGCTTAATCCGAAAAGATAAATAAGATATCCCAGCCACGGAACCAGCGTGCTCCAGGTGATGATATTAATCTGTTTGCGAAACAGCGCTACTGCTCTCCGTTTCATTCGGAAAAAAACAATATTCGTAATCAACAGCGATAAATTGGCGTAAAGCACATGCACCCAATACCAAGGGCCTTTTGTAAACATCAAGGTCGGAAAAATACCACTCTTATTTAAACTGATGGTTTTATAAAAGAGATGGTGAAAGTTGTTGGTGTAATGCATGGCCAGGTTAGCTAGGGAAAACGATAGTAAAATAGCAAACACGAAAGGCTTATGTCGGATTTCCAACCCGGCGTAACCAATTACCATGATGATCAGGAAAAAGGGAATGAATGGAATCCCTAAATACTCGACTCGCAACCAAAACTCTACCTGCGGCAATGTATCACTGGCTATTTCAAAAGCATAGCCAAACGAATAAAACGTGATTGAAATCATCAAGGCCATGAACTCTTTAGCCCCAGGCCGGCGGCGGCGGTGATAAGCGAAGAAAGCCAGCAATCCAGTGATACTACTGGCAATAAGCAGGGAAATAATAATTGCAATCCGCTCCCACTGCAATCCGCCACCCCCAATTTAAAATAAAAGCTTTCTATAGCTTGAATAAATTCTATTTCATGACTGCTTTTTCCTTTTCACTCTCTATTATTTCAAATCCCTAAATTTGGCTGTACCATCTTCTCATCCCAAAACTTTATGGGTACGGTACTATCAATAATGGAGGAAGCTGTTATCTATGCCCAATAACTATATTCCGGAACGGTGGTATAAACTGTTGATGGATAAGCTGTTAGCGATGAATTCTAATGAGTTAGATATTATTTAAATAGTCACAACTCCATAAAGCGATTAATAGATTTTAAACGAAGACATCTTGTCGTTACAGGCGTCTCCTACCCATCCGGTATCCGCGGTAAAGACCCATTTCGTTCCGGCGAAGCTGCCATGCTCATAAACTTCCACCGTCCATCCGGCGGGAATTTTCAATGAACTCATCCAGTCGTTTGGAATCCCGCCGGGGAGGGTACTATAGTCGCCTCTATTAATCGATGGACTGGCAGTCCCGCCATAATTTACATCCTGGTAGAAGACTACCCCGGCAGGGTTCAATGGGGTTATCGTTATCCGGTCCAGATCCGGCGCATACGCTCCGGCGCCATTGTCGAATTTAATAGTGTTATTGCCGGCATTCAAAGTAATGTCCATTGATATTGAACATACCGTATTCCAATTGCCGGACCCCGGACAAGGCAAGCCAACAAATCCGCCGTTATTAACCGTAACATAGAAAGTACGGTTATCGGCTGAAACATAATAAACATGCATCCGGTACGTACCAGCCGTTGCGGCGTAAACGTTATTGATGACACAGATGCCATTGCTTGATATTCCGCCAATATAACCCACCTTGGATCCACCGGAACAATAGCCGGAACTTGCTATGACCGCCCCCCCCGAAAGAGTGCCGCTTTCAGCCTCATAGCTAGTGGTGGCAGGTGCAGGGGGCATGGCTCCAGAATAAGTAATCTTCAAAAAATAGGTATCATGGGGCGCTATGTATGCGGTATATGAGTTGGTAAAGCTGCTTTCGGTATGCCGGAACAGATCCCGGACAACGGCCGGACCATTCGGAATACCGATCTGGCTCCAATTCACGGTAATATTCGCCCACTTGGAAGTGCGGTTGAATAGTGCCACTGCTTTTACATTACCATTGGCACTGCCGAGGGGCTTTAACCAAATCTCCAGCCCGTTATTGCTGCTGATTCGTGTTCCCTGAATACCCGCCGGATCTTGATTTACTGCAATGGCTTCAGTATTGGTCAATATTGTTCTGATGCTTGACGACATGGAACGAATATCATTTCCGGCGATTAACGGCGCAGCCATCATACACCAGAGTGAAAAGTGCGACCAATACTCGGAATCAGTACAGCCGCCATTGCCAACCTCTAACATATCAGGGTCATTCCAGCGGCCCGGACCGGCATAAGCTGACAGACCGGAATTTTGGTCCAGGATACTGCAGATGGAATTCCAGTTATTGCTAATATCTCCGGTGGTCCGCCATAAATTGCCCGTATTGGGCATCCAAGGTTGAAATTGCCAAGCGCAAATACTGAATACAATTGGGCGGCCACAACTCGCCAAGGCATCCCGCATCCGTTCGTAATCGGCTTGTATATCGGCATCCGCATAACAGTTGTCATATTTTAAATAGTCTACTCCCCAAGAGGCGTATGTGTTGGCATCTTGTTGTTCATAGCCATGACTGCCGCTTTGCGGAATACCCATACAAGTCATGGTTCCCCGATCGCCGTAAATACCAAATTTAAGCCCTCTGGAATGGATATAATCCCCCAAAGCTTTCATGCCGTTCGGGAAGCGTGTTGGATCGCATCTCAGATTGCCGTTGGCATCCCTGGCCGGGTTCGCCATCCAATTGTCATCCAGATTCAAATAAATATATCCGGCGTCTCTCATACCGGTACTAACCAATGCATCGGCTATCTGTTTAATCTGCGTCTCATTGATATTACCCCCAAAAATATTCCAGCTATTCCAGCCCATCGGCGGAGTTAACGCCAGGCCGTTATTTAAAGCCAATACCGGTTGCTGAATATTAATACCCGGTAAAAATAACGCGGCTATCCCAAAAAGAACGAATGAAATCACCAAATAAATTTTCACTTTCATCCTTTCCACCCCTTTTACATTTTGTTTTGAAAAATGGTCAAATAACCTTGCTTAGCCCTTTCATTAGAACCACTAGTATAGATAATCAAAAGATAGTACTAGAGATTTCTATGTCACTTTAGCGGAAACCTCTGTAACGATTTTACAATTTACAAAAAATTTTAAACTTTATAATAATATCTGTATATTCATGTATTCCTTTTTATAACATTTTATTATATGCTTTTCTTGACTGTGAAAATAAACACAGTTGCAACCATTTCGGAAGTAAAATCGCTGGTTTTATTGATGGAGTCAACCCATACGCCTTCTTAACTTGACCTTTCTGATATGCTCTTTATACGTAACACTTTAGCCAGAAAAGAATTGCTATTATTGGTATTTGCTTTATAATGGCGGTATTTTTGACATACCTAGGGGTCGGAATGGGATTGTCCCGAGCAATCGGGGCATCGGAGAAATTTTCTTGGCTATTAGAAGTATTCCAACTGATCACCGGTATAACGACAATCTATTTGGGGGTTCTGAGTTTCCGGGATTTTGTGGCTATGCGCAGGGGGGAATATTAAAGCGTTGCCCTAAAATTGCCGGATCGGGTCAAGGGGATAATTAGGTTTTCCCTATTCAGCAATAAATTATACCCCATCACGAAATTTGCTTTAGAAATCATCTTTTTGGGGTTGGGAATCACTCTCGTCGAAAGGGCAGCGCAATTATTCTTTTAATATGGATAAAATGGCATTATAATCATAGAAAATGGCCCTGTCTGCGGCTTTCCGCAATCAGCACCAAATTTATCGATAATCAGCAGCAATATGAATATATAAAAATTAACGTTCCCAGGGACATTACGAATCGAGGTCAACTCATCCTTAAAGTATTGGCGGCCTGCCTGAGCGCTAAAATTTAATATAATCGGAAATTGACCGGTAATCAAACATTGCGTTAGGAGCGAATTGCTTCCCATCGTACAATAAAACATGTAACCGCCTAATATCATTATATGTAGCTGAATTTTCCAATCTAAGGTATGGACTATTCGCTGGAATCACAATACTATTTGTAAGACCGTCAGTATTAATGGTTATTCCCATCGCCCGGAATCGATGATCCGACATAATTACCGCCGGTATCAAAAAACCATAGAAAACCGTCATAAACCCTTGGATCGTCGCTAGTAAAGTTAACTGTTATTCCCGTTTCGGTTTTATCGACCGAAATATTCTCAGCCCGCTTTAACAGCGTATCATAATCAAAAGGAGGGGAGAACGAGTAATTTTCTGAGTACAAATATCTTATATTGTTGGTAGTAGTGCTTCCAGGGGCACTAAACGTTGCCGTAACCGATGTTGATGTACTGCCCCCCTTCAAGAAAACCTCTGCTCTGTATTCACCGATTGGTATTGTATGGGGACTATCAGTATAATAACACCACAAAAAACTGATTTGGTTGGATGTATCAAAATGTCTTGCTTCAGGGTAAAACCTCCACCAAATACCGGTATCAACTGACGTAAAGACGATCCTATCAATATCTTGGTATGAAATATTTCCTGAATATTTGATAATGAAGTTTAACGCACTCGTAAATATCGTCGTTGGAGGAACAACGGTTTCTCTGGTCCAATATCCGGGGTCTATATTGTCCCCATACCAATATAAGTGTTCTATCTGAAAAGAACTCGTCTGCGGTGGACCGCCGCCGCAGCCGATGACCAATAATATTAATGACATCAACAGCATCACAATCAATAATTTTTTCACACTAATCACTCCTCGTAATATTAATAGAATAATTTATTAAGATTAAGGTTAAGGTTATAGAGAAAAAATTCAATTTGTTATATATTGGTTCTATAAAATTACGAATTTTCCTTTTAAATAAAAACCTTGCGCAACCAGAAATGGAATAGCTTTTCGATACAAAATATTGAAACAAAAGCTAGCTTCTTTATAGGTCATATTACTCGCATGGTATAATATAGTTAACAAATTTTTCCGTACGCAAAGAGAACTTGCTGATACCAGGGCGAACGATCAAGGGAAATACCCCCGCAATTATCTTCACACCTCAGAATTGGAATCTTAATAGGTGTAAATTGCATCCCTGCCTCAAAAATGTTACAATAGGGAATACGAACATTTATTCGACACCCAAATCAGGAGCATTCCATGTCCAAAAAACCGGAGATCAAAATCGGAGTCAGGGATTTACTCGAAACCATCTTCAACCCCAAAGATCTGAATACCTCCTTCTCTCCCACTACCCGTGGCCAGGAAGGCAGCGAGGGGCACCAGATCGTTATCTCCCAACGTCCGCCGGGATACCGTACGGAGGTAAGCATAGAATTTCCTTACGAAACCGCTGAATACCGTCTGATGGTCCGGGGACGGATTGACGGCATCCAGGAGTCGGAATCGGAAATCATTGTCGAAGAGATTAAAACCACCTATACCCCGGTAGCCGACCTCCAACCCGGCCAGTATCCGATCCACGAAGCCCAGTTAAAATTATACCTTTACTTTCTCATGGCCCAACATCCGGATCTCCAAATTACCGGCAAACTAACCTACCTCAATTTGGATGACCTGACCGAACGCTCTTTCCCGTTAAACATTTCTCCGGAGGCCGGAGCGGAATTTTTTCTCTCCCTGGCCGATGCGTTTCTTGCCCACCGGCAAGGCTATGACCAATGGCGCGGGGTACGTAATGATTCCATCGCCAAACTCTGGTTCCCTTTCCAGGAACCCCGGCCCGGACAGAACCAACTCATGGATATGGTTTCACTGGCGCTGGAGCAAGAACGGGACCTTTTTGCGGAGGCGGCCACCGGTATCGGCAAAACCATCGCGGTACTTTACCCTGTACTAAAGCGCCTGGCGGAAAGTAGCCGTTTCAACCAAATCTTCTTCCTGACGGCCAAGACCGCAGGCAAGGAAATTCTGCGCAAAACCTTAGTAAGCATCATGCGGCAGGGATTGAGGCTGCGGACCGTCTTTATCGAGGCCAAATCCAGGGTCTGCCTGGCTGCGGAGCTGAAATGCCACCCTCAGAATTGCATCTACGCCAATGATTACTACGCCAAAGTCAAGCGGATCATCCCCGAAATCCTTGAGAAGGAATTGATTACCCCGGAATTGATTATGGAATATGCTAAAGAGAACCTGGTTTGCCCCTTTGAGTTATCGTTGGATCTCTCCCTACAGACAGATTTAATCGTATGCGATTACAACTATGTATTTGATCCAGGCGTTTATTTACGCCGCTTTTTTCTTCATTCCGGCCGCAATGATTTTTTATTCCTGGTGGACGAAGCGCACAATCTGGTTCCGCGGGGCCGGGAAATGTATTCGGCGGCGCTCTCCCAACGTGAGCTGGCTCAATTACGGATCCTCATCGGCAGATCGGAGCCGAAGGCGGACGCGGCCTGCGCCAATCTGGAAGAATTTTTTCAATTATGGCAAAATGAGCTGCAAGCCGAAGGCCGCCCCGGAACGCTTCTAGCTGGGCTGCCCGACCTATTTTTACCGGCCTTGGAACGGCTGGCGGCGCTGTTGGAACTATATCTGAAGCAGCCCTTAGCGCCGAAACTGCGGGATCGGGTCCAAGAGTTTTATTTTAATCTAGTGGCTTTTACCCGGGTTGTTACATTAATTAATCAGGATTACAGTATCTATGTGAAACAAGAGGAGGATTCAGGCCAGACAAACGGGGGCCGGTCAAACAACCCGGAGGAGTCGGAGGAAGAACGCCAAAAATGGATTTATTTGCGCCTTTTCTGTCTAAACCCCGGCCCCTTTTTGCGCCAGCGTCTGGATAAAGGCCGTTCAACCGTGTTTTTCTCGGCAACCCTCTCGCCGGTAGATTATTTTCAGGAACTCCTGGGAGGCGGTCCCGATTACCTGCAAATCCGGTTAACATCGCCATTCCCTCAGGAAACCCGTTTATATTTTCATGTTCCGGGAATTGATACCCGCTACCGGCTGCGCAACCACACCGCCGGAATCCTGGCCCGTTGCATCTTTGATTTGGTAACGGCTCACACCGGCAATTACCTGATCTTTTTCCCTTCATACAGCTACTTGAATACGATTCTAACCTGTATAAAACCGCTGCTTACGGGGAAAGCAAGGCTATATATCCAAAGTTCCTCCATGAATGAAACATCAAAAAAAGAATTTTTGCAACGGGTTACCGATACCGCAGCCGCTGTCAAAAACAACCAATCCAACGTGGGGCTGGCTGTTCTCGGCGGAATATTCGGCGAAGGAATCGACCTTCCCGGGGAACAGTTGATTGGGGTAATGATTGTAGGCCCCGGATTGCCCATGGTCAATGATGAACAAGAGCTAGTCCGGAGATACTTTGATGAACGCAACGGACAGGGGTTTTTATTCGCATATCTGATTCCGGGGTTAATCCGGGTGATTCAAGCGGCGGGGCGGGTATTCCGGACGCCCGATGATAAGGGGGTCGTATTACTGGTGGATGATCGCTACCTGCAAGAAAATTACCGGGAGTTGCTGCCTTCCGATTGGTTTATGCCGGGCCGGCCATTCTCTACTTCTGACTATCGGCAAATATTACAGGAATTTTGGTGCCATTGAGGCGTAACCGGGTAGCCGTTTAACAGTCACCAAAACTTTTTTGGCCAAAATCAAAATGATAAAATGTATGGTTTCAGCAGGAAAAATTACAAAAATCAGCGAAAAAGTTAAAAACTATTCCTATCTTTTGGAGGAGTTAATTTTGAAGAAGCAATCCCTTGTTTTCCTGTGTATTATCATCTTGTTGTTTGGATTGGGAATACCAACCCAGGCTGGGTTAACAGGAGGAGCGGAATGGCAGTTCAAAAATGATCAATTGAATCTAAATACCCTGAAAGCTAGTCTTTGGTTTACTGAAACCTGGGGTATTAGCGGTTATTACTGTATTCCGGATTACAGCCTCTCCGCCTCCATACTGTATAAAACCAACCCAGTTTTTCGAACCTCTTATACATATATCGGCTTAGGAGTACGTGACCTTAATGATCGATACAACTCCGGTTTAACCATATCTCAGAAATTGGAGTTTACCTGCGGCGCTGAATGGGGCTTTCAAAAGCTCATACCTGGCCTTTCCATGGCCCTGGAAGCCCGGACCATTCCCAATGAACTGTTTAACCGCGCCGAGTCAAAACCCGGTTTTACACCCGTTATCGGACTCTCCATCAATTATCAGTTCCTGGGCGCCAGCTCCTCTGAAACCACCAGTCCCAACTCAGACACCGTTACGAACAGCGATCTTCTTTTGCTTGCCAAATTAGTCACCGCCGAAGCAGGCAGTGAACCCTATGATGGACAGGTTGCCGTGGCTGCCGTTGTGCTAAACCGGACCAAAAGCGGTGAGTTTCCTGGAACTATCCGGGAAGTCATTTATCAACCCGGTCAATTCAGCAGTCTTCCTAAAATTCCAACCATTCGGCCTACGGAACTTGCATTTGAAGCCGCCAAAGATGCCCTAAAAGGCGTTGATCCTTCTCGTGGAGCCCTGTATTTTTATAATCCCGCCACTTCTTCTCCCGAGGGACTCCGGTTTTTTGCAACCGCTAACTTACGGGTTCTCATAAGAATCGGGAATCATGTTTTTTTGCGCTGAAATATCTCTCCCGGCTTTCTCCCATTATCCCGGGCTACGGACGAACCGCAAATAACAGTCTCATTAAACCCGGAGCCACTAAGCCAATTTATACTCAAAAGATTTGCAATGAAAAGAAAATATTTCATGCTCGCTTTCCCATACCCGGTAATTAATTCCTTCGGAAGGATTGTCCGAAACCGTGATATTTATAACCAAATTATACTGGCTCGCCAGGTTGCCCACTTTCAAATCCCGCACATCATGAAAAATCACCTTAAGCTCTTTATTATCATAGGGAATCTTCGCAAGAACCATCTTTAACGTATATTCGGGGTTGCGTTTATTTTCGAGTTTCTTTTCCAAATTGAAGGACTTCAAATAACCGAATTCATGTTGATTAATGCTTTTAAAATCATTAACTGCAGCTTTTTTCATGCTTCATACTCCCTTATTCAAGTATTATTTTTATAATTTATATTCTTCATTATCTTCTTTCATAATTATATCATTTTTCCTCCGGATCGAAATCAGGATTTTGATCGTATTTCTTTTTCTTATCAAATAATTATTTTATATGGAAAAATAGATATAATAAAGGGGCCATCCATAAAGCATTTTAAAAACACTTTGGAACGGCCCCCTTGTCTTTTCAGGCAGTTTTCGACATCAATACGTTAGGCTTTATTGATACGCCTTAAAAATATTGGTGAATTCAAACTCCGATTGCGGAATCTGGGATGATGAATATAGCGGACCCATGCTGCCGTTATCACGGTTCACCGACCAGAAAGAGATCAACCGCATATAACTGTTGGATTGACAGAATGATAATACTTCACGGGCATCAGCCTGATAAAACACCTCTATCGTTACATCGTTCACACCAATCATGGGAGTAACCCCCATTTTGGGACTTATTCCAATACTGGTGCACTGATTCCGGGTGTTCTGAACCGCACTAATGGCAGCCTGCCCCATATCCCAGCTTCCGCCGTAATCCATCGCCATGACATTAACCACATCAACTCTCACGCCATTGGACTTGGCATTTTGCAGGACATAGAGGCCATCGGCCGTTAAGCCCGACGGCATAACCGGAAGGCAAAAAGCAATCGTCAGATTAGGATTGGCGGCCTGCAAACCCCGGATGGCTTTGTTTCGGCGGTCAATGGAAGGCCTGTCGGCGACCGCCCAGCCTTCGATATCGAAATCAACCCAGGTTAATCCGTATCGATTAATCACTGACTGATATTTTGCCTGTAATGTGGCCACATCGGTAATGGCCAGGGCTAATTCGGTTCCATTGGCGCCGCCGAAAGAAACGATGACATCTCCGCCTTTACTGCGGATGTTATTAATCTCATCCATGTAGAAGTTCTGCGACATCGGAACAGAACCGCCCCAGGCTGGCTCCGTGCCGCTTGCCAGGATGAAGGCCAAAGTATAATATTTTTGAGCGGTTCTGCTGTGACAATTGTTAATGCTAAATGTCGGCCATTGGGAAACATCCACATAAGGGGCGAATACCCTGTTCGGCCAGCTTCCTACCGGGGGAGGGCTTGTGGGTGAAGGCGGTGTCGGTGTCGCAGAACCGCCTTGCGTAAAGTTCATCCAGTTGATATTCCAACCGCTGCCGGTTGCAAGTATTCTTAAGGCCTGGGAACCCGCCGTCAAATTAACGTTGGATGAAACAGTCGTCCAGGATTGCCAGCCTCCGGTATTGGGCACGGTATAGCTTCCTAAAACGGTGCTGCCTCTCCGCAACTCAAATCTTCCGCTGGTGCCGGTACTTGCCACCCGGTATTGCGCATTGTAAGTCCCCGACGATTGGACATTAACGTTATAATCCATCCAGTCGTTGGCCTCTATCCATCCGACATTTAATCCGCCCTCAGAGCAACTCTCAGTCTGAATACCGGACATGGCATTATAGCTTTCAGCTTCAATCTTGCCCGGGATTACTTTACCCGCCGGGGGTGGTGTTGGAGTGGCCGCCGGTCTGGTGGGTGTCGGTGTACTGGTTCCGCCGCTCACCGGCTTCCATAGTGCCGGCACAACGGGGGGCTCCCACCCCACCAGGGAAGTGTGTGCCTGCAAGCATTGATATGTGGCACCATTATAAGTTACTTGGGCCCCAACGGCGTAATAGGTATTGGGAGCCCATGCGGCCGCGTTGATGACCGCCAGATTAGCCCCTAACAACAGCGATGTCAATAAAATGATACTTAGTAAAAACAATACCGTCTTGCTACGAGATTTTTTCATTGTAGCACTCATTCAATCATTCCTGCCTTTCTCTGATTCTTTTTTTTGAAACCAGCTAATCATTATTATGGCCTTTGGTGAATCACCTCTCTTCCTGCAAATACCATCCGGACTAATTTTATCCGGTGGAAAACAAGTATTCTGTCATGTTTTTTTAGTATGAAAATAAATATGCTGATCCGGCCCCCGGCAGCTATCCTTAATTATAGTAGCAATAGCCTGGGCCGGATAAGGCCCAGGCTATTATGGAAAAACCTAATTATGGTAAGGTATTAAGATATGCCCGGTTGCTAATGACAAATGAATTGCCGTTCTGGAATGCATCCCAGTTGATGGACCAGGCCATAATGCCTCTCAGTGTCGGATAGCTTTGGTTTAAGGTACTGAAGGCTTGTTGTAGCTGCGAATTGGAAATCTGACCGCTTCCGGCGGCTCCGGACGAAGCCGGCACTGCAATCACAACCTGATCAGGCCGTAACGGCGGGAAGAAATAACTGGGATTTCCATTGACATTGAAACCTTGCAGCAACATCTTACACATTGCCACAATTGCTTGGGGCGTGCCCATAGTGTAGCTGACGCCATCCAATCCCAGGATGGGCCCGGAATTATACAATTGCGCCTGCACGTAAGTGGTCTTATCCCGCAAAGCATGGATCATCGGAATGTAAACTCCCGCCCTGCTATCTACATAAGGGTTAATTCCGGCGTAATATTGGTAACCCAATTGTAAATAGAAGGTTTCCGGAGCCCATGACAGAATAAAGTTCGAGCCATACGAATTAACAATGGAACGAATCGCATTAATCATATTGACTACTTTGGGCGAAGTCGGGTTTCTAAAGTCCGGATCAGCCCCGCTGTTCAACTGGACTGAAGACTGCTCCAGATCGATATCAATTCCATCAAATCCGTATGTATTAATGAATCCCTTGATGGCGTTGACAAAAGTATTCACTGCGCTGGATGAGGTGAGTGAAAAATACCCCTCATATCCGCCAATGGCCAAAACAACTTTCTTTCCTTGGCTTTGCAGCAATCGAATATCCGCCTTAAAGTCAGCGTCCGTATAAAGAGGATCCCCGGTAACCGCAAATTTCATCCGGCCGTCGGTGCTGCCCGGCGATACCGGTTCAGCAAAAGAGACGTTGATAACATTCCAATTCGGATTAACATCTCTTAATTTTATAAATGGTACGCCACTGCCCCAGGTATGCCAATAACCACTCATAATACGTTTCGGCAAAGCCGTGTTCGGCGGAGTGGTTGGAGTTGGAGTTGCGGTTCCCACCCTGGTCGGAGTCGGGGTTGCGGTCGCCGTTCTAGTGGGCGTCGGGGTTGCAGTCACCGCTCTGGTCGGAGTCGGAGTCGGGGTCGAGCTGCTGCCATAAATCACCGTATTGCTTATGACACTACCGCTGCCATTGGTTACATAGAAAGTATTTCCCGTAACAGCGCCGCTGATGGTATATGTTCGTATCCCGGTCCATGCAATCCAGTTGCTGTTTTTATACACATGATAATCATTGCCGTTTGCAGAATCGGTCCAAGTCAAGACATTTCCATTTAGCGTTAATACTATACCGGTACCGGGAGTCGGTGTCGCTGTTGCTATTCGGGTTGGAGTCGCTGTTGCCGCTCTGGTTGGTGTCGCGGTAGCGGCTCTAGTAGGTGTTGCGGTTGCTGCCCTTGTTGGCGTTGGGGTTGCCGCTCTGGTGGGAGTCGGGGTCGCTCCGCCGGGTATTGATTTCCACAGTGCCGGGACAACCGGTGGTTCCCATCCTACTAAAGAAGTATGGGATTGTAAACACTGATAATCAGCGCCACTATACGTAACGATATTGCCAACTGTATAGGCGGTATTCGGCGCCCAGGCCGGAGCCGCGCTGGCGCTTATACTAATCGCAAATAACAAA
>JARKQY010000057.1 GCA_029974635.1 Bacillota bacterium | reverse complement strand
GTTTTTGTCACGGCTCAAGGCCAGTATGATATCGAATTTCGTGTCGCCAAGCAGACTGCCGGTACCTCTGCCATCCACGTCAAATACGACGGGGTCAATGTCACCGGGTCCATATCCATCCCATCAACCGGAGGCTGGCAGGCCTGGACCACGGTCCGGAAAACAGGCGTAAGCCTGGATGCGGGAAACCATACCCTTACCCTTTATATTGAAACGGAAGGCTTCAATATTAATTGGCTAAATGTGACGGGAACCGTTGCTTCGCCGACTCCGACCAACACACCCACGCCAACTCCTACATCAACGCCCACGGCTACCCCGACCGTTACTCCAACTCCGACGGGTACGAATTTTACCATACCCGGTTTGATTCAGGCGGAGGATTTTACCGCCTATTATGATACGACGGCGGGTAATCAAGGAACCGAATACCGGAACACCGATGTGGATATAGAGGTATGCTCGGAAGGCGGCTACAATGTTGGCTGGACCGCAGCGGGTGAATGGCTGCAATACCCGGTATCTGTTGCGGTGCAAGGCCAGTATGATATTGAATTTCGTGTTGCCAAACAAACTGCCGGTACTTCAGCAATTCACGTTAAATACGACGGGGTCAATATCACCGGGTCCATATCCATCCCATCAACCGGAGGCTGGCAGACCTGGACCACGGTCCGGAAAACCGGGGTAAGCTTAAGTGCTGGAAACCATACTCTCACCCTTTATGTGGAAACTGAAGGCTTCAATATCAATTGGCTAAATGTGACGGGGACCGTTGTTTTGCCGACTCCGGCTCCCGATCCCCGAACGCCTGTTAGTATCAATGGCCAATTGCAAGTCATCGGTTTAAAGCTCTGTAACCAATACGGGAAACCGATCCAACTCAGGGGCATGAGCACCCATGGCCTTCAATGGTACTCAAACTGCATAACGGAAGCGTCTCTGGATGCCCTGGCATACGATTGGGATGCCGATATCCTAAGGATCTCCCTTTACGTGCAAGAAGGCGGATATGAAACTGATCCGGCCGGTTACACGAGTCGCGTGAAAAAAATCATCGATATGGTCACCGCTCGGGGAATGTATGCCCTTGTCGACTGGCACCAGTTGTCTCCCGGAGATCCCAATTATAACACGAACCGGGCCATCACCTTTTTTACCGAGATCGCCAATACGTACAAGAACCAGAATAATATCATTTACGACCTCTGCAATGAACCCAACGGTTGCAGCTGGGACGCGATAAAAAATTATGCCAACCAGCTCATTCCCGTGATCCGGAACATCGACAACGATGCGGTGATCCTCATCGGGACACACGGCTGGGCTTCGCTCGGCGTTTCCGACGGACGTTCGGCCCAGGATATCGTCAATAATCCATTGAATTTCACGAACATCATGTATACTTTCCATTTTTACGCCGCCTCTCATGGAAGCAGATACCTTAATGAATTGGACTGGGCCTCGGATAGGCTGCCAATATTTGTGACCGAGTTCGGTTCACAGACAGCTTCGGGAGACGGCGCCAATAACTTTGCCATGACGCAACAGTATCTTGACCTCATGGCGGCCAAAAAAATCAGCTGGACAAATTGGAATTATTCCGATGACTTTCGCTCCGGCGCGGTTTTCAAGACCGGAACCGCACCTAACGGCCCCTGGACGGGAACCGCTCCGTTGAAGGAGGCTGGGATCTGGATCAGGGAAAGGATTTTGTATCCGGCGGATGATTTCCCGGTCAATTAAATACCGAAAGGAGCGGCTCGATTACTGATAGAGCCGCTCTTTTTTTTAATGATTAACAATAGGAATTTGAAGGGTTTGGCTTTAAAGGGTATAGCCTAAAATACAAAATACAGATCAACCGGAATCGTTTTGTCGGCAATGTTCAAATTTCCTTTATCGGTGATGAACCCCGACATGAAACTACAGGTTAAAAAGTACCTTTTGCCTTTTTCCCCATTGATATGTTCCTTTTTATTAATGATGAAATAGACATCGGAGTCCTTTATATCCGAGCTGGTAACTCCTGCGGTATCATAGGAGTTATCTTCAGTGAGACGCTGGGTCTTGACAAGTTCGCCATCGACTTCCCTTTCATAGATTAGTTTTTTGGTGTCGGTAAAGTAAGTAAAGTACTCATTCATACCGGTGTATTCAAATTTAACGGCGTAAAAAATATCCCAATCATAAGTAATCCGGTTTTCCAAGAGAATATCAACTCGGATGTATTCATCGTCATAACAAGCGATAACCGCTCTGATATCGCATTCTTTGGCGTTGCTGACGGTTTGGTCGTCGTCGGGTTCTTCTTTGGGAGAAACAATGTATTCCGTCGCTTCATAGGGTTCAGTGACATCATCCACTTTGGTGGCGTCACGCCTTGGAATATCGGCGGCATTTATAGTAAAACAGGTGGACGAAACGAGAACCAGGATTAACAATAAGAAAAACCACTTTTTCATTAATAATACCTCCTTATTCATTAAAGGGTGACTTAAACTCCATACAAGGAGTGGATTCATTACAGGTAAAATAGCTGTTACTAATTATTATCGGATGGATTCCTTTTTATGATTATCTTTTTTGATTGGTGCAGTAGTAAAATACCCGAAATTTATGCCGAAAGCCCGGTGACCAAATCTCGGATTTTCGAATATGTTACTTTAGAACCAAAAACCCTGGTTACGAGGAGGAGACAGAATGTCCGAGAATCTAGTTGATGCTCAAAGAGATGACGTGATGACGCCGCTTTGTCCCAACGGGCAGCTATATACCGTTAGATCCGGCGATACATTGTTTTTTATAGCAAGGAGATTTAATATTTCTTTACAGAGTTTAATCAATGCCAACCCCCAAATTACCGACCCCAACACAATTTATCCCGGACAAGTAATTTGTATTCCCTCTGCCACTCCGGGCCCTGGCGTACCATGTCCCGGAGGACAGATTTATCGAGTAGTCAGCGGCGATACGCTGTTTGGAATTGCGCAACGTTTTGGAGTGACTTTAGATGCGTTAATTCGGGCCAACCCGCAAATTACCAATCCGGATCGGATTTTTCCCGGTCAGGAAATATGCGTACCCGCTCCGCCTCCGGTTCCTTGTCCCGGTGGAACTCTTTATGTTGTCAGGGCAGGCGATACATTGTTTGAAATTGCCCGGGCGCACAATATTACACTGGCGGCATTAATAGCCGCCAATCCACAGATTTCCGATCCCAACCGGATCGTCCCGGGTCAAATAATCTGCATTCCCCCCAGACCGTCTGTGGAACCCCCGGTGACTTTGCCGATTACCATGCCGCCAACAATGCCGATAGTGCCTTGCCCGCCTGGGCCGATGCCACAACCAGCGCCGGTTTATGTTGTAATTCCATGGGAAGAATGCCCCTTCCGGCAAAAGAAAAAGAAAAAGAAGGGTCATCATAAGAAATGTTGTCATTAAAAGAAGTGTGATAAATCCTGTTCTTAACAAAAAGTGTACCCATCTATACAGGTCCGGCCGATTGGCCGGATTTATTTTTTGGTTATAAAGTTTTGGATATGGAAAGACGAAGTTAGTATTGCGGGATTTTGCTTTGAATCATGATAGTGGTGATGATCATGGCCAGCTTTAGGAATAAAAATAAAAAAAGCAACAGTAACATCTTCAGCATTTCTTTAGCTCAAATCAGATTGAAAATAGCCCCGGTAAATGCATTACTACTGGGGCTAGCCGTGGGTTTCCACGGAGATTTAACTGATTATGTGATTCTTTTCAGCTATTTCCTTTTGAATTTGTTTTTTTTAATTTTTAGCGGTCTCCGGTTCCTGGTCACCAGGCCCTTGCGGTTCATATTGTTCGGGCTTGATCTGGCGGTTGGCGGATATATAATCACTCAAACCGGCGGGTTATATAGTCCCGTATATCCTCTTTGCTACATTCCGGTGTTGATAGCCGTGGTCCGTTTCAAATATTTGGGAATCCTGATCTGGTGCACCGTGATGGCCGCTTTTTTGGCTTTTATAACGATATTTTCCAAGACTTTTGAAATTTTTCCGTTATTCATCCGGATTGGTTACTTGTATCTAGCCGGAATTATTGGTGGCTATTTAATTCATCACACTTATACCGTTACCGAAGAAGTTTCAAAACGGCTGACCCGTTGGAATATCGAATTACAGCGGCTGCATCATTTTTCCCATCAGGTCATCGGCAGTTCAAATTTGGAGGATATCTTCAGTGAAACCTTGAAAACGGTGCAACAAAATAGTTCGTTCCCCATGGCGGCGGTTTTGATTATTGATGAGGACGAGTTTTTGAGAATTTACGCCAGCCGGGGTTGGGAAGAAAAATGGCTGCAAAGTTACGCCGCTCATCCTTTGCCCAAAGACAGCGATTTTTTGGCGGGAATTATCGGGTATCGCAATCCGGTAATTTGTTCGGATGTTAAAAAGCATAAGGAATTAATCAAATCATTTACCGGTACTCCGGTGGAGTCTTTCTATGCCTTTCCGTTAGTGGCGCGGGAAAAAGAACGGGAGGAAGTGGTGGGAATATTAATGGTTTCAAGCCCTATGGTTAGAGCAGTTCCGGAACAGGAGTACCCTATATTGGCCGGCATTGCCAATCAGGCCAGTATCGCGATTCAAAATGCTACCTCCTTGCATAATGAAATGACCAAAGCTTATACCGACAGTTTGACAGGGTTATATAACCGCCGTTACTTTAATGAACAGATTGAAAAAGAAAGCCTTAAGGCTGAAAAAGCCCCATTATCGTTGATTTTATTGGATATCGACGATTTTAAAAAATATAACGATACTTACGGCCATCCGGAAGGGGACCGGCTGTTGAAATTAATTGCCGGTACCCTGCAGGAAACGGTTAGGGAGCATGATATCGTAGCCCGTTACGGCGGGGAAGAGTTCGCCGTCATTTTAAGGGATACCAATAATGCAACAGCCGCTCATATTGCGGAACGAATCCGGATGGCGGTTGAAACTCTGCCCCCTCAGGCCAAAAAATCACGGGTAACAATCTCCGCCGGAATAGCGACAATTCCCGATTCAGCCAAGGATCAGGGGAGTTTACTGGATGCTGCCGACAAGCTATTATATTTTGCCAAGAATCACGGTAAAAACAAAGTATGCTCCAATTTTGACGGCTAAAAAGTGTACATTAAAGCAAAGTTAAAGGTTATACCGGCGTAATAACTTCCATCAGCCTTGGTATAGCTTCCCAAGCCCATTTCTAATGAAGGTTGAATTATATATTTTTGATATTCAGCCCCTATAAAGGTTTCAAATCCGGTATTACCCTTGGTGATCTTGGCGGTAGCCAGGGTGGGACCTGAAAAATTCTCCGAATGACCCCAGCCGATTCCGGCATATGGCTGAAAATTGCCGCGGGCCGGCAGGTTATGCACTCCCCGGAGACCCAATGCAAAATGCCCGTTAGCGTTGGTTGTTCCTTGGGAACCCGGATTTTGGGTCATTCCGAACGAAAATACGGGTTGGATGGAGATTGTTTCAGTTATCGGAATTTTTACACTGAATCCACTGGCTGACCGTGAATATTGCCAGCCGGCCTGATAACGGGGCGGGTTTATAACGGTAGTCATAATAGGTTCGGCAGCACATCCGACGGTAATGGAAAATAATGCTGCAGTTAAAATAGTAATTACGGAACTGATTTGAATGAAGCGTTTTTTGAATTGAATCATGTTATCCCTCCGCAAATCATTAAGATTTTAAACCATGGTAATCAAAATATTAGCAATGGAGAAGCTTAACTATTTCTTCATCCCTTATTTCGAATTCAATTATGAATGTCCTGCTAAAACCATTATTTTACGAATAAATGCAGGAAAAGTAAGTCTTCCGGAATGTTACCAGAAATGGAAAGCATTTTTGCAAATCCTCCATTAGGCGGAGGATGATGTCAAATCAGGGATTGTAACTTGTAATAATAGGTTCTCTTTTATTTTTTTAGTACTGTAGTACTGTAAACCATTGTATATTTGAGTACATCGGTAAGATGACAGTTTTGGATGGAGATAGTATAGTAGAACTACAAGTAAATTGCAGGAGGAGCAATGAATACTAATCTGCAGGATATTGTGGCGAAGATCACCGGAAATATCAGCCGGGTTCTGGTGGGTAAAGAGGCCGCCATTGAACTGGCACTGGTGGCGCTGGGATGTGAAGGGCATATTTTGGTGGAGGATGTACCCGGAGTAGGAAAGACCATGCTGGCGCGGGCTCTGGCAATATCTCTCGGCCTATCATTCAACCGGATTCAATGCACTCCCGATTTGCTGCCGTCAGATGTAACCGGGATGATGGTTTACAATCCCAAAACTTGTGAGTTCAATCTCAGGCCCGGACCGGTTATGTCCAACATCGTACTGGTGGATGAGATTAACCGGGCTACGCCCCGTACCCAGTCCAGTTTGCTGGAGGCCATGGAAGAACGGCAAGTTACCATTGACGCGGAGACCAGAACCCTGAACCGTCCTTTTGTGGTAATCGCCACCGAAAATCCGGTGGAATTTGAGGGGACTTTTCCGCTGCCGGAAGCGCAACTGGACCGTTTCTTAATCCGGATCGGGATGGGGTATCCTCAGGTTGAGGAAGAATTAAAGATATTGACCCGCCTTGAAGGCGAACACCCCATTCATTTGATACAGCCGGTAGCCACCTTGGCTGAGGTCAATGAGTTTATTCAAGCCAAACAAAAGATATATTTTGAAGAAAGCTTGAGGGCATATACCGTTGCATTAGTGGCCCGCACCCGTTCCCATCCTGACTTGGAACTGGGGGTGAGTCCCCGGGGAACCATCGCCCTGTTCAATGCGGCCCGGGTACTGGCGGCCATACGCGGGCAAGATTTTGTCATTCCTGAATATATCAAGTACCTGGCGCCGTTTATATTGTCCCATCGGGTTGTTGTATCCGGGGAGGCTTCGGTGAGAGGTATTACCGGTCATGGGATTATCCGGGAGATCATAAACTCGGTTCCAGTACCCACGGAGAAGGCTTTCCATGAATAATGCAATTGGAGTTACGGTTATATTGGCCTTGATTGCGGTATTTACCGGAATTCCAAGCTCTTACCGGGCTTTATACCTGACCTTGGGATTATTATTGATAGTCTGGTGGGGTTTGCGGAGTAGTCTGAAACAAATCAAGGTCAGCAAAGATCTATCGGGCAGCTCCGGGTTTGCTGGAACTGAGCTGTCAATGGATCTCCAATTGGTTAATCACTCCTGGTTTCCGATATTCTGGTGTACTGTAATGGAGCCGTTTCCTGAACAACTGGGAGCCCGGATCGTCCAAACACTAGTATCACTTCCGCCCCGCGGCCGGAAAAAAATCACCATGAAATTTTACCCCGGGCGGCGCGGCATTTATCCCGTGCCGGAAACTAGATTGACCATCGGTGATCCCTTTGGTTTTAAGGAGATTGATATCCGCACCTCCTATGATGAAAAAATAATCATTTATCCGCCGTTATTTCCAATCATCGGGTTGAATTTGACCCGGCATTTACCGCTGGGTCAAACGAAACTCATGTTTGGATTGCATGAAGATCCGTCGCGGTTACGGGGATGCCGGGATTATTGCCCCGGCGACAGCATAAAAAAAATCCACTGGCCGAGTTTAGCCCGGACCGGCAGCCTCAAGGTAAAAGAATGGGAGAGTACGCTGGCGGCTGAGAACGGTATCTTTCTAAATTTGGGGGAGGAAGATTATCCCGTCAGCGATTGGTCCTGGCTTTCCGAACTCGGAATCGATTTCGCAGCCGCGTTGACCCATCTGTTTATTGAGAATAAAGAGCCGTTAGGCTTTTATTGCAACGGCAAAACTGTTGACGCAATGTTTGATTCCAGCTTCATTTTGGCGGCGAAACGCGGCTATCAACAGGAAAAACGGGTATTGCGTTTTTTGGCCGGCGCTGATCTGCGAAAAGGATTGGAATATGCGGTATTATTTCATGAGGCCTATCATCTGGCGGGGGGTTCATGTTTGATATTCATTACTCCCCGGGTGACGCCGGAGATGGTGAAACGCGCGGCCGGCCTATGTAAGACCGGGTTTCACCCGGTGTTTTTATGGCTGAAATCACGTAGCGTTTTGGTTCCGTTTACCGAGTTGGAACAGTCCGGCATTCCTTGTTTTACGGTTGAAAAGAGGAGGGACAGCAATGCATTTTTCATCAGCCGGACCAGGTGATCTAAAAAATACTCCCGTTGGCGGCGCTGTTTTGGCCGGTGTTTTTACAGCGGTTACCGTTTTTGTTTTTACGGTTATATTCGTTCCCAAATTACTGATACCATCGCCGGTATATACGATGCTATTCCTGTTTGGATTGGCCGTAATTGTCGCGGAATATAGCATTATTAGCCACCGTTTGCGGTTGCCGTTTCTGCTTCATATGGCCCTGTTTGTTATTTTGCAATGGTTTGGTTTATGGGGGCGGATCTGGCTGGTAACCGGGGAAATACCGCCTGTTTTTTATCCCCCTTTTAAAACCGTTGCCGTTCATTGGGAATGGTTTGTTACTTTTACAGTCTTATGGCTGATCATATTGAATTTCATCGGAATCCTGGCAAGGCTCAGCCTAATCCCTGAGTCCGTCAAAACCAGCGCTGTTTTTGCCAGGTGGAGTACGGAACTCAAGATTGATTTGGTTCCCTGGGAGCGGGCTTGGAGAAGCTGGCGTTTGACAATATTTTTAACTTTGATGGTTACCGTTTTGAGTGTAGCGTTGGGACTCACGCACCTCAAGACCAGCAAGTGGCTCCCTATAATTACCACAGGATTAATCATTATTCAATGGGTTATGGGGTGGGTACTTATCAGTCTCGGTTATTTTTGTTTAAAACGCGCTTTTTGGAAAACGGATAATCTGGTGCCGGATCACCAGTTCAGGACTGTCTGGTTGTCCGGTGTTACTCCTTTACTGGCTGGAATAACAGTTTTTGGACTCGTCTTACCGGCGGACTTTAGGGCTATAGACAAGTGGTGGCTGGTGAGTTTTGCGGATTGGTTCCTGAAGAATTTCTGGAAAACGCCGCCGGACCGCCCGAATCCCTATTCCAGCCTTAATAGAGTTGCCGCCGGTGTTACCGAAAATACTGAACCCAGTTTATTTATTCAGATAGTCCAAGTGATTGTGATGATTTTGACCGGGTTAATCGTTATTGCGGTGCCACTCATTATTTTGACCTTGCTGGCGGTTGTGATTGGATATATTCTAAGCCGGACAATCAGCAATGAAGTGAACCGGTTAAAAGGACTGCGGGGCGCCTTGATAAAGATTTATTTATTCTGGGCAAACCTCTGGCGGAAAAGACGCCGGGGGCGGTGGCCGTTTTTTGGGCGGAAGGAGGACGGTGCTAGAGCAGATGAAGTTGCTGCATTGGAAAAAGGACAGCGCCATAAAGCCCATTTATGGGGCCGGGGGTCCCAGGCCATTATCCGCCGGGGTTATTACCGGTTGATCGGCATCGCCCGCGGCCAGGGTTTTCATTGGCATCCCGCGCAAACCCCTTTGGATATCGCCTCCGAGTTGACCAGGATGCTGCCGGATGAGAAAATCTCCATCAACGAAGTCACTGCCGATTATCAATTGGCCAGGTATGGATTAGCGGAACCGCCAGCCGAAAAAATACGGCTTTTTGAACGGATTCGGCGGACGATTCAAAGGCGGCTGCAGTTATATAAAAATGAATCCGGCAAGTAACTTTATATCTTGAACCGGCGAATCTCATCGTTGAGATTGGCGGCCTGTTCTTTTAGTTCGTCGGCGTTCATCGTTAAATTATCCATGGAATTCCGTTGTTCTTGAGAAGAAGCGCTTAATTCCTGGGTCATTGCTGCAATTTCCTCGGTTTCACTGGAGACTGCCGCAGTGAGCTCCATAATTTCGTTTTTATTGGTTTCGATCTCCGCCATTAACCCGATGACGGTTTCAAACCTGGCAACCAGCGTATCCGATGAGTTGCTGATGTCATTGAATATTTCCGCGCATTTTTTAATGATGATATTCTGGGATTCAACGGTATGATCGGCGACGGAGGCCATTTCAGTCGCTTGTTTGGTTTTTACTTCGATGCTTTGGATAACATCCGTGATTTTTTTAGTGGCTACCACTGAGTAATCCACATGTTTTTTAACATCGCTGGCCAAAGCAATAACTTCTTTGTTGATGTGTTTGATCCGAGTGGCTTCAATGGTGGCGTTTAAGCTAATCATGCTGGTTTCATTTACGATGCCTTTAATTTGAACCACGATATCCTGTATTTCTTCGGTTTTTTCGCTTAACGCATAAATCAGCCGGTTAATTTCCACGGTAATTTGTTTGGTTTCTTCCGATTTTATTTCCAGGTTTTCCAGGACTACTTTCCCCTTGGAGGTTAGTTGCAGAATATCGGCTTTAATCTGCTGAATCAAAGGGGTGCAATCATTAACTATCCGGATGCATCCGGTTAAAGTATTCATGTTGGACGCACAACGGAACGCGTCATTTGCTTGTTCCGAGGCTGACTGGGCTACTTCTTCCAGAATACCGGAGATGGCTGCGAAAGAACCGATTACTTCGCCGGATACTCCAATGATTTGGCTGGCGATTTCATTCAATTTCAGGATAATTTCATCCACAGCGGAGATGAGGCGCTGGTAATTGTCAATCATTATATTGTAAGTAAAAGCTAAAGCTCCGATCTCGTCTTTGCGGGCAATACGGATTTTTTGGGTGAAATCACCGGACTCCACCGTTCGCAGGGCGGATATTACCGAATTTATGGCAGTTGTGAGTTTTCGAGAGAAGGCCAGACTGCCCCAGATTCCAAATACGATCAGTATGAGACCAATCCCCAAATAGATATATCCGGTTATGGAAAACGGACCGGTGAATTCTTCTTCCAACAGCAGCCCGCACAGGAACCAGCCCGGATTATCGAGACGCTGCAAGAATGCTTTGGCATTTTTGCCGGCCGGAATTTCCATTCGGGTTAGAGTTTGATCGGCGGTCTGTTTTTGGAATTCAGCGCTCTGAATAATTTCGGAGATTATCTGGTCCTTATTCCCTTTTTCTAAAGGGGAATAGAGACCAGATGAATGTTCCGCCCGGAAGAAATCAGTATTAGGGCTGATTAAATAGACTGCACCGCCTGCGGATAAGGGCTGTGAGAAGATCCGGTTTAGCGCGTCGCGTCCGATAGCGACGATTAAGAGATATTTTATGGCCGTATTTTGGCTCGCAGGGATTAAGCGGATACAAATCAACCCGTAGTTCTCCGGTGTATTCATTTCCGGACGGGAGATAACCCATAATGGTTTGCCGTTAAGAGCCACAGCCTCTTTGTACCAGGCGGAGCCGGTCGCCTTGGTAAAATCCTCGGGACTCTGAAATGAATAATTAATGGAGCTTTTTTGGCTCCCTAAAATCATAATTTTTTGAATCGGTTTGTTCAGGGTCAACCAGGGTTCAAATAACTTGTTGATGGCTGCAGTGACTTGTATCCGGCCGTTTTTTGAATCTTCCGGGTTCTCAATGAGGGTTAAATATTTGACCAGTTCAGCGTCGAGCATAATTTGAGCGGAAGCTGTTTCAATACTGTCCATTAAGAGATTCATATTTAAGCTGACTTCATCCATCATGAAAGAACCGGTTGACATAGAGCGGTGTTGGGCGATAGCTGGATTTGTAAAATAGAGAATGCTCCCCAGGATCAGAACCGGGATCACCATCAACAAAACAAATGTAATCAGGAACTTAGTACGCAAGCCGGACAGTTTTCCAGCTAGAAACCTCGGTAATATCCAAAATGTTTTTTTCATCCTGGTTTCCATTATGATACCAACCCCGCACCGGTTTTGAATTTCTGAATGACTTGCTCCAGTTCGTCCGTAACCTGTAATAGTTTTTTGGACATATTCTGTAGGTTTTCAACCGTATTATACTGATCCTGAATGGTAAGGTATATTTCATTCATAATGGATGCGGTTTGTTGACTTTTTAAGTTGATATTCTCCATTGAAGTGAGGGTTTCGGTTTTGCTGGTTTCCATATTGTTCACCAGTTTGAGTATCTCCTCAATTTTTTTGGTTAAGTTATTGGCCAAGGCGTTGATCTGATTAAAAACCTGAATGCTGGCCTTAAATGCCTGATTTTGAGCTACCACTGTCTTATCGATATTTAATGATGTGGCAACGGTTGCCGCCATTCGCCGCTGCAGATCAGTGATAAAATCGCTGACTTCCCTGGTGGAGTTCATTGACTTTTCAGCGAGTTTTTTGACATTATTGGCCACAACGCTAAATCCTTTTCCCGCTTCGCCCGCTTTGGCGGCCCCGATGATGGCGTTCATGGCCAGCAGGTTATTCCGGTCGGCAATATCATTGATAGCACTGATAGTCTCGGTGACTTGATGGGTCTCTTCATTCAAAGTGTTTAAATGCTCGCTGATGGATAATGTTACTGTAGTTGTTTTAGTAACATCCCGGCTAAGGTCTTCAATGGCCTTGATGCCGTCAACCGACATATTTTTGGTACCTTCGGCAATCAGTTGAATGGTGTTTACATTGGAAATAACCCGGTCGATTTTTTCGGCCAGATCGCTCATGCAATTGTTACTATTGGAAGTTTCCGTTGCTTGTTGGGTGACGGATTGGGTTACTTCGTGAACGGTATTGATAATATTTGAGATTGCGCCGGAGAGCTCTCCTGCTGTAGCCGAAATTGTTTGCGCGGCTATTTTTTGTTTCGCAATGGTATTACGTATGGTGGTTATAAGTTGATTGATGCTATTAATCATTAAATTATAAGCTTCGGCCATAATACCAATCTCGTCATTACGGGTAACGGCTACTTTTTGAGTTAGATCGCCGGTTTCAGCGCTTTTCAGCGCAGCTAAAATCTGTTGCACCGGACCGGCAAAGGGTTTTGCAAACATGAATCCGCCACTGATGGCCGCAATTACAAGCAAGATCCCGAATCCGCCAATTAACGGCCAACGGAAGGACGTTAACACAGTTATATTTTCATTAGTTTTTGCCGTGGCTGCCACCTGCCGGGCCGGGTCAATCAAATAAACCCGTCCGCCGCTTTCAATAAACGGCCGGGATAAAATGTGGGAAAATGCGCTACTGGAAATATCGATGATCAAGATGTCATGTTGCGAGTTGTCTCTGTTATGGGGGATTCGCTGCAAGCAACTTAACGAATAATCATTGGGCGTATTCAATTCGGGATGGGAACCGATCCATAAAAATTTGTCGTTTAAGTCCAGAGCCTTCCGGTACCATTGGGAATCGATGGCAGTTTGATACTCTTCCCGGTTGTTAAAGGAGCAATGAATGGAATCATTTTGGCCGCGCACAATCATAACTCTTGCAATATATTTATCTTTTCCAATCTTCGCCTCCAAAAACCCATCCAGCTTTTGCAGCAGTTGCCGGTTGCCGCCGCTTTCAAGAGAGGCGGCGGTTAGCTGTAGTAGATCTTGGCGAAAACCGGCATCATCGGAAATGGCCGTCATCTTGTTTTCAATATTGGCCATCAAAAGCTCAAGTGAATTGCTCGTACCGTTTACACCGCCGCGGATCATGGCAGACAAGCCGCCGGCCGTTTCAGATCGGGAAGCCATATAAGAGATGCCTGCTAAAATAATGAAAGGTGTTACGCTAAACAAAATGAACAGCAAAATCAATTTGGTTTTGATGCCGGCAAGTTTGCCCGCCAAAACCTTTAAAAATCCATTAAAAAGCGGAGTTTTATTTTTAGCGTTATTCAAATTCGCCATCTCATTTCATTTCGAATCAATACAGCCTTGTATAGTTAAAAAAGTTTCAGGAAGATATTTTCTACCTTCTTTTTCGGCCGTTTATTCCTTTGACTTGATAAGAAATTCGGCTTTTCATTCCCGCGTTTTCATGAGGATCCCGGGCGATGAACATAACAATCCAAAGATTCCCTTGGGTTGGGAATCATATAGTTTGATCGAAAATCAAATCCATAGATGAAATTCCATGATTGAAATAATAATTTAAAAGATGAAAAGAAGAGAAAATAGCTTAACTGTAAGTTTTTCAAAGCTCATACAATATATCGGGTAGAATTCCGCTAAAAAAGGCCTTAATTTTTTTTCTGGAAGTATCGAATTAATTATTATATAATGATTCAAACTAATAAGCGTTTCCCAAATTATATATCATCATTGAAAGGGGGTGGGAATTTTGAAAAAAACCAATCATGATTTTCGCAGGACCAATGGACTTGCTTTGGCAATTGCCTGGCTGGTTTTAATTTTTGCGGTGCTGCCCAATGTTATGCTTGATAAAAATGCGCTGGGTGATGCCGTGATTATTTGGGGACTTGGCATATCCATTTTTTTACCGGGGACCATTATTTATTTTTTTAATAGAAAGAGTAGCTTGATTCGTTATTTTGTCTCGGGCGGGGCAATTTTACTGGTGTATGGAGTTCTTTATGTCCAAAAAGGAATGCTGGATAATTTATTCCTGATACCGGTATGTTTGGTGGCCGGAGCCCTCTATTTTGACCGGCTGGTGGCGATTGTCTCAACCTTGATTGCGATTGCCACGGGGGTCGCGCTGTTCCTTGTTGCCAAAAACATTTTTTTCCCGGATGTAACCGAATCCGAATTTATAGTTTATTGCATCGCTTTGATTGTAGTGGGATTAATCCTGGTTATTCAGGGTCAATACGGAAACCGGCTAATTTATAATGAACGGAAACAATCGGCGGAGACCGCCGGATTATATAATCAATTGAAAGATCTTTTGGCTAATATTGAAAATAATTCAGTGATTTTGGACAATCATATTTCCGGAATTCAAAGTGATTCGGTAAATGTAATGAATGAAGCCCGGCAGGTTACGGCTAGAATGCAGAAATTTGGCGCGGCCATTGAACAAACGGCGCAATTGGCGTCCCAGTCCAATAATGCATTGATCGCCATAAAAAACTCAATTCAAAAAACCGCTGCCAATTCTGAAAGTATGATTTCCGGCTCCATGATAGCCTTTGATATGGCCAATCGCGGTAAAACCATGATTACGGATTTGGTCAACCAAATCAAGGTTACCGAAGAAACAGTGAATACCGCCAGCGATATTGTCTCCATGTTAAGCGTCGAATCCCGGAAAATTACCGATATTGCTTCGTCCGTCAATGATATTACTCAGAAAACCAATATTCTGGCCTTAAATGTATCAATTGAGGCGACCCGGGCCGGTTCTTCCGGGGAAGGGTTTATCGCCGTGGCGGATGAGATGCGGAGTTTTGCGGAACAAACATCCGGCGCTCTAGGCGGCATCGCTCAAAGTCTCCAGGATCTTACCGAAAAGATTGATCAAGTGAAGACCCAAATCACCAACGGAAGCTTGGCAGTAAAGACTGGGCTGGAAAAGGCGAAGTTAACTTCCGAATATTTTAGCAATATCATTAACCGGGTTGGCGCCATTCGAAACGGGACTACCACTGTGAGCCGGAATATTCAGGTTTTGGCACAGGAATCGACGGAGGTGTTTTCCAATTTGGAGGATATCACTGCTTTCACAGAGCAATCCCTGGCCACGGTGGAGGAATTGTCTTCTTGTTCCGTCACTCAACGGGATCAAGTCAACAAGATAAAGGAAAGACTTACGGATTTAGTTAAATTGTCAGATGAACTAAAGACCTTGGTATTTGTCGAATTGAAGTAAAATGAGGGTGAAGCTGTTTGAATCAAAGACAAGATATATTGAATTTTCGTAAAACCAATAAACTGGCCCTTATCATTCTTTGGTTGGTTTTATTTTTTGGAGGGCTACCGCAAATCTTGGTTGATAATTTCGAATTTGGCGGCGCCTTAACGATTTGGGGGATAGGTTTCCTGATTTTTTTTCCGGCGACCATCATTTATTTCAAGAATAAAAACAGCAGTCTCATCCGGTACTTTATCTCATGCGGTTCGGTTATTGTGGTATACAGCATTCTTTATGTCCAACAAGGAACTCTGGATAATTTATTCTGGATTCCCGCTTGTCTGGCAGCCAGTTCAATTTTTTTCGACCGGCTGGCGGCAGCGGCTTCTGCGCTGATTTCGATTATCATCGCGGTTTTATTGTATTTTATCGACCATCAATTATTTTTTCCCAAATTTGGAGAATCCCAGTTTATGGTATATTGTATTGCCTTGGCTGCAATCGGACTCTTCTTTGTGGCGCAGGGAGATTACGGCCGAAAATTGATTTTTGCCGCGCGGCAGCAGTCCAATGAACTGAATCAGTTATACGGCCGGCTGCAGGAAGTCTTTATGAATATCGCACAGACTTCCAAAATTCTTGATGACAACATTTCCGGAATTCGGAATGAAGCATTGAATGTTAAGGAAGAAGCATCTCAGATAACGTTAAGTATCGAGCAATTTGGCGCGGCCATCGAGCAAACAGCGAAATTATCTTCCCAGTCCAATTCCGCGCTTGCGGCAATCAACGACCTAATTCAAAAAACTTCCGGCCAGTCGGGGGATTTAGTTACAGTAGCGGCATTAGCCTATGAAACGGCCAATGAAGGAAAGTCGGTTATTGCGGAGTTGGTAGACCAGGTTCAAATTTTGGAGGAATCCGTAAATGCAACCAGTGAAATTGTGGAACTGCTAAGTATTGAGTCAAAGAAAATTAATGAAATCATCGTATTTATCAACGATATTACCAAAAAGACCAATCTGTTGGCGCTGAATGCTTCCATTGAAGCTTCACGAGTCGGCTCCGTGGGAGAAGGATTCATGGTAATAGCGGGGGAAATGAAGAGTTTCGCCGAACAAACCGCCGGTGCTTTAGGCGGTATAACCAAAATTTTAGGTGATATCACCGCCAAAATTACTGCCGTTCAGACCCAAATCACCAAAGGGGAGCTTGCTGTGAAAGATGGGATTGATAAAACCAATATTACTTTCAAATATTTCGGTAACATTACGCAAAAGATAAATGAGATTAAAACCAACACGGAGAGCGTTATCCGGGATATTACGGCGCTGGTTAAGGAGTCAACAGTGGTGTTTTCTAATTTATCCCAAATCATCACCTTTACAGAGCAGTCGGTGAATACTGCCGGTGAGTTAACCGGATCTTCATCGAAACAAAGTGAACATATCGATGGGATTGAGAAAAAGTTGACCGATTTGGTGGTGTTATCCAGTGAGTTAAAAGCGATGATTGCCGGACAGGAACGATAAATTTCATAGGAGGTATTTGCCTTGCCGGCGAATTTAACCCCGGTATACCTGGTTGCTGAAGAGAGATACCGCCAGGCTAAAACAAAAGAGGATAAGATTGCCGCTTTGGAAGAAATGCTGGCGGTAATTCCCAAGCATAAAGGAACTGATCATCTGCAAGCGGATATAAAACGCCGCATCGCTAAATTGAAGGACGAAGAGGAAGGTAAAGGAGTTTCAAAATCCTCCGACCCTTTTTTAATTCCCAAAGAAGGCGCCGGTCAAGCGGTATTAATGGGCTTTCCAAATACCGGTAAATCGGCCTTGGTGGGGGCTTTAACCCGGGCCAAGGTTACAGTGGCCGATTATCCATTCACAACCGCTTTACCAGTTTCAGGAATGATGAGTTGTAAAGACATCTTAATTCAACTGGTAGATCTTCCCCCGGTAATCCCCGAGGAAATACCGCGAGGAATGGCGGGAACCTTACGTCTGTCTGATTTAATTCTGATTGTTGTTGATGGCGGAACGGATGACTGTTTGGATCAATTTCAAGGCTGTTTAAATCATTTAAATAACCGGCGAATTGTGGAGATTGCCGGGGAAAGCCTGGGGCAGAACACTAAGAAACCGGCTGATTTTTTAGTGATAATGACAAAATCCGACTTGTCCGGAGCCGAAGAACGCTTTAATTTATTAAAAGAATTGCTTCCCCCAGACTGGGGGCTGGTTGCATCTTCCACTCACCGGCCTGAAAGCATGAAAATACTCCGGGAACGAATATTTGAACAGCTTCATATCGTGCGTGTATATACCAAAATCCCCGGCAAGGATCCGGAGATGGCTAACCCGTTTGTATTAAAAGAAGGCGGTACGGTGCTTGATTTTGCCGAAAAGGTGCACCGGGACTTTCCTAAGAAGTTAAAATACGCCAAGGTATGGGGTTCGGCCAAGTTTCCGGGGCAATCGGTGGAGAAGGATTACCGGTTGGCTGACGGTGATATAGTCGAGTTACACATATAAACATCCGTGAAAGATAAAGAAAGGGGGAGCCACTATGAAATCAAAATATACGTTTGTCTGCGAGGCCGCCAATATATCCCAAGGTGGTAACTTGAATGTATTGGGAATATTTCAAAATTTCAACGCCCCAAAATTGCCCATCACCGTGACCCGAATGGTATATGTGGCATGTATCGAATTTCACCGGTCCGAGGCCGGCAAACACCGCTTTAAAGTTAATTTTATCGATGAGGATGGCATGCAAGTCATCCCGCCGTTGGATGGCGAAGTCTTTATCCCTGAAAATAATTTATTTGCCAATTTAATGATGAATATCGAAAATACCACGTTTAAAAAACCGGGAATCTTTGCTATCGACTTGACCATGGACAACCAGCATCTGGCAACTGATAATATACATGTTTATAAAGTCTGATTAATATAAATATATTTGATGATGATATTTAAATTTTAATTGGTTTTTTTTTAAATTCATCTCTAATTTTTGGGGGGGAAAATCCGATAACCAAATTATCGGGGTGCCTAGAGGAGCAAATACCGTAATTTCGAAAGGAGAAGATCAAATGGATTCTGTCCAGGTTAAGTTTGATTATCCGGAACGTTTATCCCGAGGTATTCTGTTGTTAAAGACTTTTCTGGGATGGTTGATCTTAATTCCACATTTTGTTTGTATCTATTTTTTGCAGATCGCGGCTGCGGCAGTGTCATTCATTAGTTGGTTTGCAGTTTTGTTTACCGGGAAGTTTCCTGAAGGGTTGTTCAAATTTATAGTTGGCGTCCAAGATTGGAGCCTCCGGATGACCGCTTATTATTCTTTATTGCGGGATGAGTACCCTACCTTTGGTTTTGAACCAGGTTATCCGGCAAGTTTCCAAGTGACATATCCCGAGAAGCTTTCCCGCGGCCTTTTAATTTTACGGCTTCTGTTCGGCTGGGTCTATATTTTTATTCCTCACGGGTTCTGTTTGTTTTTCCGTATTATCGGTCTTGGGTTCGTGAGTTTTGTAGCGTGGTGGGCCATTTTATTTACGGGTAAAATTCCGCAAAGTATGTTCAGTTATATTTCCGGTACATTCCGCTGGGCTTACAACGTAAGTGCGTATTGGCTATTTCTAACCGACGAATACCCGCCTTTCACGGGTAAGGATGGAGCGGGGGCCGTATCCAACGGTGTAACGGCGTAAGAAGTATTTTATTCAATTTATAAAAAAGATCGCTCTTTTAGCGATCTTTTTTATTGCCAGCAAATGGGTAATGAAAAATACTACTTGAAACTAAGAAATAACCGATATTTTATATGGAACCCTAAAAGAGGGTGTGGTTTTGATCTCAATCCGGTGTCAGTTGAAATAATTATGAACAAAGAGAAAAAGCTTTTATATCGGCTTTAACCGATAGGATCTTAACCAGTCGTGCGTTTTAAACCGCGGATTAGGATCAGAGGCAAACCAAACAGGTGATTCAAATGATTTATCTCAACCTCTAGCTGCAAAGTAATCAGATAGCCGGAAAACCAATAACTAATGATGGAGGGGATCCCATGCTTAAAAGGTTGATGCTATTACTGTGTATGTTTGTTATGGTGGCGCCGTTTTTATTGTTTCCGGCCGAAACCAAATCGGGATTTACATACAAATATATCAGTTTTGACGATATTGCACCTAAAAACATCCAATTGAAACAATGCTGGAATGCCATGGGCATGGATGACCAGGAGCGGGTGTACATCGGGTGGACCAGTTTGAGAAACGACGGACGGGAAGATTTTGCCGTATTCCGATATGATAATGCCAGCGGCGAGCGGCGGTTTTTGGGCACTTTTATCGATGCGTCCACCAAGGCCGGTAATATAGAACCAGGAGAAGCGATACCCAAAGGCCACACCCGGATGTTGTTCATTAACGGCAAAATGTACATGGCTTCCCAAGGCTTTCATGATTTTAAAAACAAAATCGATGATCTGCCCAAATACCGGGGTTCACATCTATACGCCTATGATATTACCAATGATAAACTGGAGGACCTGAGCGCCGGCCTGCCCCATGGAGTTGTGACCAAAAATCAAGGGATTGTAGCCATGTCTTATCTCCCGGGGAAAAATTTGCTGGTGGGTCTGTGCCATCCCCACAGCGATATTGTTTTATTTGATATTAATCAGAATAAAGTCGCGGGGATTGTTCCCGGGATTCCGTGGCGCCTGGGGAATCCTTTAAGCCGGGAAATAGTGGTTACCAAGGAAGGTAAGATCTACACTTATCGCGGTACGGAGGACCCGGCTTACCGTCATCAAGCCCATAATATGTGGGTTTATGATTTAGAAACAGAAACCATGGAAATGACGGATTATAAAATAACCGGAGGGTTTTGGAACGGCCAAACCCCGTTCCGGGACGGCAGCCGGATCTATTTGAACACTGTAAACGGTGAATTGTATGTACTGAATGCGGCTACCGGAGAGTTGGATCATTTGGGACATTTTTTACCGGCGCAGGATTATCAAAAGCGGAAAAGAATTGCCTATTTATATGGGATAACTTTGTCTCAGGATGAAAAAAGCATTTACGGCATTACATCGCCTGATAACTCCAATCTTTATCGGTATGATATCCAAACCAAACAAGTATCAGTGGTGGATAAGCTGAGAAATGGTTGTTATACGGGCAGTGACATGCGCGATTCCAAGGGCAATATTTATTTCGCCAGTTTTAACGCCTGGGAAGGCAATTGCCGTCTTTTAGTCGTCAATACAGTTTTATAACTATTTATTGTCAGATAAAACTTCTATCTAGGCGAAACCGGAACCAAAAAAGAGTTGTTTTAGACGGGATTAATTGGATAAAGCATTTTACTACCTTCGTTTTTGACTTTGCGTTTATGAAAAATCCCCTTACTCCAGTTCATCCTGTCCAAAATGCCCTTTTGCCATCTTGAACAGCTTTTATTTTCCATAATTTTGCAAGAACTATGGAGTTTTGTAGCTTATGGACAAAAAAGTCGAGATTTTTAACCTGGCCTGGCCTTTATTTATTGAAAATCTACTCAGGTTTTCACTTGGGAATGTCAATATTTTTATGCTTAGCCTGTATTCCGACCAGACTGTGGGCGCTGTCGGAGTGGCCAATGATATTATGAAGATGGTATTGTTGGTTTACAGTGTTATCGGCGTGGGTACCAGCGTAATTGTCAGCCAGTATCTCGGGTCCGGCCGAAAACAGGCCGCTGGGAAAGTTGCTACGGTTGCGATAGTCTCCAATTTGTTGCTTGGTTTGTTATTAAGTTTAGTGGTATTGATTTTTGCCCCCAATTTGTTAAGAATGATGAATTTGCCAAAGGAATTGATGGATTATGGCGTTCCTTACCTGACGATTGTTGGGGCCGCTTCCTTCACTCAATCGTTGATGGCTACCATGTCAGGCATTTTCCGGAGTCATGGCTATACCAAATTCTCCATGTATATGGTCACGATGATGAATATCTTGAATATCACCGGGAATTATCTAATTATTTTCCGGCCAATGGGACTGCCGGCTTATGGGGTTACCGGGATTGCCTGGTCGCTGGCAATCAGTGAAGCAATAACGGTAGTGGTAATGTTGGTGGTCTTGCTCCGGCGGATTCATCTGGCCCTAAGATGGCGTGATTTTCTGCCTTTCCCTGCGGGGATCTTTAAAGGAATCGTTAAAATCGGACTGCCGTCAGCTGGGGAATACTTGTCATATAACGGTTCCCAGCTTGTCACTACCTATATTATCACTTTGTTGGGAGCATTGGCCCTTACCACCAAGGTGTATACCCAAAATATTATGTACTTTGTCTGGATGATTGGTTTGTCCATCGGCCAGGGGACCATGATCCTGGTGGGGCATAAGGTTGGGGCCAGAAAGACCGATGATGCCTATGATTGCGTGATGCTTAACTTGCGGCTGTCAATCCTCATCGATCTGGGTCTGGCTATAATTGTAGCCCTGTTCGGCTGGCGGATACTGCACATATTTACCGGCAATCATGAGATTTTAGCCACGGGGGTCAAATTACTGTTTATTACCATCCTGCTTGAACCGGGACGGGCGCTTAATCTGGTCATCGGAAACGCGTTGCGCGGGGCCGGTGATATTAAATACCCGGTGGTTATGCAGGTTATCTCCATGTGGCTGGTGGGAGTCCCCCTTTGTTACCTGCTGGGGGTTCATTGGAAAATGGGATTACCCGGCATATGGCTGGCTTTTGCGGCTGATGAATGGACCCGCGGCTTAATACTATACTTCCGCTGGAAGACGAACATCTGGCGCGAGAAATCACTCATTGGACACCAGTGTCTGGAGATGGAAGGCCAGATGAGCAATTCATAGAAATGAAGGGGATTAAGGTGATAAGAAGGATTGCTTTATTCCTGCCAATCCTCCTCTTGTTGATCTTTGGAATGGGAGTATTTGTTAATCCCCTGAATATCTCCAAAATGGAGATTATTTAGAATCTTCAGAGGCATGAATGGTTCAAGAGGCCGGGAAGGAGAGTATTCAGCCGTTGCAAAATCATTTGAGGAGATTCAATCGATACTGCAAACAATTATCCGGGAGGATTTTGATGTTAACCGGCTAATAAAATAGTCAGGTTTTTATCCAAATAAATCGTGTTAATCCTGGTCAAAATTTTAAAGGGTCTATAAGCCCAATGTCGAATTCAAAAAGACCGGTGAATCCGCACAGACTCCCAGGCTTCGAAAAAACTCTCTTACAGTCCTTTAGGAGGTATAAAAATGTGGCGTTTTTTTGTGGAAGGCGGAATCATGATGATTCCTCTAGCGCTATGTTCGGTGACTGCATTGGTAATCATTGTTGAACGGTTCCTTTTTTATCATACCGGCAATCAAGAGGAAGAACGGCAGTGGAGTATCTTCCATCAGTATTTACGGCAGAACCGGGTGAACGATGCCAAGATTTTGGCCGGGAGGATCGTTTCCGCCACAGGCCGGGTTGCTTCAATCGTTTTGAAACAGTGGGATACCGCTCCCGGTTTAATAGAGGAAGCTGCTCAACGGGCGGGTGATCTGGAGATAAAAAACCTGCAGCGCGGTTTGAGCTTATTGGATACCATTGTTACAGCCAGTCCGTTATTGGGTTTACTAGGTACTATCACGGGAATTATTAAATCGTTTAAGGCCTTGGCATTATCCGCCGGTGGAACCGCTTCGGCGCAATTGAGCGCGGGTATTGCTGAAGCATTGAACACCACCGCTTTTGGGCTTGGCATCGCTATCCTATCCTTGTTTTTTGTCAATCTGTTTTATGGGATTGCGGAACGGAGATCCAAGGAGCTCTCATTCTTTTTACAGGAGACAATCAAGATTTTACAGCTAAATTTCCCGTCCGGTCAAAAAGAGGCGGCGGTTACCGGCGATCCGAATGGTAAGCCGGGGACAATGGGATCTAATTAGATCAAAAAAGGGGCGATGGCAATGATTGATTTTCAGATTAACCGGAGGCGGCCCCGGATTGAATTGGTTCCTATGATTGATGTGGTCTTCTTTATATTATTCTTTTTCTTAATGTTTTCCACCTTAAAGACCGCTCAAACCGGTGTTCCCGTCAATATTCCGAAAACCACGCATCTTGGCCGGCCTGAGAATAACACGATCGTTGTAACAATAGACAAGAATTATCGCGTTTATTACGGAACTGAGGCGGTTAATCTCCATGATTTAAACCGTAGAGTCGGTGCTGAATTAAAAAAGGACGATGAAACCCGGATAATTATTAAACCGGATGCTTCCGTGCCGTATCAGGAGCTTATCAGAGTCATGGACTCATTGGCGGCGATCGGGGTCCGGCAGCCCCTTTTGGGTGTTGACCGTCAGCAAATTCCGGGCGGAACGCCTTGATTTTTGGAGAGAGAAACATGACAAGGATCGAGCAGCGCAATTATAAGATAGCGTTGGCAGTGTCAATTGCTCTACATTTGGTTATCCTGCTGGCATATATTCCGGCGCATACGTTTCCGCGGAATGTTTTTTTGGATACTATACCGGTAGGTATGGTAGAGATACCGGCTGGTTCAAGCTTGACAGGTCCTCCGGCGGCAAATATTGCTTCGAATCCCGGTTCCGGCGATTCACAGCCGGTTTTGCCGGATACGGGTTCAGTTGTTCATAAACCCGATAAAACGGGGCCGCAAGAAAGAGATTCCTTAAAAGTAAAACCGACAGTCGTACCGAAAGTAACTGAAGTAAAAAAACCGGCTTCCGATGTTAAGCCGGGCCAAAAGCCCGGAGACCGGGACGGACCCTCCGGGCCAGACGGAACGGGGGCGGGTGGCGGCATCGGCGGCGTCCAAAATGGTCCAATCGGTTTTGGAACAGGTGAAGGCCAGGTATTACGCCTTGGCCGCATGCCTACTTACCCGAAAGGTGCGATGAATGAGGGAAAAGAAGGAGATGTCGGGGTCAAGCTCCTGATTAGCGCTGGCGGAGCTTTGGAGAAAATTGAGTTGATTCAGCCATCCGGGGATGAACGCCTCGATAAAGCTGTTATATATGCGCTTCAAAATGAATGGCAGTTTAAACCGCAATCCCAAAGATACTATATCGAGATTGTGTTTTCATTTTCCATTGCGAAGGGCACCTGCACCCCAAAGTATATTCACTCGGAAACCTTGCCGTAAGGAGGAGAAGATGCAGCCCAAAGGATTTTTTTATCTATTCACGGCTTGCCTGATACTGACAGGGGTCATAATGGCGGCGGCGCCGGCTGATTTATTGACGGTGGAAAACAAATTCATCAAAATTTTTATCAATAACAGTCCGGAAGAGACGGGGCGCTTTGCGGTGGATGTAACCAAGGGCGACCCCGAAAGAGAGGACGACGACAATAAACCTTTGATTTATGGTCATCCCAAGCCATGGACTTCTTTCACCACTATCCGGATTAATGGCCAGAACTATGTTTTCGGTAAAACAACCAATAAACGCGCCGGCGCCGGACTCCCAGGCGGGGAGATGGTTATCCCGCCCCAATTAAAGGAGAGCCGGTTAATCATGAAATGTAAGTACGATTCGGTAACGGTGGAGCAGGTTCTGGATATTGCCTACAGTACCAGCACCGGTGCTCCGGATACCGCCCGGATTCGATATACCGTGGTCAATGAAGGTACGACACCGGCAGAAGTAGGTATCCGGGCTTTACTGGATACTATGGTCGGCAATAATGATGCTGCGCCGTTTCGGGCGGGTGACTGGGAAATTACTTATGAATACAGCCTGAACCGGAATGAGGTCCCTGATTTTTGGCAGGCATTCGACTCTATCGCCACACCGGCGGTGATTGCCCAAGGGACTCTAAAAGGTGGGGATGTAACCGCCCCGGACCGGATTATATTCACCAATTGGGGCAAAGCCGCCGATGAACCCTGGGAGTTTCCGGTACAGTCAGGCACCAGCTTTCTTCGCTTGGGCGAGGAGGAACTTGACAGCGCGGTAGTAATGTTCTGGGAACCGAAAGTTTTAAAACCGGGTGAAAAGTTTGATACTGTAATATATTATGGCCTTGGCGGAATTACGTTTGCTCCCGGCAAAACCTACCTGGGAATTTCGGCGCCAGCTGAAGTCAGGTACAGTATCGACCAGCCGCAGAGCTATACGGTAGTCATGTATATGGAACATCGCGGCGATACAATAGCCAAAAACGTTAAGGCGAAACTGACCTTGCCGGCGGGTTTGGAATTGGTTTCCGGACAGGATACGACAACTTTGCCGGAATTGCAGCCCGGTGTTACCAGGCAAATTTCATGGTTGATCCGGCCCAACGGCCAAGGCCGTGGCGAAACAAGTTTTCAAATCCGGGTCACCGGTGATGGACTGGAAGCCAATCAAGTCAGCCGTAAAATACGGATTATCGGTCCCCCGGCCATTAAGGCCAAATTGTCCGTTCCAGTGGTGAAGGTCCTGAACAATGGGTGGAGCCCTTATCCGGTTCCGGTCTCCATTAATCTCACCAGTACCGGAGATGCGGCGGCCAATGACTTAAAGGTCGAGTTGACTACCGGGGAAGGAGTTGACTTGGCTCAAGGGGAAAGCCCGATTAAGTTTGTAGACCAATTGAATCCCGGAGAACAAGTCACCTTAAATTGGAAGGTAGTTCCGGTCAGCGGTAACCCGAACAGTCAGCTTAAAGTGGCGATTGCTGGAACCGGGATTAAACCAGTAACTTTAGTGGATAAATTCAGCATTCCGCCACTGCCCGCCAAACTGGTGCTTGAACCTGTGGGGGAATTGATTGGCGGAGAGCCGGTTTGTCTGAATGTGGTAGCATATAATCTACGGAATATTAAAGAGTTTACTTGCGATATCGTTTATGATCCTCAAAAATTGCGTTTGGTTCATATTTCCAGAGGCGATCTCCTGGTTGAGGGAGATGCCTTTGCAGACTGGAATCCCGGTAGAATCAACCGCCAGAACGGAGTTGTCACCGGAATCCGGGGCTCCCGGGAGCAGCCGTATAACGGTAACGCCCCGGTATTATTCACCTTAAACTTTATGGCCGTTGAACCGGGTGAGGGCGGAATTCAATTTAACCGTGTGGTTATTAAGGATGCGAAGGGCAAGGAGCTTCAGTTTGATATCATTCCTTTTCAGTATCGAGTTAAGGAGGGGAAATAATAATGAAACGCTTTGCAGTGAAGATTCTAATGGTATTACTAGCCGTAACTCTCGGTTTAGGGATGACGGCAAGGCCGGTGATGGCGGCTGGGGCCGCTCCCGCCGATGTTTCGCCGAACAGCCCGGAGTACAAGGCCGTTAAACTTTTGATTGACAAAGGATACTTACAGTTATACCAGGACCAGACATTTCAAGGGAGCCGGCCCGTGGACCGGTTGACGTTTGCGGTGGTCATTGCCAAGATTCTGGATGCCGTAGCTTCCGGCCAGGTGACCAGCAATAAGGAAGATATGGGTTTGATTACGAAAATAACCAATGAATATCGCAGCGATTTAGTGGATGCGGTGCGCAAAGTGGATGTCTTTAATAAAAGCGTGGCTGAATTGCAAAAGAAGGATCAGATCCTGGCGGAGGATTTGACCAAAAACCTCGACGAATACCAGCAGCAAGCCACGCAAATGATTGCGGATATTGTAGCGCTATCTGAGCGGATTGTCAAGCTGGAGAATGAAAATATCAAACTCAAAGCGGAAGTTGAACTCCTCCAGGCAAATGTGGACAATATCAACAAATGGCATAAATACGGCATCATTGCGGCATTGATCTTGGGACTGATTGGGGCTTCCAAATAAAATATCCTTAAGGAGGTTGCCCATGCTTAAAAAATATTTTTGGATTTCATTATTGGTAGTTTTGATTGGCTCAACACCGGCATATATGCAGGATGATAATGAAACTGCAGCGCAAAAATTCGTCGATTTGCTGGTTGCCAAGGACTACGAAACCGCCATCCTTACTTTTGATCCGAAAATGAAAGAAGTATTACCGGTGGGAAAGTTGCGAGAGCTTTGGGAGTCCATTCTTTCCCAGTGTGGACCCTTTAAAGGACAGGCGGGAGTGAGAAAACAGGCTCAGCAACAATACACCATCGTTTTTGTTACGGGCGTATTTGAAAAGGCTGTCTTGGATATTCAAGTCGTATATAATGATCAAAATGAAATAAGCGGGCTGTTTTTTGCGCCGGGAGAATTGCCCAAAGACGCAAATAAAAACGCGGGAGCGGATTCGCTTCCGAGAGGTTTAACCGAACAAGCGGTTGCGATTAAGAATCAAGATTGGACTTTACCCGGAACATTGACGTTGCCCGCCGGGAAAGGACCGTTTCCAGTGGTGATATTGGTCCATGGATCGGGGCCCAACGACCGGGATGAAACCGTCGGCCCCAATAAACCCTTCCGGGATTTAGCGTGGGGATTGGCCAAACGGGGGGTTGCGGTGTTCCGGTATGAGAAACGAACCAAAGTTTATGGTAATCTGGCGTTTAAGGACAAGGTAACCGTTCAGGAGGAGACCATTGATGATGTCCTGGCGGGGATCACCTTGCTTCGAAACCGGAAAGAGATAAATTCCAAACAAATATTTATCCTGGGTCATAGTTTGGGCGGAATGCTTATCCCGAGAATCGGGACCCAAGGCCGGGATGTTAGAGGATTCATCGTAATGGCCGGTTCCTGCCGGCCATTGGAGGATTTAATCCTGGAACAATCGGTTTATCTAGCTTCACTGGATGGAAATACCTCCGCGGAAGAGCAAACCGCTTTGGATTTGATCAGGAAACAAGTAGCCAATGTTAAGTCAGCCGATTTATCATCATCCACCCCGGCCACCGATCTTCCTTTAAATTCGCCCGCTTCATATTGGCTTGATCTACGGGATTATAACCCGGCATTGGTTGCGCAAAACGTCAAGAAACCGTTTTTAATATTACAAGGCGAACGGGATTATCAAGTTCCGGTAACGGATTATAACATTTGGAAGGAAAAACTGTCAAAACGGAAAGATGTTGAATTTAAGCTATATCCGGAACTCAATCATCTTTTCATACCGGGGGAAGGAAAGCCGAATCCCGGCGAATATTTTACACCGGGTCATCTGGATGAGAAGGTGATTAAGGATATCGCAGGGTGGGTTCAAAGAATCATTAGATGAATTTGAACCGGTAGACTTTTTATGGAATGGATGATATATTGGTAACGAATTTATAAATGTCTTCGGCTATAGATAAACACTCATCTACTTTTTCATCGGACATAACAAGCGATATGCCGGCCGATAGCAGGTTTCAGCATAATATTGATTAACAAACATTCTGCTTTAAAACTCTGGCTGATTTTAAATCCTCACCTACCTTTTCAAGCCATTTGTGATATCTCAAACTGTCAAAACCATAGATTACAGTTCCTTTCTTAATTGATAAGATAGGCAAAACTTGTACTATCGCTCAAAGTCAATCGTCATTCTACTTTTCATCAATTCATTCTATCGTATTAGCGCGTAAGCTTCAATCAAAGATGTTCAAAAATAGCAGGATGTTTTCAGATTTCATGGAATAGTATACACAGGTGGAATTTTAATGGAAAAAGTAAGGAAAGGTATCGCGATATACAAAAACACCCGTATTTGTTGGCTGGTCATTATCGTTTTGGCAATGATCGCTATCGTTGCGTCGTTAACTGATTTTATAAGGGATCTGCATTCGGGTCTGGGGTTCGGGGGTTTTATTTTAATATTAAGCTCCCTATTGTTTAAAGTCACTATTATCATCAATGATGAATCCGTCAAAGTTAGCATCGGCTTGGGGATAATTCGGGAAAAAATTCAGTTGCAAGCCATTACATCTTGTGAACCGGTGAGTAACTTGTGGATCACTTATAATGTTCCGTTTGGATTCGGTCCCGGATGGCGGACTTACAACGCCTGGGGAAAGCAGGCCGTTGAGTTGAGACACAAAAATGGCAGGGTTTATCGTATCGGTACCGCTGAACCGGAAGAAATGAGCCAAAATATTCGGGAAAGAATCAAGAGGCTGGAAGTATGATACGGGAAGCGGAAGCTGGAGATCAAATCGCACTCCAACATTTGTATAAAATATTATGTCCGGATGCGCCGGTACATGTACTGCCGGAGCGGATTGAACAGATAAAGGCCGATCCTCATAATTTCCTGTTTATATATGAAGCGGACGGGAATATTATGGGGACTGTTTTTTTGACTATTTGTCCGTGCCCGATGTTCGGATTTCAACCTTTCGGAGTGGTTGAAAATTTTATTGTGGATGAGGGATATCGCGGTCAAGGTGTTGGAAAGAAGTTATTGGAACATATATTTGCAACCAGCCGGGCTAATAAATGCACCGCCATCAAGCTGCTGAGCAGCAGCCACCGGGAAGCGGCCCACCGGTTTTTTGAACGGAACGGTTTTGACGGTTCGGCGAAAAAAGGGTTTGTGAAATACCTGAATCGAGGCACATAAGATCGATAGGGTTGGCAATTTAACTTCATAGTTCTTGGTTCTTGTTAAAATGGAAGAAAACCAAACAAAAACCGCTAAAAACGGAAGTTGAACTCCTCTAGGCAAATGTGAATAATATCAATAAATGGCATAAATAAGGCATTATTGCGGCGTCCCACTAAAAATGCCGCTCAAATTGGTCAAAATTTTTTGACAGGATTAACTGGATTTACAGGATTGTGTATAATAAATACTTGTGCCTCTGATAAGATCAGTGTAAAATTAGAAGTAATAGTGAGTAATCGTTTTAACATTAATTGTGATGAGCGTCTGATTGCATTATTGACGTATCATGTATCACAAGTTAAAAAGCAGCAGGAGGTTGAGAAAATGTCACGCAAGATTGTTTTTCGGATTTTAATCATGGTGTGTGTCGTAACGTTTTTATCGGTGGCCAATGTTTCATTTGCTGAAACCAACATCCCGTCCGTGGCCTGGAGCCGGGATGCCAATGCCGGGGGATTTTTGGACGGCGCGCCCATAGGCGGATTCGGCGCCGGGACAATTACCTGGCGGTTTGACGGCAATTTTTACAAAGGGAGACTGGATATCGCCTTTGATGATTTTACCCCGGACGAGAATTGCGGTTTTTATATGTATCAGAAACAGGGTAAAGGAAAGGCTTTCGCCCAAAAACTAACGGGGGACGCTTTGGGTTCCGGGCAGGCTACATATTATGCTTTATTTCCCAAGGCATGGGTGGATTATTCCGGTGACCAGTTTACCTGTAAGTCCAAGGTAACTCAGTTCAGTCCGATTATTCCCGGGGATTACCAGCGGAGCAGCTATCCCGTTGGCGTTTACAAATGGGAAATCACCAATCCCACCAACGCGCCTTGTGATGTAGCCATTATGTTTACCTGGAACAACAATTTTTCCGGAGCGGCGGCCGAGCCGGTAACCGCCGGTGATTATATCGGTTTAAAGCTGAAACGCGAAGATGACTCGGATGCCGAGGAAGAGACTGAAGGCGAGTTTACACTGGCCACCCGGCAGCAAGAAGGAGTCACTGTTACTTACGCGGCCGCAACCGATGTGAAAGCAATGCAAAAGGATTTTGATAAAGATGGCTTGTTGAATAAAAAAGTGAAAAGGAGTCCCGTCGGGGCCATTGCGTTTAAGGCTACGGTGGGACCGGGGGAAGCCATAACAGTACCAATCATTTTGGCCTGGGATATCCCATTGACCCAGTTCGGGATTGGCGGCAACAAGTGGTATAAGAGATATACCCGGTTCTTTGGCCGCAGCGGACTTAACTCCTGGAACATCGCCAAAGAGGCCCTGGATAATTTCGCAGCCTGGGAAAAATCCATCGACAATTGGCAGGATGGAGTTCTTAAAAATAAAACCTATCCTGACTGGTTAAAAACTTCTTTATTTAATGAACTATACTACTATTTTGCCGGAGGGACCGTATGGGAAGCGGGCGCAGCCTCCGGACAGGCCGATAACCCTGATGAAGATATGTTCAGCCATTTGGAATGTTACGATTATGCCTTGTATGGAACAGCCGATGTCCGTTTTTACGGTTCCTGGCCTCTGATCTTACTATGGCCCGAACTTGACAAGCAAGCGGTGCGACAGTTCAGCGACAGTGTCCATAATACCCGCAAGGACCGGCCGGTGCCCATGGGAACCTGCGCTCACGACTTCGGTAGCCGGAATTCAGCTTTTGCGCAATGGAATGCTTATACCTACCGGAATACCCAGGAATGGAAAGATCTGAACTCCAAATTGGTTCTCATGGTTTACCGGGACTGGAAGTTAACCGGCGCTAAAGATATTGAGTTTTTGAAATATTGTTGGATACCGGTTCAAAAGGCAATGGAGAAAACCAAGAGCCAGGACTCCGATGGCGATGGACTCCCCAATAGCAATGGCATTGATCAGACTTACGATGAAATGAATTTATTCGGTAATACCTCTTATTGCAGCAGTTTGTACCTGGCGGCATGCCAGGCGGCCAAGGAGATTGCCTTGATAATGGGGGATAAAGCCAAAGCGGATACTTATCAAGCATGGTTTGATTTGGGCAAGAAAAACTTTGAAGCCAAGCTTTGGAATGGCGTTTACTATAACATTGATACGGATAGCAGGGCGCCAGACCGGATTATGAGCGATCAGATATGCGGCCAGTGGTATGCCAAAGCTTGCGGGCTGCCTGGGATTGTATCAAGTTCCAATGCCAAGAGCGCTTTTGCAACCATTTATAAAAACAATTTTAAAATCTTTAGCGATGGTCAACATGGAGTGGTAAACGTAATGACCGCCGATGGCGAGGTTGACAATTCAACCGGGCAAGCCAATGAAGCTTGGGTTGGAACGGCCTGGGGGGTTGTCTCCGGGATGATTCAAGAAGGATTGGTGAAAGAAGCGGAAGAGATCGGCTACAGCCTTTACAACACCATATGGAATACCAACGAAATGTGGTTTCGGACGCCGGAGGCCTGGACCGAAGAGGTGAATTCCGTCAGAGGTTATTATTACATGCGGGCCAACTGCGTATGGGCGGTAAAGCACGCCTATGATATCAGTTCCAGTGCCGCAAAATAATAATCAATACAATATGCAAAATAAACCGGGATCTCCCGGTTTATTTTTTACGATATTTTTATGGCCATATTAAATATTTT
>JARKQY010000014.1 GCA_029974635.1 Bacillota bacterium | reverse complement strand
CCGTCCCGTGGTATTCGGGCTGGCTACCCGGTAATCAATCCGGTAAGCCCCCGTTGATTGAACCGTTACATTGTAATCCAGCCAGTCATTGGCATCAATCCAGCCGACATTTTGTGTTCCTTCAGAACACACTTCCGTCTGGATACCGGACATGGCGTCGTAATTCTCAGCCTCGATCTTCCCGGGGATGACTTTGGTACTCGGCGGAGGCGTCGGGGTTGCCGTCGCCGCCCAGGTCGGGGTCGGAGTGGCGGTTGCCGTTGAACCCACGGTGAAGTTTTTGGAATACTGGTTGTTATTTTCGTTGGATTCATTCGGAATCCGGTTGACATCGTCCACCCAAGCCGTCACTGTATGAGTACCCGCGGTTGCCGTCCAGGTAGCCGAACTACTTGGCCCACTATTGGCGGTAAGGGTTACGGATGCTCCTGCCGCCAGGGAAGAGGTGTAAGTATCGGACCAGTTAACTTGTGTTCCGTCAACCAAGAAGCTTACTCCGATGATTGTTCCGCCGGGGGTCGCTCCGGTACCCTGGTTCTTTACCACGGCACTGAACCGTACCGCGTTGCCCGGGGCGGGATTGGCCGGGGACATTGTGATATCGGTTACGATGAGGTCGGGAGTTCCGGTTGCATCGGGACCGTATACTTCAAACTCGGCTACCTGTCCGCCGGTGGCTCCGCTGTTGGCGGTGAAGTTTAGCCGGACATACCGTTGGCTGCTGTTGTTGAAGGTGACGCTCACCGTGTTGCTGTTGGTGGCAGGATTGAATGTATATGTGGCTGAACCCACCAAGGTGGTATACGTACTGCCGTTGGTGCTTCCCAATACCGCAAAGGTTTGGGTCCGGGTACCCCAAGAGGAATTCAGTTTTACCACCACATTACTGATGGTTTGGGAACTGCCCAGGTCAACCGTAAGAGTATTGGGATAGGCATTGGGCGCGCCTTCCCAGTAAGTATTCACATTGCCGTCATTGGCGTTGGTTGCCACGTAATTTTGAGTGTAGTTATTGGCGGTAATGGGCTGGCTTAAAGCCAGATTGGGGCCGGCCGCCGGGGATGCCGGTAACAGAAAGAAACTAATGATTACCAAACATAATGGAAAAACAACCCATTTGAATTGTTTAAATCTCAATAATAACAACCTCCTTCATTTTCTCATTTTCAACCATATTGTATATCGTTTTGTCAATAATTTTCAGAAGGCGTTCTATCCTCCTTTCGTTTGATGATATGTAAGCTACTTTGATGTAACAATTCTGTAACTAAATTATAAACAAAATTTTCGGGCCCGGAGTGGCATTTCATGACTTCTTGTTGAGTCTTTTTTGACTTTCAGCTTCAGAATTCTGGAATTGCTGTAAATTGCAAAATCAGGCGCCGATTCATTTTTGCGGTATTGTTTGGCGTAACAAAAATTATCAGGACTGTCAAGAAATGCTTACAGTTGCTTTATTAAGGAATTCAAAGCGCTTCCCGGGCGGGGACCCGGGAAGCGCTGATTTTAATTTCCAATTTTGAATAATTAATGCGGTTTTAGCGGTGGCTGGTGGGGTGAGTAGCGGTTAGGGGTATTTGACCTTTAAACATTCGGGTGATGTCACCGGTCAGCCGGAGATAGAAGTCGGAGGAACAAGCCACACCATCGGCGTCAAGGGTGAGGAAGTATTGATTATTGGGTATCATGGAGCTGTTCTCAGCCGCCTTGGCAATGGCCGTGCCTTCGTCATATTCGTCAAACATGGCGATGTATCCGGTGGAAATGCCCAAGCTTTTTATATTATAGGCCTGCCGCCATATGAAATCCCCATGAAGACGCGGAAAATCATTCCGGGCTCCGCCGTTCCAGTTGGACCAGGCAAAACCGGGGAACATCACCGGTTGATAATCGATACCGTTGGATTGACAGAAGGATAAATCGCCGGATAGGATTGTTAAATGGTCGTCAGCCCCTGCTAGACCTTTAAAACGTCCGACCACCCATGGCGAAATCATATTGAAGGCCCGATAAACATCCAGATATCCGCTGCGCGAATCATTGATGCCTTGCCGCCAGTATGCTGGGACGCCTCCGATTACATAACAACCCTGGCTCTTGAACCAGTTAATCAGCGTTAAACTGTTAGCGGTGCTAAACGGATGGCCGCCGTCATTAAAACCGATTCCCCAGATACAAACGACGGGCTTGCCGTTTTGCCTGCTATACGCTGGTGATGACGTCATGGCATAAGTGCCGATCATTCCATTGGTCCAGTCGTTTTGAATGGTGCTCACGAAGTTACTATCGCTCATTCCGGAAAGGTCATACATGATATAGAATTTTCGGCTATATGTTTGGGCCGCATTCTTAACATTTGCCGCGACTGCATCACGGGTTGCTTTTTGAGTCGAGCCCGGATTTTGGATATCGGTGCCAAATCGCTGAAAAGCGGCGCCGTCAATGCCGTAGGCTTGCATCCATTCAAAATGCTTATTGACAGTCTGGGCGTTATAAGAGGAAAAGAGTCTTGCGGGCTGCCCGTTATTGAGATCTCCCAAATTAGTCTGATAAAGGGACGTATATTCCCGGACATCCGGATAAAGCTCGAATTTAACATTTCCCGGACCGGGCATGCCGCTGTTGGACCAATGAAACCATGAATTTAACGGTGAACCGTCGCCGGCAGCGTTAAACCATCCCTGGTAACCCGCAAAAATTTTACCGATTAAATCTCCGCTTGAAGGAGTCGGGGTGGGAGTGGGTGTTCCTGGAACCTTTGTAGGGGTTGGCGTTGGCGTATACGTGCCTTGGCTACTGAATTGAATTCCATCAATCTTTGTGGTCACACTGCCGTTTTTGTAGTGATAAATCCGGAACCAATTGATGGCGCTTAAATTTGGGGTGCCGCCGGTAACTGCGGCGTTGCTAATTTTCAGGCTGATGAAGTTCCAACCGTTTGCTAACCCGCTTAAACTCCAAGTGTATTCATTGGTATCCATCTGCCCGCCGCTGCCCAACTCAACTTGATTATCAGCATTAAATTTGCTGACATCCGATACATAATACCAGAATTGAAGGTAGCCATTGGCTGCCGTTACTCCGGAATTAACCGGGGTCGAGAATGTTTTCCGGAATTCGTCGGTACCGCTCCCGGCAGATTGGATACTGGCGGTGCCTTCTTTTTTGTCACTGGTATCCAAAGTTAACGAATTGGATGAACTCCAGCCGTTCAATGAGTTACAGTTATCCAATACATTTTGGGCGGGAACCGGTGTCGGGGTTGGAGTGGGAGATACGGTAGCAACAGTATAGTTAATATAATTGATATTGAATCCATTGGTGACGCAATAAGTTCTTAATGTTTGCACACCGGCGTTCACAATGATATTGGTAGTTACCGTAGTCCAGTTTTGCCAACCTCCGGTATTCGGAACCATAATGGTAGCAAGATCAACGCCGCTCCTTTGAATCTTGAAGGACGTATTGGCATTAGGGCTGGCAACTCTGGCATTTACTATGTAGGTGCCGGAGGATGCCACATTCACAATATAATCCAGCCAGTCGCCGGGATCAGTCCAACCGATATTCAATGTTCCTTCGGAGCACTGTTCCGTGTCGATTCCGGACATGGCGCTATAGTTTTCGGATTCTATCGTCCCTGGAATTACTAGGGATGATATCGGTGTTGGAGTAGGGGAAGCCGTGACAGCGCGGGTAGGTGTCGGAGTGGCCCCTGCGCCGGAATATACTTCAAATTCCGCGACCTGTCCGGCGGTTGCTCCGCTGTTCGCGGTAAAATTCAGCCGGACATATCTGCGGTTAGTGCCGGTAAAGTTGATAGTAACGGTATTACTGTTGGTGGCGGGATTGAAGGTATAGGTTGCCGGACCTACGATAGTAGTATAAGTAACGTTATCCGTACTTCCCGATACCGATAAGGTCTGAGTACGGGTTCCCCAGATTGTAGCCGGATTCAGTCTGATAACTACCCTAGTGATAAATATCGAACTGCCCAGATCTACCGTTAGGGTATTGGGATAAGTATTGGACGCTCCTTCCCAATAGGTTGTCGCGTTACCGTCATTGGCATTGGCGGCAACATAATTTTGAGTAATACTACTGGCTACAATTGGTTTGTAAAGACTGACATTGCTTCCCGGAGGGAGCGGAGTGGGGGTCGGAGTCGGCATTGGCGTCGCTGGCGGCGGTAGCGCCGGATCATTAAAGGGACTGACGGTGATATAATCAAGATTCGCGCCGAAATTGCCGCCGGTAAGTTTTATGGTGTTGGTTGCGCCCGATTGCAGAGGAATGGTTAGGTAAGCATGGCCGCTATAATTGCTCCAGCCACCGGTGAACGGCGTATTCACAAAGGAATAATCAATATTATTGGCTGTTAAATTTAATTTCGCTCCCGTATCATTGCTGGCGTAATAGATATGTACTGTCGCCCTCCCGCCGTTACCGCCGTTTACATTGTTGAATTGGACGTAGGAATTGGCTGTATTTAAATTCCGGACACATCTGCCTCCCGATGCGGCGCTATCGGTCCCTAATGTTGCGCCATTTCCGATGACGGCATTTTCCGCCTCATATCTTACCAGGTTTGGGATGGGGGTTGCCGTTGGGCCTGCGGGAGGTACACCGGCCGTAGTTTGGGTAACTAACTGGATAGTTCCGTCAGGATTATAATACAGGCGATCTACACATATCGATCGTAACCAATCATTCTTGGAAATCGCGCTATTAAAATAAAATACATACCACTGGCCTTTATATTCCACGATCGATCCATGAGCACAATAACTGTCGGTGGGATCCATGATGATTCCCCGGTAAGTCCACGGTCCTAAAGGATTGGTGCTGGTAGCATAGCGCATCCGGTTATCGCCGGTAGCATCGGAATGGTTATCGGCATATGATAAGTAATATAAACCATTATACTTGTGCACCCAGGCCGCTTCATGAAAATCAACCAAACCTGCCATGGTCTGCATTGCTCCGTCAATCTCCATCATGTTGTCTTTGAGTTTTCCGCCTTTGCAAATACCGCCACCGCCGTAATAAAAGTAGGCTTGCCCGTCGTCATCGACAAATACCGCCGGATCTATCAAAGATTCCAGTCCCGGAATATATCCCTGGCAGGTAAAACCTCTGGCGGGGTTGGTGCTGGTGGCGACACCCGTCTTCCAGGTATTATTCCAGTCCGTGCCGCTGGGATGCGGAAAATAAAAGTAGTAAGTGCCGTTTTTATAGGCGCAGTCCGGCGCCCACATAAAATCGCCTTCCGGCCTGCCCCAGGGCACCTGGCTTGAATGCAGAATCTCGCCTTCATCAACCCAATTCACCATATCCGCCGACGAAAATACATGATATCGGTCCATCAAGTCGCAGCCGCGATTGGGGTCGATATCATGGGATGCATAAACATAAATCCGGCCGTCCGCCCATACGTGGGCTGATGGATCTGCTGTATAGATACTGGTGATGAAAGGATTTTGAGCAAAGCTGATACTGGAAAACACTATCAACAATACACAAATAAACAATGCATTACGTAAACAAATTTTCTTTGTTTTGCTTATTGCCTTCATCTTATTCCCTCCTCGGATATACAACATTTTTTCAGTATGAAAACAATCCTCCTTTCTATGGATTGTGGGTGCAAATATTTTGTAACAATTCTGTAACTAATTATAAATAAAAAAAATAAGTTAGTATCGGCTTTTCATGACTTCTTGGTGAGCCTTTTTTGACTTTCATGCAACCTGAATCCGGGAAATAATTTAAAGGACTTTTGTACTCGCCACCAGGCCTTGGACAGTTTGTCCGTCATAAAAAAACCCGGCTTTTTGCCGGGTAATTACCAGTTCATTATTTTTTTGCCTTTCCCTGATCGGCTACAGACTTTATGGCTCTTTGGACCGCGGTCTGATCTCCCAAATAATAGTGTTGAACCGGTTTTAAATTGTCGTCCAGCTCATACACCAGTGGAATTCCGGTAGGAATGTTTAATCTGGTGATATCCGCCTCGGGTACATTATCCAGATACTTTACCAAAGCCCGGATGCTGTTGCCATGAGCGGCTACTAACAGCCGTTTTCCATTTTGAATTTGAGGCGCGATAACTTCATGCCAGTAGGGCAGAAACCTGTCAATGGTATCCTTTAAGCTTTCGCTGAGGGGAAGTTCGGACGGCCGGAGTTCATGGTATCTGGGATCATTCCCGGGAAACCGGGGATCGGTTCTATCAAGTAGCGGCGGCGGAGTGTCGAAACTGCGGCGCCAAATATGAACCTGCTCCTCGCTGTATTTGGCAGCAGTTTCAGCTTTATTCAAGCCTTGCAATGCCCCATAATGCCGCTCATTTAAACGCCAGGATTTGTATACCGGGATCCATTCCTGTTCGAGCTCCTTCAGAACAATCCACAGGGTATGAATTGCCCGGCGTAAATAGGACGTAAAGGCCAGATCGAATATATAGCCTTCCCGCCTTAAAATTTGACCGGCATTGTGCGCCTCGCTGATCCCGGTTTCGGATAACCCCACATCGGTCCATCCGGTAAAACGGTTCTCCCGGTTCCAAATACTTTCACCATGCCGTAATAACACGAGTTTCATCATCGTTTCTCCCCATTTCTCAACTAGGGTATTTCATTACATTTATTATCGGATCATTTTATGTTTTAATGATGACAGAAATGCTATAAACCAACATTGACTTTCGCGAGGAAAGTGTATTATAATAATTTTAATTTATATTCACAGCGACGATGCAAGGGAAGAGTACCAAGTTCCAATGGCCAGAGAGAACCGGCAATGGGTGGAAACCGGTGCTGTGAGGGCTTGGGAAAATCACCCCGAAGTTGCCTTCTGAAATTTTGAATGTCAATTCAAAATTAGGAAGCCTGCCGGTTTTCACCGTTATCTGATAAAAAAGCGAAGCTTTGGACTATTGGCTTAAGCTGGGTGGTACCACGGGTAATAGAACTCGTCCCAATTTGGGGCGGGTTTTTTATTGTTGATAAAAGTCAAAGTTAAAAAGTGCAAGGGCCAAAGCGGCGGGCAAAACATTGGACATTGGATTTTGACACTTGGAGATCAGACATTTGATATTTGAAGGGAGTATTTTTTAGGATGGGTAAATTTCGTGAAGTTGACACCAAAGTTGCGGTAAACGTTAGAGAAGAAAAGGTTTTACAGTACTGGCAACAAGAGCAAATTCCCGAGCGCAGCGTCAGTGAGCGGGAAGGATCTCCCCGGTTTGTTTTTTACGAAGGGCCGCCGACGGCAAATGGCAAGCCGGGCATTCATCACGTTCTGGCCCGTACATTGAAGGATACGGTTTGCCGTTATAAGACCATGCAGGGTTTCCAGGTAAACCGGAAAGCCGGTTGGGATACTCACGGGTTACCGGTGGAGATTGAGGTGGAAAAGGCTTTGGGGCTCTCCTCCAAGCAGGGGATTGAAGCCTACGGAATCGAACCTTTCAACCGTAAATGCCGGGAATCGGTGTTTACCTACGAAAAGGAATGGCGCCGGATGACCGAACGGATCGGCTATTGGCTGGACATGGATCATCCGTATATTACTTTGGACAACAATTATATCGAGTCAGTCTGGTGGATCCTTAAAAGGTACTTTGATGAAGGGTTGATTTATGAAGGGCATAAAATAATGCCGTATTGTTCCCGCTGCGGAACACCGCTGGCTTCGCATGAAGTTTCATTGGGATATAAAGATGAGACCATCGATTCGATTTATGTACGGATGAAGCGGAAGGGTAAGGAAGGGGAGTATTTTCTGGTTTGGACCACCACTCCCTGGACCCTGCCTTCCAACATTGCATTGGCTGTTAATCCTGAGTTTGCCTATGTGCGAGCCCGCCGGCCGGAGGATGATTCGGTTTATATTCTGGTCCGGGACCGGGTGGATGCGGTACTGGGAAAAAATGCGGAGATTCTGGAGAGTTTTAAAGGAGAAACCCTGCTCGGGGCGGGTTACGAGCAGTTAATACCGCTGGTGAAGACCGATAGCGCCAATGCATTCCAAGTATACGGGGCGGAGTTTGTTTCCACCGAGGATGGTACCGGAATCGTCCATATTGCTCCGGCTTTCGGCGAGGACGATTATCAAATGGGCCGGAAGTACAATCTGCCGGTTTTACAGCCCGTTGATAAGGAAGGGAAATTCACGCCCGAGGTTACTCATTGGGCCGGCCGATTTGTACGGGAAGCGGATCTGGATATTACCCGTTATCTGAAAACCGAGGGTAAGTTATTCAGCAAAGAACGCATTACGCACTCATACCCTTATTGCTGGCGTTGCGACACTCCGCTGTTATATTATGCGCGGAAGTCATGGTATATTGCCACTACCCAATATAAGGACCGGATGATTGCCAATAACCAGAAGATCAACTGGTTCCCGGAGCATGTCGGGAAGGGGCGTTTCGGTAACTGGCTGGAGAATTTAATCGACTGGTCCCTTTCCCGGGATCGTTACTGGGGGACTCCCTTAAATATCTGGCGCTGCGAATCATGCGGCAAGCTGGCGTCGGTAGGATCCCGGCAGGAACTGGCCGATGAGGCCGTTGAAAAGGTCGATCCGGCCACCATCGAACTCCACCGGCCGTATATTGATGAGATTCATTTAAAATGCCACTGCGGCGGGCAAATGACCCGGACCTCCGAAGTCATCGACTGCTGGTTCGACTCCGGTTCCATGCCCTACGCCCAATGGCATTATCCCTTTGAGCATAAAGATGATTTTGACAAGTTGTTTCCGGCGGATTTCATTTGCGAGGGTATCGATCAGACCCGGGGCTGGTTTTACTCGTTGCTGGCCATCGGTTCTTTCTTATTCAACCAGCCGACTTTCAAAAACGTGCTGGTGAATGATTTATTACTGGATAAAAACGGGCAGAAAATGTCCAAGTCACGGGGAAACGCGGTTGACCCATGGAGCTTAATCGACAAATACGGGGCGGATGCTACCCGGTGGTATCTGATGGCGGTTTCTCCCCCCTGGACGCCGACCCGCTTCGACGAGGACGGCTTGAAAGAGGTTTTTGCGAAATTCTTCGGCACATTCCAAAATGTGTATTCTTTCTTTACACTTTACGCCAATATTGATAATGCTGATCCGGCCAGTTACGATATTCCGGTCCCCGAACGGGAGGAGATCGATCGCTGGATTCTCTCCAGGTTAAATACTACAATTCGTGAAGTACGCAGCAATATGGAGGCTTACGATTTGACCCGGGCGGTTCGGACCATCCAGACATTTGTAATCGATGAGGTTTCCAACTGGTATGTCCGGCGCTGCCGGGAACGTTTCTGGGCCTCCGGAATGGAACAGAATAAAAAAGCGGTTTACCGGACACTTTGGGAAGTGATCGTTGCCGTCACCAAGCTGGTAGCTCCTTTTGCACCGTATCTTGCCGATGAAATCTATCAAAACCTGATGCAGGCAGCCAAAAACGCCAAAGCCTCGGTTCATCTTGAAACTTATCCGGAAACGGATTCAAGCCTTATCGATACCTCGCTGGAGGAGCATATGGGTTTGGTGATTAATTTGGTTTCACTGGGCAGGGCTGCCCGCAATAAGGTTCAAATCAAGGTTAGACAGCCGCTGTCCGCCATCATGGTCTCCCGGAAACACCAACCGGTATTGGCTCCGGTGGAGGGATTGGTCAAAGAAGAGTTGAACATTAAACAATTGGAATATATTGATAACCCCGACGAATACGTTTCATATACCGTAAAGCCCAATTTCCCGGTTCTCGGACCGAAATACGGTAAACAGTTGCAGGGAATCGCCGCCGGACTGGCGCAAGGCGATGCCGCGTCCTTGGTGAAGATCTTGCGGGAGAACGGCGCTGTTCAACTGGAGATGACAGGGACGACGGTGACTTTGACCAACGAGGACTTGGAGGTCAGGGTTCAGGACAAGGAAGGATTTGCGGTGGAAATGGACCGTGGCCATTATGTGGTCCTCGATGTAACGTTAACGGAGGAACTCATTGCCGAAGGGTTAGCCCGCGAGGTAATATCCAAAGTTCAAAACATGCGCAAAAGCGCAGGTCTTGAGTTAACCGACCGGATTTGCATTGAATTCGGCGCTGATGATGAAGTGGCCGCCGCCTTGGAGCGGTTTAGGGATTATGTTCAAAATGAAACACTGGCGGTCGCGGTGGAACGGAAAACCGAAGTTGATGAGTCCTTTGAACATTGGGATATCAACGGCCATCAGGCTGATTTGCGAGTCAGAAAGCAATAACTGTGATTATTGCGCAAGGTATCTCGGAACACGGGGCGACGGATTAGGGAATCTCTCTCCTCCGGAGGGATTGCCTCATTTTAGTCCGCCGCTATATCGCCGATTTTGGAAAAAAATTTAGCAGAACAGGTTGATACCGTAATTTCCAGAACCTATGACGACCATAACGGTGAGGGAAGGGTTATTCCGGCGTTTATCTATCTGGCTACAGGGTTACGCCAAAATGATTTAAAATATATACTCACACAAAGACGTGGAGCATATGTGAATCTGTCCAATTACCTTTTTGAAGACAAAAGTATCAGCGGCAATATTACCTACCGGAAGTCTGAAAGCGACCATTCCCAAATTTTTCCCGGTTTGGTCGCCGAACTTGACCGCGTGTTCAAATAGAATTAGTTTTATTCGAAAGGGAATCCGCCATGTCCAAGGCATCAAAAATCCGGATTTGCATTATTGACGATCACCCCTTGTTCCGCCAGGGAGTCCGTTTTTTTCTGGAGTCGATACCGGAGATCGAGTTAACCGGGGAGGCTGAAAACGGCGCCGCCGGTCTCGCGTTTTTAGATAGTCATCCGGTGGATGTCCTGTTGATGGATCTGCAAATGCCCGGTATGGACGGGATTGAAGTGACGGAAAAGGTGAAAGCGAAATGGCCGGGAATCAAGGTACTGGTATTAACCAGTTTTAATAGTTGGGATAAGGTTTATACGGCTTTGAAAAAAGGGGCGGCGGGATATGTATTGAAAGATGCGCCGCCGGAGGAACTGGTGGCCGGGATTAAGGCGGTGGCCGCGGGAGGAAGTTTCCTGGGAGCCCGGGTGGCAACCGAATTGCTGAGCCGGATGGGAGATGATCCTGTTGTTCCTAAGACTGACCATCTTCCGGAGCCTTTGACCGAGAGGGAGATTGAAGTTTTGAAGTTGATCGGGCAAGGCTTGGGAAACCGGGCCATTGCCGAGCGGTTAGTGGTCAGTGAAAAGACCGTTAAAACTCATGTGGCTAACATTCTGCAAAAGTTGCAGGTAAAAAGCCGGACCCAGGCGGCGTTATATGCGATGCAGCATCAAATCACCTAGGCGGGGGAATTATGGTTAAAGGTTCAGAAGATACAACCAAGCGGGCAGGTTATTGGAGCACATTTTTACTTGGAGCCGCCTTTGGAGGGGCTTTTGGAATCCTTGCCGATATTGTCTATCTTTTGTTAGAAGATTTAAGATCCTGGGAAATTCTTCTGGCAATGCCCATAGGAGCAACGGTTTTATCGGGTTTGGGCGGGATAGGTGGAACGCTGCTGGAAAAAGTTTTATTAAGGATTGGGGTCACCAATCGTCCCTTTTTGCGGATGATCATTTCATTTGTAATTATTGCCATTGTTATTGTGGTAATTCCCGGTTTTTTGGTGATTCGCAGTCAGGCGCTTGTTTGGCGGCAATATTTTTTGGGAGCGGCTATTGGTTGCGGATTCGGGTTGGCCATTGCCATTGTAAGCTACCAGATTGACAAGATGCGTCAAAGGGTTTCCAGGCTGGAAATGGAAAATGAATATTTGACCGAAATCGCGGCCAAGGATCAACAACTGCAAGAGACTACAAAAAATTTAATGATTGCCGAAGAGCGTAACCGGATGGCCCGGGAGTTGCATGATTCAATCTCCCAGGGAATTCATGGCATCCTGTATTCGGTTCATTCGTTACGCAAACATCTGAATGCAACGGATGAAAAAACGGCCCAAATGGTGGATTACCTTCAAAATACGGCGGAAGCTACTTTGAGTGAATTACGGGCGATGATCATGGAACTCAAACCGGCCATTATGGAGGAACACGGCTTAATCGAGGCTATCCGGCTTCAAAGCGAACTCTTCGCCCGCCGCCAGCAAATGACGCTGGATTTAAATCTGGGGGAGGCCAAAGGCCTCTCGCCTGAACAAGAGATGGCGGTTTACCGGATTGTTCAGGAAGCTCTCGCCAATATTCAACGGCATTCCAAGGCCAAGGGATTGAGATTGATGTTAATCACGGAACTGTCCGGAGATGTGGTATTAGAGATAGTGGATAACGGTAAAGGGTTTGACTTGCGGGAGATTCGGCGCGGTAATGGACTGGAGAACATGGCTGCCCGGTGCCGGGAAAACGGCGGGGAGTTCCGGATTGAGTCTGAGCCGGGGCAGGGAACGGGGATTATAGTGAGGTTTAAGAGTTGATATTATGTCTAAAATCCAGGTCCCAACATCGTGTTGGGAGCCTTCATGGCTGGCCTTTCGATACTGACTTCCATTTGGATTCCAAATAAAATATAAATGATAAAAGCTAAACCATATTTCTATTTTCGCCAAAAGGCTGATCGGGAGATCAGCCTTTTGGATTAGATGAGGTTGATTCATTGGACCGATTGTTTCAGAGCGGTTTCTTGATATGATTTCAATAGAGAGAGATTAGGAGGTGAGATGAAATGAGTTATATTGAAGTCCGGGATTTGTGGAAACGGTTTAAGAAAAGGGAGGCGGTGCGGGGGATTTCGTTTCAGGTTGAACGAGGGGAGATCTTCGGTTTTCTAGGCCCCAACGGTGCCGGAAAATCAACCACTATTTCGGTATTGGCCGGATTATTAAAACCTACCGCCGGAGATATGAGCGTCGCCGGTTATTCAATTGCCGGAAATCCCATGGAAGTGAAACGGTGCATTGGTTTGGTGCCGCAGGATATCGCTTTGTACCCCAAACTATCCGCCCGGGATAATCTCCGTTTCTGGGGAAGCATGTACGGAATTTCAAGACTGGAACTTCAGCGCAGGGTGAAGGAGGTCTTGGAGCTGGTCGGATTAAGCGAGCGAGGGGCTGAACCCATAAATAATTACTCGGGAGGCATGAAACGGCGCATCAATATCGCAGCCGGATTGCTGCATCAACCGGAATTGCTCATCCTGGACGAACCCACCGTAGGGGTTGATCCCCAAACCCGCAGCCGAATTTTTGAGATTATCCGTCATTTGAATCAAGACGGAACCACGGTGATTTATACCAGTCATTACATGGAAGAGGTGGAACTGTTATGCGATAAAGTGACGATTATTGATGAAGGGCAGATTGTGGCATCCGGGACCAAAGAAGAATTGCTGCGGCAAGTGGGGGGGAAACAGGAGATTACGCTGACCGTGCCGTTTATCAATGAAAGCTTGTACCAACAGTTAAAATCCATTCCTCATGTTCAACAAGTGAAAGCCATGGAAGAACAGGTTGATATTCTGACCGATCAGGCGGATACTATTTTGACCAGCGTCCTTGGCAATTTTATCAACGCCGGGGTTCCCGTCTCCAAAATTGAGATCAAAAAACCCAATTTGGAAACCTTGTTTATGAAGATGACCGGTCGGACGTTGCGGGATTAAAAACGAAGTGGGAAGAATGTTTTTAGGGTGAAGGTTCCAGGTCTATCGTTCAGCGTTCCGAGTTCAAGGTTCAAAGGTTCAGGATCCCTGCTTAATCGATGAACGCGAAACGCGGAACGAAGCATCCCCGAAACAACAGAAAAACATCGAACGCGGAACACGGAACGAACATCCGTGAATCACAGAAAATTCAAAAAAATGGAGGGTTTATTATGGAAGAGAAACAGAAAGGCTTGTGGTTTCAGTTTTGGTGGCGGGTAACGGCCTGTCATATTATGACTTACTTTATTGCAGGCATTTCAGCCATGACTTTGCTGCGTTATGATGAGTTTTTTGCCAAGGAAATTATGTCCTTTATGCGCCCCATTGATTCTCCCTGGGTAGCCGCGGGAGTGTCGCTGCAAATCATTCGCGGCATTCTGTTTGCATTGGTTTTGTGGCCGGTTAAAGATGTTTTCCTGAAAACAAACAAAGGCTGGTTGAAGCTATGGTTGCTCTTTATCGGCCTCGCCATATTGGGGACCGCAGGCCCGGCCCCCGGTTCCATTGAAGGCATCATTTACACCAGAATACCGTTTTTAGATCATGTAAGGGGTTTGCCTGAAGTTGTAATCCAGACGCTACTCTTTTCCGTGATGCTATTTTACTGGTATAAAAAACCCGCGCGGACCTGGAATGTGTTATTGGGAATCGGCGTTGCGTTAGTGGTCCTGATGAGCGTGGCCGGTGTTTTTATGGGAAGGTAAATACTTGGAATTCATGCAAAGAGGAGTGATTCCAATGCGGAGAATCTTTAATATCATCAAAATCGGTATCCAACAATATTTGAACGACCCGTTGTATATGATGATGTTTGTCGGACTTCCGGTTTTAATGACCTGGCTGATGAGTTTTCTCCCGCCGCAGATGATGGGGCTGGCGGACAGCGGCGTGATGATCATGTTTATCGGGATTAATTTGATTAGCTCGGCCGGCGCAATTTTGGAGGAACGGAAAAATGGAACCTGGGGGCGCTTACTAGCGACCCCCGCCACTCGGCTAGAGATCATCCTGGGCTTCTTGTTTAAATTGTTTATAATGTCGTGGATACAGGCGCTAATTCTTTTACTGGCCGGAAAATATCTGTTTGGAGCTCCATGGAGTTTTGCTGTTAGCGGAATTATATGCATACTTTCAGTGTACATCATAGCCATGACGGGTCTGGGTTTAATGCTGGCCGGATTTTTGAAGTCCACGGAACAAGTCCAAGTATTCGCCACTGGAATCGTGATGGTTGGAAGCATGTTAAGCGGGGCATTTATCCCGATCACCGAAAGCAGTCCGGCGGTGATGGTAATGATCTCGAAAATATCACCCCAAGGCTGGGCAACAAAGGCGCTTAACGACATTATGGCCAATAGCGCAAGCCTGGCTGCGGTAAGTGCTCCGGTTTTCTGGTTGTTGGGATTGGGATGCATCTTCTTGATTATCGGTTTATACCGGATTCAATTTGAGTAAGGTTTCATTTTAGATGGAAGGAAACTATAAGCCATGGAACCACGAAAAACGTTTAAAAAACGGGTCAAATATTTTAGTATGGCGCTAATCCTATTGATTGGTTCAGCGTTTCCCGGTTGGAGTCAAATTGTCTCCGGCCAAAATGGCGATTTTAAAAAAGGTGATATTATATTAACTCCGGTTATTGATGATTTATTTGGAGGAGAGGTTTCAACCCCGGATATCATCGTCCGGCTTGAAGAGTGCAAGCACAGCTTTGAAAAGATGGATGACGGCGCTACCAAATATTACTGGCTGGCTGAAGTTGATTTTTATTTGGGAATTGCCAATTTAGGAACGGGAAAGAAGGGTGATGCGGAGAACCATTTTGCCAACAGCCAGAAATTAGTGAACCAGTCGTTGCAAATAAAAGAATCCAGCCAGGGATACCGGCTTTTGGCAGATACTTATATGAAGTTAATGCCTGTTAAAGGCTTCTTCTATTCGGCGGCGAATGGCGGAAGACTTAAATCGCTGCCGCAAAAAGCCATCAAACGGAATCCCCAAAATTATAAGGCCCATATTTCGCTGGCGCTATTTTATATCCATGCGCCGGCATTTGGCGGAGGAAGTATAGCGAAAGGGATTGAAATGTTGTTGGTTGCCCTAAAAAGCGCTGAAAAGGTTGACCGGTTTAATGCTTACATGTGGCTGGGAATCGTTTATCAAAAAGAGAAAAACTATCAAGAGGCAATGCTATATTTAAACAAGGCCTTGGCAATCTATCCGAACAACGGCTGGGCGAAGCAAACGCTGGAGGCGGTTGCAGCCCAATCAAACTAGTAAAACGTTCTCTAAATAACGCAACAATTCTAATTAAGAACGTTTTATCAAAGTATTGCGTGTTTCCCCGAATGTAATATGTGAAGCTATTTAAAGAACGCAATAGTAACTTTTGAAAATGAAATGGATAATTATCGCAAATGATACTTAATCAAATCGTAACATTGGAAAAAAAGGAAAACCCGGATGAATGAAAAATAATTCCAATATTTGGCCAAAATATTGGAATTAAGCCATTCTTTGTTAAGGAGCAAGTCATGGATAGTATTGTGATAACCAATTTACGCAAATACTACGGTCCGGTGAAAGCAGTGGACGGAATCACCTTTACAGTCAAACAAGGCGAAGTTTTCGGGATGCTCGGCCCTAACGGAGCGGGAAAAACAACCACTGTGGAGACGATAGTCGGCTTAACCAAACGGGATTCGGGCGCTATTCAAGTGCTGGGTCTGGATCCGGTCCGGGACCCCATCGGAGTTAAATCCCGAATCGGAGTGCAATTACAGACGGCAGCCATGTTTCCCCGGCTTACCGTGAAAGAAACGGTTCAATTATATGCCAACTTTTATCCTCGTTCCATGGGAATCATGGATGCTATTGCACTAGTGGATTTGACGGATAAGGCGAAGGTCCAGACGCTGAAACTAAGCGGCGGACAATTACAGCGGTTGAGCGTGGCCCTGGCTTTAATCGGCGACAATGATATTATCTTTCTGGATGAACCTACCACCGGCCTGGACCCGCAAGCCAGACGATCCTTATGGGACGTGATTCGCAGGATGCGCGAAAAAGGGAAGACGGTTTTCATGACCACCCATTATATGGATGAGGCCGAAAGGCTATGCGACCGGGTCGCGGTGATTGATCACGGCAAGGTTATTGCCCTGGACAGTCCTCAGGAGTTAATCCGGCGGCATTTCAGGGAAAAAGCCATCGAGTTCCGCCAGCCCCGGTTGACAAATGATCAAAAGTTGGGGAAACTTCCCGGAGTCCAACGGGTGCAGGTCGAGGAAGAAACAGTAATTCTATATTCCAGTGAAGTAGGCCAGACCATACCCGCTTTGCTCAAATATGCGGAAGAGACGAATTCCCCGGTTGATGATTTAATCATCCGCACCGCTACACTGGAGGATGTGTTCTTGGAATTAACGGGGAGGAGGTTGCGGGAATGAAAGGGTTTTGGATACTGGTCAGCGCCAATGCGAAGGATATCATCCGGGATCGGATGTCTATCTTCTGGTTCGTGGCATTTCCGCTGTTGTTCATTTTACTCTTCGGGGCTATTTTCAGCCAGGACCAGGATTCCGCCAAGTTTAGCGTGGGTCTGGTTATTGAAGACAAAGGTCCGGCAGGAACAGCCATTCAACAAGCATTTCGGTCCGTTCCGGTCTTTGAATTGCACCAAGGCAGCCGGGACAAGGAACTAAAGGCTTTGAAAAACGGTAAACGACTCATTGTAGTGGTGGTTCCCGGGAATCAGCAGCCCGGAATTCCCGGAGCGGCCAAACCACTGGAGATTCCAATATATTATGACCCCGGCAAAGATACCACTACTCAGATTTTAATCACTTCGGTGAAGGAAATTTTAACGGAGATCGAACGCCGGATTGCCGGAACTCCCAGATTGCTGGTTGTTAAACCGGTAAGAACCCAGGTTTCCACTTTAAAAACCATCGATTACCTGTTACCGGGAATTTTGGCCATGGCATTAATGCAATTGGGATTGTTCGGCGCTTTGAACTTCGTTTCGTTGCGGGAACGAAAAATTATCCGGCGTCTAGGCGCGACACCGCTGCCCCGCAGCATGATGCTGTGGAGTGAAATTTTGGTGAGGCTGGCAATGGCCATGGTTCAGACCATTTTAATCATTACTTTGGGGTATTACGCATTCGGGGTTACGGTGACTGGAAATATCTTTCTGGTGATGGCGATGGTAATGCTGGGAGCGGTTGTTTTCGTATCCTTGGGCTATTTATTGATCAATTTCACCAAGACCGAAGAAAGCGCCCAGGGTTTGATTCAATTGGTGCAATTTCCGATGATGTTTTTGTCGGGAATCTTCTTTCCGTTGGAAATGATGCCGTCTTTTTTAAAACCGGTGGTTAATTTATTGCCCCTTACGTATCTGGGAGATCTGCTGCGTCATGTGATGGTGGGACTCCCTACCGCATACGGTTTTTGGACCGACACCGCCGTTTTAGCCGGTTGGTTTGTAGTCACCCTGGGGTTGGCAGTCCGGTTTTTCAGGTGGGATTAAGGTAAAAAACCGTTATTGGTTATTAGGTATTAGTTTTATTCGCCGCCATCGATAACCCCGGCGGCTTTCATTAAATACAAAGCATTCCGGGTAGTTGAGACTCCCGGATGCAGGCGATAATCGAATTCCAATTGATTGTTTTTAAAATATTCCTGAAAATGATAGTTTTTGACTACGGGCAGTTCTACCGCCAATTCCCCCAGTTCCAGATCGTGGGTAGAGACCAGGCCCACCGCACCGTTTTGAATCAGTTTCTTAATTAAGATTTTGGCCCCGGTATGCCGATCAAGGGAGTTGGTTCCTTTAAAGATCTCATCCATAAGAAAAAAACCGGCCGTGACCCGGCAGTCGCTTCCACAATGGATTTTATCCGTAATATCTCCGCATAAAAGGTGGAGATATTTTTGGCGAGATTATCGCTGATCCGCATACAAGTATAAATATCCATCAAGGTACACCGGAAGGATTTGGCGCAAACCGGAGCGCCGCTATAGGCCAATACCAGGTTAATCCCGGCAGTCCGCAGGTAAGTGCTCTTGCCGGACATATTTGATCCGGTAATGAGTAAAGTCCTGGTTTGGGTTCCGATTTGCAGGGGGTTCGTTATTCGGGTGGCGTCGGAAAGTAAAGGGTGTCCGAGATTGTCCGCAGTAACCGCTGGAGTGCCATGAATAAAATCCGGCTGAGCCCACTCCGGGTGGTCGTACTGGATAAGCGCCAGGCTTGCCAAAGCTTCAAATTCCGCAATGGTTTCCAGCCAGTCCTGCAAATATTCCCCGGATGTTTTCTTCCAACGCTCTAAAGCGATTAAGCAATGATAATCCCATAATGTAATGATGTTAACCACCGGATAAAAACCGTTATTCCGGTTGGCAATCAAGTCGATGATTTTGGTCAGTTTATTCAACTGCAAGCCGGCTGGTTGTTCAGCATGGTTGAACAGTTTCTGCTTTAACCGTTGGAGATATCCGGATTGACAATCTTTTTCCAGTATCTGCTCAAGTAAACTCGCATATATCTGGATATTTTTTTCATATTCCCCGGCTGTCGCCAGGATAATCGAGCGTTTTTTCACTCTAATTTTAAGTAATCCGAACTGAAGGATTAATCCCAAAAGGGGGATGTAGAATGGAATTGCTTTGGTATTGAAATAGGCGATAATAAAACCGATGGTAATGACCGGCAAGGCGCGCAAGCTTAGCACGACTGCCTTTTGAAGAAAAAAAGGGTTGCGTTCGTTTGCCCATTTGATTAAGAAATCTGGATCTCGCATTTGATCTTTGATTGCAATCCCGCGGGCCTGAAACCACTGCCTCCATCTTAGATTTCCGGCCAGTTCGGCAATGGCTCCTTGACGTTCGCGGATAACAGGTATTGCATCGGGGGGATGCGCCAGCAACCCGGCAAGTTTCTTACGGCCTAAATAGGTTTGGGTTACATTAATCCACTGAAATAATGATCCTGCACCGAAAATATCCAGATCTGATGTATAGGGATGAGCATCATCCCGGAATTCAGTCCCGGCGTCCGGAAAATTGCACCACCGGCCGCCCAGCCGCCCAAGCGATTGTTCATTAATATCCCTTAGAATCAGGGCGTATTTCCGGTAGAAAACAATTTTACGATGGCGGATATCCAGGTATATTAACAGGAAAATTCCGAATAACAATAACCCGCCGCCGGTAGGGAACTTTTTTAGCACCAGAAAGTAGCCGGCAGCGGTTAAGCCCAGGAGGACCACTGTTAGTTTCAGGTAAACAAACCGGTTGAAAACCCGCTCCAGCCGGTTTAAAAACCATTGATACCGTTGTTTTCTTTTGATATAGGAATTGGATTCGGACAAGTCAGATCACCTTTTAGGTTGTTATTTATTATTCAATGATCATTCCAAAAGAGCTGGAATTTTACCCTTATATTTTTCAATAAAAGATTCAGACATCCTTTAAGAATGTTTAAAGTTGAGGGTTTGGTGACAATCTATTAACATTCCGCTATTTGTTATTAAACATAATTTCAGGTGATGACGATTCTTAACCGGCGTATGGCGAAATCCCTCTATAATAAGATCAATGAGGTGGAACGGAAACTGGAACGGGCGAATATAGCCGAATTTATGCGGCTGCTCCATAAACCAGCCCGTTTAATCTATTTAAATTTTCTCGGGGGGCTGGCCCGCGGGTTCGGAATCGCCATTGGGCTGACCATTATTGCCAGCCTTTTTCTGGTTGTTCTGACCAGGCTGGCGGAGTTGAATTTACCGGTTATCGGCGAGTTTATCGCGAATCTGGTGCGAATTGTCAATCAAAATCTAAAATATTACTATTGAACCACCCGTGAAGACTAGAACAAATTGGGCTAGAGAAAAGGAGCAAAAAATGGATAAACAGCGACTGCAATCTTTCAAGGAACGTTTACTAGAAGAAAAACACCGGTTGGAAAAGGAGCTGGAAGAATCGGAGAGTTTTAATCTTAACGACTCCCTCCGGGATTCGGTTCATGAATTGTCAAGTTACGACAATCATCCGGGGGATTTGGGTTCAGAGACTTTTGAACGGGAAAAGGACCTGGCACTCAAAATGAACTTGGGCGAGTTTTATCAGCGGATAAATGATGCCCTGAAATCAATTGAAGACGGAAAATACGGAATTTGTGAAGATTGCGGCATGGAGATCGATTTGGAGCGTTTGGAGGCGGTGCCCGATACTACATTATGCATCGACTGCCAGCGGGATAAGGAATCCCATCGTCAGGGCCGGAAACGGCCGATAGAGGAGGAAGTATTATACCCGCCATTCGGCCGGACTTTTTTGGATGACACCGATAATGTGGGTACCGATGGCGAGGATATTTGGCAATCGGTGGCCCGGTACGGTACTTCGGAAACTCCATCGGATCTGGGAGGTGAAGTTGACTATGGGGATATGTACATTGATGGCGATGAGCCACAGGGAGCGGTGGAAGATTACGAAATGATTGCCGAGACTGATCCGGATGAATTTGCACCGGACCCGGAATCGTGAAGTGAAATTGTGAAGGGTAAGTGTAAAGAGTGAAGTTTGAAATATCCAAGCTTCTACCTTAATATATGAAAGTCATGGGGAAGTATATAAAGGGATTTGGTTTTAAATGCAGAATATCGTTTATAATTTACTCTTTATATCCACGGGATGGTAGAGGAGAGCAAAATGCCTTACTTGTATGTAACGATCATTGTAGTGGTTTTGGATCAAATAAGCAAACTCGTTGTTCAAGCGAAAATGTTGCCATACCAAAGCTACGATTATTTCAACGGGTTGGTGTCCATTATCCACGTCAAAAACACCGGTGCCGCCTTCAGTATTTTGCCGTCGCAATCCCTATTGTTAGCGATAATTGCGGCTGTCGTATTTGTCACGGTATGGCTAAACCGTCGACTGGTGCGGGATTATCCCCGTGTCTTCCAGATGGGTGTGGCGATAGCCCTGGGCGGGGCTGTCGGTAATTTTATCGACAGGGTCAGGCTGGGCGGGGTGGTTGACTTTATCGACATTCATTACTGGCCGGTCTTTAATGTGGCGGATATAGCCATTGTTTCCGGGGTGGGATTGATTGTCTTGGGATTGCTGCAAAAAAATAAATCCGATAAACAAGCGATGGCTCTATCGGCCGACTCCCGGATAAATAACACGGCAACCGGGGGTTCAAAGGAGGAGAAGAATGACGCTCTTTAAAGTATTCGGTTTTTCCGTTCATGCTTACGGTTTGATGCTGGCCATCGCCTTTTTGGTAGCCATTTTCGGTGTGGGTAAAATGGCGAAAAAATATGAAATCAAATTTGATACGATTATCGATCTGGCGGTTTGGGTTATTATTGGTGCGGTTGTTGGGGCGCGGATCGCTTATGTCATTACCGAATATCGTTACTTTCTCGCCGTACCCTGGTGGTATATATTTATGGTGAATTCGGGAGGGCTTGCGTTTCACGGTGGATTGATCGGCGGTTTTTTGACCGGATTTTGGTTTGTAAAGATCAAAAAAATTTATCCCTGGAAATTGGCGGACCTGGTTGCGCCGTTCATTGCCTTGGGGTACTCTATTGTCCGGCTAGGATGCTTTTTGAATGGATGCTGCTACGGTAAAATATCCAATGTAGTTTGGGCCCTCCGTTGCTCTGCCAACGATGCGGCCTTGCGGCATCCAACCCAGCTTTATTCAATGTTCGGCAGTTTCCTGATTGCCGTCATCCTGTTTAAGTTTCGGAATCATCGCCGTTTTAGCGGCTTTTTATTCCTGCTTTATATTGGTCTTTATTCGATCATGCGTTTTATCGTCGAGATATTCCGCCAAAGCCCCATGGTTTTTCCATTTTTAAGCATTGCGCAACTGGTCTGTATTATCCTGGGTACGGTGGCTTTTGGGTTGATATGGTTCTTTGAACGGCGTGACCGTAAGAGGAGGACCGGAATCGATGCGGCTTCGGAGTTTCAGCGTTGATTCGGAAGCTGGGGGGCAGCGGTTGGATCAGTTTTTAAGTGCTACCAGCCTATGGCCATCTCGGACTTTTGTACAAAAAATCATTGCAGCCGGCGGCGTAACCTGCAAAGGAAAGGCTTTACGGGCCGGTTTCCGTTTGGAACCCGGGATTGAAATTCAAGTTGCCTGGGAGGATCCTGAACCTCTGAACGTAACGCCGGAAATGATACCGCTGGAGATATTATATGAAGACCGGGATCTGGTGGTTGTAAATAAACCGCGGGGAATGGTGGTTCATCCCGCCGCCGGGAATTATCACGGCACTCTGGTCAATGCTTTGTTGGAACACTGTAAGGACTTATCGGGAATCGGCGGTGTCATCCGGCCGGGGATCGTTCACCGGCTGGACAAAGATACTTCCGGAGTATTGGTGGTGGCCAAAAACGACTTCGCCCACCTGGATCTGGCCGCTCAAATCAAAAACAGGACCATGAAACGGGTTTATAAAGTTCTGGTTCACGGCTCACCCCCCGGAAGCGGCCGAATCGAGGCTCCGATTGGACGCCATCCGGTTGAACGCAAGAAAATGGCGGTGGTCCCGGGTGGTAAACCGGCGGCTACCAATTATATAGTTCTTGAATATTTTGGAGCCCACTCATTTCTGGAAGTGAAGCTTGAGTCGGGGCGCACCCATCAGATCCGGGTCCATTTGAGCCATCTGGGCTATCCGGTGGTGGGCGACCCGGTTTACGGGCGAAAGAAAGAGAGTGTTCCCATCCAAGGGCAGGCGCTCCACGCCGCAATCTTGGGTTTTGATCATCCCCGCTCCGGGGAATATATGGAGTTCTCCAGCGAGATTCCCGGTGTTATGCAACAAGCCGTGGAATGGTGCAAACGGGCCGGAAATTCATGATAGGCCGTCATGCAAAATTTTAAAAATAGGGAGGCTGTCTAAAAATACTTTCAATTGATGGATACAGTGCATCGCCCAAAGTTTGGGCCTGAATGTCGGCTGATATCCCTCGCGTGAAAATATCTTTTCGAGCAGCCTCGCCGGGAAGGAACTAAGACCAGTAAAACATTTTCGAAATAACATCACATTCATAATAAACGTTTTACCAAAGTATAACGCTTTCTAGGGTATATTACTTTGAAAGCGCTATACTAGCTACGTACACTGGGGCGAAACATATCCAGCACTCCGAGAACTACATGGGCCAAACCAAATCCGAGGATTCCGGCTCCCCATTTATTTCGCAGAAGAAACGCCCCGAGTCCAGAAACTGCCGCTCCGGTTCCGGTTACAGCCAAACTGGTTGTCGTTGCTTTCAAAGTCGCACCTCCCTTTTTAGTTTACCCGGAAATGAATTAATTATTGACGGCCGGCCTGTTTGATGATATACTATTTTTAATTAAAAACCAAGTAGAAGCCATCCGCTTCTCACCCAAACCATGAGAGGTTCCGGGTTTATAAACAGCTTTGCCAAAGCTAAGAAATCGAATCCGGTTTCGGAATCAATGCTTAGGATAGTTGAGGAAATTTGAGCGGGTGGAGTTTTAACAGCCTGCTTTTTATTTTGTGATTATTTTAGGGGGTGACTGCTTATTAGTAACGAGTTGCGAATTAATGAGGAGATCCGCGCCAAGGAGATCCGGGTGGTAAGCTCTGAGGGTGAACAATTAGGAATCATGTCGGTCAGAGACGCTTTAAAACTGGCGTTGGAAAAGGAACTAGATTTGGTTGAAGTGGCTCCTAACGCTAAACCTCCGGTTTGCCGTATTATGGATTATGGAAAATACCGGTACGAGCAAAGCAAACGCGAGCGCGAGGCCAGAAAAAAACAGCGAATTATTGAAGTTAAAGAAATTCGCATGACTCCGAAGATCGAGGAACATGATTTTCAGGTCAAAGTCAAGGCGGTTCAAAAATTTCTCAAGGATGGGGATAAGGTCAAAGCGATGATCCGTTTCCGGGGGCGGGAGATTGTTCATGCCGAATTGGGCAGAGCTATTCTATTGCAACTCTTTGAAAATGTCCGGGACCACGCTGTTATTGAACGTGAACCCAAGATTGAAGGTAAAAACATGATCATGATTTTATCCGGGAAAGCGGAAAGCCAGTAATTCGTCACCTATATTCTGACTATAGTGCTATTTCGAAAATATTTTACTAATTACCGTGACTTTTATCCGCAGACGGTTCTTCAAAAAGTTGCCGGCCGCCGAACGGGTTCTTCCCGAGATGATTTTTCCGAAATGAAATATGGATGGGTTGAGATTGCGGAAGTATACTCCAGAGCAGAGGTTGGATGAAATTATCTGTTTGTTTTCTTTCGGCTTCAACCAGGTAAAACATGACATCCGCCAGTACGCGCAATTGGCTTTTGAATATTTTTGAATAATAAAGAGAGGGGTGTGGGGAATGCCGAAAATGAAGACCCACCGGGGCGCCGCCAAACGGTTTAAGGTAACCGGAAGCGGTAAAATTATGAAGAATAACGCATATAAAAGACACATGCTCGAATCGAAATCGCCGAAAAGGAAACGGAATCTGCGGAAAGCCGAAGTCATCAGCAGTGGTGATACCGGAAGAGTTAAACGGATGCTGGGAATGTAAGAATTAGTATATATTGTGGAATAGATCGGAGGGTGTTTTAAATGCCTAGAGTAAAAGGCGGATTTACCAGCCGCCATCGTCATAAAAAGATTTTAAAGTTAGCCAAAGGTTACCGCGGTTCTAAGAGTCGGATCTTTCGGCCGGCCAACGCCCAGGTTCTCAAATCATTGGCATATGCTTTACGGGACCGTCGCGCTAAAAAGCGGGATTTCCGGAAGCTATGGATTACCAGAATCAACGCTGCCGCCCGGATTAACGGGATGTCCTACAGCACTTTCATTAGCGGTTTAAAGAAGGCCGGAGTGCAAATCAACCGTAAAGTACTAGCCGACCTAGCCGTACATGACCGGCAGGCTTTCAAGGATTTGGTCGGTGTGGCGAAGAAGAAGTAAGTAAACTCATTATTTCATAATTGAAACCCCCTTACGTATGTTGAAGGGGGTTTTCCCATGGCCGGGATTATGAAGTTTTGGACATGACAAAACCAGCACTCCGAGATTCTGAAAATCCGGTTAGTAAAAGATATTTTTTTGAATTAAGCGGCTTCCCGGTAATACGATACAACCCGCGCAAATAATAGCTGTTCAATATTAGATGGTTCAGATACATTAACACTTTAAATTTATCGAATGTATAGGAGGACGCAATGGAAACGAAAAAAATGGGATTATGGTCTGCTATTTGCGCAACAATCTTTGGGTTACTTTACATTTTTGCATTATTACTTACTTTAGCTGGACTCTTACAAAAACCCTGGGATACTTTTTGGCAGCTTTTACCTTCCATATTTTTAGCTTGGTCTTTTATGTCGATGATGGCTTGTTTATATAAAATAAAAAACAATAATAAAGATGTTTACGTATTTGTTGGATTTGCAATCTCGATTATTTATGCGGCAATAAACAGCATTGTTTACTTTACGGAACTTACAGTAGTAATTCCTGGAATTTTAGCGGGGAATCAAGATCAATATACAATTTTACTTTTTGAACCGGGTAAATTTCTTTTTGCGATTAACGGTTTAGCTTATACTCTTATGAGCATTGCTACATTGATTGCCTCTATTTCTTTTAACCATAACGGAAAAGAAGCAAAAGTTAAATGGGCCATGGTAGCTCATGGTTTAGTTGGCCCATTCATTGTAGGCGCTGTACTTTGGGCGCCATTAACATATGTTGGTGCTTTATGGATAATCACTTTTCCATCCCTTGGAATTATTAGTATAAAGTTCTTCTTAGAAAAAGAGTAGAAACATGAACAAGGCGCTCATCCTTGGATCCAAATCTTCCAACCATTCTTGCCACATACTTAAAAATTGAAGCCTTGCCGCTTTGTTCCCATTCCATTTGAGCTGAATCAGGGTTATTTTATCGGCTTTCTTTTTCAAGGTGAAGCTAAAGGAAGTGACAACGCCAAAATTTCCTCCCCCGGCTCCCCGCAAGGCCCAAAGCAAACCGGGATTATGGCTGTTAATCGATGCTCTTTGGCATTCACCATTTCCGCGTTGATCAGGCTGTCGCAGGTTAGTCCTAGGTAACGGGTGGATAAACCGATCCCTCCGCCTAAAACCAAACCGGAAATGGCTACTTCGGACATTTATCAGAAAAATTTGGAACTCCCCTTCCCGGTTCTCCGTTATTATTCTTAAGGAACTGAAGCAAATAATACAATCGGAAAAGGAAGAAAAACCAGAGTGAATGTTGACAAAATTAATTAACTATATTAATATTAAACTAGATTAATAATTAAAAATTATTCGCCCGGCATTGAACTTCAAGCATACATCCCAATTTCAGGGCGCATATTAGTTTTGTAATAATTAGTAAAAGTAAGGGGGTTATCCATATGGCGAAAACAGTAGGAATCGATCTTGGCACCACCAACTCGGTAGTGGCAATAATGGAGGGCGGGCAGCCTACGGTGATTATTAACTCCGACGGTAGCCGGTTTACGCCCTCGGTGGTAGGATTCACCAAAACCGGGGAACGTTTGGTGGGACAATTGGCCAAACGGCAATCAGTACTCAATCCGGAGAATACCATTTATTCAGCCAAACGGTTTATCGGGCGGCGTTATTCGGAAGCGCAGCAGGAGATAAAGAATGTCCCGTATAAAGTGGCCTCCGGGCCCAATGATGCGGTACGGTTCGAAATCAGCGGCAAACTTTACGCCCCGGAGGAGATCTCGGCTCAAGTGCTGCGAAAGCTGGTGGAGGATGCGGCCAAGTTTGCGGGAGAAAAGATTACTGAGGCGGTGATTACTGTCCCGGCCTACTTTAACGATGCCCAGCGGCAGGCCACCAAAACCGCCGGCGAGATTGCCGGACTAAAAGTGCTGCGGATCATTAACGAGCCGACGGCGGCGGCGTTAGCGTATGGACTGGACAAAAAGAAGAATGAAACCATCATGGTATTCGACCTGGGCGGCGGCACCTTTGATGTTTCCATATTGGATGTCGGCGACGGCGTCTTTGAAGTGAAAGCTACTTCCGGGGATACACATCTTGGCGGCGACGATTTTGATAAACGGGTCGTCGACTGGCTGGCGGAGGAGTTTAAGCGGGAGAATGGGGTTGATTTGCGGAACGACCGCCAGGCTTTGCAGCGGTTGACCGAAGCGGCGGAAAAAGCCAAGATTGAGCTATCCAGTATTGTGGAGACTAATATTTCATTGCCGTTCGTCACCGCCACGTCAAGCGGTCCCAAGCACTTGGAGGCCAGGCTCACCCGGGCCAAATTCGACCAATTGACTGCGGGCTTAGTGGAGCGCTGTGTGGGACCGGTAAAGCAGGCGCTGGCAGATGCCAAGTTGAGCGCCGCCGAAATTGATGAAGTCATCCTGGTGGGAGGCTCCACCCGGATTCCCGCGGTTCAGGCCCTGGTCCGCAGATTGACCGACGGCAAGGAGCCCAATCAAACAGTGAATCCTGATGAAGTGGTGGCCGTCGGCGCCGCCATTCAGGCCGGAGTATTGGGTGGGGAGGTTAAGGATGTCGTATTGCTGGATGTGACTCCCTTGTCCCTTGGCCTGGAGACTCTGGGCGGGGTCATGACCAAACTGGTGGAACGGAACACTACGATTCCGGTCCGGCGCGCCGAGACTTTTTCGACGGCGGAGGATAATCAGACCGCAGTGGATATCCATATTTTGCAGGGCGAACGGGAGATGGCCCGGGACAACCGGACGTTGGGACATTTCCGGCTGGAAGGCATCCGGCAGGCCCATCGGGGCCAACCGCAGATCGATGTTACCTTCGATATCGACGCCAATGGGATTTTAACGGTTACTGCCCGGGACAAAGATACCAATAAGGAACAAACCGTAACCATTAGCGGGTCAACGCAGCTTTCCAAAGACGAAGTGGACCGGATGGTCCGGGATGCCCAAGCCAATGCCGCCGATGACTATAAACGGCGGGAAGAGGCTGAAGCCCGGAATCAATTGGATACCGCCGCTTACCAGGTGGAAAACCGTTTGCAGGAACTGGGCGACTTGGCCCCTGTCAATGAAAAAGCCCGGGCCGAGCAACTGATTCAGGAAGCCCGGAGTTTAATTAAGGCTAATTCGGTGGATCTCATCCAAATCCGGAGACTGGCCAGCGACCTGCAGCAATTGGCTTACGGTCTGACGGCTCAGACTACCCAAACCGCCGGCGCTGATGATTATAACGCCAATTATCAATACCGCGGCGGGGATGATGTGATTGATGCGGACTATAAATCAACTTAAAACAAAGAAAAGAAAACCCCTTCCCTGAATTCTTCCCAACTTGTGCCAAGGGAAGGGGTCGCGCCGCGCAGGGCGCGGGGGTTAGGTCATGGGGGTAAAATATAGAGACTATTACGAAATTCTCGGTGTTTCCCGGGCAGCCGGCGAGGATGAAATCAAGAAAGCCTTCCGGAAGCTAGCCCGGAAATATCATCCGGATGTAAACCCGGGAGATAAAACGGCCGAGGAAAAATTTAAAGAGGTCAACGAGGCTTATACTGTGCTTTCCGATTCCGAGAAACGGCGCCGTTATGACAAGTTAGGACCGGACTACCGGGATGGGGCGGACTTCACTCCGCCTCCCGGCTGGGAGTATACCAATGTCAATTTTGAGGACTTGGGGGATATATTTGGCGGCGACGGTTTTGACTTTAGCGATTTTTTTACCAGCTTTTTCGGGAGCGGGGGCCGTCAATCCGGAGGCAGCCGGGGTTTTGCAGGCAAAGGGCGGGATATCGAGGCCGAATTGCCTTTGATGTTAAGAGAAATTCACCGGGGCGGTCCGCATCACTTTGCAATGGATGTAACGGAAAGATGTCCGGTTTGCGGCGGCGCGGGTTTTAATCAAGAAAAAACCTGCTCTTCCTGTAAGGGTTTAAAATATATTAAACATCGTAAACAACTGGAAGTCAATATACCGGCCGGAGTCCGGGAAGGCACGGTAATTCGCTTGGCCGGATTGGGAACTCCGGGAACGGTCAATGGTAAGCGGGGGGATTTGTATCTCAAAGTCAGAATAAGACCGGATTCTTTATTTGCAATGGTTGGAGAGGATGATTTGCAGTTGGAACTGCCGGTTGCTCCTTGGGAGGCTGTATTGGGCGCTACAGTAAAGGTGCCAACCATGGATGGAACCGTCGGAATGACGGTTCCTCCCGGATCACAGGGCGGGCAAAGGCTTCGTTTAAGAGGTCAAGGATTAAAACGGCGGGACGGAACCCGGGGCGACCAGTATGTGAAATTGAAGATAAACGTTCCGGTAACTTTAACGGAAAAAGAACGGGAGCTTTACCGGGCTCTCGCCCGGGAATCCCGCTTTGATCCCCGGAGTGCGATGATGGGAGGCGGGGTATGATGGATTACTATCAAATCATGGTTTATCACGGGCGCAATACATTGATTACATGGCGGGAGTTACTGGAGATTACGGGTATCAGCCAGGATTCACTTCAATATTATTTGGATTACGGGCTGATTGAACCGGCTGAGCCTAAGGCCAAATATCTGCTTTTTGATATTAGCGCGATTCCAAGAATCCGGATGATTCAGCGGTTACGAACCGAAGTGGGAATCAACCTCTCCGGAATCGCAATAATTTTAGACCTCAGAGATAAAATCGAGAAGTTGCAACGGGATTTGGAATGGTTTAAGAATCTCTAAAATTTTATTCCAGCAGATATATTAAATGGGGCTCAAAAATAAAACTTGTTAACGGATATGATTAATTAGATTTATATTTAAATTAGCTTTGGGTAAACATCCTTTTTTATTTGTATTTAATTCAGCTATCAAGGTTTGAAATGTTATTAATCGGATCAGGGAGGGTATCTTCAATGGATTTTAACAGGATGACTCAAAAAGTACAGGAAGCGGTCATGGCCGCTCAAAATATTGCGGTGCGGAATGATAACCAGCAGGTGGATGTGGAGCATCTGCTAGCGGCTTTGCTGGAACAGGACGGAGGGCTCGCCGCTTCCATCATTAAGAAGGCGGATATTGATCCCGGTACAATATTGCGCAAAATACGGGATGAATTGGACCGGTTGCCCAAGGTGAAAGTAGAGGGTTATGCCGCTAATCCCGATCAGGTCTATATTACCGGAAGGATGCAGCGAGTATTGGCCCAAGCCGAACATGAAGCGAAAAAGTTGAAGGATGAATACATTTCGGTGGAGCATTTGTTATTGGCCATGGCGGATGACGGCGGGATAACCGGGCGGCTGCTGAAAGAAACCGGATTGACCAGGGACCGGCTCCTGAAAGCCCTTCATGAGGTCCGCGGCAACCAGCGGGTGACCTCGCCCAATCCGGAAGTTACTTATGAAGCGTTGGACCGCTATGGGCGGGATCTAACCGGATTTGCCAACCAGGGAAAACTAGATCCGGTCATCGGACGGGATGATGAGATCCGGCGGGTGATCCAAGTGTTGTCGCGCCGTACCAAAAACAATCCGGTGTTAATTGGAGAGCCCGGTGTCGGTAAAACCGCCATTGTCGAAGGACTGGCTCAACGGATCATCCGTGGGGATGTGCCCGACGGGTTAAAGAACAAACGGGTGGTTTCATTGGATATGGGGGCTTTGATTGCCGGGGCCAAATACCGCGGGGAGTTTGAAGAACGCTTGAAAGCGGTATTAAAAGAGGTGCAAGAGTCGGCCGGGCAGATTATCCTATTCATCGATGAATTACATACGGTGGTTGGCGCCGGAAAGGCCGAGGGGGCAATGGATGCCGGGAATCTGTTAAAACCGATGCTGGCCCGGGGAGAATTGCATTGCATCGGAGCCACCACTTTAGATGAATACCGTAAGCACATTGAGAAAGATGCCGCTCTGGAACGCAGGTTTCAGACGGTATTGGTGGATCAGCCTACGGTTGAAGATACCATTTCCATCTTACGGGGTTTAAATGAGCGTTATGAAGTGCACCATGGCGTGCGAATTAAAGATTCGGCCCTGGTGGCCGCGGCGGTGCTTTCCAACCGGTATATCTCAGACCGTTTCTTACCCGATAAAGCCATTGATCTGGTGGATGAAGCGGCGGCCAAACTGCGAACCGAAATCGATTCCATGCCGGCGGAACTGGATGAAATGCTGCGCCGGGTCATGCAATTGGAGATTGAACGGGCGGCATTACGCAAGGAAACTGACAGTTCCTCCCGGGATCGCCTGGAGCGGCTTGAAAAAGAACTGGCCGATTTGCAAACGGAGGCCGATGCCTTGAAAGCCCGCTGGCAGTCGGAGAAACAAGGAGTGCAACGGCTGCGGCAAATCCGGGAAGAAATCGACTCCACCAAGGCTGAAATCGAGAAGGCAGAGTTACAGTATGATCTAAACCGGGCTGCGGAGTTAAAGTACGGCAAATTAACCGGATTAGAACGGAAACTGAAGTCTGAAGAGGAGTTGCTCTCGAAAAAACAAGGGGAACGGCGGCTGATTAAAGAAGAGGTGGATGAGGAGGATATTGCCCAGGTGGTAAGCCGCTGGACCGGTATTCCGGTAGCGAAACTCCTGGAGGGCGAAGTCCAGAAATTGTTGCATCTCGAAGAGGAGTTACATCAACGTGTGATTGGCCAGGATGAAGCGGTTACCGCGGTGGCCGAGGCGGTCTTGCGGGCCCGTTCCGGTCTCAAGGATCCCAACCGCCCCATCGGGTCTTTCATTTTCCTGGGGCCTACCGGAGTCGGCAAGACCGAGCTGGCCAGGACGTTGGCACAGTTCCTGTTTGATGACCAGAGTACCATGGTCAGGATCGACATGTCCGAATACCAGGAAAAACATACCGTAGCCCGGTTGATTGGCGCTCCTCCCGGTTATGTGGGTTATGAGGAAGGCGGCCAGTTAACGGAGGCCATCCGGCGGCGTCCTTATGCGGTAGTATTGTTTGATGAAATTGAAAAAGCGCATTACGATGTTTTCAACCTGCTGCTGCAAATCCTGGATGACGGCCGGTTAACGGACGGCCAGGGACGGACGGTTGATTTTAAAAATACCATCATTATTATGACCTCCAATATTGGCAGCCAGCGTATCCTGGAATACGGGGGCAGTTTCGCGGGTGACGGTTACCAACGGATGAAAGAAGCAGTCCTCGACGAGATGAGACGCCACTTTAGACCCGAGTTTCTGAACCGGGTTGATGAGACTATCGTCTTCCACGCCCTCTCCGAAGAGCATCTCAAAGATATCGTAGAGATTCATCTGGGCCTCTTGAGAAGCCGGTTGGCTGAACGGCATATACAACTGGAATTAACGGATTCCGCCAAACAGCATCTGGTTCGGGTCGGGTATGAACCGGCTTACGGTGCCCGTCCGTTGAAACGGGCTGTTCAAAAGGAAGTGGAGACTCCGCTGGGACGGCTGATCCTGCAAGGGGAAGTCCGGGAAGGCCAAAAAGTAAGAGTGGATTATAACCGGGATAAAGGGTTGGCCTTTCAAACGGAATAATATTAATGATTTTGACTTAATCCTGCTTTTTTAGGCAGCGCCGTGATATAATTTCAGATAGAAGTTTTTGGTTGCGGGAAGTGGCAAGAGACTATGATGGCGCGAAAAATTATGCATATTGATATGGATGCTTTTTATGCGGCGGTTGAACAACTTGACAACCCTGAGCTGCGTGGTAAGCCGGTAATCGTTGGTGCTGATCCCTGCGGACGGGGTGTTGTTTCCACATGCTCCTATGAAGCCCGCCGTTTCGGGGTCCGCTCAGCAATGCCCATTAGGGAAGCATTTCGGCGCTGTCCCCAGGGCGTTTACCTGCCTCCCCGGGGCGGACGTTATGCCCAAATATCCAGACAGATTATGAATATTCTGTCGCAATACACTTCATTGGTGGAGCCGTTATCGCTGGATGAAGCCTTCCTTGATTTGACCGCCAGTGAATCTCTTTTCGGGCCAGCCGAGGATATCGCCAGGCAAATTGTGGCCAAAATCGAGACTGAAGTCGGGCTTTCGGCATCCGTAGGGATTGCGCCCAATAAATTTCTGGCGAAATTGGCCTCTGATTTAAAAAAGCCCAAAGGATTTGTAATCATCACCAATGAGAATATGGAATCAGTATTAGAGAACTTGCCGGTGAGCAAAATATGGGGCGTCGGGCCGAAAACGGAAGCAGCGCTAAAAGAATTAGGGATACATACCATCGGATTATTATGCAAGGTTGAACTTGACGTTTTAACCGGCAGGTTTGGAGAGTCCGGGGAGGATTTGTACTGCCTGGCGCGGGGAATTGATGAACGTCCGGTATCTCCCGATGAAGAGGCCAAGAGTATTGGTCATGAACTGACGTTTCAAACGGACACCGGGGACCGCCAGTTTCTAAGCGGAGTATTACTATGGCTGGCGGATCAGGTGGCGCGCCGGCTACGGCAATATCAACTGCAAGGCCGGGTAATCACCGTAAAAATCCGGGATAACAATTTCAAAACAATAACCCGTCGTACTACCATTCCGGTAGCTACCGATTTTGAGGAGATCATTTACCGCGAAGGCCATAAACTGGCGGAACAGGCTAACTGGGGCGGAAAGAAAGTAAGATTGATTGGGATCAGTGTCAGCGGATTTGCCAAAGATGAACCAGTACAATTGGATTTATTTGGTGAATCCGGCTCCGAAAACGAAGACGCACTAGGGAAACTGCATCAAACGGTGGATCAATTGCGGGAACGTTTTGGAGATCAGATTATTACAAAAGGCACGATTATGCAGGTACAAAAACGGATGGGACAAGACGATAAAACTAGATAACTGATTTCAGAAATAAATATCGAAATGTCAAACACCTCCCGGCGGAAACTTTCATAAGATAAGTTCGTGTGTATTAAGCCGTCGGGGGTTAGGTAATGAGGAGTCCCGTTCAGGGAAGGAAAATCTGGTTTTTCTTTTGGGCACTCTTAGCTGTATTCTTTTGGGGGCCAGCTGTTGTTCATTCCGGGAATCAATGGCGAATCCGGATTAATATTCCGGAATACAAGTTATATCTCTACCGGGGAGATAAACTTCATAGTTATTATCCCATTGCCGTTGGAAAATTTGATAAGCCTTCACCCACCGGCGATTTTGCAATTGCCGTGAAAATTAGCAATCCAACCTGGTCCCCGCCGGATGGCAGGCATCCTCCGGTCCCGCCGGGACCCAGCAATCCCCTGGGAAAGTTTTGGATGGGTTTAAGTATTAAAGGCTATGGCATTCACGGGAATTCAGCGCCATGGTCCATTGGCAGATCCGTCTCTTTAGGATGTTTCCGGATGAGAAACCGGGATGTTGCAGAACTATTTCATTTGATCCCGGCGGGGACGCCCGTTCAAATAATATATAAAACTGTGATATGTAACAGTAGATCCAATACTTTTCCATGGCTGGAATTGTTCCCTGATATTTACGGCCGGGAAAAACGGGAACTTGCCGTACTTCATGTGGCAACAGAACTGGGCCGGTTTTATTCTCCGCATCATAATGCCTTGCGGCTCTTAATCTCCAGGATTAAACGCCCCTGTAAAGTTCCGGTCCCCCGTGAGATTCGTATTCAAAGTGAAATTTTCGGCATCGACGGTTTTTACTGGGAGCGGAAGATTTATGTATCAAAACGGATTTTATCTGTATTACGTGCCACCACGCTACAAGTGGAAGAACCGTTTCTATTTCCCGGGTATCTGGAAGTCAGTAAAATAAATAGTTTAAGCGGCATTCAAATTTTTTGGAACGAGACTTTACATACACTAAAGATTACTCGTGACACCAAGGGGCTGTTGTACGATTTTCCGTAAACTCAATGTTTCTTTCTATTCTTGCGTAGTTGCGGTCTCGCTCCGGTAGAAATTGGCTGCTTCCAGCAGAGTTTGTTTGGCATGGGCCGCTTGCGGCGAGAGATAGACGTTATAGGTTTGAGGATACCGCAAACGCCGGTATTCATCGGGAAATTGGGAGAGATTTTCGGAGGCTCGCTGCCGTAGTTCTTTTAAGGGAATTGGGTTGATTAATATCCGGCCTTCCGAAACGCTTGGTAGGGATAATTCCTGATAATGATCACTTTTTAAAATAATCTCCTTAAAAAGATTTTCACGATCGTACACCTGTATCCGGCCCTTTTGAACTGGTTCACCTTCAAGGTAAAGCACATCAGCCAAAGGCTGATTACTCTCGTTATAATACCGGATAATCCGTTTCCGGCCGGGATCAGTTATTTTACTCACATTTCCCGAAATTTTTATCTTTGGTTCCCAGCCGTTGCTCCCCTCAACGGCTACCAGTTTGTAAACCCCGCCCAATGCCGGATAGTTGCTGGAGGTAATCAGGTGGGTGCCTACTCCCCAAGCGTTTATTTTGGCGCCCTGGCGTTTCAGATCAGCGATGAGATCTTCTTCCAACTCGTTGGAAGCGACAATCACCGGATCCTCAAAACCGGCCTCCTGGAACATTCGATATGCCTCCTTGGAAAGCTTGGCAAGGTCTCCCGAATCAAGCCGGATGGCGCCCCGCACTGGAAGCCCAGCTGAGCGTAATTCGGTAAAGACTTGAATGGCATTAGGAATCCCGCTTTGTAAAGGATCATAAGTATCAACCAGCAGTGTAATATTATGGGGAAAGGCTTTGGCAAAAGCCCTGAAGGCTTCGGTTTCATTATCAAAACTCATTACCCAGCTGTGAGCGTGGGTTCCGGAGATAGGGGCGCCAAAAAGTTTACCGGCCAGGACATTGGATGTTCCAGTGCAACCGCCGATAATCGCGGCGCGAGCTCCGCTCAATCCACCATCGGGACCTTGGGAGCGGCGCAGTCCGAACTCCATTACCGGGTCGCCTTCGGCGGCGTAGCAAACCCGGGCGGCTTTGGTTGCAACTAGGGTCGGGTAGTTCAAAGCATTTAGTAAAAAAGTCTCCAGCAGTTGAAGCGCACCTAAAGGACCTTCCACCCGGATTACCGGTTCATTGGGAAAAACAACTGTGCCTTCCGGTACGGACCATAGATTGATATTCAAACGAAACCGGCTTAAATACTCGATAAAAGCCGGTTCAAAACCTTGTTTGCCGAGATATTCGAGATCGCTTTCATTAAAAGAAAAGTTTTTAATATAATCCAACAGTTGTTCAAGTCCTGCAAATAGGGCAAAACCGATATGTAAGGGAAGCGAACGAAAGAAATACTCAAAACAAGCATTTTGTTCGTGCTTGTGATATTTCCAAAAGCCGTATAACATGGTTAATTCGTATAAATCTGTAAGCAAGGCCGTGTTTTGACGTCCGGCCCAGGCGGCGGTTGAATCTTTACACATATTGCCGGACCTCGGCCGCGTTTATGGCAATAACTCCGGCCTGTTTCATCTCGGTTAACGCGTTCGCCACGGTCCCGGGAGGGTTATCAACTCCTTTAACGGCATCGGCAACCAGGTAAACTTTAAAACCTTCTTTAACCGCGTCCAGAGCAGTGGCTTTCACACAATAATCGGTAGCTAGTCCGGTTATAAAGACAGTATTAATACCAAGTTTATGTAAGTTCTTGGCCAGATTGGTTCCCTCGAAACCGCTGTAAGCTTCGATATCGGGTTCGGTTCCTTTGTCAATAACTACCGCGTTTAAATTGAAAAAGAGGTCGGGGTGAAAATCGGCGCCGTGGGTATTAGCTACACAATGAACCGGCCATGATTTATCCGTAAATTGGGGCGAAGCGGCAAAACTGATATGATTTTCCGGATGCCAATCCCTGGTATAGATGACAACCTCAAAGAGTGGAATTAAATTATTGATTATCGGAACGATCTTATCTCCGTCCGCCACCGGTAAAACTCCGTCCGGACAAAAATCATTTTGAAGATCGACTACAATGAGCGCATTATCCATGAAAATCCCTCCTGCATAATAATTGCCATTGCATTTACGCTACCAATATAATTATCCATAAAAAGTTTGCTTTCCAAAGCAAACTTTTGGGGATAATTTTGAATTGTAGCTATGCTACAATAATGATATATATTCTGGTCTCCGGTTTGTTTACCCTTTTTGTTTTCGAATTTATTTTAACTGATTATAAAGACAACTCAGGTGATGGTAGAGAAATTTGCCGGTTTATTTGGTGCGCCGTGAAAAACGGCGTCTTGCGTTGCCGCTCGTCCCTCCGTTCCTTTGCGTCCCAAGGGACGCGACGTAAACTCTATTTTGCTGATTTATCTTTATCATCAATTATCTTTATATACGCCGCTGGAATCTTGTTTTCATCGCTTTTAGTAGTAGTACTGTGGAAAAGTGAAGATTGCTTAAGAAAATCAATAAATTTGACGATTATTAATCTTAGTGGGTATTTTTTTTAGATCATAATCGGTGGTGAAGCGCTGTGAAGGAAAATCAGGCGAAGGGTTTACCACAAGGGGAAGATAATCCGGCCGTTCCAAGAATCGGTTTTTTTATTGAGAGCCTGGCACATGCCTATCATTTGCCATTATTTACGGGTATATATGATGCGGCCAAGGAACAAGGAGCTCAATTAATTATTTTTGCGGGAGGCGGGGTTGATGCTACCGCGGATTATGAATCCCAAGGCAATCTAATCTATGATTTTGTTGATAAAAATAATGTTGACGGTATCATAGTTTTTGCTTCCATTACTGAATTAGCGAAAGATCTTAATTATTTCAAGCATTATCATCCTTTGCCATTGGTAACCGTTTCTTGGGAATTGGAGGAGACACATTGTATCACTGTAGATAATGAACAGGGAATGCGGGATTTGTTGGCGCATTTAATCAATGTTCACGGATACAAGCGGCTGGCATTTATTCGTGGTACGGAAGGTGTTCCCGATGCTGAAAGCCGCTATAATATTTATGTGAAAACATTAGCCGAGTATGGAATCCCTTTTGATCCCAATCTGGTTGTACAAGGGTACTTCGGGATACGTGAATCAGCCGCCGCAGGAATCCGTATCCTGCTGGATGAACGGAAAGTCGAGTTCGATGCGGTAGTGGCAGCCAATGATGTACTTGCCGTGGGAGCGTTGGGGGAATTGCAGGCGCGGGGCATATTAGTACCTAACGATGTGGCGTTGGTCGGTTATGACGATCAATACTGGGCCAAAAGTATTTTGCCAAGTCTGACAACGGTCCGTCAGCCGGCTTACAAAATCGGAAAACAGGCGGTGGAAGTCGTTTTAGCACTTGTTAGGAGTGAAAAACCGCCCAGCCGTATCAGTTATCCCAATGAAATGGTGGTTCGCCATTCTTGCGGCTGTTTATCACAGGCTGTTTTAAAAGCACGCCTCGATCCGCCTTTAACGACAGAAACATTGGCAAGCGGAATGCTGGCTAAACGGGAAGCCATTATCGCCGAAATCAATGAAATTTTGAGTACCGAGGTCACCCCCACCACCCCTGAATGGTCGGGACAATTATTTGACGCTCTGGTGCTGGAAATAAAGAATGAATCGCCCCGTAAGTTTTTGTTAACCTTGAATTATATCATGGATCAACTGGCCATTATCGAACATAATGTCATGATTTGGCAGGAAGTTATATCCTGCTTGCGGCGTTACGCCATACCCTGCATCGAGGACGACTCCGAGTTGTTCCGGGTGGAAAATCTGTTGCAACAAGGGCGGGTATTGATTGCCGAGGTTGCCCAGCGGATCCAAACCAGTCAGAGCGCTCGGACTGACCGGCAGGCTTACATATTGGGGAAGGTTAGCGAAGTAATTCAAACCACTTTTGACCTTGATAAATTGACCCGGGTTGTAGTGGAGGAATTTCCGAAACTGGGAATCACAAGTTGTTATCTGTCTCTGTATGAAAAAGAGGCCAATCCTCCGGAGTGGTCCCGGTTAATCATGGCATATGATGAATCCGGATTGATAGACGTGGGGGAGACAGGGATTCGCTTCTCAACCAGAAAGCTGATACCCGAAGATTTACTGGCGAAAGATAAACAATATGCATTAGTCGTTGAGCCGCTTTACTTCCGGGAGGAACAGCTGGGGCTCGCCATTTTTAACGTTGACCCCAAGCAACACCAGGTTTACGAATCGTTACGAATCTTGCTGAGTAGCGCCATCAAAGGGGCCGGTCTTGTCAAGGAGCTGATCAAAAAAGAGAGTGAGCTGGAACAACGGGCTGAATCATTGATCCGTTCCAATGCCGAATTGGAACAGTTTGCGTATGTTGCCTCTCATGATTTGCAGGAACCGCTCCGCATGGTCGCAAGTTACCTGCAATTATTGGAAAGACGCTATAAAGGCAAACTGGACAGCAATGCCGATGAGTTTATCGGATTTGCCGTGGACGGCGCGGTGCGGATGCAAAACTTGATCAATGATTTATTGGCTTATTCCAGGGTCAGCACCCGGGGTAAACCTTTTGAACCGGTTGACTGTTCGGCGGTTATTGACCGGGCTCGCGCCAACTTGAAAATAATTATGACAGAAGCCGGCGCGAAAGTAACAAATGGCACGCTACCTACATTAATTGCCGATCCTAGCCAGTTACTACAGTTGTTTCAAAATTTAATCGCTAATGCTATCAAGTTCCACAGCGATAAAACCCCGAAAGTCCATATCGCGGCCGAACGCCAACCGGACGGCTGGCAGTTTTCAGTCCAGGATAATGGAATCGGATTGGATATGCAGCATGCCGAACGTATATTTCAAATTTTCCAGCGGTTGCACAGTAAGGGAGAGTATACCGGTACTGGCATTGGTTTGGCGGTTTGCAAACGAATCGTTGAACGTCATAATGGCCGGATTTGGGTGGTTTCGGAACCGGGAAAAGGCGCTACCTTTTACTTCACAATTCGAACTGAAGGGGGAGATCAAAATGGGCATGGAGGAAACGAATAAACCAATTGAGATTTTGCTGGTTGAGGACAATCCCGGCGATGTTCGTTTGACTACGGAAGCTTTTAAGGATGGCAAAGTTCATAATAATTTGAATGTAGTTGGTGACGGAGTTGAAGCCCTTGCATTTTTGCGTAGGGAAGGGAAGTATTCAAATGCTGTACGTCCCGATCTGGTGCTATTGGACTTAAATCTGCCCCGTAAAGACGGACGCCAGGTTTTGGAGGAGATTAAGGCAGATCCCAAATTACGCCGGATTCCAGTAGTAATTTTAACGACCTCACAGGCGGAAGAAGACATTTTAAAGGCGTATAATTATAACGCCAATTGTTATATCAACAAGCCCATCGGGTTTGACGAGTTCATGAAAGTGGTTCAATCCATCGAGAATTTTTGGCTTACCATCGTTAAATTACCAACCGAGTAAATGGAGAACCATTATATGGTCCGGAATCCCGCCAATCCAAAAGAATCACCAGTTTATCGCAGAAACAAACCAACCATTGGATTTCTGGTGAGTGATTTGATCAGCAATTACTATTTCCCCATGTGGTCCGGTATTAATGATGCCGCCGCCGAGCACGGGGTGAATTTGATTTGTTTTCCCGGGAAGCAGATGCACTCGCCTGATCCGTTGGATCTTTCGGGAAACATTGTTTATGAATTTATTGGACCGGAAAATGTGGATGGTATTATTTTAACCGGATCGCTCACCGTATTCGACAAAGACACCAGTTTTTTTGACCGCTACGGTAATCTGGCAAAAGTAATTATTGCCATGGAGTTAAACGGGGTTCCCAGCATAAAAACGGATAATGATATTGGATTCCGGGCTTTATTGACCCATTTGATAAAAGACCATAGTTATCGCCGTCTGGCATATATCGGCGGTCCGGAGCATAATGAGGATTCCCAGCGGCGCCAACAGATTTATACGGAATTGCTTACTTATTTTGGAATTCCGGTAAATCCAGAATTGATGACCTGGGGACTTTTTCATTTGGAATCATCAGGCAGTGAAGCGATTAAAACAATACTGGATGAACGCAAGGCCGAATTTGATGCGGTTGTTGCGGCAAACGATATTTTGGCAATAGGAGCCGTTTTCGAGTTAAGGAGACGGGGGATACGGATACCGGATGATATTGCGGTCACTGGTTTTGATGATCAAGAATGGGCGAAATATTTCATTCCACCGCTGACAACCGTACATCAATCAGTTTATCAACAAGGGAAGTATGCAGTAGAGATTTTGTTGGCGCAGCTTCAAGGTGATAGCGTTCCGGAAGAGACTTTATTGCCCACGGAAGTTATCATCCGCCGTTCGTGCGGCTGTTTTTCTAAACACGTTACCGGAGCAGCCATTGTCGAATCAAAGGCGTCTGCGGAATCATGGTCCCAGGCAATACTTTCCGAAATGGTTTTGGCGTTAAATGACCTGCACTCTCCAATGGCCAAGGACTGGTGTCAACAACTCCGCGATACTTTTTTAGGAGATATACAAACGGAAGCCAGCCATAATTTTTTACAAATTTTAAAAATTATTTTACATAAATCAATCCAGCATGGTTATAAGACAGATGTCTGGCAAAATGTCATTACAGTTATGCAACATTACGGACGTATGTGTTGCCAAAGCAAACCGGCGGTTTTTAGAGGGGAAAACCTGTGGCATCAAGCGCGGATTCTGATTGGAGAAATGACTATGCAAACCGATATCAGGCATGTTACCTCCACGTATGACCGGGTAGGTTCCTTACATTCCATCAGTCAGATCGTTGAAACCACCTATAATCTACCACAATTACTGGATGCCCTGCACATTCATTTACCGAGTCTGGGGATTCATTGTTGTTTTCTTTCCCTATATGAAAACCCGAAAAAACCTACTGGCTGGTCCCGCTTGATATTGGCTTTCAATACCCGGGGACGAGTTGCCATGGAACCGAAAGGCCTGCGCTTTCCAACCTGCCAAATTATCCCGCCGCAATTTGCCATGGATGAGAGATCATACACGCTGGGAGTGTTTCCGTTGTATTTTGGAACGGAGCAATTAGGATTTATGGTTATTGACGTGACTCCTGTCGCCGGACATATTTATGAAACCTTGAGAGGAATTATCAGCAGCGCAATCAAAGGCGGTTTGCTGGTTGAAAAATTGCAGGAGAAGGAAGAGCTACTGGAGGAGCGGGCGGCGGCTTTAGCAATGATAAACAATGAATTGGAACAACTGGCCTATATTGCCTCCCATGATTTACAGGAACCGTTGCGGATGGTTACCGGCTATTTACAACTTATTGAACGCCGTTACAAAGGAAAATTGGACTCCGATGCCGACGAGTTCATCAATTATGCCGTGGATGGTGCTTTCCGGATGCACCGGTTAATAGATGACATGTTGATATATTCAAGAACGGGCAGTCAGGGTAAACCCTTTGAATCCGTCGACTTTACCGAGATAATGAACCAAGTAAGATTAAATCTAAAAGTGGCTATTGAAGAGAGCTGCGCCAATGTCCATCATGAGGTAATGCCTACATTGACGGCCGATCCGGGACAGATGGTACAGTTATTTCAAAATTTAATCGGTAACGCGATTAAATTCCATGGGGAAGAACCTCCGGAGATTTGCGTAAGCGCGGAACGACAACGGAATGGGTGGCTATTTTCCATACGGGATAATGGAATCGGGTTGGATATGGAATATGCCAATAAGATTTTTTTGATTTTTCACCGTTTGCACAGCAAAGACGAATATCCCGGTACAGGGATCGGTCTTTCGGTTTGTAAGAAGATTGTGGAACGCCATGGCGGCCGGATTTGGGTTGAGTCAGTCCCCGGAAAAGGATCCACCTTTTTTTTCACCATTCGAACCGACCCGCGAATCACTTGAATTTCGTCGTAACGTCCCTGGGACGTTAAAGTACAATTGGATTTTTTGAATCACGCTTAGAAAAAATTGCCGAACCGGGTTTATTACTTGTAATTCGGCAAGTCTTGAATAGAGTTGGCTTTTAAAGTTGCTTGCCGAATTTAAGTTGAACTATATGACGGGGTGATAAGAATAGCAATACCTGCATAATCGGCGCTGACGAAAAGGAGTGTGATCAACCCTATTCTTGACAAAAAGTGCATACTTCTTCCTAATAGAAGTTGGGTGAAAAAGCAAGATGAATCATTTTTGTTTTACTGAAAGGAACCTTTTTCACATCACTTCTAAATCATGGCCTTCAAGTCTAAAGGGTCATGATGCCGAAAGGTGGATGTTTGAATGAATTGTATGAGTTGTAAACCTCCAAGCGACAGGTCTGTGAGATCGCCCATTACCATCGGTTTTTTTATCGGGAGCATTAACTACAGCTTTCATTATGAAATGTTAAGCGGGATTCACTGTGCCGCCAGCAAATACGGAGTCAATCTGTTTTGCTTTTTGGGCAGAACTTTGAATTCGCCGGATTTATTGGAAAGACCCGCGAATATCGCTTATGAATTGGCCAGGCCCGAGGTTTTGGACGGATTAATCATTGCGGCTCCCATTACCGCTTTTGGTGGTGATTCCAAACTATTGGACCGTTATTGCTGTCTGCCGCTGGTTGTCATCGCTGATAAATTTGATGGGATAGCTAGTGTAGGGGCGGATAATGAATCCGGTTTCCGGGAGTTGTTAAGCCATTTGATTCATGACCATGGGTATCGTCGCCTTGCGTTTATTGGGGGTTCCGAGGATACTGTAGACGCCAGGGAACGGTATAATATTTACCGTACAGTGTTGGCGGAAAATGATATTTCATTTGACTCCGATTTAATCACATCCGGAAGATTCTCACAAGAAGAGACGGCGGCCGAAGCCGTCAAGGTATACCTGGATCAACGAAAAACGATTATCGATGTGATAGTTGCAGCCAATGACGTCTTGGCGAAAGGTGCGCTGGAAGAACTGCATAGCCGGGAGATCAAAGTTCCCGATGATATTGCAGTGACCGGATTTGATGACCAAAACTGGGCAAAATATTTGGTTTGTCCATTAACCACCGTACATCAATCCGTCTATGATATGGGAAAACGCGGCGTTGAATTATTGCTAGGGATCATTTCCGGAAAATCAGCGCCGCAAAATGTATTTGTCCCTACAAAATTGATAACTCGCAATTCATGCGGTTGTTTTCCACCATCAATTGCCCAAATCACCGTGAAGTCCGGAAAAAATATTCCTGGTTTTCAGGATGGAACGGCAAAGGTTGATTTGAATACGTGGAGTAAGCTGATTGCACCGGCTATGATTGAAGCGATTGGTGGTGAAGACAATCCGGATCGGATACGGGAAGCCATCATGCAACTGATTGACAGTTTTATAACGGATATTTTGAATTGTTCTGATGATAACTTTTTAAAAACATTACAAGGACTTATCCAGAAATTATCACGGGAGAATCAGGAGTTTGGGCCCTGGCAAAATGTGATTACCGCAATGCAGCAATTCGGTCTATCCTATTTCGGTACCAGGTCAAATATGTATCTTGCGGAAAACTTGTGGCATCAAGCACGCCTGATAATTGGAGAAGCTATTATTCAGGCTGAATTGAACCGGAATTACCAGGTATTAGTGCAGACCTTGATTTTCCATACTACCAGTCAGATGATGGCCATGGGCAGCAGTCTCTCCGATTTAGTCGAGGGGATGTTTATCAATTTACCGAAATTGGGTATTGGAAATTGTTATTTATCACTCTATGAAGAACCGGAAAGACCGGATAAAACCGCCCGGCTTATCTTGGCTTTTCGGGAAAGGCTCCGGATACCGCTTCCGCCGGAGGGAGTGAGTTTCTCTACCTATTATTTGGCGCCGGCGGAAATGCTTCCCAAAGATAAATGTTATCTTTTAGGGGTTTTTCCATTGTATTTCGGGAGTGAACAATTGGGTCTGTTAGTAATGGATATTAATACCATTGAACGTTATTTCTATAATTCATTTATTTGTGAGATATTATGCGGGATTATCGCTGGAGCTATAAAAAGGGTCCTGATCTTTGAAAAACTGCAAAAACAAGAGCAACTTCTCAATGAACGGACTGCTTCCTTAACCCGGGTGAATCAAGAATTGGAACAATTTGCAGTCATTATTTCGCAGGATTTACAGCAACCGTTATGTGCATTAGCCGTTTATCTGCATTTGATTGAAAATCACTATAAAGGTAAAATCGATGCTGGTGCCGACGAATTTATCAATTTTGCAGTTGACGGCGTGGCGCGGATGTCTGATTTAATCAATAATTTGTTGGAATATTCCCGGGTAAACAATATAGCCAAGCCATCCGAAAAGGTAGATGTGAATCAAATATTGGAAACCGTAAAGGTGAATCTGAAAGTTGCCATTGAAGAGCACCAGGCTACTGTTATACAGGGAAACATGCCGGAAATAACAGCCGATTCGGGGCAGATGATTCAGTTGTTTCAGAACTTAATCGGGAATGCCATCAAGTTTCATGACCAAGAGCCGCCGGTGGTACGGGTTGATGCGGTTCGCGACGGTGAAGATTGGTTGTTCACAGTGCAAGACAACGGGATTGGACTTGATATGCAGTATGCGGATCGCATTTTTATGATATTTCAGCGATTACATTCCAAAAAGGATTATCCAGGCACCGGAATCGGTTTATCGGTTTGTAAAAAGATTGTAGAACGTTACGGAGGCAGGATTTGGGTGGAGTCGAAACCCGGCCGGGGGACAATCTTCTATTTTACAATACGTTCTGGTAACCGATAACTAGTATAGTGTAGCTATCATTTAAAATTATCCGCAAAAGTTTGCTAAAAAACAAACCTTTGAGGACAATTATATAATTGAACTTTTTTCTCCCTGGAAAGGAGAATTACTTCATGATCAAAGGCCAAGCCAAAACAAGGAAAAGTTCAAAGAATACCTCAAAATCCAAATTAACCGTTGGTATTCTCATCAATGATCTGGGGGCTAATTACCATTTCCCGGAGTGGTACGGGGTTAATGATGTAACCAGAAAGCATGGAATTAACCTGCTCTGTTTTTCAGGCAAAATAATTAATGATCCCAACCTGGTAGAACAATCACGAAATATGATCTATGAGTTCATTGATCCCGAGAATGTTGATGGTTTGGTATTCTCGGGTGGGCTAACAATTTTCGAGAAGGATACGGCTTTTTTTGAACGTTTTCAGTCACTGCCGCGAGTATCGATAGCCGCCCAGATAAAAGACGTTCCGTGTATAAGGGTTGATAATCAAAAAGGATTCCGTGATTTATTGATCCATTTGATCCGGGACCACGGATACCGGCGACTGGCTTTTATCATGGGTCCGCCGGATAATATGGACGCCCAACGGAGATACCGGGTTTATCGTGATGTATTGGCCGAACATAACATTCCTTTCGATCCGAATTTAATTACCGCCGGCCAATTTCATATCGGCCAGTCTGGAAGAGAGGCCGTTAAAATTTTTATTGATGAACGCAATGTCAAATTTGACGTCGTGGTTTCCGCCAATGATGTTATGACTTTTGGGGTTTACACGGAATTGCAGGAAAGGGGGATCCGGATACCCGATGACATTGCAGTAACCGGTTTCGATGATCAGGATTGGACGAATTTTCAAAATCCGCCGTTAACTACGGTACGCCAATCAGGCTATGAACAAGGTTGTAACGCCATGAAGATTTTATTGGCCATGCTACAGGGTGAAGATGTACCGGCAGAAGTATATCTGCCAACGGAACTTGTGATTCGACATTCTTGCGGCTGTTTTTCAGAAACCGTCAGGCAATCCTTTTTTACGGATGCCCAAAATTTTACCGGGGGTCAGGAAGAGTGGCAGCGATTAATTCTGCTTGAAATGATGAAGAGTTTAGGACCCGATTACCCGGAGATGAAATTTCAGTGGATAACCCTATTGCTAAATGCATTTTTGTCCGATATCAAAAAAGAGTCATCTTATCACTTTTTAAAGACCCTAAACCAATTATTGCTAAAATCGGTTCAGTATCATTCGGATTTGGTTCTCTGGCAGACAGTAATAACGGTAATGCAACGAGTCCGTTTATCTGAATTACAAACGAAACGGGAAATTTTACGGGCGGAAAATTTATGGCACCAAGCCCGCATCTTAATTGGAGAGATGGGTGTTCAAGTCAAGTCTTTCCAGGGTTACATCGTCACCAATCAATCCAGTGTGTTGCGGGATATCAACCGACTATTAGTCAACACATATAGTGTTTCCAATTTGGCGGAGGCTCTTTATCAACAGCTACCGTCTTTGCAAATCAAAAACTGTTTCCTTTCTTTATTCGAAGAAACGGCGGTACTTCCGGAACATTCAAAGCTTGTACTGGCGTGTAATGAAAAGGGGAGGATACCGCTTAAGCCCCAGGGTTTTCGATTCCCGACATGCCAAATTTTTCCCAAAGATATGCTGCCCGAAAACATACGCTATTCGCTGGGTGTTTTTCCATTGACCTTCAGGGAGGAAAGGCTGGGTTTTATCGTATTTGATGTGGGCGAAGCCCGCAGTCATACCTACCAGACTCTTGCAGGGACCGTCGGTACCGTTTTAAAAGGCGCCTTGTTAGTTGAAAAGCTGCTGGAGAAAGAGGCGTTGCTAGAAGAAAGAAATCAAGTTTTATCGAAAATTAATGCCGAATTGATCCGGTTTATCAATACTATCGCATTAAATATCCAAGAACCTTTGCAAGTGGTATGCGATTATTTGCATCGAATTGAATGGGACTATAAAGGAAAGCTGGACTCGGATGCCGATGAATTTATTGATTATGCGGTTGAAGGAGCCGCCAGAATGCAGGATCTCATCATCGATTTACTGGCTTATTCCCTGGTAAGCACGGATCAAAGCCCCTTTAAGGAGGTGGATTGCACATTCATCATTAATCAAGTGATAACCAATCTGCAACATATAATCGAGGAATACTCCGTGCGCTTAACCTGGGATCCATTACCGGTTATTCGGGCTGAAGCGGAACAAATGATCCAGTTATTTCAAAACTTGATTGAAAACGCAATCAAATTCCGGGGAAAAGTCGCGCCAGAAGTTCATATTCACGCGGAGTCCGAAGGCAATGGCTGGTTATTTGCAGTTCGTGACAACGGAATCGGACTGGATATGCAATATGCGGAACGTATCTTCCGGGTTTTTCAGCGGCTGCATACTAAAGAAGAATACTCCGGCAACGGCATCGGTTTATCGGTCTGTAAAAAAATTGTGGAGCGACACGGCGGGCGTATTTGGGTTCAATCCGAATTAACCAAAGGCGCAACCTTTTATTTTACCATTGGAACTTGACGGAGGTATCTGGAAATGAGCCAAACCATAAGTAAGCAAGTTGAGATTTTATTGGTCGAAGATAACCCCGGGGACGTCCGTTTAACAACCGAGGCTTTGCGTGACGGGAAATTTTATAATAACTTAAATGTAGTTGGGGATGGAGAACAGGCATTGGCCTATTTGCGGAAAGAAGGGAAATATGCCAAGGCCACCCGGCCGGATTTAATACTGCTGGATCTTAACTTGCCGAAAAAAGACGGGCGTCAAGTGCTGGAAGAGATAAAAGCGGATAATGATTTAAAAAGGATTCCAGTGGTTATATTGACCACCTCCCGCGCGGAAGAGGATATTTTTAAAGCATACAACTATAATGCCAATTGCTATATCACTAAACCCATCGGGTTTAGTGAGTTCATAAAAGTGATCAAATCTATCGAAGATTTTTGGTTGACCGTTGTAAAACTACCTTCGGAGTAAAACAATGGAAACAAAACCAATAAAGGTATTATTAATTGAAGATAATCCAGGAGACGCGCGTCTGATGCAGGAACTCCTTTCGGAGGAAAGAAACACTGCATTCGATTTGGTGCAGGTTGATCGGTTAACAGCGGGAATTGAGACCTTGATCGTTGGAGGCATCGATATTGTACTGCTGGATTTAACATTGCCGGATAGCAGTGGCCTGGAAACTTTTGTAAAAACTCATACCAGCGCCCCTCATGTGCCGATTATAGTGCTTAGCGGATTAAACGATGAAGAGATGGCGGTCAGGGCAGTCAGGGAAGGCGCTCAAGATTACCTGGTCAAAGGACAAGTGGATACCAAATTGTTAGTGCGGGCGATGCAATATGCCATCGAACGTAAAAGGGCCGGGGAAGACCTCCGGATTCAACAGGAATTCTTGCGTAATGTCATTGATGCCGACCCGAACCTCATTTTTGTTAAAGATCAAGACGGCTACTTTACTTTGGTGAATCAAGCGGTGACTGAATTATACGGCGCGACCACGGTGTATGATATGATTGGCAAAAAAGACGCTCATTTTAATTCTCATCAAGAAGAGGTTGAGCGGTTCCTGCAGGATGACCGGGAAGTGACCCGGTTGCTTAAGGAGAAGCGGATTCCGGTGGAACGGATCACCGATTCCCACGGCAACGTACGCTGGTTACAGACTGTTAAACGTCCAATTCTTTCCCCGGATGGGAAAACGCACAATGTCTTGGGAATTTCCACCGATATTACGGAACGCAGGCTGGCGGAGGAGATGCTAAAAGAAAGTTTGGAGAAGTTGCGTAAATCCATGGAGGGAACAATTCAAGCCATTGCGATGACAGTTGAGTTAAAGGATCCTTATACCGCCGGTCACCAGCGCCGGGTAGCCGAATTGGCCAGCGCAATCGCCCGGGAAATGAATTTATCATCGGATCAGATCTATGGAATCCAATTGGCCGCAGGTATTCATGATATCGGAAAAATCAGCATTCCCGCCGAGATTCTTAGTAAGCCCGGTAAAATCAGCGTCATTGAATTTAATCTGATCAAAACCCACCCGCAAGTTGGTTATGAAATATTAAAAACAGTTGAGTTTCCTTGGCCAATCGCGGACATTGTTTTACAGCACCATGAACGAATTGATGGCTCCGGTTATCCTTTCGGATTGGTTGATCAGGAGATCACCCTGGAGACCAAAATAATCAGTGTGGCTGATGTTGTGGAAGCAATGTCTTCCCATCGTCCTTACCGCCCTTCTTTGGGAATGGACCTGGCTTTACAGGAAATATCCGAAAAGAGCGGCAAAATCTATGATCCGAATATTGTTGAGATTTGTTTAAAGCTTTTCAATAACAAAGGGTTTAAATTTCAATTAACGGAAACTACTTTCTAGGTTAAGAAACAGCGAAAACGTTTTACTAGGATTTTGTGCGAATAACATTTTTTTGCAGCATAAGAACCACAGTATTTGTGTTAGATCACGTTGCTATATACTAAATATGCTTCGTAACCTATTATCTACACAAACAGTTATCAGGTTCTTTATCTAGATTGGCTACAACGTATTATGAATTATTAGAGAACTAAGGGTGGAAAACCGACGAACTATACTTTACTTTTTTAGTTAAATGCGGTAAAATAGAATTAAAGATTGTTATTTTTTTAACAAAGTTAGTTATAAATTTAACAATATCAAAACCGGAAAGGGGATGGGTAACGGCGATGACGCATAATGACGCACCTGGTTCAAAGATTCCCATGGTGGTGATTAAACGGCTCCCAGTTTATCAACGCTATTTGAGTGAACTTCAAAAAAAGGAAGTAGAACGGATCTCTTCCGGGGAATTGGCGGCAAAAATAGGGATTACAGCTTCCCAGCTCCGGCACGACTTAAGTTGTTTTGGAAATTTCGGGCAGCAGGGTTATGGATATAAGGTCGATGATTTGCTATTTGAGGTTAATAAAATCCTGGGATTGGATCATAATATTTACATGGTGCTTATTGGCGCCGGTAATTTAGGACGGGCAGTGCTCAGTTATCCGAATTTTTTAAGCCGGGGTTTTATATTTAAAGCGGCCTTTGATCAAAAACAACCGCCTGTCAACTTAAATATTGAAGGGATTTTGGTTCAGCCGGTAAGGGAATTGGAAAGCTATTTGAAAGAGCAACTGATTGATATTGGAGTTATTACCACTCCAGCGGCAAACGCGCAAGAAATTGCCGATATTTTGGTAGCTGGAGGAGTAAGAGGGATATGGAACTTTGCGCCCATTTCATTGAAAACACCGGAAAATGTGGTTGTTGAGCATGTGCATATCAGTGAAAGCCTTTTAGTACTTTCGTATCAGTTGTGCCATAAGGGGTTTGGCCGGTTACCGGTTTCATATTGAATGAATGGAGGGATAATGATGGATAAAAAAAATACCCGGGTTTCAAATAATGAAGTTGAAGAGAAAAATCAAGAGAAAATACGGACTAACATAGAAGACTTGGTAAGAAAAGCCGAGATGGCTAAGAGTGAATATATGAAGTATGATCAAGCCAAAATAGACGCCATTGTCAAGGCGATGGCCCTGGCGGGAATTAAAAAACATATGGAATTGGCCAGGTTGGCGGTGGAAGAAACCGGTATGGGAGTGTATGAGGATAAAATCACCAAAAACTTATTTGCCACCGAAGAGGTTTATCATGATATTAAATATGATAAGACGGTAGGGATTATTGAAGAAAATGTGGAAGAAGGCTATATGAAGGTAGCCGAACCCATTGGAATCATAGCCGGAGTGACGCCAGTAACCAATCCAACTTCAACTACCTTATTTAAATCCTTGATTAGCGTGAAAACCCGTAATCCAATCATATTTAGTTTTCATCCCAAGGCCATCAGGTCAAGTATCGCAGCCGCCAAGATCATGCTGGAAGCCGCAGTAGCAGCTGGCGCTCCCGAAAATTGTATTGGCTGGATAGAGGAACCGTCGGTGGAAGCTACCAATATGCTGATGCAACATCCGGGAGTCAATTTGATACTGGCCACTGGAGGAACAGGTATGGTTCATGCGGCTTATTCCTGCGGTAAACCGGCTTTGGGAGTGGGGCCCGGCAATGTGCCCTGCTATATTGAAAAGACTGCTAATTTAAAACGGGCGGTCTCGGATTTAATACTGAGCAAAACCTTTGACAACGGTATGATTTGCGCTTCGGAACAAGCGGTGATCATCGACCGGCCGGTAGCTGAGAAAGTAAAAGAGATTATGAGGGAGTTTGGCTGCTATTTTCTGAAACCGGAAGAGATCGCGTCCCTTTCAAATGTGGCTATTGATCCGAAGCATTGCAGTATGAGCCCGGCGGTTGTTGGACAGCCGGCAAGCAAGATTGCCGCCGGCGCCGGAATTCAGGTTCCGCCGGATACCAAGATTTTAGTGGCCGAATTGAGCGGTGTTGGTCCGGAATACCCCCTATCCCGGGAAAAACTGAGCCCTATTTTGGCTTGTTATGTGGTGGAGGATTTTCACCAGGGGATTGAACTCTGCGAGAAGATTACCGAATTCGGCGGATTAGGCCATTCTGCGGTTATCCATTCCAATGATCAGCAGGTGATTGAGGAGTTTGCCCAAAGATTACGCACCGGCCGGCTGTTAATCAATTCGCCATCATCTCATGGCGCTATCGGCGACATCTATAATACCAACACACCTTCCCTTACTTTGGGTTGCGGCTCTATGGGCCGGAATTCGACCACCGATAATGTCAGTGTTCAAAACTTAATCAACATTAAACGGGTGGCTATCCGGCGTGATCGGATGAAATGGTTCAAAATTCCACCCAAGATTTATTTTGAATACGGTTCCCTGCAATATCTAAGTAAAATCAAAGGCCAAAAGGCGTTCATCGTAACTGATCCGTTCATGGTGAAACTTGGATTCGTGGAGAAAGCAACCTACCAGTTGGAAAAGATCAATATTGAGTACCAAATCTTCTCCGCGGTTGAGCCCGATCCTTCGGTAGATACCGTGATGAAAGGTGTGGCGGAGATGAACCGTTACCAGCCGGATCTGATTATTGCACTGGGCGGCGGGTCTCCTATAGATGCCGCCAAAGGCATGTGGTTGTTTTACGAGCACCCGGAGATGGAATTTGAAACCTTGCGCTTAAAATTTGCCGATATCCGGAAACGGGCTTATAAATTCCCCAATCTCGGCAAGAAAGCGACTTTTGTGGCCATCCCCACCACATCGGGAACCGGCTCCGAGGTGACGGCCTTTGCGGTAATTACCGACAATAAGAAAAATATCAAGTATCCATTGGCTGATTATGAATTGACTCCGGATATTGCCATTATCGATCCGGAACTGGTATTGACAGTTCCGCAATCGGTAACCGCCGACACCGGAATGGACGTTCTGACCCACGCTATTGAGGCCTATGTTTCGGTAATGGCTTCGGACTACACAGATGCCCTGGCGGAAAAAGCCATCAAACTGGTTCTTGAACACCTGCCGAAGGCTTATCAAAACGGCCAGGACCGGGTTGCCCGGGAGAAGATGCATAATGCCTCCTGTATCGCCGGTATGGCTTTTACCAATGCCTTTTTGGGAGTTAATCACGGGATGGCCCATACTTTGGGCGCCAAGTTTCATATCCCCCACGGCCGGGCCAATGCGATTTTACTGCCATATGTAATTAGGTACAACGCGCAACGCCCCACCAAGCTGGCGGCTTTTCCCCAATATGAATATCCGATGGCCGGGGAACGTTACGCCGAGATTGCCGGATTTTTGGGATTGCCCGCTAAAACCACCGCAGAAGGGGTAAATAGCTTAGTTGAAGCGGTGAAGGATCTGTTGCGGAAATTGAATATTCCGTTAACTTTGGCGGAGGCCGGGATTGACCGGGATGCTTTCGAACGGGAGATTCGGGAGATGGCCGATATCGCTTTCAACGACCAGACTACCGGAACCAACCCAAGGATGCCTTTAGTGGCAGAGATTGAAGGAATCTACCGGGAGGCCTATAACGGGAAGACGGCGGATATTAAAGAGAAAGAAATGGTTACGATTTGAATAAGGGTAGAACGACTCACCTTTTTGGCGCGTCCATGGATGCACCAAAAAGGTGAGTCGCTTTTCCGCCTTCAACAACCGCAACGGCTCCTTTGCAAAGGTTTAAAAAGGTTGTTTCAGTCAATCCAGTTTTACTGAAGAGCCTTGTCATTTCTTGAGGTGAGATAAATAAACGTGATGAATCATATAAATATTCGTATGCCGGTTTGTTGCCGCCCCAGATTTTTCCCATTAACGGTATCACCTTCTTGAAATAAAGCCAGTATAATTCCTTAAAGAACGGGGCATCGGGTTGACCCATATCCAAAGATACTACTTTACCGCATGGTTTGACTACCCGGATCATTTCTTGAACCACGGTGGCAATATCCGGAACGTTCTTTAATCCCCAACTAACCGTAACACAATCAAAGCTATTATCTTCAAAGGGAAGTTCCATTGCATTCCCCTGAATGAACCGGATAGTATTCCTATAAGGAAAATGCTCAAGGTTGCGTTGGGCTATAGCCAGCATATTTGCCGAGAAATCCAAACCTACGATGCTGCCGGTGGGACCGGCCGACCATGCCAGTTCCATGGTCAGCATTCCAGTCCCACAACAAACATCTAACGCACTTCCCCCGGCCTCAAGCCCGGTTCGCTTAACCGCAAATCTCCTCCATGACTTATCCAAACCAAAAGACATCAGAGTATTCATCAGGTCATAGCGATTGGCTATCCCGTTAAAAATAGTTTGAATATATATTTCATTGTTTCTATTGTTGAACTGAATATCCATTTTTTCTTTTTCGTCAAAAAATTTTCTAGTAGTCCCTATCCTTGCACTTGCTGGGCACATAAAAGGATGAGAATGATATCTGGATAAAAAAGCCTTTTTAATCATATTTTGTCCCGAATAACCGGGAGGTATTACTGGCATGTGTATTTTTTGTGTTATAATTTAGTAAACAAATTAAAGGTCCATTATGCTTTCCAAACACAATCAGTTCGTAAAGCTACTTGCCGAATTCAAGTTTAAATATTTCGTGTTTTCTACCGATACATGTAAAAAGTAGGTATGTAAAAAGGAGGGTTTATAATGGCAATCCAATGGACCAATGATCTGGCGGTAGGTGTAATTGAAATTGACAATCAACACCAGGAATTGTTCAAACAAATCAATCAATTATTAGAGGCATGCCATCAAGGAAAAGCCAAGGAATCGGTTCAGGAGATTATTAAGTTTTTAGAAGATTATGTGGTGACTCATTTTGGAACCGAAGAAAATTTTATGTTACAATATAATTACCCCCGTTTTTCCAGTCATAAAAGTCAACATCAGCAATTTATCATGAGCTTCGCCGAGCTGAAAAACCAATTGGAAACCAAGGGTCCCGGCCCGCATTTGGTTATTTTGACGAACCGGGTAGTGGTGGAGTGGCTTAACACGCACATTCGCAATGTAGACAAGGAGTTGGGGGCTTTTTTAAAAAAGGTAATTTAAGAAAAATGGTTCCTTGAGGTGCCGTAAATGAATATTACTCACCGCTGTTTTGAGTTAGGGCAGCAGATAAGGGTGGACTGGAGAAAAGCCGGATATCTAGCATTGGGTATTGGGACTTCGGTAATTATGGCTGTATCCAATGATACGCTGTTTCACACAGTAGCCGAAGGCTTCAATATTATACTCGCCGCTTTGATATATGTGCTGGCTGTAAAGACTTTTCGTTATTCGAGGAGTAACCCGCTGCTATTTTTGGGATACTCCTATTTTTTTATCGGGTCTTTTAACTTACTTCATCTGCTTGCCGATTCCCGTCTCGAAATTTTTCCGGGGATTGGAAACGCGGCTTCCAACCTTCTCAACGGATGTGAATTTATATTTCAGGCAGCGGCATTGTTTTTGGTACCATTGTTTACCGCCCGCCGGTTTTCCCGGAGAATGACTTCCGGAATACTTGCGGCAATTGGTTTGATTCTTATTTTTGGCAGTTTTCTGGTTTATGGATTGCCTTACACGGTTCAGATAAAATCCTTGATAATATCCGCCAAAGGATTTAACATTCTTTTGTTAATTGCAGCCGGAGTTCATTTATATGTCAAACGCCGATTTTTCAATAGCCGGATTTATGGACATATTCAGGCAACAATTATTTTTACCCTGATTGCCGCAGGATGCGGCCTGTTTTTTGAGGGGACCGGCTGGTGGCTGAACTGGCTTGGCCATTCAGCCAAAATTATGGCTACTCTGCGAATTTACCAACTCATCATTACATTTGGAATTGAGGCTCCTTATGATTTGATCTTTAAAGAATTAAAGAATAATGTAGTTCTGGATGCGTTGACCGGAATATACAACCGTAACGGGCTGATTGAATTCGTGAAAAAAGAATTGGCCCGGGGACGTAAGGAAGATTCCGCGATTGGGTTGCTGCTTATTGATATCGATAATTTTAAAAAAGTCAATGACCGGCACGGACATTTGGTCGGGGATGCGGTATTAAAAAGCTTTGCTGCGATTTTAAAAACATCGGTTCGGGAAAACGATATTATCTGCCGTTTGGGCGGAGATGAATTTGTAATTCTTATTAAAGGGGATCGGGAGATTCTGGAGTTGGTTAGATGGCGAATCCGAGAGGCATTTCAAAGCTGGCAGCAAACGGATCAAATGGCCCGTAAAATCGGCATAAGCATCGGCGCCGCTATTTGGGAATCCCAGGAACAGTTGAATATCGAACGGTTATTGAAAGAAGCTGATTTAAGCATGTATAATGAAAAGACCAGGAAGAAATCAAATAAAAAGACTCAGGATATTTTGCAACTAACCATGTTTGGTTCCGATCTTGATTAATATTTCGTTTTACTATCACTATTTTGAGGAATTCTACCGATTATTATATCAGTAAAAGTTTTGACAGGGGCCTTTTTTGCCTAAAACAGCTTTCTTTTTCATATATTCTATAATTGCCACACCCAATAGGAGGAATTTATAATGCGCGAGGAAGTCAAGTTTTACCGTGAAAATGAAAAGAAGGTAAACAAAATATACTTTTATCTACTGAGTGGCGGAGTTGCTTTGGGGGTACTCCTGGTGATTGCGGTACTGTTATTTACTCCTCATACCGAAAAATTTACCTTTTGGTATGCCCTGTATCTACTGGGAGTCGGAGGAATATTGGCCGCCGTACCGTTTTATTTAATCCGGTATCAGCCTGATAGTCGTATTACTAAATATATATTAGTTGGGGACACAATTGGACTGGTCGTTTTTATCAATATTCTACTGGCCGGCATCAGCGATAGCAATTTTATGAACTTTTTTTGGGCGCTTGTATTTTCCAGTCTTTATTTTAATAAACGAACCACTATTTTTGCGACTGGCGCTTCTATCATTTCCTACCTGCTAATTACTGTTCTTATTCCCGAGGTTCGTCCGGCCGGTTATCAATCATATCAAGCCGCAGTTGCCGTCCGGATTTTTTATCTGTTATTAGTGGGAGTAGGATGTACATATATTACCAATCTGGCAACCAACTTGCTGCAACGTATTTCACATCAGGAAAGGGTCAATAAGGAGGCTTTCCAGGATATCCGCAACCTGTTGAAGGGGGTCGCAATTAGTGCAACCACTTTAACATCCGCCACCGAAGAGCTGCGTTCCTATACGGAAGAAACCAATGCTTCCCTGCAAGCTACCGGCGATATTGTCAAAAGTTTGGCGGATGACGCCACCAAAACCCGGGAAGGCATGACCAAGACTCAGCAACTTTTGAATACTTTATCGGAAAGGGCTGATGAACATCAGGATTTAACCGTTCAGACCCTTAAATTAACTGAAAACATTGTGTCTACGGCCGCTCAAGGTTCAGAAAACGTAGCCGCGGTTGAACGGGAAATTAATCAGGTTGTCAGCCAGTTCGATACCACATTGGAAACTATCGAAGAGTTGAACCTGGATTCGCAAAATATCGGAGAGATCGTGCAAACCATCAGTAACATCGCCGAGCAAACTAAAATGCTGTCCATGAACGCTTCTATCGAGGCGGCCCGGGCCGGGGAGTATGGACGTGGATTCGCCGTAGTTGCTCAAAAGATTAGTAAATTGTCAATTCAAACCCAGGAGACGTTAAAACAAATTGAAACTATTATTAAAAAGTTTTTGCCGAAGTTGGAAACAACGGTTACCAGTTCCAAAGAAACAGCGGTGACCTTTGAAAGAGGTATGCGCAACGTCAACCAGATCAACGAAACATTTACCCGGATTGTTCAAACTTTACAGGAAGGTTTACCGTTATTACAAAGTGTCGGCGGGTTTTTGAACAGCCAGGCGGATATTATCAAGGAAATCAATTCGGAGGTTACCAATGCTTATGATTTTACAATGGCGTCGGAAGAAGGAATGGGTAACTTGAATGATATTTTCAGAGAAATAACCGCGATCGCCCAGACCTTGACCATTTCCACACAACAGCTGGGCGCGCTGGCTCAGACATTGACCACACAGGCGAAAACCAAATTCAGTGATACTGAATTAGAAGAAGAATTAGTGGATACGATGGCAGCAGCGCAGGAACAGCCTGCTGTTTCCGTTGCAGGGGAGAAAGATACGGAATTCGAGGATGAATTCGATTTCGATGATTTTGATCTGGATGCTTTGGAAGAATCCTTGGAAATCTCATTATCGGAAAAGTAATCGGTTATCTTGGGGGAGGAATGAAGGCCATGGTGAAAAATTTTTCGGAATTAAGAAAAGCTCTTGAGGGGAGTGGGCCTCTGCGTATAGCGGTAGTTGGCGCCGATGATGATGAGGTTATTGCGGCTGTCAGGGAAGCAACTCAAACCGGTTGGATTAAACCGGTCTTAATTTTTTTTACGAAAAATCCTTCAGTAACAATCGAAACCGGGCAAGTTATCATGGAAACCGATCCCCGGAAGGCCGCCGAACGAAGCGTAGAACTGGTGAGAAACGGGGAAGCCGATCTGATTATGAAGGGGCAAATATCCACTGCCGATTTAATGCATCCGATGGTGGCCAAGGATAAGGGATTGGTATCCCAAACGCGGTTGTTATCCCATGTGGCGGTTATTTCGCTGCCGGGAAGGGAAAAGTTCACTCTACTCAGTGATGGGGCTGTATTGATTCATCCCAATCTGGAGGGCAAGAAAGCGGTTATTCAAAACGCTTTGGAAGTCGCAAGAGCCTTGGGTTACGATCCTCCGAAGGTGGCCATTCTTTCGGCAATTGAAAAGGTGAATTCCAAAATTCCCAGCACAGTTGATGCGGCTGAATTAGTAGCGTTAGCAAGGCAAGGATTTTTCGGCAATGCTTTAATTTCCGGTCCGCTGGCCTTAGATAATGCTTTGCTTATGGATTCGGTGGTTACCAAACATCTTGAGGCGGATCCGGTGGCCGGACAGGCAGATATACTCATTGTTCCGGAGTTGGTAAGCGGAAATATACTATATAAATCTTTTTGTATGATCTCAGGTTATCCCGCCGGCGGGGTTGTGATTGGGGCAAAAGTACCGGTAGTCTTGACATCACGGGCAGATCACAAGGAAACTAAGGTTAACTCAATTATGTTGGCCTGTTATTTACAAAATAAATGTAAAGGGTGACGGTATTGCCTCATCGGCTGTTAATCATTAACCCGGGCTCGGTTTCAACTAAAATAGCAGTATATAACGATGAAAATCCCGAGTTTTTAGAAGTTATCATCCACCCAAGCAGCGAATTGCTCAAGTTTACGGAGATCTTTGATCAGTATCAATATCGGAAAGAAACCGTTTATCGGGTATTGCAGGAAAAAAAGATTGATTTAAAGACCTTCACCGTTGTCGTAGGCCGTGGTGGCCTGTGTAAACCCATTCCTAGCGGTGTTTTTGAGATTAATGAGCAGATGATAACCGACTTGAAAACCAGTGCTTTTGGAAAGCATGTTTCCAGTATGGCTGGTCTAATTGCTCATGAGATCGCGATGGAGATTGGTGTTAAAGCATATATTGTGGATCCGGTCGTCGTGAATGAGTTTGAACCACTGGCCTATTATTCGGGCTGGCCGGAGATCCGGCGTAAGAGCTTATTTCACGCTTTAAATCAAAAAGCGGCCGCCCGTAAGGCAGCGGCACAGCTTAACAAAGCATATGAAGAAGTCCGGTTGATCGTCGCCCATTTAGGGGGCGGAATTACCATTGGCGCTCATAAATATGGACGGGTGGTCGATGTTAACAACGGGATTGAAGAAGGGCCTTTTTCTCCGGAACGGGCGGGAACACTGCCAATTGGGGATTTAATCAGGATCTGTTATTCGGGGCGCTTCACCAAAGAGCAAATGCTGCGGATGATGGCCGGTCAAGGCGGATTGGTAGCCTATCTGGGTACAAATGATGGCAGGGAAGTGGAAGCAAGAATTGCCGCTGGTAATTCTAATGCGGCTGAGGTCTTTGAAGCTATGGCTTATCAGGTTTCCAAGGAAATTGGGGGATTGGCCGCAGTACTTGAAGGTAATGTGGACGCTGTTGTACTTACGGGAGGATTGGCATATTCGGAACGCTTTATGGAATTGGTCAAAGGGCGGGTAGCTTTTATTGCCCCCGTCATTGTATTTCCGGGCGAGTTTGAAATGGAAGCATTAGCGGACGGTGCGTTACGAGTTCTTAACGGCCGGGAAGAGGCCAAGATTTACGCCCCTGACAAGGATTGGTCCCATTATATAGGGTTTAAGTGAGAATTCATAAAAATCATTCATATAATGTTAATAGATGTTTACGCGTTATTTTTTATTACCGGAAATTTAGCCGTAAAATTATTTCCAGAAGTTATCCACATTGTGGATAAAATTTGTGGGTATATGGATAACTTTTTTGAATATAATGATACTCTTGTCAATTCTTTTAGGGCTAATGATTTTGTGAAACATGCCGACAATATAAGGAGAATTATTTTAAAATACGGATATTTTTTTCGGTTTTGAAAAGGGGCATAACTCTGGGGTGGAAATAATCATTTAAAGCACCCCTGGGAGGAAAAAGCAATGAAACGGGCATTGGTATTATCGGGTGGAGGTTGCCTGGGTGCATTTGAGGTCGGTGCTATTGATTATTTAGTCCGGAAGCGCGGTATGGATTTTGATGTTTTTCTAGGAACCAGTGTTGGTGCGTTAAATGTGAGTTTTCTTGGTCAAGCCGGCAATTTTCAGGAATTGCTTCATTATGCGGCTAAATTGAAAGATTTTTGGCTTGCCATCACTGGTGATGATCAAATATATCGGAAGAGTATTTTAGGTGGACTGGGATTGTTATTTCGGGATTATCTCTATAAGCCCATTGGTTTAGAGAAGATCATCGCCCAACAAATCGACTTCAAGCGCTTGTGCGGCAATCCGGCTAAGGTTGTGAAAATTACAGCGGTAGCCGTCGAAACAGGTGAATTGCTATATGCCGATAACCGGCGACAGGAATTATGGGCGGATTTTCCCAAATATATCTTGGCAAGCGCCAGTATGCCGTTGCTTTTTCCCGGAGTCATGATCAACTCCAAGCATTGTTATGATGGCGGGCTCCGTGATGTTACACCCCTCGGCGCAGTCTTCGACGAACAACCGGATGAAATTGTGGTCGTTATCAATTCTCCAGTCCGGGAGGATCTTTCACCCTATTTGGGGTATGCTCAAACGAAAGGTTCATTGGAAGCTTTGCTGCGAACCATTGATATTTTAGTCAATGAGATCAATGCCAACGATATTCAGTTGGCCCATCAGATTAACCAGCGTCCGGAGTCCTTCCCCGGCCGGAAGAAAGTGCCTCTATACCTTATCAGTCCATCGAATCCGATCATAGAACCTAATTCGCTTAGTTTTTGCCCGGAAAAAATTCGTGAGCGTATTGAACTAGGTTTTGCTGCCGCCCAAAAACCGCGTTTATTGTAATATAAAGTTATTCTTACCATTGAATTATAAATAAAAACTCTTACGTCCAAACGCAAAGTGGTATATAATTAAAATAAATCTACAAACTTATGTTAACAATTCGATGTGGAGGTATGAATGAAGAACCGCCTTTTAGTTTTGTCAGCATCGATTGGGGTTGGGCATGTAAAGGCTGGAGAGGCTCTCTGTGAAGCATATATCGAAAAATTTGGCGGAGAGGCCAGCCATATTGATTTTTTACGTTATGCCACACCAACTTTCGGCCGCTGGATAGAACAGACTTACTACGCAGTAACCAAGCATACTCCGTCGGTTTATAAGTTGCTTTATAATTTGGCTGACCGGCCCCGGTCCCCGGTTAGAAAATCCGAAGTATATATTGGATTAAGGAAATATCGGGAACTAATCAAGGAATATCAACCGGATGCTATTATATCCACCCACTTTTTTCCAGCTTCTGTGGCTTCGTATATGTATCCTCATTATTCAATACCAAACAGTGCGGTTATAACCGACTATGTATCTCATCATATGTGGGTAAATTCCAATACCTCCATGTTTTTCGTCGCCCATGCGGGAATGGTTGCCGAATTGCAAAATCTTGGAGTCGAGGATTACCGTATTAAAGATACCGGTATTCCGGTTCGCCCTTGTTTTACAAAAGAGTTAAATCCAAAGAAGATCCGGGCCAAGCTGGAACTTGATCCAGATTTACCGTTGTTACTGCTAATGAGCGGCGGTAATGCCATCGGCCCACTGGTGGAAGTTTTGTTTACCCTCAGCCGGTTGACCAAGGAATTTCAAGTTATCGGAATTGCCGGCCGTAATCAAAAAATATATGCAGAATTACAGCAAGTACTGGGCATGCTCGGATTGCGGGGACGTATTATGGGATTTGTCGATAATATCTACGAATATATGGCTGCAGCTGATCTACTGATCTCTAAACCGGGAGGGTTGACCGTAGCTGAGGCTCTGGCCCAAAAATTGCCGTTGCTGATTATTCGGCCGACTCCGGGACAGGAAGACGGCAATACCGAGTTTTTAACCAATTCTGGAACCGCCGTCCATATTAAAGACATTTCCGAGCTAGAGTTCATCATGGAAGACTTGTTGCATAATCCGGCCAAAATTCAACTCATGCGGCAGAATGCCGGGAAACTGGCCAAACCTTTCGCTACGGATTCGATTTTAAATGAAGTGGAATGTTTGATTGATGAAAAAAGATCTGAATGTAAGGAAATTAGGGCATTAAGGTAGTATTGGCAGCAATTACCCCTTGATCTTCATCTCTTTTGGTGAATTAGTTTCAACCGCCAGGGAAGATTAAAAGCAAAAAGAGAAGGATGTGTTGTTTTGAAGATAAGGGACATTATGACTCATCAGGTAGCATCCGTAAATCCCCGGACGAATGTAGTAGAAGCAGCTCAATTAATGCAAAAACATGATGTAGGGGCGATTCCGGTTTGTGAAGGGGAGAAGATTTTAGGAATTTTGACCGACCGGGATATTGTAGTCCGTAATATAGCGCATGGCAGGGATCCATACTCTACTCCGGTCCAGGATATCATGACGACGAAAATTACATCGGTTAATCCGGAGATGAGCCTGAATCAAGCGGCAGGAATTATGGCCAATGAACAGATTCGCCGTGTACCGGTGGTTGAAAACGAGAAATTGGTTGGAATGGTTTCTCTGGGGGATTTGGCAACCAAGGCAAAATACGATGTGGAGCTTGCCAGGACCCTTGGTGATATCTCTTTTCCCTCCGAACCGGAAAAGATATAGAAACTGGAGGTGATGATTTAAATCATCGCCTCCAGTTTTATTTTTCAGGGGTTTTCGAAAATGCCGGTCTGATAATTTGGATTCTTGATCCATTGGAATATTCAATGTAAATATAATCAAAATTTCCGGAATAAAAGGTAATTTGAACCTTTTTATTGTTGCGGAGATTCTTGCTATTTTTTGATTGAGTTATATTACCGTATTTCTTCACGACTGTCCCCATATAATGAAATTCCATACGAAATGCATGTCCCCATAGTATATGCTGCATACCAAAGGAATTATTCCCAGGAATCAACCCGTATATTTTGCACAGCCACCCGCCAAAATGGATAGTTTTTGCTCTAAAATCGATAACTCCCACATAATTTATTAATAATAGGCTTCTTTGTAAGATTTTTTTGCCGGAGGGTGGAGTTTCCGGTTAAAGCATTGGGGGGGGAAGTTTGCGCGCAAGTGAATTGGAAGGCAAGGAAGTTATTAATATAAATACGGGAGATCGTTTAGGTGTCATCCGTAAAAGTGAATTAGTAGTGAATACCGCCACCGGTTTTGTGGAGGCGTTGATTCTGGTGAAAATTGGAGTCGGAGGGCGGGAGAAAGAAATCATGACCATTCCCTGGCAGAAAATTAAAAAGATAAGTGATGAATTAATTATTGTGGAAAATGTAAAATCGTAATGGTGACCATATTAACTGCTTGACAGTTTGCGCTTTTTGTAGTACAAATTTAGATAAGAGTTTTCACCTCTTTGAAATATCGAACATCTTAATTTATATCCCTGGTAGAGTAGAGGCGCGAACCTTATCAGTAACTCTGGTTGGCTTGAATATGAGGTTGGGCAAGAACCGATGAAACAGAGTGAAAGGATGATTCGCCGAAGCCGGAATAGCGCCGTATTCCGAGCTGGTATCGTGATTAAGAGTCCCGGTACTGTCACCGCCATGGGGCTGCCCTAAAAGGTATTTAGCATTGCGGATTCAAATTATTTTTTAGGCAGCCTCTTACCAAAGGTGAAGAGCTATCTTGCCGCCATTTTTTCGGAATCCGAAATCAAAGGTTGGAAGATACCAACCTTTTTTGTTGTTTTTGGCTCTGTATAGAGATTATGGAACAAACTGGAGTGATTCGGTCGTGGCAAAAATAAAAGTATTGGTTACCGGTGCTTGCGGTAAAATGGGACAAGAAGTAGTCAAAGCTGTTCTGAAAGATAATGATCTTACCTTGGTAAGCGCAGTAGATATAAGAAATGTCGGCAAAGATATCGGGTCGGTGCTTGGGGGGGAACTTCTTGGAGTCGAGGTTCGCGGTGACTTGGAAGAGGCGTTGCACCTGGATAAGCCAGAAGTTATTGTTGATTTTACGATTCCCATGACCATACTGCAAAATATCCAGATTTCATTACAAGCAAAAGTTCATGCTGTTGTCGGTACCACCGGTTTATCAACACAGGACCTTCAGGAAATTTCCGATTGGTGTAATACTTACGGAGCAAATGTTTTAGTGGCGCCTAATTTTGCCATCGGAGCTTTGTTGATGATGAGGTTTGCCGCAGAAGCCGCCAAATACTTTCCCCAAGTAGAAATTATCGAACTTCACCATGATCAAAAATTGGATGCTCCCTCCGGCACATCCATAAAAACAGCCGAAATGATTATGAACAGCCGGAGTGAATCTAGTAAAGAATCAATCGGGGAGGAAAAAATTAAAGGGGTCCGTGGTGGAGAAATGGGTGGAATTCATTTACATAGTATCCGCCTGCCCGGATTAATTGCACATCAAGAGGTTATTTTCGGTGGTCAGGGACAAACCCTTACCATCCGCCATGATTCACTAAGCAGGGAGTGCTTTATGCCGGGGGTTGTATTTGCTGTAAAGAATATAAGCAGAAGACCCGGATTGACTTACGGATTAGATCAAATTCTTTTCTGAAGATTGATTATACTCTAAGGTTTCGGGTATTTGGATCGTGGTGTCAATTGCTTCACCTCCTGATTAGACGCAGAATATACTACAATGTCATCAAATTGATGATAGCGTATAGTCGGAGGAGGAGACGCGGTGGAGCAAACATATGGTTTTTCAGCTGCAATTGTCGGGGGCGATTTACGCCAAATTGAAGTCGCAAAAGTTTTTACTGGCCTTTTCAAGGAAGTGCGCATCTATGGCCACCCGCCCACAGAGGTTCCGGCCGCGGTGAGTTTTGGCTCCAGCTTGGATGAACTTGTAAATACAAGAGTTATTTTACTCCCCATCAATGGAATGAATGAGGCCGGGATTGTGTCCGGCTATAAAAGCGATCAAACCATTAATTTCGGGAGTTTAATACCTTCTTTAGCGAAAGGTACATTAATCGTTACCGGATCAATGCCGCCACGCTGGATTCAAAAAGCGAACGCGCTTCAGTTGAAAGTGTTACAGTATGCCAATGATGATGAAATTGCCATCTTAAATTCGATTCCTACTGCTGAAGGCGCCCTTCAGATTGCCATGGAACAACTTCCGATAACGATTCACAACAGTACCACAATTGTCATCGGATTTGGCCGGGTTGGAATAACGGTAGCCCGTGTTTTTAAAGCTTTAGGCTCTAAGATCTTTGTAGCCGCCCGTCGTTCTGCATCATTGGCAAGAGCCTGGGAGCAAGGTTACGAAAAAATCGCCGTAAATTCTTTAGACGGAATCATCGGAGCGGCGGATATCGTTATTAATACAGTACCGTCCTTAATTTTAAGTGAAGCCTTAATTAGTAAAATGTCGTCCCAGGCATTAATCATTGATTTGGCTTCACCGCCGTACGGTACGGATTTCGAAGCAGCTCGCCGTTTTAATATTAAGGCGCTTTTGGCGCCTGGACTGCCAGGAAAGGTTGCCCCCAAAACTGCGGGCTTCATTCTGTCATCATCCATACCGCGATTAATCCGTGAGTATTTGAATGGGGGTGACAGATAATGTTTACCGGATTACAAATTGGATTTGCCATCACGGGTTCCCATTGTACCGTAAATGAAGTACTTTCAGTTATGCAGATTCTTGTCGATGGCGGGGCGATAATTACCCCAATCTTTTCGCCGGCGGTTCGGGATACCGATACCCGTTTCGGGAAGGCGGAAGATGTACGCAGTAAGGTGGTAGCCATCACCGGAAAAGAACCTTTGACTACAATGGTTGAGGTTGAGCCTATCGGTCCTCAGAAATTGTTTGATTTGGTCTTAGTTGCGCCTTGCACCGGAAATACTATGGCAAAATTGGCGCAGGGAATTACCGATACTTGTGTTACAATGGCTTGTAAAGCTCAGTTGCGAAACAATCGACCTGTAGTCATTGCCATATCAACCAATGACGGGTTGAGTGCCAATGCCCGCAATTTAGCCGTTTTGTTAAATAAAAAGAATGTCTATTTTGTACCGTTCGGTCAGGATGCGCCGGAGATGAAACAGGCATCGCTGGTTGCAAAGATGAATTTAATTCCGGAGACGCTGATGGGAGCAATGGAGCAAAGGCAGATTCAGCCGGTACTCGTAACAATCTAATCGCTTGAAAGCGAGGAAAATGAATGCGCGTAATCGTGCAGAAATTTGGCGGTACTTCAGTGGCAACTGCGGATGGCCGCCGGAAGGTTGCTGAGAAGGTAAAAGAAGCTTTGGAACAAGGTTACCAGGTGGTGGTCGTTGTTTCGGCAATGGGCCGGAATAACGACCCATATGCTACCGATACATTGATCGGATTGGCTCGGGGGGTCAACAAACAGGTGAAACCCCGTGAATTGGATCTTCTGATGTCATGCGGCGAAAATATATCTACCGTAGTAATAGTTCAAATTTTAGAATCCCTAAACATCAAAGCTTCGGCTTATACCGGAGGCCAGGCGGGAATTATTACCGATAATCATTTCAATAATGCCAGAATTCTTGAGATTAAGCCCGACAATCTTTGGAAGTGTATCCGGGAAAGAAGGGTAGCGGTTGTGGCTGGTTTTCAAGGGGTAACCGCTGATGGCGACATAACTACTTTGGGGCGGGGCGGAAGCGATACCACCGCCACTGCTTTGGGTGTGGCCTTAAAAGCTGAGCTGATTGATATTTTTACCGATGTGGAAGGCGTTATGACCGCTGATCCCCGTCTGGTGCCCCAGGCAAAATCTTTGACCACAATGACTTATAATGAGTTGTGTGAAATGGCTCACTTGGGCGCTAAAGTTGTTCATCCCAGGGCGGTGGAAATCGCCATGGAGGGGCGAGTACCGCTTCGAATCCGTTCCACTTTCTCGGATTCCATGGGTACTTTAATCACCGATGGTATTTCCATCGGGGAAATTGAGATTAAGGGCGATAAAATTGTAACCGGGCTGGCCCATATGGCGGAAATGGCTTTGGTCATCATTGGTTCCCATGAGGATCTCAATGCTAATGGACGTGTATTGGAGATCTTTCAGATGATGGCAGATGCCGGTATTAGTGTGGACATGATCCATGTTACGCCATTTGAAATCGGTTTTATTATTAAAGAAGATCTGATGGAGCAGGCTAAAGAGATTTTACAACAGTTACCTCTCGAAATTAAGATTGATAAAAGTTACGCCAAAGTAGCAATTGTAGGCACCGGAATGAGAGGCATCCCCGGCGTAATGGCCCGGATGGCCAAGAGTTTGCAGGCTGAACAAATTCCCATCTTTCATTCGGCGGATTCTCATACAAACATTGCTTGCCTGGTCAGGCAAAGCGATATGGTAAAAGCGTTACGTTCATTACACCAACAGTTTGACCTGGGATAAAACAATCAAAGTCAAATTTCCGATGGTTAATAAAACTACTTTGCATTTAGCGGAAAAAGGGAGGAATCCGGGTGGTGAAATTTGGAAAAGTATTAACGGCGATGGTAACCCCTTTTAATGAAAATTTGGAAGTGGATTACCAAATAGCGCAACAACTGGCGGTTCATTTAGTAGAATCCGGCTCCGATGGAATCGTAGTTGCCGGAACGACAGGCGAATCGCCTACTTTATCGAAGAAGGAAAAATTGGCTCTTTATAAGGTGGTCGTCGAAGCCGTGGGCGGCAAAGGGACAGTTATTGCCGGAACCGGCAGCTATGATACGGCAGAGAGTATTGAACTGACCAAGGAAGCGGAACGGACGGGAGTTGACGGGGTTATGCTAGTGGCCCCGTATTATAACAAACCGACCCAAGAAGGATTATACCAACATTTTTCAGCAATCGCCAAAGAGACCAGCTTACCGGTAATTATCTATAATATTCCGGGCAGGACCGGGGTAAACGTATCCGTGGAGACACTGATGCGGCTTGCTGCTGTGCCCAATATCGCGGCAGTAAAAGAAGCTTCCGGTAATTTGGCTCAGATTAGTGAGATTTACGAAAAAGCACCCAAGGAGTTTTTGATTTATAGCGGCGATGATGCCTTGACTTTACCGGTTTTAAGCGTGGGAGGAGTTGGTGTCATCAGTGTGTCAGCCCATATTGTAGGCCGGAAGATTCAGGAGTTGATTGCCGCCTTTTGCCGCGGTGATATATCTGGCGCTATCCGGATCAATGCCGAGATGAATCCGCTGAACCGGGCTTTATTTATTACCACCAATCCGATTATGGTGAAAACAGCCTGTAATTTGCTTGGTTTTAAAGTCGGCGGAATGCGGCTGCCGATGGTGGAAGCAAATCCAAATGAAATAAAGATTTTGCAGGAAGTGCTAAAAAATCTGGGTTTATTGTAAACTGGATACCGGGGCAATCGAAAGTAGAAATACTTATTTAACCAGAGGACAAGGGGAACAAAGAGAACTCTAAAATCGTATAATGGGCTTGAAAAATGGGTACCGGGCAGCAGGGTTTACGGGATTCAGAAGATTATTTTGCCGATAAATTTTATCCTGTAAATCCTATAATTCTGTAAATCCTGATCGTTTTTGGGGCAGGCTAATACTAATATAGAAGTTGGAAAAGAAAATTAGCCGTCTATCAATCCATCACGGCCAGGAGGAAAATCGTGAAAGTACCAGCTTTTGATATAACCCGGCAACACTACCAGTTGGAAAACCAATTGGAAAGCGCTTTTCAATCAGTATTAAACAGCGGCCGGTTCATTATGGGAGATGAGGTCAAGCTATTTGAGGAAAAGATGGCCCAATATTTGGATGCCCAATTTGCCATTGGGGTCGGAAACGGTACCGATGCCCTGACTTTAAGCTTATTGGCTTTGGGTATTCAACCGGGGGATGAGGTGATTCTTCCCGGATTTGGCACTTTCGCCACTGCCGGAGCAGTAAGCCGGATAGGCGCTACACCAGTATTCGTTGATGTGGATTTATCAAGTTATAATATTGATCCGGAACAAATCCGAGTGAATATTTCCGATAAAACCAAAGCTATTATCCCGGTGCATCTTTTCGGAATGTCGGCGGATATGGAGAGCATTCTTACCATAGCTCGAGAACATAAACTAGCGGTGGTGGAGGATTGCACGCAAGCGCTGGGGACCACCTTCGATGGACAACCGGTAGGGACGATAGGGGATATGGGGTGTTTTAGTTTCTTCCCGGCCGAAAACTTGGGAGCCCTTGGGGATGGAGGTATGGTGGTTACCAATCGGTCCGAATCGGCCGAAGTTTTACGAATGTTAAGAGTTCATGGAGCCAGGCGTAAATATTTTCATGAAATGCTTGGCCTCAATAGCAGGTTAGATGCCATTCAGGCAGCCTTTCTCAGGGTTAAACTGCCTTACTTGAACCAATGGATTCAGTTGCGCCGGAAAATCGCGGCTAACTATTATCAAGGGCTTCACAGCGTGGCCGGGATCAAACTCCCTTTCCGTTCGGAGGATCATACCTATAATCAATTTACGATTACCACCCCAAAACGGGATGAACTCCGGAATTATCTCGCGGAAAAAGGAATTGAAACCGCCGTCTATTATCCTTTGGCATTGCATCTGCAGCCGGTATTTGCACAGTTGGGTTATAAAGGGGGCAGTCTGCCGGTGAGTGAAAGTCTCACCCGCCGAGCCCTTTCGCTGCCGGTTTTCCCGGAATTGACGGAGCAGGAACAATCTTATACCATCAAAAAAGTGCGGGAATTTTTCGATAGGAGTAACGAGTCAATAACGAAACAATTACAATGAATAACGTTTTACCAAAGTGTTGAAGCTTATTTAAGAACGCAATATGATCTGGATTATAAGTAAATCCGGCTTTGCTCCATTGAAAAACCTTGTTTCTTTAAATCACCTGCCAGCTTTAAAAGAGCCAGGTCTTTTTGTTTAGCTTCGATCATTATGTCATAATCCCGCCTGCAAACGGTGCTTAAATTTAAAAAAGCGACGGCTTGATCAGGTTCGATGAAATCGGCATGATGACGCGGACTGGTATTATTTTTGGCACTGGATATATGGATTTTAGGCCTTTCCTCCCCCCAGGTGGCAAAAATCTCCGGTAATAACTCATGTAAATCCTCACCGTGATTTAAAATTTGATGGTGGTGAATATCCAGAACCATCGGTACCGCCACTTCCCGGGACAAATGTAAAACTTCGGCAGCAGTGAAACAACGGTCGTCATTTTCCAGAACCAATCGTTTTTTGATTCCCGGCGGCAATTGGTTGAATTGCTTTTTGAAGCGGTTGATCGCCGCCGTTTTGTCTTCATATTTGCCCCCTACATGAATCACCAACTTGGCGTCCGTCCCCAGTTCCATGGCTTCCAAAACATTTTGATGATAAACCAGATCCCGTAATGATGATTTATAAACCTCCGGTTTCGGGCTGTTTAATAGGGTAAAATGATCCGGATGGAGACTGACCCGCATGCCATGCTCTTTGATCAACCCACCAATTTTTTGAAAGTCATTCCGCAAGGAAGAAAAATAATCCCAATTCCAAAATTTGGGATGAGTACATAGCGGAATTAGTTTGGAAGTGAAACGATAAACCAGGATACCGTCAAAGACGTTGGCTTTTAAAATCCGTAAGGTGTTGGCCAGGTTTTCCCGGGCAATCGTGGTCAACCTGCTGATTTGATTTTCATAGCCATGAATTTTTTCAATATTATGGAAAGTGACCGTGCGGGAAGGCGAACAGTTCTCAAGCCGCAGGGCGTTGGCCACATAACCAAGACGGACTAACATTGATACTCCATTGAATTCATAATTCTAGGTATAGGCTAACCGCAAGGAGGGAGTTTTATTTCATGACTTAATCGCTATTAAATACCGATAAATCCCATTCATCCCTCCATTCAATAACGGGCGAATCACCCTCAAAGCGGACCGGCAGCCATACATATCTGGAGTTCTCCAAGTCGTCCTTGTTCCAAATATCGGCCATGAAGATGTAGGCATCTTTATAGCCCGCAACCGGAAATACAAAAGTACTTTGGGCGTAAAAGGTGATGGCGGCATCTTTTCCCCGGCAGGGATTTTCTTGAGTTTCCCAGGGACCTGTTACGGCGTCGGCTACGGCGGACTGGGCCTGATTGGGGTCCCAGCCGGTACAGCCTGAGGTGATGATATGATATTTTCCATTGCGTTTAAAGACCGCCGGGGCTTCCCGGCTTTGATCAATAAATATCCTGGCAAGGGTTTTCCCGGTGCTCAAATAGTCGTCAGCGAGCGGAGTGACATACATGGTTTTGTTCCATTCGGAGGAATGGAACAGATAAGCCTCTCCACGACTGTCTTTAAAAACGGTCATGTCCCGGCTGTCGGCTCCGTTTGGTTTAAAACTGCCAAGGTAACGGAAAGGCCCCGTGGGATTATCGCTAATAGCCACCCCGGTGGCTGCGTACTTATAATCCCAGGTATCAATATGGAGCCACATTACATACTTTCCGGTGCTATCGTTATAAATCACTTTTGGCCGTTCCACCACCTTTGACGGATGCAAATCATGAGCGGGATCATCCGGTATTGTTGTTAAAACAACGCCTTCATTTTTCCAGTGATAAAGATCCGGCGAAGAATAGCAGGATATCCCGATAACGTCGGTCCGTTTGCAGTCCCAATCCGCTATTTCATGAATCTTTCGCGTTGGAGTTTCCCTATTTTCGCCATACCAGTAGTATGTGCCTTTGTCAAAAAGAATTCCGCCGCCATGGGCCTGAATCGGTTTACCTGCGGTATCCAGCCATATTTGTCCCGGTTTGAAAGTAGGTTGGGTCATTGTTAAAATCCTCCTTCGGATTCAAGCCTCCAGTTTTTTCAACTGATAGAATTCGCCGTGACGGTCGATTAATTCTTCGTAGGAGCCGGTCTCAACACAGGTTCCGTCCTTAATGACGGCGATCCGGTCGGCGATGCGGATGGTTGAAAGCCGGTGAGCAACGATAAAGGTTGTTCTTCCCTTAGTTAGTTGTTTCATTGCCGCCTGGATCTGCAATTGAGAACGATTATCCAGCGCTGATGTGGCTTCATCAAAGATAATGATCCGGGGGTCCCTGACGAAGGCTCTGGCAATGGCGATTCGTTGTTGTTGTCCGCCGGATAGTTTTGCGCCGTGTTCTCCCAGGACTGTTTCGATGCCGTCCGGCAATTGTGTAATGAATTCTTTCAGGTTGGCAAATTCAACGGCATTCCATAATGCTGCTTCATCAACGGAGGTCAATCCGTAGGTTATATTATCCCGGATACTGCTGGCGAAGAGAATCGTGTTTTGGGGGACAACGGCCAAAAACCGGCGGTATTTATAGAGATCAATATCAGCCAAATCAATCCCGTCAATGATTATCTTTCCCTTGGTCGGCTTGTAAAAACCGGTTACCAAATTAAGAATAGTTGACTTTCCGACACCGGATTCGCCAACTAAAGCGATACATTCGCCCCCTTGCACCTCCAAATTGAGGTTTCGTAATACCGGCTTGCCGGTTGGGCTGTAGGAAAATCCCACCTCTTTGAAGGCAAATGATCCGGCGACCTGTTTGAGCTTGATTTTACCCCGGTTATCTTCAATGTCATCGGCCAGTAAAACTTCACCCAATGATTTCACGGATTCGATTCCTTTGGCCAGGTTAGGATACATATTGATAGTATTGGAGATCTGGTTCAAAATCGAAGTAAAATAACTCTGGTATAAAACCACATCTCCAACGGATATTTGGCCACGATATGCCAGTAAGCCGGTGAATGCCAGGCAAAAAACCTGGAAGATTTGGAAAACAACCCAACTGGAAGCTCCGAAATAAGCGGTGATAATATCCAGGCGGTAGCCGCCATCCCGGACTCTGTCCAGTTGGTTATCAACTCGGGAGACTGCAAAGTCTTCCAGTCCATGAGCTTTGGTCACCGGTATCATTTCCACCATTTCCGATACTTTGCTGGACATTTCCTCAATTTCACACCGGAATTCATTATTGGTCCGCCGGATTTTTTTGCGGTAAAAAATTACCAAAAGTACGGAAACCGGGAGGGTTAACAGAAAAAATAAAGTTACCGTAATACTTTTACTGATGGTTACCGCCAAAGCCACGATAATATTGAAAATAACCGGTAGGATGGTGGTATAAAACTGGCGTGATAAAAATTCGATGGCTTCCACATCACGGATGACTTTGGCTTGTAATTTGCCTGATCTAAGTTCTTTATGAAATGAAATGGACAATTGCTGAAGTTTGCGTACCAATGTGCCCCGTAAACCAGCTTCCACATTACGGATGGCCCGGCTGAAAAATTGGACGTGCCATATATGGGTTGGAATGTTTTGGAGGATGATCAGACAAGCGATTCCCAGATTGATCCCCAATTCGGCTATGGTGTGTTGCGACGGTTGGCTGGCGATATTGATGATGTTAGCCGTAATGATGGGTATAATCCAAACCGGGGAATGCTTCACCAGAAAAAACAAGCTGGACAGGAGAAGCTGTTTCATATTGCCCCGGTATAAAAAAAACAAGGTCTTCAAGGGTTTGTTTTTATTCACCCGGTAACTTTCGAGAAATTGTTCAAATTCATGTTGATGATTGTCATGGCTGCTCATGGTTTTCCCTCTTAATTTTTCATTTTTTTCCTTTCTTACTTATCCAGCCAACCAGTTACTTCTTTCCAAGGTTTTCTGGGACGCGGGAAAGGATGTTCATCTGCATAACCCAGGGAAACAGCGGCAATAAGTTGTAGTTCGGTATTCAACCATGCCCGGATTTCTTTTTCAGCATATAAAATGTCGCAGATCCAAAGAGTTCCAACACCTAATTCGTGAGCATGCAACAACATATTTTGGATTGCTGCTCCTATGGACTGAACGTCGGTGAGCCATCTATAATGGTTTAACCTTCCGTCTTCAATGCAAGTATCAAAGTAAGCATTTAATACTATGATTACAACAGGCGCCTTATCCATGCCGGTAATCGTTTGTCTAAAACTCCCCGTATTGTTGCCTTCAAACCCTCTAACCTTTTCGGTAGTTTTTAGCAAATCGATGAACTCGGTTTTTTTTCTTCCTTCTAAAACCACAAATCTCCACGGTTGACGGTTCTTTCCGGAAGGAGCCAACATGGCCGCCTCTAGTATTTTCTCGATTAAATCACGTGGTACTTGTTCATCTCTATACTTTCTAATACTCCTTCGCTGACTGATCGCTTCAAATGTATTCATTTCAGGGTTCCTTTACGAAAATGTCCTAATTTTTATAAATATTTATAAACAAACAGATTTTGCATATCGAGACACGGCAGAATTCGAATTGATTGGTTCATGATTGACCTTCAAGTTTGTTGTTTAAGATTGTTCGAAAACAAATGATATTGCCGTCAGGGTCTCGGAAGTGAACCGATCTCGCTCCCCATGGGTAAGTAGTTGGAGTAGTGATAAATTCCACCGGAAGTGACTTTAGCCGCTCGTATTCCTGATCGACATCATCAACATTCAGACCGATGGTAAAGTTGCCTGAGCCCCAAAATGTTGAAAAATCAAATTGCATATCGCTTTCAGCGGCTTTTTTGGAATAGATGGCAATGCCTTCACTTCCAATACCTAACGAAGCGTGTATTTCGTCTCCAATTGCTTTGACTTGTAATACCTTTTCGTAAAATTGCGTCAGCAAGGGTACATCTTCGGTAATTATGCAAATATCTGAAAGTTTCATTTGTTTTCCTCCTTGATGCCAAAGCGCCATGAAACAGTGGAGATACATTGCTGGTAATATTATGGATCAAGGATATTGTATCACGAAGCGGGTGAGAAAAACAGGAGAAAGTAGTTCGTCAGAGTTACGCTATATTTATCAGAAACGTCGATTTTTTTGAAGTCGGCAATCTTCCAAATCTGCTTCAGCGGAAACAATACATTCAATATTCTCATACGTCATATGCAATATTGCGAAACTCATTTATTTCCTAAAATCAATTTCACAAACACTATTCCACATATATCCAATAAATCCTCGTTGTTGCTTTAGAATTAAAACCCGGTCAGTTAACTTTTGAACATAAAACCTGGATAATTTCGGGAAATTAAAAGGGAATTTGGGTTTTTTGTGTAATGATTATTTGAGGTGAAACCGATGAAACCGGTTAAAAATTTTGCCAGCGACAATAATACCGGGGTGCATCCCGAGGTATTGAAAGCCATCAATGAAGCCAATATTGGGTATACATTGGCTTACGGCGACGATCCGTATACGGAACGGGCTGCTCGGAAGTTTCGGGAGCATTTCGGCGCGGATATCCAGGCTTATTTTGTATTCAACGGAACCGGGGCCAATGTTCTAGGATTAAAGACCATTACGGATTCCTTTCATGCAGTTGTCTGTCCGGCCACGGCCCATATCAATACCGATGAAGGCGGTGCTCCGGAGAGGTTTACCGGCTGCAAACTGATTACAATTTTAGCTCTGGACGGCAAATTGAAGGTTGAACCCATCAAGAAAGAGCTTCATGCCCTTGGCAATCAGCACCATAATCAGCCGCGCGTAATTTCCATAACCCAATCCACGGAGTTGGGAACGGTCTATACTCTGAAAGAGATCCGGGAACTGGCTGACTTTGCCCATGAGAACAGGATGCTCCTCCATATGGACGGGGCCAGAATTGCCAATGCGGCCGCCTCTTTAAACGTTTCCTTGAAAGAAACCACCGTTGACTGCGGCGTGGATATCTTGTCATTCGGCGGTACCAAAAACGGTATGATGTTCGGGGAAGCGGTAGTCTTTTTTGGCCGTCAACCGGCGGAAAACTTTAAATATATCCGGAAACAAGGCATGCAATTGATGTCCAAAATGCGGTTTCTGGGGGCCCAGTTTGAAGCCTTGCTCAGTAATGATTTATGGCTGAAAAACGCCCGTAATGCCAATCAGATGGCCCAATTGTTAGCGGCCGGACTGGCAAAGGTTCCGCAGATACGGATTACCCAAAAGGTAGAAGCCAATGCCGTTTTTGCCATTATTCCGGCGCAGTATGTACCGGCCCTCCAAGCCCAATACTATTTTTATATATGGAACGAAGCCACATCCGAAGCGCGGCTGATGACCGCCTTCGATACCACGGAGGCCGATGTGCTGGATTTTGTGAAGCTCGTCAAGGAAACCGTTAGCTGTTAAGGAGCCGTCATGGGAATATTACGAACTATCTTCATCAATCGTAACCGCCAAATCCGTTCCGGGTGGAAGATCGGGTTGGTGCTGGCTTGTTTATTGACAGGTCTGGTTCTATATCAGATTGTTAGTATTGTCTCAGGTATTTCAGATGTTGTGGCTGATGAATGGTCCATTGCCACTCCGCTGATTTTTGGCGGATCTGTATTATTTGTACTATGGATATTGGATCATAAAAAGCCCAAAGATATTGGCTTGACGCGTTTAAAGGGCAATTTCGGGAACCTGCTTTTTGGTTTCCTTTTGGGCGCCGTTTCAATGACCGTGATCTTCGTTATTCTGCTGGTTACCGGGCATATCGCATTAGAGAACGGATTCATGTCGCCTGATATTTCCATGTCATTACTCTGGGGCCTGATATTGTTTATTTTGGTGGGCATCCAGGAAGAGCTGTTTTCCCGGGGCTATTGTATCTTTGTTTTCCAGCAAATGAACTGTTTATGGGTGTCGGTGCTGCTTTCCTCATTGCTGTTTACTTTGCTGCACGGGTTAAATCCCCATATCAACTGGATTGGCATGTTGAATATCTTTTTGGTGGGGTTCCTGTTTGCTTTTATGTATCTTAAAACCGGGAACTTATGGATGCCTATCGGTTATCATATTTCCTGGAACTATTTTGAGGGGAATATCTTCAATTTTCCGGTGAGCGGCAGCCGTTTTGACGGGTTATACCATATCCAAATACTTCGTAATGACATTATCAGCGGCGGCTTTTTCGGTCCCGAGGGCGGGATTCTCACTACGTTGGTTATCTTGATTGGGTTTGGGGTTGTATGGAAGCTTGTTGCGAAGCAGGAGAAAGAGGATTCCGATATTCTCTGCGCCTCTGCGTCTCTGCGCGAGTAAATGTTTTTAATGACTTTAAGGAACCTTGGTTATGTTCCCAAAAACACTTTTATGGGCAAATCCTATACGATATAATCAAATCAATAACCGTGAATTCATACCGGTGGTGAGAGTTTATGAGATTTGATACGGTTGATGCAAAAAAGCAAATTCTTGATCAAAAAAGGCCTTTTCCGGAGCATACATTAGCCGGTATTAAAGAGCATTTATGGTTGGAATGGACTTATAATTCCAATGCCATTGAGGGAAATACCTTGACACTGTCGGAAACCAAGGTGGTGCTGGAAGGGATCACCATCGGAGGAAAGACTTTACGCGAGCATTTGGAAGTCATCAATCACCGGGATGCGATTATTTATGTTGAAGATATTGTATCTAGAAGAGAACTTTTATCCGGATGGCAGATTAAAAATATTCACCGCCTGATTTTAAAAGGTATTGATGATGAGAATGCGGGGGTTTATCGGACACAAAACGTAATCATCAGCGGGGCAACCCATATTCCTCCTGAGGCTGTTCATGTGCCGGCGGAAATGAAGGAACTGCAAAAATGGTATTCCAATGAGGTCCAAGCTTTGCATCCAGTTCAAAGAGCCGCCCTGCTGCATATTAAATTCGTAAAGATCCATCCCTTTACTGATGGAAACGGGAGAACAGCCAGGCTTTTAATGAACCTTGAGCTCATGAAAAACGGATACCTGCCGATTATCATTAAAAAGGATAACAGAGTGCAATATTATGATGCTTTGGATAAGGCCCATGTTAAAGAGGAGTATGACGATTTTATTGATATAGTCGTTGCGGAATTAAATCAAACGCTGGACTTATATCTAAAAATGATTTCTTAATAACCGGAGTCTATATATGCGAGGTGATTCATTGAAAGAGAGCAACCTTACTTTCAAAGGTTTTTCACCGGATGCCGTTCAGTTTCTAAAGGATATCCGTGATAACAACAATAAAACCTGGTTTGAAGCCAACAAACAACGATATCAGGAGAGTCTGGTAAAACCCTTTCAATACCTGGTCAGCGATTTGAGCGGATTTATGCTTACCATCGATCCGTATTTTATAACCACACCAGCGGTGAGTAAAACCATCTCCCGGATTTATCGCGATACACGGTTTTCTAAAAACAAATCACTTTACCGCAGCTCCATATGGCTGACTTTCAAACGCCGGAGTCTAGACTGGAAAGAAGCCCCCGCGTTTTATTTTGAAATCACCCCGGAGTTCTACCGCTATGGAATGGGATTTTACAGTGCTTCCAAAGGGGTAATGGATAAATTTCGAGCTATGATAGCCGCCAAGCCCGCGGATTTTATAGAGACTGTCGGATTTTACCGGGCTACGGGCATATTTAAACTGGAAGGCGACTGTTATAAGAAAGAATTACGGCCGGACTTGCCGGCAGTTATCCGTGAGTGGTGCCAATTCAAAAGTTTTCACCTTTCCTGCCAGCGGGAGACGGATGATTTGTTATTGAGTAGCGATTTAACCCGTCATTTAATAGATGGTTTTGGGTTATTGGGGCCTTTGTATCAATATTTATGGAAAGTTAAACAGCAGGTGGATGCGGAAACCAAATAATTTACCAGAAGGAAAAGGGGCTCCCGTTATCGAAGCACACAATGAATTTCCATTTGAAAGGATGACGAGGATGGCAAGTCTCAACGAATTCATGAAAACGAATCGCGAACACCTTAAGCAAAATCCTTATCCTGGGCGGGGAATCGTTATCGGGATGACCCCGGATGCCCGCCATTATGTCCAAATATACTGGATCATGGGACGCAGCGAGAACAGCCGCAACCGGATCTTTGTCGCTGAAAACGGGTTTGTAAAAACCCGGGCCTTTGATGAGAAAAAGGTTGTGGATCCTTCGCTGATTATATATTATCCGGTACGATTCAGCGTCAAAAGCCATATTGTATCCAACGGCGACCAGACCGATACCATCTATCAAACGTTGCAAAGGGGCGGGAGTTTTGAAACGGCGCTGAACACCCGGGAGTTTGAACCGGATGCCCCCAATTATACTCCCCGGATCTCCGGTCTGGTGGATCTTGATTCCAAAAATCAAGCCTATCAGTTATCCATACTTAAAGCATTGCCGGAACACCCGGAGGTTTGTATCCGCCATTATTTTAACTATAAGACCGCCGTTCCGGGAGTCGGCCACTGTTTACATACCTATCGCGGTGATGGTAACCCGTTGCCGTCCTTTGAGGGCGAGCCTTACCCGGTTGAAATCTCCGCCGAGATTAACCGCTTAGCCGATGATTACTGGGATCTTCTTGACCGGGAAAACCGGGTTTCCTTGTTGGTAAAGTTCATCCGGGTAACCGACGGCGAAACGCAAATTAAAATAGTAAATAAGTTATCTGGAATTAGTTAATACGGAAATAGAAATCCCAAAAACCAATCTAGACAGGATTCACGGGGTGAAGGGGATTTTTCATAAAAGCAAAGGCAGTTGATTTAAAACGTTTCAATCCAATAAATCCTGTAAATCCCGTCTAAAAATACGCTCGTGAATTTAATAGGCCCCAAATAAGGTCCTGGACAGGATTTGCGGGATTTACAGGATGATAGAAAGTTAAAATCATAGTGTTTTATGCTAATGAGACATAGGTGAATATAGTGAAATCTCATTAATCCTGTCAGAAAAAGTATTTTCATTACTGGTTGTGCTCTGCAAGCATGGATGGTTAGTACGAAAATAGATAAGAGAGAACCCACGTTCAAATAGGCAGTGCGAGCGAGTTCATAAACCAAATAACCAATCCAAAGGAGGAGCCAATTGAAACAGCGGCCTGATACCGGGAAGCATGAATTTAGGGCAGTGGTTTTGGATTTGGACGGGACTTTGTTTCAAAAGGATAAAACAGTTTCTGAACGGACGATTCAAATCTTGCGGCAGTGGCGGCAAATGGGGAAGGAGATCATCATCGCCACCGGACGGCCGCCGCGATTTGTGTTCGGTAGGATCCCCGAACGGATTCAATACGGGCATTCCGTTTGCTATAACGGGGCGCAAGTTTATCAAGACCGGCAATTGATTTATCAGAGTTTGATTTCCGGCGCCGCGGTTTCTGAAATTTTAGAATGGTTGCAGTTTCAATATCCCGGGTGTACCTTGTCGGTAGAGGTTGATGACTGCTTATTCAGCAATTGTTCATTAGAAAAGTACGGCGCGCATATTGAACATCAAGTTGTGGACTTCAATTCACGCGAGTTTAAAAACGCGGCCAAAATATTAGTCGATATCCGGGAGATCACCGATATTTCGCTGATGGATACCCATCTGCCCGGAAATTGCCAGATGGTGGTTACCGGGAATGCTTGGGGTGAAATATTTCTAAAAGATGTGTCCAAACTGGCTGGAGTAAAACTGGTTTTGGATTCTTTGGGATTTGCTCTGGAAGAGGTCGTTGCCTTCGGAGATGAGAACAATGACCTGGAATTGATTGCCGCAGCCGGGTTGGGGGTGGCCATGGGTAATGCAACGGCCGAAGTAAAGCAGGTGGCTGGTTTGGTTACCGCAACCAACGAAGAGGATGGAATCGCGCTTATATTGGAGAAAATTGTGGCTGCGCGGCTGGATAAAAATGTATTAACTGATTTGGTAAGTTAGGACTGAATATGGATATATTTGACCATTAGGAGTCTGTGCGTCTAATAGGTTAGTGTATAGCAACATCGCCTAATGCAAAATATTGTGGTTTTATGCCGCAAAAAAGAGTTACTCGCACAGAATCTTAGAGTAATGTATAATGGACTGGTTTACAATGTATGTCAAGGCGCGAAACGGGAGTAGATGAGCATCAATTCAATACCCAAAAAATTTCAAATCAATATCTTCAATGAAAGTACACTCCATGCCAATATCAAAGAGTGGTATGCCATGCCGGGTGATCAACCGGAGGAAAAGATTGACGGCTACTTTATCGATTTGGTGCGAACTGGAGAACCTCAGCTATTAATCGAGATCCAAACCGGGAGTTTTAGTTCCATTGCCAAAAAGTTGCGCGCTTTGGTTGAAAATCACAAAGTCCGTCTGGTTTATCCCATTCCCCGCGAAAAATGGATTCTTAAAATCCATCCGTCAGGAGAGATAGTTAGCCGGAGACGCTCTCCGAAAACGGGACAGCCCGTTGAGATATTTAAAGAACTGCTGCGAATTCCGGACATTATCCGTCATGAAAACTTCACACTGGAAATAATAATGGTGAAGATGGAGGAGATCCGTTGCGCCGACGGCAAGGGAAGTTGGCGCCGGGGCGGTGTCAGCATCAAAGACCGGCGGCTTTTGGAGGTCCAGGATAAGCTGCTGTTTATTACGTGTAGCGATTTTTTAAAGTTTATACCCAAGAGTTTAGAGTGCCCTTTTACCAATAAGACCCTGGCCAAAAGCCTGGGGCAGCCGGTCTATACCGCACGCAGGATGACCTACTGCCTCAAAAAAATGGGGGCCATTAAGGAAGTCGGCAAGGCCGGGAGGGAGTTACTGTTTGAGACAGATGACTCTTTGTTTGCGAAAAACGAGAAGATAATTCAGTAAATCCCGATTGATCCTGAAAATTTTAATGGGAGGGACACAAATGAACCCCAAATTACAGGAGTTGAAAAATCTATTACTGGAAATCAACGATCTGGAAGCCGCCGCCGGGGTACTATCCTGGGATCAAATGACCTGTATGCCTCCCGGGGGGACTGCGGCCCGCGGCCGGCAACTAGCCACCTTGAAACAAATCTCTCATGAAAAGTTTACCCGTCTTACTATCGGCAAACTATTAGATGAGTTGCGGCCTTACGCGGAGTCCCTGCCTGAGGATTCAGACGAGGCGGCCCTTATCCGGTTGACGGCCCGTGATTATGAAAAGGCCTTGAAAGTGCCGGCTTCATTTACGGCGGAGTTCTCCAATCATACCGCTACTACATACGATGCCTGGCTAAAGGCCCGAGAATCCTGCGATTACAAAGTAGTGGAACCCTATTTGGAAAAGACGCTGGAACTCAGCCGGCGGTTGGCGGAATTTTTCCCCGGCTATGAACGGATAGCAGATCCCTTGATTGATTTTGCCGACGAAGGTATGAAAGCATCCACCATCAGCGGGATTTTCAATCAGCTCCGGGAGGAATTGGTGCCCTTGGTCCGGGCCGTTACTTCCCAGCCTGAAGCCGACGACTCCTGCCTGCACCTTAACTACTCTGAGATGAAACAATTACAATTTGGGCAAGAGATTATCACCCGCATGGGTTATGATTTGGAACGGGGCCGTCAGGATAAAAGTCCGCATCCGTTCACCATTAACTTCTCTATCGGTGATGTGCGGATTACCACCCGGGTGAAGGAGAACAATCTTACCGAAGCCTTGTTTAGCAGCATCCATGAAGCCGGGCATGCCTTGTACGAGCAAGGGATTAATCCGGACTATGAAGGAACGCCATTAGCCGGAGGAACCTCCGCGGGGATCCATGAAAGCCAGTCCCGCCTGTGGGAGAATCTTGTCGGCCGCAGCCTTTGCTTCTGGCAATATTTTTACCCCAAGCTGCAGGTGGTTTTTCCGGAGCAGTTGAATTCCGTATCTTTGGATGCTTATTACCGGGCTATCAATAAGGTTCAAAAATCTCTAATCCGGACGGATGCGGATGAAGTGACCTATAATTTACATGTAATGCTCCGGTTTGATTTTGAAATGGATTTATTGGAAGGCCGCTTGGCAGTGAAGGACCTGCCGGAAGCTTGGGCGGAACGTTTCCGGAACGACTTAGGCTTAACTCCGCCGGATGCCAACCGGGGAGTGCTTCAAGATATGCACTGGTTCAGCGGAACCATTGGAGGAGCTTTTCAGTGTTATACCTTAGGAAACATTATGAGTGCCCAGTTTATGGAGGCCGCGAAAAAAGCTCATCCCGCCATTGAGGCCGAAATAGCCGCCGGAAATTTTAAAACCCTGCATAACTGGCTGAAACAAAACATCTACCAGTATGGCCGGAAGTATACCACAGTGGAATTGATAACCCGGGCTACCGGGGAGCCGATAAATATCAAGCCATATATACGGTATTTACGGACGAAGTATAGTGGACTCTACAATTTGTAAGGTCAACGTCCAATTATTTTTCGGTTTTGGGGAGATGATTTTTGTGGCGCGAATTATGGTTGTTGATGATGAACCCACCATTGTTCTGGTATTAAAGGAAGTATTAACGGATGCGGGACACGAAATCATTACCGCCGGGGATGGCCGATTGGCTTTAGAAAAGCTGGCGACTTCCCCCAAACCTGATTTATTGATTATCGACTTGTTTATGCCGGGAATGGGCGGCAGGGAGTTTATTGAGAAGGTCCGTTCGGATCCCGATTTTTCCAATACTCCGATTATGCTCATAACCGGCTCGATTCCTACTGTTAAGGATTTTCCGCCGGGAGGAAGCTACCGGGAAATTCTCTGTAAGCCCTTTGATATTGAGGACGTTATTCGCAAGGTTGACCATATCCTGGAAGCTGCTACAACTACTTGAATCCTGATTTTTTGAAGTTTAATTTCAGCGTCAGGATACGGTCGGTGGCAAAAATCCGGGTGGCGGCAGCTACTAAGATCATGAAAAAAACAGTTTGATATAGAATTCCATAAATAACGCTCAGATAATTATGGATAAACAGGTTGGGCGCGGCCAGAAACGGATGCGAAAACGGGATGAAGTAGACAAAATATTTTAATAGGGGAGATGCTCCTTCCAGATCAATAAACATCGTTAAAAAATAGGGAATCATGATCAGAAAAGTTATAGGCGCCACAAGACCTTGGGCTTTCTTTACGTCTTCGGCGCTGGCGCCCAGAATCAAGGAAATGGCCAGGGCGATTAAGATACTTAAGAATAAGGAAATCCCTAATAGAATGTAAGCCGGTAAATCCAACATCAATCCCAACTGCTGAATGGCCGCCGCCATTTCCGGATTGAAGGCCTCCCCCGCGTTGAACCCAGTGACTCCATTCATATAATAGCGAAATCCAAACATATAAATCACCGCAATCATTAAAGATACTATCCCGGCTGCGGTCATCTTGGCAAAAACCAGCGCGGTCCTGCTGATAGGAGTGCTGAGTAATGTTTCCAGAGTTTTGTTTTCTTTTTCGGCCGCTACTGAGACGGCAATCATTTGGGCGGCGATAACGATGACCAGAAACATGACAATCGGCAAAAAAGTGGTTTGGGACATGATAAAACCGGTAACTTGATCGGGGCTGACGGCAGCCGTTCTTGCACCAATAATAACGAAGTTTTTTGGAAAAACCGGTTTTTTTAATTGAAGAGGATCGATGCCGCTGATTTTTTGGGCGATTAATTGGTTACTTAAAGCTTCGTTGATTGTGTCCAGGGCCTGACTCGCAACCCGGTTGCCAACGGAACCGGTAAAGGAAAAATTGCGGATGATGTTATAAACGGTAAGTGGTTGGGACCGGTTTCCGGCAATTTCCGCTTCAAAACCTGCCGGGATAACTAGAGCGGTGGCAATCCCTTCGTTTTTGGCGGAGGCCACCAGTGAGGATTCGGTTATTCCGGTATAGGTCCTGACATTAAAGTTGGATTGAGTTAAGCTGTCAATTACTGTTTGGGAAACCGGAGTCCGGTCCTCATCAAGCACCGCTATTTTTTGAGGAGCCAGGGCTTTTTTGGTTTCTTTCCCGGTAAGGTTTCCGATAAATAGAAACACCAAAACCACCAGTAAAAACGGGAGGATCATTTGCCAGGTCAACTGCTCCCGGAGTTCCTTTTTTAGCAAGGTTATGAACCGTCTCATTTCGCCACCTCCGCAAAGACTTCCTCCAAATTACCGGCTTGATATTTGGTTTTTAACTCGGTTGGAGTTCCGATTTGATGGATGACCCCCCGGTCAATAATGGCCACTCTTTCACACAAGTATTCAATCTCCAGCATGTTATGGCTGGATACCAGAACGGTCATGCCCGCTTTGGCGTATTCTTTGATTGTTTGCCGGATTTCCAAAGCATTCAAGACATCGAGGCCGCTGGTGGGCTCGTCGAGTATCGCCAGTTTGGGCTTGGTCATAATTGACCGGGCCAGTAGCAATTTTCGGGTCATGCCTTTGCTGTACGAACCGATTTTATCATTCAGCCGGTTTTTGAGGCCGCAAATCGCAACGGCGGTATCGACATACTCCTGGCGGCTGCGCTGATCGGAGGCGAAAATGTCGGCCATGAACCGGAGGTAACCGATACCGGTTAAATTTTTGTAGGCGCCGGCTTCTTCCGGAAGATAACTAATATTCTGGCGGATTTTTTCGTTATCCCGCCCGATACTCATGTTGTATACCCGTACTTGACCTGAACTGGGAGCCAGAATGGTGGCGATAATCCGTAGAGTAGTTGTTTTTCCGGCTCCATTAGGCCCGATAAGAGCGAATATTTCACCCGGTTGTACACTAAAACTGATTCCTTTCACCGCTTCATACCGGCCGTAATTTTTCCGCAATTCTTCCACTACCAAGGCTTGTTCCATGGCATAACCTCCTTGTATGTTATTCTGTTCATTATTTTAATGAAAAAAACTGACTAAGAAATTATTAGTCAGTTGAGCGAAACTTTAATTTTGAATTATTCCCTGAGTTTGCTTAAAAAAGCGAATTTTTACATCCAATTGAATACCCGGACATAGTCGACCAGCATTTGTTGGGGGAAAACCGTTGTTTCATCGGGATAACCCGGCCAGACACCGCCTACCGCCACATTGAGAATAATGAAAAACGGATGGTCAAAGACCCATGATGAAGGCTCTACCAGATATTCCGGGGCGAGGGATTGATAATTAATATCATCGACGTACCAGCGGATTTCATTCGGCTCCCACTCAATGGCGAAAACATGAAAATCATCGGCCACTTTTGTTTTGGTCAAAATACGGTATTGCCCGATACCCTGGCTGCCGGAATAACCTGGGCCGTGAATCGTACCTTTGACTCTGTCGGGCTCTATGCCGATATTCTCCATAATATCGATTTCACCGCAATTTGGCCAATTCACCGCGTCGAAATCATTACCCAACATCCAGAAAGCAGGCCATATTCCCTGGCCGGAAGGGATTTTGATCCGGGCTTCAATCCGGCCGTATTTCGGTTCAAACAGGCCTTTGGTCTTAATCCGTCCGGAAGTATAATTCCAATTGTCTTTATATGTTTCCTTGATGGCTTTGATGACTAGACAGCCATTTTCCTGATATACATTTTGAAGACGATGGGTATAATATTGAAGTTCCTGATTGCCCCAGCCCGAACCGCCGATGTCGAAAACCCATTTTGAAGTGTCGATTCCGGAACCGTTTTTACCGTTGAATTCGTCGCTCCAGACCAGTCTCCATTCTTTCTCTGAAGCGTGGGAAGATGATGGGAGGCCTGCCAGGGCAAAAAATAAAAATATGCCGGCCATTAAAGAACGCCTTCCAGTAATCATTTGATATCGCCTCCAATTCGTATTCTCAGCTAAAAACTACACTTACCAAATGTTCCATTCCATCAGTTAATAGCGGGAAAGTATTACCGCCTAACTCCCGGCCGTCCATTCTAATCGCGACTTGGCCGTCAGCTATCCGGTAAAAACCTACCGGTTTTTGAATATTGACCCGATAAACAGTTTTCCCCGTATTCAGTCTATATGCCAGAGTAGTCGACTCCGGTTTCAGAACCGGATTTATCTCGATCCCCTGCCGGGTATACTCGATCCCGAATGCCGACAGCAAGGTCAAGGTAAGCCAGGTGGAAGTGCCGCTAAGCATCGGACCGATGTTTTCTCCTGTTTCGCTGTTATTGTACTGGGTGCAAAAACGGGGATTGCCGCAAGTAACAAAAGGTGCAGCCATGGTTTTATAAGGTAATACGAGGTCGATCATCCAATACGCCAGATTGGTTAGTCGCTCGGCTAATGATTTATCTGTAACCTGTTTGGCTGCTTTAAACATTGCCGCCGTCGCCATCATGCAGGCATGTTTAAATACACCCCCATTTTCCCGGTCGCCCGGGAAATATTCTCCAGTGGCAGTATTTGGGGATATTTTTCCAAGATCAGCTGGGGACATCAATTTAATGCCAAATGGTGTCTTTAATACACTCTCAACCACTTCCAACATTATTTTGATCTGTTCTTCCGTGGCCGAATCGGACAAAATAGCCCAATTAAACGAGTTTAAAAAATAAGAACCGTCAAGGTTGGGATCGGATGATAGTTTATCACCTTTAGCGCCCAGAAAAGTAAATTCATTATTTTGAAAGCGGTTAAGTAGAACTCTGGCAAAAAAGTCTTCCTTCCAGGCATGTTTTTGCAGATTTTCAGCCAATCTTTGCGATAACTGCTGTAATTTTCCGGCATATTCGTGATCGTTTTTCTCCCCGGCCAGCCTAATCGTCTCCGTGAGCGCGATTTTTAAAAGAAAAGCATTCATGACGCTTTCGGAATAATCGCTGATAAACGGTTCGCCAAAGGTCCCGCCTTTTGTAAGCTGTTGCCGGTATAGCTTTTCTTTGGTGACTCCGTCGCTATAATTGTTATCCAATTTTAGGCAATCATTCCAGTCGGCGTTATCCAAAAGCGGCAGACCGTGTTTTCCGAGTGAGATCTCACCTGAATACCGTAAAATCGCTTTTACAGTATTATAAATCGATCTGGTCTTGGCGGGACTGGTCCCCGCAACCAGACATTCCTCATCTAAAAATCCCAGATCACCGGTGAGATTGATATAGCGATAAAGCGCTTGAATGAACCAGAGAGCGTCGTCCGACCATTTCCCGGGTTCCTTGCCTTCCCAGAAAAAGTTATGATAAGCATAGCCAAATTCAAAAACCATACCGCACCATTCCCGGAGCAGTTCCTTAACTAATCCATCCATTCCCATGCTTACAAAATAATACATGCTGGCATAAAGGTCCTGAATCTCCCGGAAGCCGATTTCCCGATATCCTTTTTGGGTCTGACAGAAAGAGCGGGAGACAAAGGTTTGATATAGCACTTGAAAAGGAAGATTCCGGTTAAAATATTCATCGAAAGCCTTATCAAAGGTTTTTATCTGCAAAAAGCCACGGTAACGGTTATAAAAGTTTCTGCTTTTCGCCAAAGCTTGGGCTACCGCACCGGGTTCGATAAACTTGGCGATTAGATTTTCGATCTCCTCTTTACAGGTGTCCTTGTGAAAATTAGGATTTATCTTCCGTGATACCAAACCGGTAAAATTGTCAAAATTGCCTTCCTGCCCGGGCAACAAACCAATCTCGGCGGCTAATGCGAAAAAGCCGGGGCCTTTGCGGGATAAATTATTGCTTAATTGAAGCAGACCGGCGGGGTTTTCCAAAGTACCGTTACCGACAAATTCATTATAATTGCAGCAAAATTCCCGTGGAAAAGTTATCTGATCTTCCTTTCGGACCAGCATCACATGAAATCGCATATCCTCATCGGCTTCCGCCTGATAATGGTGCACTCCCAACGCCCTGACGCTACCGTCGGATGATTTTAACAATTTCGATTGCATAATGATATTGCTATACAAAACGTCCTCATGTAAGGCATGCGGCCGGGCAGGGCCGAACATACCGGTATAAACCAGTTTCAAGCTTCTTGTCTGTGCACCGCTATTTTTGATGGAGATTTGCTGCGCTTCGACTGCTAAAGGCAACCCGGGCTCTTGAGGAACAAGGAATATTACCCGCTCAATCATCAGGCCGCAAACGGTCTTGTAACGAATAACGGTCCGGTTCTGGGAGTGAATACAGACAGCAGATTCGACATTGACATCATTGGGACTTGCGGAGTAAAATATCCGGCGGCCGTTTTCCACCAGATAAAACTGGCGGTTAGCCGGAAAACCGTTTTCCTCCTGCCGCAGATCCCATCTGGTGGCTAATACTTGAGTGGCGGCATGGGACCGGAAACTTCCTCTTCCCAATCTATCCACTACACTTTTAGGGGTAGTCTGTAAGGCATAAGGAAAGCCAATCCGGTTCCCTATTAGCAGGTTAACAAAAAAATGGGGCCCTGGTGATGGAGAATATAAATCAATGATATGTTCGCCGCGATCATTAAGATAACCGCCCCAGGACTCTACCGTAAAAAGCATATTGCTAAGGGATTCCGCGATATCACTTGGAATAATGTTCTGCTCCACTACTTCATTTTCAACGACATAGACTAAAAACTCCAGGTGTGGATTTTTTTCCATCAATATTAGCAACGAATCTTTATCGGATAACGTTTTATTAATATAAGAAGCGAGCATGGGAACATTTAAAATGGCGAGCATTACGGGAGCTTTAAACGGCAAATTTCCAATCCCCATCACTCTGCTCATACCGCTATCCACAAATAAAGCATCAACTGCCATATCCGGATTTAATACCGGTGCAAAGAGCTTCTGGAGAAGCGACTCGGATGAAATTTGTAAATCCCGGGCTACAAGTTCTACAGTCATTTAGATGCTCCTTAATGAATCAAAATCTATTTCTCACTGTTATCCTTTGATACCGGTTGTAGAAATACCTTGCATAAAATAACGTTGCGCAAAGAAAAACAGCATGATTAGCGGCAAGGTAAATAAGATTCCCACCGTCATTTGGTATGGGATATGAGGAATCATCGAAGTGAAACTAACTCCCGGAGCCTTGGTATTGGTCATCATTTGTACTGCCAATGTCTGATCTTCGGAAGTTAAATAAAGTAAAGGCGTCACATAATCGGTGTAAGTCCATTGAAAAAGAAAAATACAGGTTGTGGTGACTGCGGGACCCGACACCGGCATAAAGATTGACCAGAAGATGCGGAACCAACCGCAGCCATCGATTAAGGCCGCGTCTTCAAGTTCCTTGGGTAGGCCAGCGAAGAATTGCCGGTAATAAAAGATAAAAATCGCCCATCCCGGCAGTGAGGTCACCACCCAGGGAAGATAGCAAAACGGCCATTCCAAACTGAGAAAACCCAATTGTGCAAACATAATATACTGCGGGATAAAAATCATCAATTGGGGCAGCATCATTGTCGCCAGGATAATTGAAAATAAAAAATTCCTACCCGGCGCTTTGAAACGGGCAAAACCAAAACCAATCATGGCGCTGGAAAAACATACTAAAACCGTTACGATGGTACAGACAATCAAGGTATTACGAAACGACGGGAAAAAAGGAATTACTTCATCGGTCATTATAACTTCCAGGAAATGAATCCATTGAGGCGCTTCAGGAAAAAAAGCAATGGTGAATGCCAATTCTTCCGGCTGTTTTAAAGCGGTGATGATCATCCAAAAAAAGGGGAATATAAATAGAATACATAAAAAAATCATCAGCGAATATAATACAAAATTTCTTAAAAAGAGTTTCATTATTCTTTGGTCCCCCGTTCTTGATCTACCGCATAATAGACCCAATATTTACTGGTTTTTTGAACGATGAGAGTTACCAGCAAAATAACGATAAATAAAATCCAGATTAAGGCGGCTCCATATCCGAAACGCTGATAGGTCATCATTTGAGATAACGCATATGAGGGGAATACATACATCGATTGATAGGGTTCCCAGAAACGCCCGCCGCCCGCTTGGCTTAATATGCCTACTTGGACATACATTTGAAACGCGCCGATGATACTCATGATGAATTGGAAATAAGTAATCGGGCTTAATAAAGGCCAAGTGACATTCCAAAAAGTTTGCCACTTATTGGCCCCATCGATAACCGCTGCTTCCTGGAGTTCTTCCGGAATTCCCTGTAAACCGGCTAGAAAAATGACCATCAAGGTGCCGCATCCCCATATTGCCATAACGGCTGCACAATATATTCCATAGTCATTTAACCAGTTAATCGTAACCCCGCTTTGTTTGAAAAAACTAAGCAACAGATTGAGAAAGCCGGAATTAGTATTAAATATGGTACCGAAGACTAAGGCGGTCGCAACACCCGGGACCAAAGTCGGCAAATAAAAAATAGTCCGGAAGATCCCGCGCGCCTTTATTTTCATATTAAGTATCATTGCTAAACCCAGCGACAATAACAAACCAAACGGAATAGATATTACCGCGTATATTAACGTTAAGCGCATCGCTTTCCAAGAATCGGGATTTTGTAAAGCTTCCGCATAATTTGATAATCCGATTATGGAGGCGCTCTGAAGATTAAAACCGTTAAAATTGGTTAAGCTGATGTATATGGCAAAAAACATCGGAATGATTAATAAGCCGATAAAACCCAAAATCCACGGGCTTATAAATCCATAAAAAACAACTGTCTTTCGTTTCTCTAAGCTAAAGCCGGTGTATTGTTTGGATTTGACCATTCGGTGATATGAATTTACATCCATTGGCATATTCCTTTCTTAAAAAAATTAACACGTGTTAGTTGTTAATACTATTTTATCCCCTAAAATAGTATTTTGTCAATTTTGTTTTATTAAAAAGAAAATCGCTTGACAAAAATTTTAGCACCGAATAAAATTTAAATAACACTAACACGAGTTAGTGAATAAACCGACAAGAGGTCCAAACAATGAATATTTTTCAGAGTAAGATCGGTTTGTATTCATTCATCCTACTTCTAATAACTTTGATTGGGGTTAACGGTTCCATATTTTCCGCCCCACCAATTTCCAAGACCGCTTTTACGGACAATTTTGATACCTTTGACGGCTCTCTCTGGCACAAGGCGGACGGTTGGACCAACGGCGCAATGTTTAACTGCGGTTGGCTCGCCGATCACGTAAAATTCTCCGCTGGATTTATGGATATTCAATTGGACAATGTCCGAAGTTCCGGCAAGAAATATTCTTCCGGAGAATATCGCACCAATAACTTTTTCCATTACGGAACTTTCGAAGTCCGGATGAAGGCCGCCAAATGCCAAGGAGTTGTTTCTTCCTTCTTTACTTATACCGGTCCTAGCGATAATCAACCTTGGGATGAGATTGACATCGAATTTTTGGGAAAAGATACGACTATTGTTCAGTTTAATTATTTTACCAATGGTGTCGGCGGTCATGAAAACATTGTCAACCTTGGATTTGATGCGGCTGAAGATTATCATATTTATACCATTGAATGGACTCCTACATATATTAAATGGTATGTTGACGGGGTAATTAAAGCCACCGCAAAAGAATCCTTGCCGTCTCATCCGCAACGGATTATGATGAACTTTTGGCCCGGTATAGGTGTTGACAACTGGCTCGGTTCATTTACCTACCGGGGATCTCTTAAAGTAAGTTACGACTATGTAAAATATACTCCTTTAAAGAAATTATAAAATATCGGCTGTTTATAATTTTTTGCAAGATGCGCGCTTCACTATAACTGTGTCTACCAATTTATTGATGGCTACTTGTTTGCCTTTGGCGATGGATTCAATAAGGAGATCAGCCATATTAACGGCGATTTCCGATAGAGGCACATGGACAGTAGTAAGTGGGGGTGATAAATATTCCGAAACTTGAGTATTATCAAAACCAATAAGGGAAATGTCATTGGGAATATTTAATCCGGCTTCATTGATTGCCCGGTAAGCTCCAATGGCCATACTGTCATTGCAACAGAAAACAGCGGTGGGGCGATGCGGTCCGGCTAGCAACTGATTCATCCCGTTAAAACCGCTTTCTTCAACATAATTTCCGCAAACGATCATTTTGGGATCAGGTTCAAGATTGTATTGGGATAACACATCTTTATAGCCCCGGAGACGCCTGACTCCTGAACCTTTACTTAAATCCCCGGTAATGATTCCGATCCGGCGATGCCCTAAAGTAATAAGATATTCTACCGCCTTAAAAGCCCCTTCATAGTCATTCATATTGACAAAAACGGCTTTCTGTCGTGAAAGATCCTCGGGTTCAAAGTCGACGATGCCGATGATATAATCGGGCTGAATGACATTGAAAATATACTTATATTCCTGGGTCTTCCCTCCGATAAACACCCCGGCGTCAATTCGTTTCCCGTAAAAAGCATCTTGGGCTTTTTTAAAATCCTCCATGTTATAAATGATCGATACCAATATGTAGTAATCTTTTTTATTGGCTTGATCTATAAAAGCGTTGGTAAAGGCCGCAAAAAAGTTGTTATTATATACCAGGTTTTCATTGGATATTTTTAAGTGATGCGGTTTCTCTTCTTCAATGATGTCCAGCAGAAACAAGCCCAAAGTACGGCTTTTCATGCCGGCCAGTCTTCGGGCCGGGACATTCGGGACGTAATTATATTCTTCAATTGCCTTTAACACTTTCTCGCGGGTAGCCGGCGGAATATCGGGATAATTGTTAATGACTCGTGAAACCGTACTCCGGGATACCCCGACCAATTTAGCGATATCTTTACTCCGCATGATAACAACTCCCATTTTATCATTGGAACGGAAATCAAACCACATCCATAAACATCAAATATTAGTTTACCTTAAGTCGTATTATTGGTCAATATTTCGGTTTGCTCCTATTTTAAACTCGATAGCGCGGGTCTAAACAAAAGCTACTCTTTCTTGACAAATTTTCCAACTTGATATATAGTGGTACTAAATAAAACCACTAGGGAGATACGGAATGGATTTGATAGCTAATTTGCAAAAAATCGGTTTAACTCGCCATGAAGCGGTTTTATATATTACCCTTTGTAAAGAGGGTGAACTGACCGGATATGAAGCGGCCAAATTAACCGGTATTCCACGCTCCAACGCTTATCTGGCTTTGGCCGGGCTGGTGGAGAAAGGAGCAGCTTACCGCATTGAAAGCGAGGCGGCCAAATACACCGCGGTGCCGGCAGTCGAATTTACCCGTAATATGCGGCGGGAGCTTGAACGGGTTTTGGATTATATCGAAGAGAACATACCGGCGAAAGATGAGCGGTTTTATCCGTTTATTACGATAAACGGCTCAAGACAAATTGTTCATAAAATGAAAAATATCATTGAACAAGCCCGGGAACGGATTTATTTGTCTTGTTCACCGGCGGAGCTTGAACACGTCCGGAATGAACTGGCGCAAGCGGCGGAAAGAAAACTTAAAGTAGTGCTGATCACGGCGGAACCACTTGAACATAAGGGTTTTCAGATATATATCGCTCCGAAGCAACCCGGTCAAATCCGTTTAATCGCTGATTCCTCCCATGTGCTGACCGGGGAATTCAAGAATTCCGGTGATTGTTCCTGTTTGTATTCTCAAAACGAGAATTTGGTTAATTTAATCAAGGATTCGCTTACCAATGAAATAAAACTGATTGAATTGGGAAAGAGCGGAGGAAATGGAGCGCTATCATGAACTGTAATCATCAATCCGGCAATTTAAAATCCGGGGGTTTTTTCGGTAATACCACACCCTTTGAACTGGCAATGGAGTTTAACACGCCTTTATATGTCTATAATGAAGCGGTGTTGCGGACCAGATGCCGTGAGATGAAAGGGCTTTTGCGGTATTCCAACTTCAAAGTCAGTTATTCCGCCAAAGCCAATTCCAATCCGGCGCTGCTTGCCATCATCCGCCAGGAAGGAATGGAGGCCGACGCCATGTCCCCGGGAGAGATTTATTTGTTAACGGCTGCCGGCTTTCTACCGGAGGAGATCTTTTATATCAGTAACAATGTCTCTGCCGTTGAAATGAGGTTTGCCGTTGAACGGGAGATCCTGGTCAGTGTTGATTCATTATCCCAGTTGGAGCAGTTTGGCCGGATCAATCCCGGCGGCAGGGTTGCAGTCCGGATGAACCCCGGAGTCGGCTTGGGCCATCACCAAAAAGTGGTTACCGGCGGAAAAAATACGAAATTCGGTATCAGTCCCGAGTTAGTTGGCGATCTGAAAAAGATAATTACGCAGTATGATTTAAAGTTAGCCGGAATAAACCAGCACTTGGGGTCGTTGTTTACCGATGGCGAAGTATTCTTACATGGCGTCCGGTTGCTATTGGAGACCGCCGCTTTGTTTCCGGACCTGGAGTTTATTGATCTGGGAGGCGGTTTTGGGATACCTTATCACAAAAAAGAAGGTCAAACAAGGCTTGACCTGGTAAGGTTGGGAGAATCCCTGGATGAAATCATCAAAGAATGGAACCGGCGCTATGGGAAAGAAATCGTATTCAAAATTGAGCCGGGCCGGTATTTGGTGGCGGAATGCGGTGTATTATTGGGAACGGTGCACGCGCTTAAGGAGAATTACGGAACGGTTTATGCGGGAACGGATCTGGGATGTAACGTACTGCTCCGTCCGGCTATGTATGATGCCTATCATGAGCTGGAGGTTTATACCCGGCGCAGGTTTGATGATCCGGCTCCAAAGATGGTAACCGTGGTGGGCAATATATGTGAAACCGGGGATATACTCGCCAAAGACCGGCAATTACCTCCGCTTAAAGAAGGAGATCTAATCGGGGTGCTTGATGCGGGTGCATATGGGTATTCCATGAGTTCCAATTATAATTGCCGGTTGCGTCCTGCCGAGGTGTTGATCAGGGAGAACGGCGATCCGGTATTAATCCGTCGCCGAGATACCTTGGAAGACTTAACGAGAAATTATTTATCTAGCCTGGAACTGTCCCCAAAAGTATTTTAAAGGGATAAACAAAATAAACGCCGCTTAATCTGGTCAAAGAGAATTTTGGACGGGATTACCGGGATTTACGGGATTAAAGATCTGTAAAAAACAGATTACAATGCCAGATTAAGCGAAGCTTAGCACTAATAGTCCCGTAAATCCTGTCTAATAAAGATTTTTAATAATTTTGACGAAACCTTGTTCCTTCAGAAAGGGCAAGAGATAGGTGATGATTATGACTTGCGATTTTTACAAATATCATGCGCTGGGTAATGACTATCTGGTGATTGACCCCAATCGTGTCCGGATTGACCTTACTCCTGAGAATATCCGGATCATCTGCCATCGAAACCGTGGTGTTGGGGCCGATGGGATTCTTTACGGGCCGGATTTTGATAATGGTATACTGCGGCTGCGGATATTCAACCCGGATGGCGGTGAGGCCGAAAAGAGCGGAAACGGGATTCGGATTTTCGCGGCTTATTTGTGGGATGAAGGTTATCAGCAAGCCGCTGAGTTTGCGATTCATACTTCCGGGGGTATAGTCCGGGTTAAACGGCTGGATGCCCATGGCCGGTTCATCAGAACCGCCATGGGCAAGGTAACGTTTCAAAACGATTTGATACCGGTTAACGGAGATTCCCGGGAAGTGGTCAACGAAACTTTACCCCTGGCTAACGGTGCATCTTATCAAGTAACTTGTTTGTCCATCGGGAACCCTCATTGCGTTATCCTGCTGCCGGAGATTTCAAAAGCCCTGGCCTTGGAGATAGGTCCTTGGGTGGAAAATCATCCATTCTTTCCAAACCGGATTAATATGCAGTTAATGAAGGTGATTGACCGAAGGACGATTCAAATTGAAATATGGGAACGAGGCGCCGGTTACACCCTGGCTTCCGGAAGTAGTAGCTGCGCCGCCGTGAGTGCCGGTTATAAATTGGGGCTGGTGGATGAGGAAGTGAGAGTGTTAATGCCCGGCGGAGAACTCAATGTCGCAATCAAACCGGACGGAATGGTGGATTTGACCGGCACGGTTTCCAAAGTGGCGCAAGGAGATTTTGCCGCGGAGTTGCTCAGGTAGACTTCCACCGGTATTCACGATTCAATAATAGTTTTACTCAGCGCCCTCTGTTTACTCGGCGGTGAAAAACACAGAGAAGTGATAGGGAGTGAGTTTTATGAAAGAAGTGATAGCAGAGCGATTGGGCGGCAAGAATTGTGGAGTGGGGCAATCAACCTATAAATTCGCGGAGATTAAAAGGCTCAAAGCGGAAGCCGCCATACTTCATCCTGATTTACCTTTAATCGACATGGGGGTTGGGGAGCCGGATCAGCCCGCCGATAGCAGGATAGTTGAGATTCTGGCCCGGGAAGCGGGAAAGCTGGAAAACCGGTTGTATGCGGATAACGGAATCCCGGAGTTCCAGGAAGCCGCGGCAAAGTATCTTAAAAGGATATATGGTGTTCATGGGATTGATCCGCAAAAAAATATCATTCACGGCATAGGCTCCAAATCAATATTAGCCATGTTGCCGCTGCTGTTTATCAATCCGGGGGATATAGCTTTGGTTCCAACTCCCGGATACCCCGTAATTGGGACTTATACTCAATACTTGGGCGGAGAGGTTTTTCAGTTGCCGTTACGTCCTGAAAACGACTTTTATCCCGATTTTACTGCGATTCCAAAAGCAATTTTACAGCGGGCCAAGCTCCTATATGTCAATTATCCCAATAACCCCACCGCACAAGTGGCAACTCCGGAATTTTACCGGAAGGTAGTCGATTTTGCCCGTCAAAACCGGATTAGCGTCATCGCGGATGCTTCTTACGCCGCGTTAACGTATGACGGATATAGTCCTTTAAGTTTTTTAGCCACGGACGGAGCTTTGGACGTTGGAATGGAGATTCACTCCCTGTCAAAGGCATTTAATATGACCGGATGGCGGTTGGCGTTTATCGCCGGGAATTCCAAACTGATTAGTGCTTACGGAACCGTCAAGGATAACACTGATTCCGGCCAGTTCCGGGCGGTTCAGAAGGCCGGGGTTTACGCCCTTGATCATTCCGAATTGACACTGGTGAACTGTGAACGGTATTCGCGCCGTTTGGATATGCTGGTAAAGACGTTGCGGGAAGCCGGTTTCCCGGTAGTCAAACCGGCAGCCACGTTTTATTGTTATGTCCCGGCTCCGAAAGGGACGGAAGATGGCGTTTCTTTCAAAACTGCCGCAGATGCGGCCAAATATTTGCTGCAGAAGACATTAATATCCACTGTGCCGTGGGATGATGCCGGGCCGTACTTGAGGTTTTCAGCCACGTTTGAAGCGGCGGGGATAGAAGAAGAGATTCAGGTTATCCAAGAATTGCGAGACCGGTTGTTACGTTTAAAACTGCAATTCTAATTTTTTGATAAAAAATTTATCGAATTAAGAACCCAAAATCCCTCAACTGTCCGCAAACAACTCCCTCCTATTTTACCGTGGTTGTTGATAATTTTTCAGATCGCTTCCCAATAAAACTCAACTCATTTTACTGGGCATAATATAATTTTTTTGATATAATTAACCAAAGATCATCCGCCCTAAAATTGGAGTTGCGGAAGAAAATATGGATGGCGGGTTTGCGTCCGGACTATTTTCCGGGAAAATTCAACCTAAATCCGGCAAGTAACTTTCAATATTGCTGGTGAAGCGAATTTACCGGATTGCGGTTTAAATCAGCAAAATGAGCGTTGGGATACCCGCTGAATTATTAAAATTATCATTTTGAATAGAAACGGGAGGCTTTTAGAATGTCAAATACCATTGCAATTGTGGAAGATGAGGCCAATATTGTAGAACTGGTCAAGTATAATCTGGACCGGGAAGGATACCGGACCATTTCCGCCAATACCGGAAAAAAGGGATTGGAACTGGTGCGGCAGGAATTGCCGGATCTGGTGATATTGGATTTGATGTTGCCGGAGCTTGACGGAATTTCGGTTTGTAAACAATTGCGGGCCGACTCGCAAACCAAAACCATTCCCATCATCATTCTAACCGCTAAAAGTGAAGAAGCCGACCGGGTGCTGGGCCTGGAGATGGGTGCCGACGATTACGTCACCAAACCTTTTTCACCCCGTGAATTGGTGGCCAGAGTCCGGGCTGTTTTAAGACGGAGCGGCAACATTGAAGAAGGAGAGCCGGACGTAATGGAAATCGGGGACATCCGGATGGATCTGCGCCAGCATCTGGTAAAAGTACGGGGAGAAGAAGTTGAACTGACCCCGAAAGAATTTGATTTTTTAAAGCTGTTATTATTGAACCCCGGCCGGGCTTTCACCCGGGAGTTCCTGCTGGAGCATCTTTGGGGTTATGAATATTTTGGAGATACCAGAACGGTTGATGTTCATGTGCGCCGTTTACGCCAAAAAATCGAGGATAATGCGGCCGAGCCCATATACCTTGAGACTGTCCGGGGAGTAGGTTATCGTTTTAGAGGTGAATAAGATGAAAAAAATAAGGTGGCAGTTAGGAGGTTTTTTGCTCCTGCTTTTTTTACCTTTTTTATTCATCGGTTTCACTTGGAAAAACCCGGTCTACATTTTGGTGGTATTTTTATGGTTCATCGTTATCGGTATTGCGTTATTAGGCTGGATCGGAGCTCCGCTGAAAGAATTGTATGATTTTATGGAAAACTTACGGTTGGGAGTGCCTACCCGGAATCGCCTTTCACGGCGCGCTGATATTTATGGTCAACTGGCTCAAGGATTGGAAAGGATTGAAAGGTCTCATACCAGTCACTTAAGTACTTTACACGGCAGAATGGAAGAAATTCAGGCAATTTTGGCGAGTATGTCGGAAGGGGTGGTGGCAACCGACATTACCGGCAGGATTAGCCTGATCAACCCGGCTGCCGCAGAGTTGTTTCATCTGAAACCGGGGGAAGGGGTGGGGGAATTTCCTTACAAGGTATTCCCCCAATCGGAATTGGGCGAAATATTTCACCAGACGTATGTCAAAGGCTATCCGGTGGAAAAGGAGATCATCTGGCACAATCCGGAGCGGGTCTTAAATTTACATTTGGCCTTAATTCGCGATGAGGTAACCGAGGAGTTGCGAGGAGTAGTTGCGGTGATTGGCGATATCACCAAAATCCGGCAGTTGGAATCCATACGTAAAGATTTTGTGGCCAATGTTTCGCATGAGTTAAAAACCCCGTTAACCTCCATTAAAGGGTTTATTGAGACCTTACTTGACGGCGCCCTGGAGGATAAAGAAACGGAAACCAAATTTCTAACCATTATCAATCAGGAAACCGATCGTCTGAATAATCTCATTGCCGATTTATTAGATATTTCCAAATTGGAGTCCGGGCAGACCGATCTGCGGAAAAGACTGTTTCATATTGACCATTTAATTAATGAAATCATTCTTACGGTAGAAGGCCGGCTGAAGGATAAGCAGTTAAACTTGACCAAAGATATTCAAGCCGCTGTGGTGGATGGTGATGAAAACTTATTTCGGGAAGTCATCATTAATTTATTGGACAATGCGATAAAATATACTCCGGAGGGCGGGGAAATATCAATCGGCACCAGTCAAAATCCGGAGAGATTCGAGTTCTTCATCCAGGATACCGGAATTGGAATACCCGAGGAAAGTCTGCCGCGTCTCTTTGAAAGATTTTACCGGGTAGATAAGGGGCGTTCCCGGGAGATGGGAGGTACCGGTCTGGGCTTATCCATTGTGAAACACATTATTGAACGGCATGGCGGCAAAGTAACAGTGGAGAGCCAATTGGCCAAAGGCAGCCGGTTCGCGTTCACCATTCCATTTGCGCCCAAAGAGGTGGAATAAAGTTTGGAACGGCTTAACAAGTTCATTGCCAATGCCGGAGCGGCTTCACGCCGGAATGCGGATTTATTGATCAAGGCTGGAAAAGTGACCGTCAATGGTAAGGTCGTAGCTCAGATGGGGATTCAAATCGACCCGTTAGTTGACCGGGTGGCGATAGACGGCGTTCCGGTAGAGGTTTCCGGTAGGTATGAATATTTGGTTTTATACAAACCTCCGGGATACCTGAGCACTGTCAAAGATCCTTTCAACCGGCCGACGGTAATTGATTTATTGCCGGAAAAATATAAAAGACTCCGGGTATATCCGGTAGGTAGACTTGATATGGATACCACCGGATTATTATTTTTTACCAATGATGGCGACCTGGCGTTAGCGTTGACCCATCCCCGCCATTTGGTGGAAAAAGTATACCAGGTAAAGGTTCAGGGAGTTCCTGCCTCAACCCAATTGGTTCAACTGGAAAAAGGAATCGTTTTAGAGGATGGGATAACAGCGCCTGCAAAGGTTGGATTAGAAAGTATTGAAAAGGGGAATGCTATTCTCAGAATGGTCATCCGGGAAGGACGGAAACGCCAGATTAAGCGGATGATGTCTGCTATTAACCATCCGGTGATGGCTTTACACCGGCTTCGAATGGGGCCTTTAACTCTGAATGGCATGAAGCCCGGTGAAATTCGGAAAGTGAACCAATCCGAACTCCAGGCATTATTTCTTTTAAAGGAAACGATTAAAAAGCTCCCTGCTGAAACCGTAACACCTTACAGAAAGCCAAATCGTAACGATTTCGGGGGAGAAAAAGAGTAGGAGACAAATGCCGTTAAAAGCAAAGATACGATTTGATTACCAGGTAAGCAGCGGCGAAACCAGAAAATTTTTCTGGCAACGCCCCGATCTTATGAAAATAGCCAGGGAAAAAAGGGACAGACAAGTTTCACTGCTTAAGAATTTACCTTTTCAGGGGCTATCCGTGGCGGATTTGGATGGCGAACAAGAGGTATACCTAGTTCCCGGAGATGAGGAGCATCCGGAGACCGCTTACGCCCCCGTTGAGTTATTGGTTGAAGCCGACTCCATTATGGATTTAATGCAATTGACCTTACGGGAAGAATTCCGAAAAATAAGGGTCATTGATCCCCCGGAACTGTCTTTAAGTCATTCCGATGTGGAACGGTTTTTATTTAAAGTGAATGAAGAATATCATGCCGAGTAAATTAAGGAGTTGGAGCGATTATGCCGGTCCGGTTTATTACCAGACATTTCATGAAAGATTTGGGAATTGATTTAGGCACTGCCAATAGCCTGGTATATGAAAGAAACAAGGGAATTATTATACGGGAACCTTCAGTAGTGGCTATCCGGAAAAGCAACCGGCAAGTACTTGCCGTTGGAGTTGAAGCCCGGCAAATGATCGGACGCACCCCCGGAGACATTATAGCGATTCGTCCTTTGCGTGATGGCGTAATCGCTGACTTTGGCATCACCAAGGAAATGATTAAGCACTTAATCCGGAAAGCATGCCATGGCAAGGTTTTTATTAAACCGCGTACTGTGGTAAGCATTCCGTCCGGAACTACCGAGGTTGAAAGACGGGCTGTAATTGAAGCCACAATAAATGCCGGAGCGCGCGAAGTATATTTGATTGAAGAACCCGTTGCCGCAGCTATCGGAGTCGGTTTGCCGGTTCATGAAGCCGGTGGCAATATGATTATCGATGTCGGTGGCGGAACTACGGATATTGCAGTAATATCATTGGGAGGGATTGTGACCGGTCAAGCGGTTGCCGTTGGCGGCGATTCAATGGACGAGGCCGTTACCCGCTATATTCGGCGGCATTATAATCTAATGGTCGGGGAACGTACCGCCGAAGATATTAAAATGTATTTGGGATCGGCCTTTCCATTGGAAAAAGAGATCACTTATGAAGTCAGGGGCAGGGACCACGTCACCGGTCTTCCCAAGGTGATCCAGATTAGTTCCCAGGAGATACGGGAATCATTGAAAGATCCGTTAACTGCCATTATTAATGCGGTACGGCAGACTATTGAAAAAACTCCTCCGGAATTGGTAGCGGATATTATGTTTAAAGACATTATCATGACTGGAGGGGGTTCGCTGCTAAAAGGCTTTAATAAATTAATCGGTAAAGAGTTGGGAATGTCGGTGAAGATTGCCGACGACCCGCTGTCCAGCGTGGCGATAGGGACCGGTAAAACCCTGGAACATATCCATCTTTTATCCCGGGTATTAATCGCCACCAAGAGAGCCACCTCATAAGAGAAGCAAAAAAAGCGCTCGCCGCAGGCGAGCGTTTTTTTTCGCCATCATTGAAGTGGGGCTTACATAAAAAAAGGATTTTTCCCACATATGGTGAATTAATAACCAATTACGCATATATAATTATGATCTCATGAGTATAAATAATTACCAGAATTATTGTTAAGCTTTTTAAGCAATATAGTAATCTTTACGGGTTATTAGTCCTGTAAATTCTATAAATTCTGATCTATCTTGAGGGGCGGTTTCAGTGTTTAAAATCAGAAGTTGGCAAGTCGGAATTGGAACAGTGGCGATGGTTTTGAGTATGATCGTCGTCTTTCAATTACGGACTGAGAGTCAAATTGGCCAAAATCTTCCCACTCGGCGCGTTAATGAATTAGCGGAGATTTTTAAAAAGCAGGCTTTGCAAATAAAAAAATACGAACGGGAAATTCAGGATCTGCGCAAGCAACTCAATGATTATGACCGTGACCGGGAGATCATCCGGCTCAAAATGGCGGCAGGATTGCTGCCGTTGACGGGCAAAGGCATCCGGATTACCTTGGGGGATTCAACCAAAAAATTAACTCAGTATGATGATCCTGTCTTTTATATTGTCCATTATGACCAATTGGAATTGGTCATTAACGAGTTATGGGCGGCCGGCGCGGAGGCGGTGGCGGTGAATGGTTACCGGGTCAGTAACACAACCGGCATAAGCTGCGCGGGAACTACTATTTTAATTGATACCAAGCGATTAGCCCCTCCCTATATCATTGAGGTGATAGGTGATCCGGTCAATTTACATCATGCTTTGATGATGCCCGGAGGATTGGTTGAGAATCAGATTAAATCTTTTAACCTTACCTTCGAAATTCAGCCCATGGACGAAGTATCAATTCCGGCATATAAAGGCGGTATTTCTTTTCAGTATGCCAAACCCGTTGAAGAGGAGACGAAGTAATGATAGTCGTAGTGGTGCTCATTGGCGCTTTTATCGGTGTTATCATCGGTTATCTGATACCATGGGATATTCCGGTTAATTTTGTTCAGTATTCGGCCATTGCTATTTTAACCGCCTTGGATGCTATTTTTGGCGGGATCCGGGCTCAGCTTGAACACAAATTTAATTTTTTCCGTTTTATCTCCAGTTTTTTTACCAATGCGGCTTTGGCCGCATTATTGGCTTATACCGGCAATAAACTGGGTGTCGATATCTACTTGGGAGCGGTGGTGGCGTTCAGCATCCGGCTCTTTCAGAATTTGTCCATCATCCGGGAAGAATTATTTGACCGGTTTTGGAGCTGGCATAACAACAGCAGCGAGAAAAGCAAAAATATTTAGTATAGCGAAACGCTATACTAAATTACTAGGAGTCTGTGGGGTATAATGATATAATTATGATTGGAGCTTCGGGTTTGTTTTTTGCAGCCATTATTACGAAGAGCCAATTTTTTTTACGATAATGAGGTTGGAGGTTTTCTTGTGAAGATAGGCGTTTTTACGAATTGTTATTTACCGTTGGTGAATGGCGTGGTGGGCGCCATTACTTTATTAAAAAAGGGAATAACCGAGCAGGGGCACCAGGTTTATATCTTTGCCCCGGGATATGATGATTACATTGATGAAGATGATGTCTTCCGTTATCCGGCCGTGGATTTGACCCGTAAGGTTAAATTTCCGGTGGCGATCCCGTTCTCGCCCAGAATCAGCAGTATATTACGGGATATTAACTTGGATATTATTCATAGTCATCACCCCTTCGTATTGGGGCCGGCATCCGTCAAAGTTGCGCGGCGCAAGAGGGTTCCATCAATTTATACCTTTCATACTCAATATGATCATTATACCCATTATGTGCCCTTGCCCAAGAACTTGGTCAAGGAATTCAGCAAGCATAAGATTAGGAAACATTGTGATTCCGTAACTCAAATAACGACCCCTGCTGATTCTGCGCGCAGGATTTTACAGGGTTACGGCATAAAACGATCTATCGAGGTTATTCCAAATCCCATGGATTTAACCCGGTTTCAAAACCGGGATGGCGGATTGATCCGGGAAAAGTACCGGCTTCATCAGGAAAAGCTGTTGATCAATATCGGCCGGGTTGCGCCGGAGAAGAATTTGCCCCTTTTATTAAACATATATCAATATATTCTCAACCATGCTCACCGGAATACAACCCGGTTAATGATTCTGGGGGACGGACCGGATTTGCCCAAATTACGGCAACAGGCGGAAAGGATGGGCATAGCCGAAAATGTAATCTTTACCGGTCTGGTGAATCCGTCCGAGATTCCGGAATATCTGGCGGCAGCTGATTTATTTGTAATGACCTCCTTTACCGAGGTTAAACCTTTGGCTCAATTGGAGTCGTTGGCAGCCGGTCTCCCTATTGTTGCGATTTCAGCTCCGGGGGCCGATGATACCATCGTCCACGGCGAGAACGGGCTATTGGTGTCTAAAGAGATACCGGATTTTGGCGAGGCAGTGCTGGGTTTATTGTTTGATCCGGACCGGTTGCGCCGCTACCGGGTGGCTGCCCTTAAAACTGCTGCCCGCTATTCGCATTCTAAAATAGCCGCGGATTATCTGAACTTATATGAAAGAACCATCGCTAATTACCGAAATCGCTAAAATTGGCATCAAGGGGAGGAATCGTTTTGCGGCCGTCAAAAGTTGAATACTATCTAAATATCGCCTCCCAGGTAGCTGAGCGGGGTACGTGCCTGCGACGCAAATTTGGGGCGGTCATTGTAAAAGACGATCAGATTATCAGCACGGGTTATGTCGGAGCGCCGCGGGGTACCATGAATTGTTGCGATTTGGGAAGCTGCCCCCGGGAAGAAGCGAAGATTCCTCCGGGGGAACGTTATGAGTTGTGCCGTTCGGTTCATGCCGAGGCCAACGCCATTATTCACGCGGATCGCTTTAATATGTTGGGTGCAACCCTTTATTTGGCTTGCATTGATGCCAAAACCGGCCAATACACTCGAAACACAAGGCCTTGCCGTATGTGTACCCGTTTTATTATCAACGCCGGAATTGCAATGGTTGTCGTCCGGGAAGATGCCGGTGAATTTACCGAGTACAACGTGGCTGATTGGGTTCGGGAAGAAAATATCAATTTACCAGAGAGTAAAGGTTACTGACCGGTATTTTGTATTCATTCCGTTATGGCAGGTTTTTTCGTATATTTTGTCGAATATTTTGAGTTGCAATTTGAAAAAGCATTCCTATTGTAACGTAGTTACAATTCAAAATTATCTCCAAAAGCTTGCCAAAAAGGCAAACTTTTATGGATAATTATATAAATATTCCTTGGAAGGAGCGAATTAGTTTTGGTACATCGAATTACCTTGATTCCGGGAGATGGTACCGGCCCCGAATTGGCGGAAGCCGCCCGCCGGGTGATAGACGCCACCGGAGTAAAAATTGATTGGGATATTGTTGAGGCCGGTGTTGATGTAATTGAGAAATACGGAACTCCGCTTCCGGAACATGTGTTGGAATCCATTCGCCGTAATAAAGTGGCCTTGAAAGGTCCCATCACAACTCCCATAGGTACTGGTTTTCGGAGTGTAAACGTGGCCTTGCGGCATGCTCTTAATTTATATGCTTGTGTCCGGCCGTGTAAATCTTATCCGGGTGTCCGCTCCCGTTATCAAGATGTTGACCTGGTCATTGTCCGTGAAAATAGTGAGGATTTATATGCCGGTGTTGAGTTTGACCTAGACAGCCCGGAAGCGAAGCATATTATCGCCATGGCAAATGGCAAGATCCGGGAAGACTCCGCCATTTCCATTAAACCGTTCTCAGTTACGGGATGCCGCAATATCGTTAAATATGCCTTCGATTATGCGGTCCAAAACGGCCGCAAAAAGGTGACCGCAGTGGCGAAAGCCAATATCATGAAATATACCGACGGTTTATTCTATCGGGTTGCCAGGGAAGTGGCCAAGGAGTTTGAAGGCAAGATAGCCTATGAGGAAGTCCTGGTGGATGCAATGTGCATGCAATTGGTGCAGCGGCCCGAAAGCTATGATGTGTTGGTAATGTCGAACCTTTACGGGGATATTCTATCGGATCTTTGCGCCGGATTGGTAGGGGGCCTGGGGGTTGCTCCTGGAGCAAATATCGGCAATGAAGCGGCTTTATTTGAACCCACCCATGGTTCGGCTCCCAAATACAAGGGAATGAATAAAGTTAACCCGACGGCCATCATCTTATCCGGGGTGCTGATGCTTCGTTATATTGGAGAAGCCGGGGCAGCCGCTAAACTGGAGCAGGCCGTTGCCGCCGTAATCAAGGAAGGTAAATCCGTCACTTATGATATGAAAGGGGAACGTAATGATCCCACGGCGGTAGGCACTAAGGAAATGGCGGATGCAATTATTGCCAGGATGAAATAAAAAAATTTTTTGCCAGTAAGGCATTACCAGGAATAACAAACCAAGAATAGAAAAAGATTCATGAAAAGGGGTCAGCCCCCTTTTTTTATGTAAAATTAAATTTTAATATTAGGTTAACTTTTTCTGAATTTGGCGGTGGGATTCGCCACAAAATTATTGACAGGTATGATAAAACCTGTTAAAATATATAGTCTTGACATTACAAGGGTAGTGCGGTACAATTAAAATGTAATTCCGTTCGTTGGAGGATATGTAATGTTTAACATCGGTGACAAAGTCGTCTACCCAATGCATGGTGCCGGAATTATTGAGAGTATTGAGGAAAAAGAGATTTCCGGAGAGAAACTGCGGTATTATATTATTAAATTGCCAATGGGTGAAATGAAAGCAATGGTCCCCCTTAACAAAGTCAAGGAGGTCGGGTTGCGGCAAGTAATTGATGAGGGGGATATCCTCAAGGTTTTTGAGGTACTAAAATCCGAATCAACGAACATGCCACTCAATTGGAACCACAGATATCGCGCCAATTTGGAAAAGATTAAAAGCGGGAGTATTTTTGAGGTCGCCGAGGTGGTCCGGAACCTGGCTACTCGTGATCGGCAAAAAGGCCTCTCCACCGGTGAGAAGAAAATGCTTGAGAATGCCCGGCGGATTTTATTGAGTGAATTGGTACTGGCCCAAAATGATACTGAAAATAGAATGGATGAGATCTTGGAAGGCTATCTGAATTGATATATTTCCTGTTATAATCTCGTAATATATTAAATCTCATGAAATGAACGGTTTTTTAAACCACGGTTGCCCTATTGCAACCGTGGTTTTGGTTTTGCGGATAATCATTCACCCGGCGGTCAATAATAACCGTTAAGAGGTGATATCGTGTACAAATATTGGGAGTCTTTCATCAAGATTTTGAGTGGCTGCTTAATCGGAACCTTTATTTTTCAATTGACAACCGTGAAGATGAATTGGCAGGTGCGCTGGGGACTTGGAATCGCGGCAGCGATGTCGGGATTCTTTTTATTTCAATTTTTAATTAACAAATTGGTTGCTTTAGTTAAGAAACTCTCTGCCCAAGAGTTGATCATCAAATTTGCCGGCTTATTTACCGGTTTATTAACGGCAAACCTGTTCATTGCGATTTTTAGGCCAGTTCTGGGTTCCATGCATCCCTTGCAGAATTGGGTTTTGATCATGATTTTCGTGTTTATCAGTTTTATTTTGGCAGTCATCATCGGGTCATATAAATCCAAAGAACTAAGCAATCTCTTGTTTTCCAAGGCAAATACTGCTGCATCCAAAGCAAATCCGGGGTCTAACCTATTAAAGGTCCTGGATACCAGTGCAATTATTGACGGAAGAATTGCCGATCTATGTAAAACCAGTTTTATTGAGGGAGGCCTAATTATTCCCAGTTTTGTCCTGGCTGAATTGCAAAAAATCGCTGATTCTCCCGACTCGTTGCGGCGGAACAGAGGGCGGCGCGGGTTGGACCTTTTAAATAAAATTCAAAAGGAGAATCAAATCCCGGTAAAAATATTTGAACGGGATTACGAGGAACTTAACGAGGTCGATACCAAGCTGTTACGACTGGCGATGGAATTGGGCGCCAAGGTCATAACCAATGATTTTAACTTGAATAAAGTGGCGGAGTTATATGGAGTTCAAGTTCTAAATGTTAATGAATTATCCAATGCCATCAAACCAATAGTGTTGCCCGGCGAGGAGATGGCAGTCCATGTTCTCCGGGATGGCAAGGAATATGGACAAGGCATCGGATACTTGGAAGACGGAACGATGATCGTGGTTGAGGGCGGAAAAAGCTATATCGGGATGGATATTGATATTTTAGTGACCAGTGTTTTACAAACCTCCGCCGGAAGGATGATTTTCGCGAAACCGCGGGATTATATGTTTTCGAAAGTATCGTCGTAATAAACTCTGATTTTTACTTTTAACTCTGTCTTGGATAAATATTGATGAATTTGTATGATTCAACCGGCAGGATTTATCTATCATAACCTTGAATAATCCAACCGGGTGATTTTATGTTGGATCCTTCGGTACAAGTCACAGCCGTTATTCCGGCAGCCGGCAGCGGCCGGCGAATGAATGCCAATATCAATAAGATATGGCTGCCCCTTTGCGGCCAGAGTGTGCTGGCTCACACCTTGAATATTTTTCTAAACTCAAAGTTCATTGACCACATCGTTTTAGCGGTCAATCAGGCTGAAACCGACGATTTTGCAAAATTTTTAACTGCGATTTCCGCCAATGACTCGCCCAATAATCATTCAGGTGTTTCTCAAAATCAAGGCTCAATAATTACCCGGGAAAAATCCGGCAGAGTTTCTCTGGTGGAAGGGGGGGCAGAGCGGCAACACTCCGTAGCCAATGCCCTGCAGTACTTAAAATCATGGTCCGGTTGGTTGGATAAAGCCGAAAAGTTTGTAGTAATCCATGATGCGGCCAGGGCATTGCTAACTATTGAGTTGCTTGAAAAGGCAATTTTGGCGGGCCTGCAATACAAGGCTGTCGGTGTAGGCGTTCCGGTGAAAGATACCATAAAGCAAGCCGATAATGAGGGAATCGTTACGGCAACTCTGGAACGTTCCCGGTTGTGGACCATCCAGACTCCCCAGGTGTTTGATTTCCAGTTGTTGGTTGATTGTTACGAAAAAGTCGCGGGGATCTCACCCGTTTTCTCCGATGATTGCAGTGTAGTGGAGTATTGTAACTATCCGGTTAAATTGATTGCGGGCTCCTATGAGAATTTGAAGATTACCACTCCTGAGGATTTAGTTGTGGCCGAGGCCATTTTACGCAAACGGGCCCATGAAGGAGGGAAATAAATGCGAATTGGGCAGGGGTTCGACGTACATCGTTTGGTGGCGGGGCAGCCCTTAATATTGGGCGGAGTTACGGTTCCTTATGATTTTGGTCTATTAGGCCATTCGGATGCGGATGTTCTGGTTCATGCCGTCATGGATGCGCTTTTGGGGGCAATAGGAAGCAGAGACATCGGCCACCATTTCCCGGATACTGATCCGGCATACAAAGGGGCTCAAAGCACAGAATTATTGAAACGCGTGATGCGGATTGTCAACGATAAGGGCTTTAAGGTTCAGAATATCGATGCCACGATTATTGCCGAGAAGCCGAAACTGGCGGGGTATATCTCTGAAATGCGGGGTAACCTGGCTGGAATCATTGAGGTGGATATTGCCAGTATAAATATTAAGGCGACTACCACCGAGGGCTTGGGGTTTACAGGCAGCGGTGAAGGGATCGCGGCCATGGCGGTGGCGTTGTTGAAGAGTATCGCTTGAGTTTGGGACCGGGACTACGCGTATTTGGCAACCCGGATTTTGCGGATGATTTCAGTGGTTGAAATACCCTGGACCAGGGGCGCGAATATTACTTTGACGCCCAGCTTTTCCAATACCGGTTTTTCCGGTAAATCTTCCAGAGAGTAATCGCCACCCTTGACATATATATTGGGTTGGATGAGTTCCAGTAAATTTGCAGCGGTATGATCCTCGAAAACCGTGACGAAATCGATTGGTTCAAGGGCTGATAACAAAGCGCAACGATCATTTTGGGAAATGATGGGACGGTGGGCGCCTTTTAAAGCCTTAACGGACCTATCACTGTTAATTCCGACCACCAGAATATCCCCCCATTTTTTAGCTTCCCGGAAAGTTTGCAAATGCCCCACATGAACCAGATCGAAACAACCGTTGGTTAATACGATAGTAAAATTTTTCCTGCGCCAGCAAGCGGCATATTGGTCCAGATCACGGTAATTTAATATTACACCCATATTTATCCTCTTTTTCTTTATTCGTGGCCATTAGCGGCTATTCGTAGTTCTAAATCTTTTTTGTTAACCGCTAATTGCGTGAATAACCACTCATAATATCGGGCCTATCATTGGACATTCATTCCAAACTTATTTCACGACGATCCGGTAAAAGTATATGCGCTAATGACTGAAAATAATGCCCGGGATTATATAACCGCTTCATATTTGTAAAAATTTATATATTTTGGGAAAAAGCCAACTGGCGCTGATTCTTGATATTTATATGATATAGGTGTATATTTAAATTCGAAATCATAATTTTCGTAAAACGGTTTCGAAATAACGTTACAATCAGAATAAGCGTTTTGCCAAAGTAGAGCGCTTTGTGCAGCGCTACATTAGTGAAATGAAAGGATAATCCCAGTGGTTGAAATCGACGACGCCGGCGGCGGTTGTTTTATCGGGCCGGAGGTTTTGGTAATTCACCGGGTTGAATCAGGGGAGTATTGGTATTACTATATACCACCCCAGGTGAATGAGCGAATTCAATATGCAACCAAGCTTCTGAAAAAGGCCTTTCGTGAATTGAAGATGGCAAGTTCGGAGCCTGTTAAGTTATGCCGGGGAGAGATTTTCGATAAGTTCCAAATTTATTTAACGGAACAGGGTTTTCAGGTTATCCGGGAAAAGGTTTCCGATGAAACCAACCGGTTGGCGGAGACGGAATTCATCGAGATTCTTTACTCCTATGGTTTTCCGCGAAATTTATGTTTGGAGGGGCGGAATTATCAGGATTTTTATACTTGGGTCGGATGTTGGTATTATAGCCAACCACAGAAAATGGTGGGCCAGTATCGTAAACGAAGGCTGAAGGTGCCATATTGGACCAGGAAAGTCGCCCGGAAATATCCGAATCTGATACGGATACTATTGGAAGAACAAGCTATTTGACCGTAACTTTTTCCAGGACTTTTGCATATGTTACTCCCGAAAGGGGGTTTTTTATTTGCCGCAAAATGAAATCAAACTTGACTTTGAGTTGCGGTTCTGGACTCAAATCATGGGAGACCATGCCCGGTTTATCAGACAATCGCTAAATCCCGATCAAACCAATTTACACATGATTGCCGCTAATTTTATTCAGATTTTCGACCGGTACTATCAACGGGTTTCACTCCTGGAGGATCAGAAAGAACCGGCTGGTTTCATTGCAGATATTAGTAGGGCGGTAATCAGTTTGCGGGAGTTTAAACGGGAGTTACTGGCCGCTCGGCTGCAAAATTTACCCGTAACCTCTCTGGCCCCGACTGTGTACAATCACATGCTGAACGAACTGGAGGATTTATTGAAAGTATTGGCATTTTATGAATCCGGGAAAATTTGCACCGAGAGTATATTGGGGCAGCATTTGTTATGGATATTGGATGCGGCTGGTCACGCGGCAATAATCGATAGTGATCTGGATATAATAGAGTATAAGCTGCATAAAAAGGCCAAGGCATTCAAGAAAAAATTTGATCAGTTATACCTTAAAATCGTAGTAATTACCGGTTGTTTTCGCAGCAATCCCCCGTCAGCGCAGCCGGCATTGGATGGGTATAATCTGGAGGCTGCTGCAGTTATTCACAAATTTATGGAGTTTTTAACGGAACTGAGGGAAGGGATTTTGAAACAACAGGTTCTGGGTAAACTGTCAGCTTTGGAACCGGATCATATGTGGCGGGAAGAGTGTTACTATTTATTAAAAATTTCGGAATTAGCATCCGGATTTCCAAGACCGGACGGTGATCCCGGCCGGCCCAGGGTTACCGGCAAATAGAATCGTATTAAGAAAAACGGTCGTTTCAAGTAAAACACCGTTTTTTTATGGAATTTGCAGATATCTTCCGGGCATTTTAAAAGTTTACATTAATTTAATGGAAATTACCATAGAAAGTGTTTACAATTTAGTATAATTAATGGTATCATTTAACTGGTAATTTTATACCAATATTTTTAAAGGAGTGTCGATAATGAAAAAAGTTTTGGTTATTATGGCAGCGCTGTGTCTAGTGTTTTCCATGGCGGTTGTAGCTTCAGCGGCCGAAAATGGGGGAAGTGTTTATCTGGATTATGGAGTAAGTAATACATTGAATATTACTACAAAAATTACTGGCTTTCCTGACCAGAAAATCGATTTTAACCTCTCCGGATTTTTAGTGGGCGGCGACTATACTTTTGGAAATATAAAAATTGGTTTGGATTACGCTTCACTGGAAGCCAAAGATGAGAACAACGTTCCACAAAACGATACGAATATTACATTGTATAAATTAAAGGGTGGTTATCAGATCGTCGATAGCGAGATATTTAAGACAACCGTGGGCGGCGGCTATTTGAATGAAACCCTTTCTCCTAAAACTGCAGGGGCAGATCCGATTGTTATCAATGGGATAATCATCGGTGGTGATGTCAACTATGCCATTACTGAAAAAATTGGTGTCAGTCTTGGTTTGGATTACGGCATCTCACAGAATTGGTCGCAAAAGCAGATGGATGCCCAAATAGATCTCCTTAAATCTTCTGGAGTAAATGTTTCTAAAACTGCATCAACTACAATAATCACTTTAAAAGGCAGTTATTTGATTACTGACAGTATTGGAGTAACTTTGGGATATACTTCATTATCGGCTGGTTTTACATTCAATGCGGAGAGTGGGGGAATCACTCTTTCTCAACAGATGAATCAAAGTTCCAGCTTAATCACCGTGGGCGGTCTATTTAAGTTTTAGGATACGGTTTAAAAAGCCTGCCCCTCCGTGGGACAGGCTTTTTTTGTAGAAAATCGCGGAATTGGTATCGACAAATTATAGGTTTTATTATAAAATATTATAACAACCGAATAAGAACTGGTGGTAGAGTAGAGGCGCGAAACAGATGAGTAACTCCGGGGAGGCCGGCAGGCCAATGAACCGGAACCAAAGGCTGTTTCGCCGAAGTCGGGAAGCGCCATTCTCCCGGCTGGTATCGTGATAAAGAATCCCGGTACTGTCACTTACAAAATGTCAAAGAAATTTGACATTAAGTGGAGAGCTATCTTGCCGACGTTGGATTTTGATTTGTTGAAATTCAAGGCTGGTGGATACCGGCCTTTTTTTATTTTCTTATTCGCCGCCATACCAGAACCTAACGCAAAAAAGATGAAAAACATAGCCTAGCTTTGCTTTGCCTTTCACTAAAAATTAATAACCAATAACGAATAACTGTTTTCATATTAAAAGGAGGAATCTAAAATGGGTTTAAAAGTGGGATTGTTAGGTGTGGGTCCTGTCGGAGACAGAATTATAAGGGTGTTGCGGGAACGGAAATTTCCCATTGATGGGGAATTAGTAGTGATGGCCACCAGTGCAAGGGAGGAGACCCTAGCGGATCAAACCTTTCAGGTGCGCAAGATTGAGGCAAATCTTTTTAAAGGATTGGATCTGGTCTTTTTTGCCGGCAAGGAAGGAGCCAAGGGCGCCAGTGTCCAGTGGGGCAGAACAGCCATTGATAATGGCTGTATTGTGATTGATAACGGGGGGGATTTCCGGATGTATCCGGAGTACCCGCTGGTGGTGCCGGAAGTGAATATGGCAGCCGTTACCTCCGAGACCCGGTACATATGCAATCCCAATTGTTCTACAATTCAAATGGTGGTGGCTTTGGCCCCCCTTCATCGCGCCGCATGCCTTCGCCGGGTAGTAGTTTCCACGTATCAGGCGGTGAGCGGCTGGGGTGAAGCAGCCATGAACCAACTCCGGGAAGAGACGACGCAGTTTCTTTCGGGCCGGGAACCGGAACACGATCCGGCAGTTTTCGCCCGCGCGATAGCATTTGACTGTCTGCCGCACATTGACCGGTTCCTGGCTAACGGTTATACCAAAGAAGAGCTCAAAATGGTTAGCGAAACCCGGAAGATTTTAAATGATCCGAATATCTTAATCAGCCCGACCACTGTAAGAGTTCCGGTAATGGTAGGGCACTCCGAGTCGATTAATGCCGAGTTCGCCGGAGAAATGAGTGCGGTAAAGGCGATCCAAATCCTGTCCAGCCTTGAAACATCCCCCGGAGTTGTTTTAATTGATGGACCAGCTACCGATCCGGATTCCAAGGAGGTTCGGAAAGATTCGTTGGAACGGCGGTATCCGGTGAGTGCGGATTTACAACGCGATGAATACAAGGACGCTGTTTTGGTGGGAAGAGTGCGTGATGATACTACCCGGCCAAATGCCATAAATCTCTGGTGCGTCTCCGATAACTTACGCAAAGGAGCGGCCACCAACGCGGTTCAGATTGCGGAAGCCATGCTTGATAGAGGGTTGTTATAATGAATAAACCGTTCTCTAGACGCGGCAAAGCGGCGTCTAGAGAACGGTCATGGGCTCCGGGGCTACTGCTTGCTTAACTCTTGGAGCAACCGTTGTTGTTCCTTAATGATTTCCTCCAGCCGTTTTATAATTTCGGCCCGCCGTTTAGCTCTGGTATCGGTATCGGTTTCGGTCTCCGGTAGATCCACCCGGGCCGGAAGGTTGGTTGCGAAGTTATCCAAAGCTTGGGCGATTGTATTGCCGATTAAAACCTGATTTTGATAAACCATCACCACTCGTTTCAATTCGGCCTGCTGACCGCGATCCGCCTCAATAAATAGGGGTTTGATATAAAGAAGCGTTCCGTCAATGGGTACGATTAGCAGGTTACCCCAGATGACTTTGGATTGTTGCTGATTCCAAAGAGTTATCAATTGAGAAATGGTTTGATCCTGGTTAATCCGGCTTTCGATCTGGCCCGGGCCATAAATATTCTGGTCTTTGGGCAGGGTATACAGGGTGAGCTCCCCGTAATTGGGCTGGTCACAGCGGGCTATCAGCCAGGATATCAGGTTTTGTTTATTCCGGGGCGAGAACGGCTGCATCATGACAAATTCGGCCGATTGCTCCCCGGGAAGTTTGAGAGTCACGTAATAGGGATTGAAGAATTCATCCATGCCACTTTGGGTTTGAACCGGAACATCCCAGGAAGTCTCCTTTTCGTAAAAATCCTTGGGATTGGTCATGTGATATTGCAATAATATGTCGCGTTGCATGATTAACAAGTATTCCGGATAACGGAAATGCCGGGCAATATCTTGAGGCGGATTGGTCTTCAACAACTGCGGAAAGATTTTCCGCCATATATTGATGACGGGATCGGATTCATCGATGACATAAAAGTTAACTTCACCGGTATAAGCGTTGATCACTGCTTTCACCGAATTCCGGATATAATTGATGCCATAATTGTTGGTTTTCGAATAAGGGTAGAAGGAACTGTAGGTATATGCATCAACGAACCAAAATAGCTCGCCGCCGGATACCACAATATAAGGATCAGGGTCGAATTGAAGAAATGGCGCCAATTTTCGGACCCGGGTCATAATGTTGCGGTTCATCAATACGCTGCTATCCTTGGTAAGTTGGCTGGATAACAGAAAGTTCGTTTCCGAATATTTAAGAGCCATAAGCAGTTTATTGAAGGGAGTCAGGTGGACTCCTTTCGGACCATTATATTCAGTGATTTGATCTCCCGCAGCGTCAAATTCATGAGTCCGGGTATTGACAACTGCATATTGGTCGGTTGATTCTCCGTAATAGATCTGAGGTTGTTTCACGCGCAGGCCCGGATATTCCGGGTCAGCTTCGGGGGGCAGGTTTTTCGCGATGAAGATAGGCTGTCCCTCACTGGTATACTGGTTGACCGCATTTGCGGCAATGCCATAGCCGTGAGTATATGTCAGGTTAAGATTAATCCAACCGTGAGCCTGTTCCGGAAGCCTGTTCAATTTCAGCTCACGGGCGGCGAGCATCACTTGATGCTGACCGGTCAACGACGGATAACGATCAATATCCACATCATTAAATTCATAATAGGGACCAATGGCCTGAAGCTGATTGTATGAATGCTTCAAAGGCCTATAATCCCAGAGTCGCAAGTCCGCCAATGCCGGATCTCGCATATTCAGCAAAGCGGACTTATTATTACGGAGAGTGTAGGGTACTACTTGGATTTTATCAAGACCGTAAGCCTCCCGGGTGGCATTGATATGTTTTTCGAGATACGGCCGCTCCATTTCAAGCTCATTGGGCCTTACAATAAAGTATTGCATGATGCCCGGATAAATAGATCCCAGGATTACAGAAGTAGCCATCCACAAGATCAAACTGCCCGCCAATATTTTGCTGCCGCGCCGGAAGAGACTGACTAATAAAACAAGGATAATGGCAATCAATAGATAAGTTAAAACAGAATAAGCGAGCATTTTGGCATGAGCCGCAGTGTAGTTGATTCCGGTCAAGCGGGTTGATTCCCGGTACAGCAATCCGAACTTGGCCAGAGTATAACCCCAGATCTTTGAACCCAGAAACAAAACGGTCAGGAGGGTTAAATGAACCTTGGCCTGGGGCCAGAGTTCCCAGGAACTCCCCTGGCGCCAGAAGGCCTTGGCTAGAAAATAAATCAAGGCGGTTCCGGCCAAACCCAGGAAAGTAACGATGACTAATAAAGTATTCAACTGCTGGTAAAAAGGATAGGAAAAAAGATAAAAACCCAGATCCTGGTTGAAAGTCGGTTCGATAACCCCGGCTTTTGTCCCGTGCAGAAACTGCTGGATGACGCTCCAGTCCAATGTAAAACCGGCGGCCACGAAAATCGTCAGGACCACTGAGACTAACAGACCCGGCACCAGAATGGATCGTTTGGAGATATTGGACCAATAACTATCCACGGCCTTGATGCGATCAAAGGCGTTAACGGCAATTAGAAAATTAAGTATAAAATAGCCGCAGACTACTAGACCGATGATGATTTTCGTCAATGGTCCGGTAATTAAGGGGATCCAAAATACAGTGGCGGCTCCCATGGTTTGATACCATAATAAATCCAAGTATTTTCCGGAGACCGCCCATATTAACAAAATAACCGCCGCGATGATTCCAAGTACAATTTTACTCAATCGGCTCATTTACATATCACTCCTATCGCAATGAAATGTTATATCGTTGATGAGTGATTCTCCTTCATCAAAAAAAACTCCTGCTTCGGGAAGGAACGGTATCTCGAAGCGCGAATATTTTTAGTCGTTCCAATTATCCTTGAAAGGTTTGCTTTTTTCAAACGTTAACGCATAATTCCCAGACTTTTATGGAGGAGAAAAAATATGAACAGTTTTTTGGCTTTATTGGAATCCCGCTGGAATGAAGGGCACTTTTTATGTGTAGGGCTTGATTCGGATTATGGGAAACTTCCCCAGCAATTTAAAGGGAAACCGGTAGCGGCTGCGTTATTTGAATTCAACCGCGAAATTATAAAGGCCACCGCTCCTTTTTGCGCTGTTTTTAAACCCAATATGGCTTTTTATGAAGGATACGGGCTTGATGGGCTCTCCGCCTTGATTGAAACCGACCGGTTTATTCGGGAACAATATCCAATGCATCCGATAATTCTTGATGCCAAAAGGGCGGATATCGGGAATACCAATAATGGTTATGTCAGGGCAGCCTTTGAAGTATTCCAGGCTCACGCCATTACAGTCCATCCTTATTTGGGAAAGGAAGCCCTGGAACCTTTCCTGGCTAAAAAAGATCGCGGCGTGATTGTGCTCTGTCACACTTCGAACCCCGGCGCCGGAGAGTTTCAGGAGTTAAAGGCCGGCGGTGCAGAGCTTTACAAGACGGTTGCAACCAAGGTGAGCCGGGAGTGGAATTATAACGGCAACTGCGGTTTGGTGGTGGGAGCTACCTATCCGAAGCAATTGGCGGAAGTCCGGGAAATCTCCGGAGACCTGCCGATTCTGGTTCCGGGAATCGGCGCCCAGGGAGGGGATCTTGAGCAAACCATAATCAATGGGTTGAATTCGGCCGGGGAAGGAATTATCATCAGCGCTTCCCGGAGCATTATATATGCTTCTTCCGGGGAAGATTTCGCCCAGGCTGCGGCTGGGGAAGCCAGGCGTCTTGAGGCTGAAATTCGTCGCATACGGGCATCCATGATTCCGGGATCAAAATAAAATTTCTTGCATTATCGTCTATTTTAATCCATAATTAAGTATTAAACAGGGGGATTAATATGACGGAAAAACACCTGGAAGATAAGATAAATAGCCTGCTTGATCATATTGAAAACCGGGAAACGAAAGATCATTATTTTCGTTTAATCTCCACCTTGCTGGAAAAAGGATACTTCCCGGGACTTGCCGAAGTTCCCATCGTAAAATCCTCCATCAGCCATATTGACGGTGATAAAGGGCTATTAACCTACCGCGGTTACCCGGTGGAGGAACTTGCCGGAAATTGTAGTTTTGAATCGGTTTGTTTCTTGCTCTTAAACGGAGATCTTCCTTTGGAAGCGGAAGAAACCGAGTTACGCGAGAAGCTATTAAGTAACATTCATCTGCCACCCGATATCGGCAACTCAATTATCGGATTGAACTCCAACCTTCACCCGATGAATATGTTAAGTGCCGCTACGCTTTTATTGGAAGCGAATGACAAGGAAGCCATCAATGTTGAAAATTATAAGGAAAATATCGACCGGGCTATTTGCCTTACTGCCAAGTTTCCAACCATCGTCGGAACCTTCCTGACCCAAAATAAGGACTTTAATAAGGGCCGGAAGTTTTCTTCTTTTGCGGAATACTGCTTGTTTTGCTTTAACCCGAAACTGGCCCAAGATCCGGGTTATGTAAAAATGTTTGAGGAATCTTTGATTTTACATATGGATCATACGATGAATAACAGTACATTCTCGGCGCGGGCGGTGGGTTCTTCCCAGGCGGCCATATATTCCCTGGTTTCTTCGGCGGTAAATTCACTGTCGGGACCGTTGCACGGCGGCGCCAATGAGAGAGTAATCCGGACCCTGGAACGAATCGGATCGCCGGAAAAAGTGCCGGAGCATGTAGAGAATTCATTGGAGCATCATCAAAAGATTATGGGGATCGGCCATCGAATCTATAAAACTTACGATCCCAGAGCGCGCTATTTTAAGGAACACATTTTGCCGCGAATATTTAAAGATTCGGAAAAACTCGCCAAAGAAAATCCCCATTTGTTAACTCTCTATCAAACGGCGGTGGCCTTGGAAGAATTTGTCCAAGGGAAACTCGGCAGGAGAAAACTTTATCCCAATGTGGATTTTTGGTCCGGGCTTTTTTACACGGCTATCGGCGCCCCGGTGGATTATTTCACCACTATTTTCGCCATGGCCCGGGTTACCGGATGGACGGCTCATTGGATAGAGCAGCAAAGTACGGGAGGAAAAATTTACCGGCCTTATCAATTATATGTCGGTTTTGATACCCGCCATGTTTTAAAATGATTGTAGTTTATTTTAATATAAGAGGGAGTGTCTGCAAGTGCGTGTATTATCTGGAATTCAGCCTTCGGGAAGCCTGCACCTGGGAAACTACTTTGGAATGATGAAACGGATGATAGAATATCAGGAAAACAGCGAATTATTTTGTTTTGTAGTCAACCTTCATGCGTTAACCTCCACTTTTGACAGCGAAAAATTAAGGCGGCAAACCTATGAAGCCGTATGTGATTTCTTAGCATTGGGACTCGATCCGGACAAGTCGGTTTTTTGGGTGCAATCGGATGTTCCGGAAGTAACTGAGCTGACATGGTATTTAAGTAACATTACCAGTATGGGGTTGCTGGAAAGATGCCATTCTTATAAAGACAAGCTGGCGAAAGGGATACCGGCAAGCCATGGCTTGTTTTCATATCCGGTATTAATGGCTGCCGATATTCTCGGCTATGGGGCCAATCTGATTCCGGTGGGCAAAGACCAGAAGCAGCATGTTGAAGTGGCCCGCGATATTGCAATCCGGTTCAATAATACCTTTGGTGAGACATTTATCATACCCGAACCCGATATTGAAGATGAACTGGCCGTGGTTCCCGGTTTGGACGGGCAGAAGATGTCCAAATCATATGGCAATACCATCGAGATCTTTGGCGATGAAAATAGTATAAAACAGAAGATAATGACCATTAAAACCGACTCCACCCCAGTTAACGAACCCAAACCGATTGAGGGCAATATTCTGTATGCTTTGTATCTGTTGTTGCTCAACAATGACGAAAAAGAGGCTTTGAAAGACCGTTTTTTATCTCCCGGTTTAAAATACGGGGATGTGAAAAAAGAACTCTTCGCGGCGATTTGGGAATACTTTGCCCCTTATCGTGAAAAACGCGCCCAAATAGCCCGGGACAAAGATTTTGTAAATGATGTATTACGAAACGGGGCTGAAAAAGCAAGAAAGGTGATTGCCGGATATATGGATAAAGTACGGCATAATGTAGGAGTTGATTATTTCAACCAATGAACCATAATTTTGATAAATTGGGAGTAGCTTTACCTCAAATTCTGCTCCCCGATAATTCGGTGGATTTGCATAAATGGGCGGTTGTCGCCTGTGATCAATATACTTCACAGCCCCGGTACTGGGATGAGGTTGCTGATTTGGTGGGGTCTTCCCCGTCAACTTTGCATCTAATTCTTCCCGAAATTTACCTGGGAGCTGAAAATGAAGCGGAAAAGGTGGCCTGTATCCAGGAACGGATGTGCAATTACCTTGAAACCGGCGTTTTAAAGCAACTGGAACCGGGATTTATTTATATAGAGCGGGAAACTCATTCGGGAATACGCCGGGGATTAATGGTAGCTTTGGACTTGGAACATTACGATTTCCGGCCGGGTTCACAAACCTTGATTCGAGCTACGGAGGGCACTGTTTTGGAACGAATTCCGCCGCGGGTCCGGATCCGGGAAGGCGCTCCAATTGAAGTTCCCCATGTAATGGTTTTGATTGACGATGTGGATCATCGGGTCATTGAACCTTTGAGTGAAAGAACCGGAGAATTAAGCAAAGTTTATGAGTCCAAGTTGATGATGGGTGGAGGGCAAACTACTGGTTACTTGATCAATGATCAGCAACTGCTTGGCAATATTGTCACCGGGTTGCAGCAATTGGTCAACCAGAAGCATTTTGAGCATAAATACGGTGTAAGCGGCTGTCCCTCTTTGTTATTCGCCGTTGGCGACGGTAATCATTCGCTGGCTACCGCTAAAGTGGTATGGGAAAAAATCAAAGCCAATCTGGAATCTACCGGCACCATCTCCCGCGAAGAAATTTTATGGCATCCGGCCCGTTACGCTCTGGTTGAACTGGTGAATGTTCATGACCCGAGTTTAAACTTCGAGCCCATTCACCGGGTATTGTTTAATATTAATTCCGAGATTTTCTGGGAAACAATGAGGAATTATTATCTTTCCCAAAAATCGTCATTCATTATCGAAGACTATCCGGATGTAACCGAGGTCTATCAAAAAACGGTATTTTACAATCAACAAAACCCCACTGAACATTTTATCGGGTTTGTAACCGGGAATCGCTGTGGATTGGTTACCGTGGGGAGACCCGGTTGTAACCTTGCCGTAGGTACGTTGCAAGCCTTTTTGGATGATTTGCTGCAAAAAAACTCCGCTATCCGCATCGATTATGTTCACGGCGCTTCAACTGTAGCTAAATTAGGATCGCAACCGGGTAATATCGGTTTATTTCTGCCGCCGCTGCAAAAGACTGATTTATTTAAAACAGTCATACTTGATGGTGTATTGCCCCGGAAAACTTTTTCAATGGGTGAGGCTGAGGATAAACGGTTTTATATGGAATGCCGCCGGATTATATAGCCGAGATTGTCTTATATTTATAGGAAACAAACAATAATTAAGAAGCCGGACAATAAAAACCCCTTTGGATTCAGGGTTTTTATTTTTTTGGTTGGGTATCGCTTTAAATAATTTTTTAAAAATGTTTTATATTTGATATCAATCATGTCAAGAATAAAATAGAAGAAGAGAGCTGAGATAACAGGTTTTTCACGGAAAATGACAGATAATTTCATGAAATTGTTAGCAAAATACGACATGGATCTAATGAAAGTTGATATATGATTGTCTCTGATATATAAAAGCCGGCTGAATAAACATTTAAACTTGAATTCGACAAGTAACTAAAAAACCAGTTATATCAAAATCGAGGTTAAAGCTATAAGAATGATTAAGTATCACATCTTGTATCAATTAGGAATTTTGGCAGAGATGAACCGATGTTAGGGATGAGGAGGAGCAAAATGTTACGGCTGTTCAAACATTTGTGGCAGCATTTGAAAGGTGACAAATATGGTTATGAAATCTGTTTTTACCCGAAAGAGATAAAATTGAAACGGATAAAATAAATAACGATATGAAAAGTCGGGCAATGGGAGTGAGCTGTAGATGAGGTGGTCTTGGTCTTGGATGAGAGTACCGGAAGGAATTGAACGGGCAGGGGATGGAAGTTTAAAGCATACAAAGGTCAACACCGGATCTAAAAAGCAAAATCATAACGGAGGGAAGAAAAATATGAACTTGAAACTGACCAAAAACAGAGAGATTCTTAATGTAGAAGATGATTTCCGGATTACCAACATTGGAAGAACCATCAAAACCATTATCGCCGAGTATAACAGCACGATTATTAAAAATGATCCGTTTAACAGTACCTACGAGGGTTGGGCTTTGATCAAGGAAAAAGTTGACGGACTTTGGGAAGAGATCCGGAAAGATGAAGCAGGTTATTCCAAAGAGGTTGTCATGAAGGTTGCAGCCCAAATCGGCGCCATGGCCATGCGTTTTATGGTGGATTTGGGAACCGAGGAGGAGCCGGTCCGAATGAATCAACGGGTTGGCAAGCGAAAATCCAATTATAGTCATTTCTTCTAAAAACGAGCTTTGACCGTTAGTATGGCTCATCTTGGTTAATTTTTCATTAGTAGTGATTTAGAGAACGCTATAATAGATATAGGCAGAAAAATGGAGTGAAGAAAGATGTTTGCAACTGATTACTTTGAAGCGGACCAGGAGATCCGCCGGGAAATAAACCATGTATGGCACCCCGAGCATTGGGAGATGGCGGCTAAACTAACCGGAGATCCTGAGATTTTGTCTTTGGCCGGGGCAATCCACTGTAAATTGCATCAAGTCAGATATTATTTGGAAAATATTTTACAGCAGGATCAAAAAATGATGAAGCCCGGGGAGCATTCAAAACAAGATTGGAAAATCAGCGCGTTCATCATGAAATGTGAAATAGAATCTTTGCTGCTGGCCTTACATCAGACGATGGATTTAATGGCAGGTATGATTGCAACTGTGTACGGGATTAAAACGAATGTATCAGAGATCAGCCTCAAAGATTTCTTCCCATCCTTAATCAATTCCAAACCGTTTTTTAATGAATTGCAACGGAAAGACCCGATACTGGTCGAACAGATCTCATCATTCTATTTTTCGGTTGAAAACAAGTTGATGATGAAATTGCTATATCCAAACGGGCCTCATTCTTTAGCTTTCACCGGGGGTAGTAGCTCATATAAGATGGAAGTTCAAACAGGGCTGGATGCTCAGACCATGATGCGGATTGAAAAGGCTTATCGCCAAGTCGTTTGCTTACTAGGCCAAATTATGTTCAACCACTTAAATTATGAACCGGTACTGATTCAATATTTCCCGGGGTATCAGCCGGCATATTTATCGTAAAAACAGGTATTGGTTATAGGGGTTTTTTTGAAAATATGATGTTACTTTGTTGAAAAATCTCCCGGCAAAAGATATAATACAGTTAATTTGATAACCACTTGACATACAAGTGGTTCTATTATTCTTTATATTAGGGTTATTACCGGAGGCTAATAGAACCTGGGTACATGAAGAATGGAGGAGCGGAAATGGATTATCGAGTGAGAGACGACCGGTATGATGGGATGAAATATAATCGCTGCGGAAAAAGCGGCCTGAAGCTCCCGGCAATTTCTTTGGGACTCTGGCATAATTTCGGCGGTGTTGACGTTTTCGAAAATGGGCGGACAATTGTTCGCCGGGCTTTTGACTTAGGGATAACCCACTTCGATCTGGCCAATAATTATGGCCCTCCGCCGGGATCCGCCGAGGAAAACTTCGGCCGGATTTTAAAGACGGATTTCAGCGGCTATCGTGATGAGATGATAATCTCCACCAAAGCCGGATATTATATGTGGCCCGGGCCTTATGGAGACTGGGGTTCCAAAAAGTATTTAAGGGCAAGTCTGGACCAGAGTTTGTGGCGGATGGGTTTGGATTATGTGGATATTTTCTATTCGCATCGGCCCGATCCGGAGACTCCGTTGGAGGAGACCATGAGCGCTCTTGATTTGGCAGTACGTCAAGGGAAGGCTTTGTATGTGGGAATCTCCAATTATACCGCCGCCCAGACCAAAGAAGCGGCCCGGATATTGAAACAATTGGGGACGCCCTGCCTGATTCATCAGCCGTCGTATTCGTTGCTGAACCGCTGGATCGAGGGGGAGCTCCAAGGGGTGCTGGAAGATGAAGGTATCGGCAGCATCGCCTTTTGTCCATTGGCGCAAGGATTATTAACCACCAAATATTTGCAGGGAGTCACTCCAGACTCCCGGGCGGCTAAATCCGTTTTTTTACGGCCGGAATCCATTACCGGCGAAGTTTTAAATAAGGTGCGCCTTTTAAATGAAATCGCGGCCGACAGGGGTCAAAGCCTGCCCCAAATGGCCCTGGCCTGGGTATTACGCAACGGGAAAGTGACATCAGCGCTCATTGGCGCCAGTAAAGTCGGTCAGGTCGAAGAAAATGCCGCTGCTTTAAAGAACTTGGAGTTTAGTACCGAAGAACTAAAGAGGATTGATGGCATAGTTGCATGAATGGAGGAACGTTATGAATTACGTAAGCACCAGGGGAAATACTGGGGGGGTTGCCTCCGCCAAGGCAATCCGACTTGGAATCGCCTCCGACGGCGGCCTATTTACTCCGGAACAAATTCCTCAGATTGATATCAGCCAACTGGAAGGATTCAAGGGAAAAACTTATCAGGAACTAGCCGTTGCGATTTTAGGGATGTACTTGACTGATTTTGATAAAGCCGATTTGGCGGAGATGGTTAGGGCGGCTTATGATTATCCTGCCAAATTTGATGATCTGCGGGTTACTCCGGTGACCAGATTACAGGAAGGACAATATATTCTGGAGTTGTGGCACGGACCGACCTGCGCCTTTAAAGATGTAGCCTTGCAGATACTGCCTTATCTGATGACCAAGTCCAGTGAATTGTTGCATGATGATTCCGGGATTGTCATTTTGGTGGCAACCTCCGGTGATACCGGGAAGGCTGCCCTGGAAGGTTTCCGGGATGTGCCCGGAACCAAAATCATTGTCTTCTTTCCGGAACAGGGTGTTAGTGAGGTTCAACGCCTGCAGATGGTGACTCAGGAGGGAAAGAATACTTATGTGGTGGCTGTGCAGGGAAATTTCGATGATGCCCAAAACGGAGTCAAGGAGATCTTCGGAAATGAAGAGATCATCCGAAAGCTGCGCGAAAACCACCTGGCTTTTTCTTCAGCCAACTCCATAAACTGGGGCCGGCTAGCGCCGCAAATCGTTTACTATTTCTACGGGTATTTGGAGTTGTGCCGCGGGAACGTTATTCAGCTTGGAGATCCATTGAATGTGGTGGTGCCTACCGGAAATTTCGGCAATATTCTGGCCGCTTACTTTGCCCTGCGGATGGGATTGCCGCTGGGGAAGCTCATCTGCGCTTCCAATTCCAATAATGTATTGACCGATTTCATTCAGGACGGCATTTACGACCGGAACCGGAGGTTTTATACCACCATTTCACCTTCCATGGATATTCTAATCTCCAGTAACCTGGAACGCCTATTATATTACTTGTCCGATTGTAATGCCGGGCTCATTAAGGATTGGATGGACCAGTTGAAGAGAACCGGCCGTTATCAAGTGGATCAAGGGACCCATTCGCGGATTGCCGCCATTTTTTATGGCGGATTCGCTTCCGAACCGGATACCAAGGCAACCATTCACAGAATCTTTGCGCAGCAAAAATTAACGGTTGATACTCATACCGCGGTAGGAGTATCGGTATATCAACGGTACCAGCAGGAAACCGGGGACCGGAGACCGGCATTGTTCGCTTCCACCGCCAGCCCCTTCAAATTTAACTCCAGCGTCTTCGAGGCGATTAGCGGGGAGAAAGCCAATGAAGCTGAAATCGCCTTGCTGGAAAAATTGGCTTCCTTTTCGGGGCTGAAAATTCCCGGGGGATTAAAGAACCTGGACAAAAAGGAGATCCGTCACCGTACGGTATGCCAAAAGGAAGAGATGGGGCGGGTGGTACAAGATTTACTGGGAATTCATTAGTTTTATTATTTTTCATATATACCGGTATATCGGCGTTAAACCAAGGCTGTCCCAAAAGTATTTAAAATCGGTAAAGAGATACAATATTTTTATAGTTTAATAAAGAGGAGCATTAATGAGTTTATTAACCGCAGTTCCAGAGTATTATCGCGAGTTCAAACTGGATGACTTTCAAAAACAAGCTATTGTTGAGTTGTTGAAAGGGAATTCGGTACTGGTATCGGCCCCTACCGGAGTAGGCAAGACCCTTATTGCCGATTATCTCATTGATGCCGCCATCCAAAAGGGCGATCGCATCATATACACCGCTCCCATTAAAGCGTTATCCAATCAAAAATACAAGGAATTCAAGGGATTATACGGATCAGAGCGGGTCGGAATCGTCACCGGAGACGTGGTAATTAATTCGGAAGCCGAAATTTGCCTGATGACCACCGAAATTTTCCGGAATATTCTGCACCAGGATCGCCCGCGGCTGGACGGAATTTCCCACGTGATCTTCGATGAAATTCATTACTTATCCGATGAAGAACGGGGTACGGTTTGGGAGGAGTCGATTATTTTTATGCCGCCGGAGATGCGGCTTTTAGGATTGTCGGCCACCATTCCCAACGCCAAAGAGTTAGCTGACTGGATCTCCGAAATAAAAGAACATCAGGTGGCGGTGATTCTCAAAAAGGAACGGGCTGTTCCTTTGGAACATTTTGTATTTGAAAAACACACCGGCCCCACCAATCTGAAAGCCGTCATGAAGTACCGGCAGGAGGTAATCGAACGGGAAAATGTTTCCCTGACGGGACGGGATTGGGAGTCCAGCCATCTGGATCTGATCAAATATGTCCAGCGGCAAAAAGGCCTCCCCTGTCTCTACTTTGTATTCAGCCGCAGGCTTTGTGAGATAAAAGCCCAGGAGTTAGGCTATCAGAAGAGTTTTTTATCGGAAGCGGAATCCCAAAAAGCCGATGAAATATGTGAAAAACTTAGCGCCGAATTCGGAATCGCCGATTTAAAAACGGCAGTGCAAGCTAAAAGCCTGTTGATTAAAGGGATTGGCTATCATCATGCTGGTTTGCTGCCCGGTGTGAAAGAAATTGTCGAAACGTTGTTCGGGATGGGGCTTGTTAAAGTCATGTACGCCACGGAAACTTTTGCGGTGGGCATAAATTATCCGGTCCGTTCGGTTTGTTTTGACAGCCCTTCCAAATTTGACGGGGTAACCTTCCGGCCCATGACCAACCTGGAGTATTTTCAGATGGCGGGGAGAGCCGGCCGGCGCGGAATTGATATTAAAGGCAGTGTTTATATCCTGGCTGATCTCCGTAATTTAAGACCCGCTGAATTTCCCGCTACCAGTCAGGATGAGATCGAGGAATTGAAAAGCCGGTTTAACTTATCCTACAACTCGGTCATCAATTTGAACCGTAATCACGATGCCGATGAAATCAGGCTGATTCTCAATGAAAACTTCGCCACGTTTCAAGCCAGGAATGATAAGAAGCACTATGAATTGCTGCTTCAGAACGATAGCCGCAAATTAGAGTATTTAGGGGCGGAATTATGCAGGGATCGCGAGGAACCGCGCTGCCCCATAGTATATGTAAAGCTGCGCCAGAAGTTAAAGAAAAAGCAACGCCGTTTTAAGTTCATTAAGGGCAGGGCGCGGACGGCTGTCGCCGCGGAAATAGAGGAATTAAAGAATTATCTGGCAGCCGTTCAACTACGGAACTGTGGGGACAAACAGCAGCACGAATGTTTGCAGCAGATTCAGACCTGGACCGAACTTAACCAAAAGGTGGCTTCCTTGCAGGAAAGAAGCTCTCAAATTGTCATTTCAGGAAGGTTTTCCGATGATTTGCACTTAAAAACCGAAATTTTGGAAGACTTGGATTACTTAAAGGATGGCCAGTTACTGCCGCGCGGAGAGTTTGCCGCTCAAATCTATACCCAGGAACTTCTCGTAACCGAGCTTTATTTTAACGGTATTTTTCATGAACTGGATCCCGATCAACTGAATGCCTTAATCGTGGCTGTCGATTATGAACCGCGCAAGGGAGAGTTTTACCCGAAACATATTCCATTTGACCCGAAACCGGTGAAAACCATCGTTCGCAATCTAGTATATCGTTATGGGGTCGATGAAAACGATGCCCGTTTTCATCCCAGTTTGTCGAATCTGGCCCATCGCTGGAGCCAGGGATGTTCGTTTGTAGACTTGCTAAAGGAAGCCGGTAGTCTGCAAGAAGGAGATATCGTACAGGGTTTTCGCAGGGGAATTGATATATTGCGCCAGATTAAAGGCGCCTGCGCAAATCAAGATCCGATACTGGCATCAAAATTAAAGGATTGTATGGACCGAATGGACCGGGATATTATTGAGGTGAATCTGTAGTTTCGAAGATGCTCGTTCCGTGTTCCGCGTTTAGCGTTCATTGTTTTTCCACTGATTCGGGGAATGCTTTGTTCCGAGTTTCGTGTTCATCGTACATAGATTGACCATGAAATTGAGATTTTGAACCCGGAACAATGAACTCGGAACGCTGAACGATGGACCCACGTATAGAAAGTCCCGGTTGTGCCGTGCAGGCATGGAGGGTTAGCATGAGGTGGAAGTTATGAAAAAAATATTATCTTTGGTATTACTAACCGGAATGATTTTGGCGGCAACATTTCCGGTCTATGCCGAACCGGCGCGGGTTGTAAAAGGTGAACGGACTATTGCCGCAAATGAAATTATTCAAGGCGATCTTATCTTCAACGGGTCACGGTTAAGGGTTAACGGAACCGTTCAGGGGGATCTGACGATCCTATCCGGTGATGTCACCATCAACGGCCATGTTGAAGGTGGTATTACCGGACTTACCACGGGAAAAATCATTGTCAACGGGACGGTGAATCGGGATTTACGGGTATTAGCCCGGGAGATCGCCATTAAAGGAGATATCCAACGTGCCGTTATGGCAGGAGCCGTCCGTTTTGTCGCAAGCCCTGATTCCGTCATCGGCCATGGAGTTTACGGGGCCTTCATGGAAACTATATTAAAAGGTAATATCAACGGCTCAGTCGATATTACCAGTTTGAGTTCCACAACTCTCGGCGGCCGAATTAAAGGAGATTTTAAAGGAAGAGGAGCATTGCTAGCATGGGATGCGCCGCTTGCCATCGAGGGTAAAGTATCCGATTACAGTTTATACCCGTTCATAGCCAATGATCCTTCGGGAATCAAAGGTATTCAGGTAGGAAGTTACGAGGTATACCAGTGGACTTTAATCGAAGATAACCGGGTGTTCAAGTGGCTGATCATGTTTTCCTTTGTCTGGTTCATTGGGTCATTATTGTTTAGCCTGATTTTTTACCGTCTATTTCCACGTACCGCCTGGAAAATTACCGAACCATCTGCCGCCAATTTTCGCCGCAGCCTGATTATCGGGGCCATTTGTCTTTTTGGAACCCCGCTATTAATTTTCCTGTTGATTTCAATTATTGTTGGGATACCGTTGGCTGTTTTCGTGCTGTTATTTTATGTACTACTGCTTTTGAGCTTTAGTGTCCCCGTTTATTTATGGTTTGGCCGGCTGGTGTTCAAATCGCGGCTCCGTCCCGGGCTGATGATCTGTTTGGGGGCAATATTCATATCAGTAGTCACGGTATTACCGTTCATTGGAACATTATTACAACTGATGTTTGTGATGGTGGGAATGGGAATGATAGTGGGGAATATTAAACTGCAATTCAAGGATAGAATCGATGTAAAGATATAGCCGGTGCAAATGTGATTATTGCGGATGTTCGGTTATTTTTTTGTATGATAAAGAACCTCCGCGCTAGCGACTCTTTCTTACCAAAGGAAGGGTTTTATTTTTTAGCGGTTTAGCGGTTTAAATGAAGCAGGAGATAAATTTGATGTAATTTCACTTAATGGAAATCAATTTCATTATAATGTATACTTGTTCCTTTATAGCGCTAAAAAAAGAGGAAAGCAGGGGCGGGTGTGGAAATATGAGAAAAATATTTGGCAAGATGGCAAAAAGTTGAAGTGGGTGGTGGTTTTTATGTTGGAGTTTAATAAATCCAGCAATACGCTGGAACAAACGGAGTATATCTATACGCTCCAGGATATTCCTGAACCTCATTTATATCGTTATTTGTTTAATTATGAAGAGGTACCCAAGATTCCTTTCAATCACCGGCATGTGCCGATGCGCCCGCCGGAAAGGATTTGGATTACTGATTCTACTTTTCGCGACGGGCAGCAAGCCCGGGAACCATATACGGTCCAACAAATCGTTGATTTATTCAAGCTACTACATAAATTGGGCGGTCCCAACGGAATCATCCGGCAGACTGAATTTTTTCTATACAGCAAGAAGGATAAGGAAGCCGTCAATCAATGTATGGAATTAGGTTACGATTTCCCGGAAATTACCGGCTGGATTCGGGCGGTAAAGGAGGATTTCCTGCTCGTTAAAGAGATGGGGCTAAAAGAAACCGGGATTTTGGCCAGTTGTTCCGATTACCATATCTTTAAAAAACTGAAGATGACCCGGAAGCAAGCGATGGAACAGTTCTTATCCATCGTTAAAAATGCTTTGGATATTGGGGTTACTCCGCGGGTTCATTTGGAAGATTTGACCAGGGCTGATTTTTACGGCTTTGTGGTACCTTTTGTTTTGGAATTGATGAAACTGCAAGCGGAAACCAAGATTCCCATTAAAGTGCGGGCTTGTGACACTTTGGGGTTTGGGGTCAACTACCCCGGTGTCGCATTGCCCCGGAGCGTGCCTGGAATTATCTACGGCCTTTGGCATCATGCCGGGGTACCCAGTGAGCAACTGGAATGGCATGGGCATAATGACTTTTATAAGGTGGTGTCCAACGCAGGGACTGCCTGGTTATACGGTTGCTCCGGCGTGAATTGCACTTTGCTTGGAATCGGAGAGCGGACCGGAAACTGTCCGTTGGAGGCGATGATATTTGAATACGCATCCTTGCGCGGCTCTTTGGACGGAATGGATACCGCCGTGATTACCGAGATTGCCGATTATTACACCCGGGAGATCGGCTATCAAATTCCCCCGATGACTCCGTTGATCGGCCAGGAATTTAACTTCACCCGTTCCGGTATTCATGCCGACGGATTACTGAAAGATGAAGAAATTTATAATATTTTTAATACCGAGAAATTATTGAACCGTAAAGTCGTGGTGGCGGTCAACGAACATTCCGGCGCCGCCGGTATCGCCCACTGGGTAAACAGTTATTTTAACTTGAAGAACGAAAAACGGCTGGAGAAAAAAGACCCTCGTCTGTTACAATTGAAGGAATGGGTTGACAAACAGTACGAAGATGGTCGGAATACCGTAATCGGAGACCATGAACTTCTGGAGGTAATCCAGGCCGAAACCCCGGATTTGTGGCAAGAGCTAAACAGGGAGTAATCATTGGATTTATAAGAAAAAAGGATGCCCGCAAGCGGACATCCTTTTTTCGCATCCTTTATAATTCCGAATTATCCATTTCGGGCAAGGGTATAATATTCGTATAAAATCCTGGCATCCATTTGAAAGGAAGTAAAATCGATGTTTAAAAAATTTCTATGCCCACTGCTGATCCTTTCGCTTTTCCCCGCCGGACTCCTGGCTCAATCCGATAAAGTGATATCTTACGGCGGTGATTTGACTCCGGAAGAGCAAGTTGTGGTCTTTCGCGATTTTCCGCTGCCGCAAAATGTTAAATCAAGTGAGATTAAGAGCCTAAAAGTAACTAATGAAGAAGAATGGAGCTTGTTAAAAGGATTGGTGCCGGATGAACAGATTGGCGCCAAAGCGGTTTCCTCCATCTATGTGGAACGGTTAAATATGGGGGAGGGGATCAAGGTGCAAACGAAAAACCTCACCTACATAACACCCCATATGCTTGCCAATGCAATGGTGACTTCGGGAGTAAGCGATGTTAATATTTTTGCCACGGCTCCGGGCCCGGTATCAGGGACCGCTGCTTTAACCGGGATTTATAAATGCTATGAAGAGCTTGCCAATCGAACTCTTTCAGCTTATGCCAAACGGACGGCGGCCCAAGAATTGATTGAAACTGCTGATTTGGGGGAAAAAATCGGCAAAGAACAGACGGCGATTTTTATGGAACGTGCCAAGGAAAGGGTAATCTCCGAAAATGCCACCACCAAACCGGAGGTTGTCAAGATCATCCAACAGGGTGCCCGGGAACAAAATATTAAAATTGCCGATGAAGATCAAGAAGTCTTGGCTGACTTACTGTTGCAGATTAAAAGTCTTAACCTGAATATTACCAAGTTACAGACTCAATTGAAAAATTTCAAAGCGAAAAAAGAAACGCAACCGGAGCCCTCTCAAACCTCCTTTTTTACCCAAATCATCGCTTTTATTCAGTCTTTGTTCAAACAACTATTCTCTTTCGCAGGGCGTTTTTTGAGGCTTGGAAATTAAAACGGCTCTCAAACCATCTGTCCTAAAAGCTATTTTAAAAAGATTTATTGACTTTTCAAAATCAAATCCGATATAATAAAACAAATAGTTGAAAGCGTTGATGGGGACTAAAATCCGTAGATGCCAAAGAGAGGGCGGGGTTGGTGGAACCGCCTGCGGAAGCGGATCTTTGCACCCCGGAGCGGTTGAAGGAACTTAATCGGACCATGTTTAGCATGCTTTAAACTTGGTTTGGCTTGAATAGTAGTTCAACCCGGGAGGCCCGTTACAGCCGTCACGCCAAGGTGTGCTTAAAGTGGGGTTTCATTAAACCCAATCAGAGTGGAACCGCGAATTTACCTTCGTCTCTGTACCGGAGACGAGGGTTTTATTTTTATACAGTTATCCTATTGGTTTTTGATGATTACATAATATGTTCTATAACGAATAACCAGTAACTATACTTAATAACGGCCGGGGTTTACGACCGGGATTATCAGGATTTGCAGGCCGGATCTACAACTAATACTGATGACTAATCCAGATAACTCGAAAACTAGATAACTAATACCTAACAACTAATCGGGAGGGGATGATTATGTTCAGACATTTGCGGGAAGATATCCAGACGGTTTTTGAACGTGATCCGGCTGCCAAATCCTGGCTTGAAATTTTGCTCCTGTACCCGGGGGTACATGCCTTGATTGGGTATCGCCTGGCCCATAAGTTTTATCAATGGCGCTGTTTTTTTATTGCCCGCTTGATTTCGCAGTTCAACCGTTTCATTACGGGAATTGAGATTCATCCCGGAGCAAAAATCGGTCACAGATTTTTTATTGATCACGGCACCGGGGTGGTAATCGGAGAAACTGCCGAGATCGGAGATGATGTCACTCTGTTTCAAGGCGTAACCCTTGGTGGGACCGGTAAAGAAAGGGGGAAACGCCATCCGACCATCGGCAATAATGTAATGATAGCCGCAGGAGCCAAAGTACTAGGATCCATCACAGTTGGTGATAATGTAAAAATCGGCGCCGGTTCGGTGGTTATAAGAGAGATTCCACCTAATTCAACCGTTGTCGGCGTTCCCGGACGGATTGTTATTCAAGACGGGATCCGGATAAACCGGGGGGGCGTGGATCTGGATCATAATAAAATCATTGACCCGGTGGTTACGATGATCGATTCTTTGCAGCAGAAGATCTTGGAACTTGAGACGCGAGTTCGCGAATTGGAACAGAAAAAAGTGGTGTAAAGGAGCGATTGGAATTGGCCTTGCGAGTATATAACACCTTAACCAAGAAAAAAGAGGATTTTGTCCCGCGGGAACCGGGAAAAGTCAGTATTTATGCCTGTGGGGTGACCCCTTATAATTATGCGCATATCGGTAATGCCCGGCCGCCGGTTTTTTGGGATTGTGTGCGCCGCTTTTTAGCATATCGTGGTTATCAAGTGACTTATATCCAAAATATTACCGACGTGGATGATAAAATCATCAACCGGGCGGCCCAAACCAATCGCTATCCCCTGGACTTGGCCGCCGAATATGCCGCCATTTATCAAGAAGATTTAAAGGCTTTAGGGGTTATGCCGGCTGATAATTATCCCAAGGTTTCCCAGCATCTCCCGGATATTATCGAGATGATCAGGGGTTTAACCGATAAAGGCTATGCTTATGTGCTAAAAGGCGATGTTTATTATTCGGTGAAAAAGTTCAAGGATTACGGAAAACTATCAGGCCGGTCCCTTGATGAACTTCAGGCCGGGGCCCGGGTTGAAGTCAATGAGGCTAAGCAGGATCCCATGGATTTCACCTTATGGAAAGCTGCCAAACCGGGAGAAATCAGTTGGGATTCACCATGGGGACCGGGGCGGCCGGGCTGGCATATTGAATGTTCGGCAATGTCCTTGAAATATTTGGGAAGTGGTTTTGATATTCACGGCGGGGGAGAAGACCTGGTCTTCCCGCACCATGAGAATGAAATCGCCCAATCCGAAGCTTATTCCGGCAAAGAATTCGTAAAATATTGGCTTCATAATGCTTTTGTGACTATTAGCGGTGAACGGATGGGAAAATCCATGGGCAATTTTTCAACCATCCGGGATATCAGCAGAAGATTCTCGCCCAAAGTCATTCGTTTTTGGCTGCTGGGCACTCATTACCGCAATCCCATTAATTTTGGGGAGGAAGAACTGAATGCGGCAGCCAAAGGTTTGGAGCGTCTGGAGATCGCTGTATTTAACTGGAAACATCAGTTAAATGCGAGCATTGATCATGATCAAACCAATACCGACGGGATCCGTCAGTTAAAAGAAACCATCATCCAAATCGAGCGGGAGTTTGTAGCGGCTATGGAGGATGATTTTAACACCCCGCAAGCCTTAGCAAGCATCCATGATTTGGTGCGGGAGACGAACCGCTGGGTATTGAAGCGTGAGTTCAAATTAACCGCAGCAGCCAATGAAGTTCTCGCCCAAGCGTTAACCACTTTAATCACTTTGGGGGGGATACTCGGAATTTTTTATCAAACAGAACCCGAGTCCCAATCGAAGTCACTGGATGAGGCTGAAATAAACGATTATATCGCCCGGCGTACCCAGGCCAAAAAAGAGAAAAATTGGGCCTTGGCCGATGAGATCCGTGACGAATTAAAGAGTAAGGGTGTAATTATTGAAGATACCCCTCAGGGAGTAAGATGGCGATTTGAATAAACAGGGTTATTGCTTTTTTAATGCCTTTGCCAAAATTTCAACCATATAGGGATTTTTTTCCAAAAAGGTGGCTGTCCGGTAGCGCAAACCAATTCTTCAGGATAGTCAAATAACGGGAGAGATTCATTTGGTATCTGTTCCTCCATTTTTTTGATATCCCGGGTTGAATTGTTAGGATGTATGGGTTTTACGGGATTGCTTTCAATCTCCAATTTTAATTTGACTTTGCTATCCGCAAGCCGGGGTACTTTTAGAACGATTTTCAGCGATGGCATCTCCAACACTCCAGTGAGGTCTGGCTTAATAAAAGAATATTCATAAATCCGGAACAATGGGATGATATTTTGGCACGAATACGGCATTTATTCAGTAAGGCGGAAAACATAATGTTTTAGCTCTGGTTTAAATGTTCTCTTATTTTGGCAGGAATTTTTAAATAAACGGCTAACTTGTTTTTGTCATACAAGTTTAATCTATCAACTAATGAGAGGAGCTTGGTGTATGCCTGAACATGAAAACCGGGAAGGAACGGATTATGGGCTACGGTTTATGGCCGAAGTAATGAGATTGGATCATTTGCACTGGGGTTATTTCCCCCAAAAGAAGTTTACCGGGGAGAAATTTTCACTGACGGAAGTAAAGCAAGCCCAGCTTGAATATACCAATCGTGTGTTTACTTTTATTCCGGATGGGGTAAAGACTATATTGGATGTGGGAGCCGGTATTGGCACCACCGCGCGATTACTTACCGAAAAAGGCTATCAAGTCCACTGTTTGTCCAATGATAAATACCAAAAAGCTGTGATTAATCAAAAATATCCGGCAATTCCATTCACCAAATCCAAGTTTGAGGATAGCCAGTTGGGAAAGAAATTCGATCTGGTCTTAATGAGTGAGAGTTCGCAATATTTGGACTGGCCCCGGGCCGTCAAAAAACTTACCGAGATTTTGAATCCGGGCGGTTATTTATTGCTGGCCGATTACTTTCGGAAAGCTGACGACCCCTTTTATAAAACTTGTAAAGTCAAAGGCCCATTCATGGAAATTACGCAGAAAAGCTTCACTTTATTAAAGGAAGAGGACATTACCGACAACGCTTTGCCGACTCTCGAATTCGGCAGTTATTGTTATCAGCAGTATATGCTGCCGGCAGCCGATATTATCAGCGACATGCTTAACAATAAAGTCCCTGGAGTGCTCAAGTTTTTAGTGAAACTGACCATGGGCGGCCAGTTGAAAAAAGTGCGTTATTATATCTGGGAACATACTCCCGACAAGTTTGACAAGGAGAAATTCAAAGCCAAGCTGGATTATATCATTCAATTATGGCAACTGAAAGCGTGAGGTTGTAATGAACAGGCCCGTCAAAAAAGTGCTTTTTATGAGTAACGGACATGGTGAGGACATGATAGCCGCCCGGATTATTCAAAACCTGGTAAATGAACCCGGTTTGGAGATCCGGGCTTTGCCCATTGTCGGCACTGGGGCCGCTTATTCCGCCATCCATGTCCCGCTGATTTTGGGCGGAGAAAATATGCCCAGCGGTGGTTTTGTCCGAAACGGGATTCGAAACTGGATGATGGATCTCCGGGCGGGGTTGTTGCCGCTGACCATGCGCCAGATCCGGGCGTTACGAAGGATTCGCCGGGAGATTGACGCTGCAGTATGTGTCGGAGATAATTATTTGACCCTATTAGCCGGTTATTTTTTAAAACGCCCGCTTATTTTATTGCCAACCGCCAAATCAGATTACGTCTCACCCCATTGGGCCATCGAACGCCGTTGGATGCAGCGTTTTTGCCATAGAATATTCACACGGGATGCGATTACTGCTGAATCATTAGCCAGATACGGCTTGCCGGCCGAGTTTCTTGGTAATGTAATGATGGATTCCCTGGATTATCAAGGAGACGACCTGAAGGAACCGGGGGCTTATTGGACCATCGGTATATTGCCGGGCAGCAGGTTTGAGGCTTACGATAACTTGGAGGATATAGCCCAAGTCATCATTCACTTTACCGATCTGCTCTCGGATGATGAAAAACATAAGAATATTCGTTATCTGGTGGCTTTAGCCGGTTCTTTGGGCACCGCTGAAATCATCGGCCGGTTAGGGGCGGAAGGCTGGAATTATCAGCAGCCTGCGCCGGATGAATTAGAGCGGGGTATTTCGGGTTATTTGGATTATGAGGGGAATCAATGTTCAGCTGTTTTAAAAATTCGAGTTGCATTGACCCGGGGAAGATTTGCGGATGTTTTAGCGGCCAGCGATTTAATCGTGGGACTTGCCGGTACGGGTAACGAACAGGCGGTGGGCCTCGGAAAACCCGTTATCACTTTTGCCGGGAGGGGGCCGCAATTTACGCCGAAATTCGTGGCCACGCAAAAAAAATTGTTAGGTGATTCCATCAGCCTGGTTGAGCGTAACCCTGAAATTGTAGCCCGGGAAATGTTGGCTATTCTTACCGATCCAATACGGCAAAACCGGATGTCCGAAGTGGGGCGGGAACGCATGGGAGGACCGGGAGGGGCTCGGCGTATTGCGCAGGAGATTGTGAATCTGGTAAATTTATTATAATAAATATGATATAATTAGACGATAACCGATTTTGATATTAACTTTGGAGTATAAATAATGAAATCTTGGTACACGGTGGTTAACCCCTGCTCCGGTTCGGGGAAGGGAAAGTTGGACTGGCCTCATATCGAGGCATTGTTACAAAAAGCCGGCATTCATTGCCGGGTTGAATTCACCGAATGCCGGAATCACGCCACTGAATTGACATTGGATGCGATTCGCAGGGGTTGGCGCCGAATTTTGGCGGTGGGAGGGGATGGCACCGCAAACGAAGTTGTTAACGGCATCTTCTCACAAACGCAGATACCGACAACTGATATTACGTTAGCTATGATTCCTGTGGGGACCGGAAATGATTGGCGAAGGACTGTGGGGATTCCGGATATTTATTCTGATGCGGTAAGTACCATTCAATCCGGGGTTACATACCTTCAGGATGTTGGGCATGTCTGTTATCGAGATCATAACGGCCTGCAAAAAAGCAGATATTTTGTTAATATCGCCGGAATTGGATATGACGCTTTAGTAGTGGAAAAAACCAATCAACATAAGGATTTGGGACGAAAGATGGGCGTTTATACGTACCTTATCAACTTGTTTTCCTGTTTATTGAAATACAAGCATTCCAAGGTTAGAGTAACCGCCGATCATGAAGAGATTACCGCCGATCTTTTGAGTATGAATGTTGGTATTTGCAAGTACAGTGGCGGAGGAATGATGCAGGCGCCGAAAGCGATTCCCGACGACGGATTGTTGGATCTTACGCTAATCAAAAAGATGACCAAATTTCAAATCCTTAAAAATGTATCCAAACTATATGATGGCTCCTTTATTCATCTTCCGCAAGTTCACATCACCCGTAGCCAAAAAGTAAAGGTGGAGTCCGAACCCGAGATTCAACTGGAAGTGGATGGAGAAACTCTGGGTAGTTCTCCGTTTGAAATCAATGTAATACCGCGAAGCATTAAAATTATCATCAACCGGGATTATTTCCGGGGCGAAATTTCGGCGTAACAATAAGTTGCTCTCCCGGGTGTAAAAGTTATCTTTAAATGCTTTGTTGTGTTTTGGGGAGACCCTATTTTTTGAATCAATAAATGGTTTCATATTGACAGATTAAAACCGGGTTTTTGTTGCATAATATTATAGGTGGAATGACGGCCCAAACTGTAAGGAGGTGAAGGTATGGCGAATTTATTCGACAGGGTTAAAAGCGGTTTGGATAAGGGATTGGCCGCGGTAAGCGTTAAATCCCAAGAGATGCTTGAGGTTACCAAAATTAAGAGCCAAATCGGTAATTTAAATGGTCAAATGAGTGATCTGCAGCAGAAACTTGGCGAAACGGTATATCAAATGTACCTTCAGGACAGCTTTGATCAAAGCGGGATTCAAGAACAATGCGAATCCATAAAAACTTTGGAAGCTCAAATCGGGGAAAAGGAAGCGGAACTGCAGGTAGTCCGTGTCAAAGCGGCGGAAGCAATGGGTAAAAGGTTTTGTGATAGCTGCAAGACTGAAATAGAAGACGGGGTCAAGTTTTGTGGAAATTGCGGTAGAAAGGTAGACGAGGTGTAAACTTTATTTTATTTTGCAAAATCAAAAACGCATGAGACATTTTTGCTCATGCGTTTGACGGCAATCCTCAATACAGTTCCTCGGGATTTTCATTATTATAGTTATCTTCCGGATTTGTCGCCCCGAGTATCCTGCTTAAAGCCGCGGTTGCCAGTTCAATCTTCCCATATTCCTTGATTTTTTCAACATCCCGGGCTAATATGGCTTGACCGAACTCTTGGGTGATGCCGACATAATTCGAAATGGCTGATGCCAAACGGTCACGGCTCAGAGTGTCCAGGTAGTTCCAGTCCTGTTGCATGATGCTTTCGGCTTCCGCCGGGGTCAGGCCCATATCCACCATTTTGTTATAAATACCCGTTTTCATATCATTCTGGATTGCACCCCAGTCGCCGGACATCAAAGCCTGAACCTGATCGGTGGTGATCCGGCCCTTGGTCATGGAACTGAGCCGTGAAAGCAGGTCGTTTTTGGTGACCTCGCCAAAGGATTTGAAGAATTTAACCGTTCCCGACGGCAGGGCGATAACAGTGGCGGTATCATTGCTTACTAAAGCATCAATATCACTGCTGACATAGTTCCGCAATATAATTGATTCGGGAGTCAGCATCGCCAGTAAAGGTTCGCCGCTTTCGGTCAGGACATTCACCAGGCCGGAGTTTACATCCACATGAGAGATCTTTCCTTTGGAGATCTGGATCTGGCTCATAGCTTGAATCATCCATGCCGCTTCGGATCGGGTAACCGGTTTATCCGGCTGAAATACCGTTTTATACGACGGAGGCAAGACCTCCAGTTGATTGGCGATTTCTACCGCCCGGAACGATGAATGATTTACCGGAACATCCGTGAAGCTAGGGGTCCATTCCGGATTATATTTTTCGCGAACAGTACCCAAGTTAATGATCCGGCTCAACATAGTCACCACTTGAGATCGGTTCATATTTTGCTCTGGTTTGAAATTGCCGTCGGAAAAGGCATTCATGATTTTCTTGCCGCCGACGGCGTTAATATACGATTCGGCCCAACTTTCGGCAATATCAGGCGCGAGCCGCGCGGAATCGGAGTCATAATGGAAGGCTTTGGCCAACATTTTGGCAAACTCAGCCCGGGTGATGGGCTGCTCCGGTTTAAAGGTGCCGTCGGGGTAACCGTTGACAACACCCGTATCAATCAGTTTCTGGATGGACTGTTGCGCCCAACTGCCCTGAATATCGGGAAGAACTGGCTGAGCGTTAACCTCAGCGCTGAAGATGAGGGTTCCCAGGATAATCCCCACGAGCATGACAAAGAATTTCCGTTTACGAACGACCATTTTAATATAACTCCTTTCATTGAATCGACGTGAAAAATTATTATTCCGGTTCATAAAAAATAACATTGAAATTTACATAATACTTAAAAGACATTTCCGCACTTCCACGTAAATCCCTTTAAGCAATTGATGGTAAGAGTGGAAAGGCGGATCAGTTGGATTCATTATTGGGATTATATAATGATAACGCTGCATTTAATGGTTCATTTCAAGTGGTTTCATGGGTATAGATCATCTTATTAGCGGTATTGCCAGATTTTAAGTTCTAATTTATCAAAAATTGGAAAGCTACCGGAGAATTCAGGGTCGACACGAGACGCTCCCCGCTTCTATTTTCATACCAAAACCGATTGCTACAGAACTAATAACTTGATAACCAGATAACTAACAACTGATCACCAATAACGAATAACTGTTTTCCCGGCAGGATTTTATTTTTTATTATGGAATTTAAATAGATCGGTTAATTTAACCTTGATTGACAGGATAATTCAATTTTTCAATTTGGGATTTTTGCTTTTGGAGACCACCGGCATTCATACGAAAACTTTAAGATGCGGGGAATTGACGTTTGGATATCAGATATATCACCGTTTCACAATTAACATCTGCTTTAAAACGCCTTATTGAGGATAACTTTTTACTGGAGGATGTTGGGATTCGCGGCGAAATTTCTAATTTTACCGCCCATACCTCCGGTCATTTGTATTTTACGCTGAAAGACGAGGCTGCCTGTATAAAATGCGTGATGTTTCGATCGCAGGCGCAACGATTGCGGTTCAAACCTGTTGAAGGTATGGCGGTAACAGTCCGGGGGCGGATTTCAATCTATGAAAAAAGCGGTCAATACCAGCTTTATGTTGATGATTTGGCAGAGGCCGGCCTTGGAAATCTCTACCAGGCTTTTGAAAAACTTAAAAATAAGTTGGAACAGGAAGGTTTATTTGATCCCGGGCGAAAAAGGCCCTTGCCGCCGTTGCCCCAAAAGATCGGCTTGATTACCTCCCCGACCGGGGCGGCTATTCAGGATATGATCCAGATTCTGCGCAGACGCCGCCCGAATCTGGATATTCTTGTTTTTCCCGCCCAAGTTCAGGGTGAAGAAGCTCCTTTAAGTCTAATTAAAGCTTTACAGGACGCCGGCCGGTTTACAGCCCTGGATTTGATTATTATCGGCCGCGGCGGCGGTTCATTAGAGGAACTCTGGGCTTTTAACGATGAGCGAGTAGCCCGCTCCATCGCGGATTTTCCGGAACCTGTCATTTCAGCGGTGGGCCACGAAACGGATTTTACCATTGCCGACTTTGTAGCGGATTTAAGAGCTCCAACCCCTTCTGCAGCCGCTGAACTGGCAGTACCCGAACAGGCCATTTTACAGCGCAGTGTCGAGAACTGCCAAAAACGGTTAATCCAGGCAGTGAAACGGAAATTTCAGAACGAACGCCGTAATCTTCAAAGAATAACCCAAAGCCGGGTGTTTTTGTATCCCGGGCAAATGCTCAACACCCGGAGGCAGGAATTGGATCTGTTTTCCGAAAAGATGATCCGTTGTGTGAAGCAAGAGTTAAGAATAAGGCGGGAATGCTACCTGCAAATTATCGGCAAATTAAACACTCTCAGTCCGCTGGCTACTCTTGAAAGAGGCTATTCCATTGCCCAAAAAGGGGACGGCCGTTTTATTAAACGGTCCGATCAGGTGGACATCGGCGAGGAGATTAAGCTGACTCTGGCGGTTGGCGAATTGACCCTGAATTGTACTTCCAAAAAGCCTGGCAAGACAGCAATGTAAAATATAAATAATTATAAAGATCTTAAAGGAGAATGGCATGACCAGTTTAGAGAAAGATAAACCCGGTGAACGCAGTTACGAAGAGGCAGCCTCGCGATTGGAGGAAATCGTGCAACGCTTGGAAAATGGGGACCTTACCTTGGAGGAAGGCTTGACCCTTTTTGAAGAGGGAATCGGTTTGGCTCGCTATTGCGCGGGCAAACTGGATGCCGCTGAAGGGCGCCTGGAAATTTTGTTAGGATTTAACGATCAGGAACCGAAATTGGGTGAGTTTAAACTGGAATCGGGAGGAGATTCTTGACTTTGGGAATTAGTAAAGAAGAATTTCTTAAAGAATTAAAAGCCCGGGAGGTTTTAGTCTCCGGCATCATCAACCAGGAACGTTACCAACAATTTTTTGCGCCGGAGATTCTTCGTCAGGCTGTTTATTTATATCTCAACCGGCCGGCCAAACGGCTGCGGCCGGGAATTCTCCTCTTTTGCTGCGCCGCAGTAGGAGGAGATGAAGAACAGGCGCTGTCTGCCGCCGCCGCCGTGGAGGTTTATCATACCTGGACATTGGTTCACGATGACATCATTGATAATGATACGAAACGGCGGGGTTTGGCCACGGTTCATGAGGAGTTCCGCTGTAGGTCATTAGATTGGGGTTACACCGAAGAGGAAGCAATAGAGCTCGGAAGAACTATTGCTATTATCAGCGGCGATTTACAGCAGGCTTGGGCAATCCGTTTATTATTGGACTCTATTGAATCAGGGGTTCCGGCTCCGGTGGTTCTTGATTTGATAGACCGTTTAACTACCCATGTGGCTGGCCGTTTATTAGAAGGGGAGACTCAAGATGTTTTATTCGCAAAATATAAAATCCCCGATTTGCAGGAACAAGATGTTATCCGGATGCTGGAGTTAAAGACGGGAGTTTTATACGAATTTGCGGCAATTGCCGGTGCATCCATCGGGCTGGCGCAAACCGTCCGGCAAAATCCTTTGATTGGGTCCCTGGGGGACTTTGCCAGACGTTGCGGCTTGGCTTTTCAACTATACGATGACATTCTAGGGATTACCGGTGATCAGCAGTTGCTGGGTAAACCCGTGGGAAGTGATATTCGCGAAGGGAAACGAACTACTATCGTCTTGCACGCCTTCAAAAACGCCGGAGCCCAAGAAAGGCAATTTTTGCAGGAGAAACTTGGCAACCCCGGGATTTCCGAAAAAGATAGTGCAAAAATCCGGCAAATTCTAATAGAATATAATGGAGTCGAGTATACGCGAAAACTGGCGGAATCTTTTATCTCGGAAGCACTTCGGGAACTGGCCCCACTCCCGGCCGGCCGGTTTAAGGATTTGTTGTCAACTTGGGCGCAGTATATCATTAACCGTGATTTTTAAATCCCAAATTATACTTAATATAATGTAGGTTTTTTTGAGGAGGTTATAAGATTTTGCGGAATTTTATTACGGAATTGGCATACAATCATATTCTTTGGACAACGGTGACAGCTTGGTTGATTGCCCAGATATTAAAGGTGTTGTTCTGTTATATTAAGGAGAAGAAGATTAATTTTCGACGGTTGGTGGGGGCCGGCGGTATGCCGAGTTCCCATTCCGCATTGGTGGCCTCGCTAGCAACCTCCGTCGGGCTTAGTGAAGGATTCAATAGTGTAAATACAGCCATCGCCATTATTTTTGCTTTTGTCGTCATGTATGATGCGGCCGGGGTAAGATTGGCCGCCAGCCGGCAGGCTGCGACGCTCAATAAGATCATTGACGAACTTTTCGAAGAAGGAGAGTTTCATCAAGAAAGACTGAAAGAACTTTTAGGCCATACTCCGGTGGAAGTGATTGTCGGGGCAGGCTTGGGAATCATATTAGCCGTTGTTTTTTACTAAATTTTTACCACGATTAACCTGATTAACCGGATTGCGCTGATTTAATCAATATTTAATTCTGCAAATGCTATAACCTTGAAAATCCGCGTTCTTATCCTGCAATCTGATAAATTCTGGTCGATGTTTTTATCTCGTTAATTCCGTCTATTGAAAAGCTTTTTTAGTTCCGGCTTCGCCGGAATGGGATTAAAACCGGCAAAACAGATTACAATAATAACTTAAGATTAGTAACCTCATTAATCCTGTAAATTGAATTGAAGTGAGGGGTTTGAGTAGCAGTTGGCGACAATAATGGTAAAAGCTTTTTAAACATTGTCATAAAAAAATATGTTATAATAATTTTCAGTGAGGGGATGGTGGAGTATCCTAGTCAGAATAACCACCTTCGAAGACGGGCCTAAAAATCCGTTGCGGGCACATCGATGAAGTCCCTGGTGCCGGCCGCCGACGCCCAGTCGGGGGTTGGTGCTGGGGGTTAAGGGGATGGGGCGATCTACAATGGCATGTAGGCGTTGACCCCTCCACCGTGGAGGCCCAAGTGCGTGGAGTAATCCACGGCTTGGGGGTAAACCTGCATATGGTACGGTCATGGTGTACTTAGTATCGGTGCAGCGTAGCCTGCCTTGAGCGGGTTGGGAGGATATGGGTATCAAGTTGTTTAATCTCTGCAGGATTAAATAACTCTTTGCCATTTGAAACCCAAAACCGCAAAAGAGGCTAGAAGGCGGCTAATTCTGTTGAGGAAAACTCCTAGGCTTTTGGGACTTGTCCCAATCCCGTCGGGGATTGCAGTGTGGGCTAAGTGGTAATCTAGTCCCGTTTTTGGCGACAAAACGGAATGACCTTAAAGGGAAACCACCGTCAGGCGGCGACGCGGCGGAGGTCTTTGGGAAAACCTACTGGACCTAAGCCACAATTTTTACTCGATGGGATACCTCTCCTTTACATATTCGTTATTCCCACAGAATCCTAGAAGTCTGTGCGGGTAATAGGTTTTTGCAGCATATTTAGTGGTAAGCAACATGAACTAGCACAAAGCATTGTGGTTTTTTGGTCATAAAAAGTGTTGCTTGCATAGAATCCTTGCGAAAGGTGATACCGCAGCCGTGGATCCCGGACGGGCCTTTAAAATCGGACTACTAACTTTTGTAATCTCTTTGTTCATATCGTATACTTTCCAATTTTCGTTGAATTTTTGGGTGTCCGCAATTATTTTGCTGATTGTTTTATTTACCGGAATTTTATTTGACGTTGTCGGTACATCCGTTACCGCAGCATCGGAGGTTCCGTTCCATGCCATGGCGGCCGACAAGGTAAAGGGTTCCAAACAAGCGATTTATTTAATCCGGCATGCTGATAAGGTGGCCAATATTTGCAATGACGTGGTGGGGGATATTTGCGGCACGGTTTCCGGAGCGCTGGTTGTCAGTATTAGCGTAGTTTTGATTCGAAATATTGCTTTCCTGCCTGAGGGGCTGATTGGAGCAGCCTCTATTGCTTTTATAGCCGCTTTAACAGTTGGAGGAAAGGCTTTGGGCAAATCTTTCGCCATTTCACAAGCTGACCGGATCGTCTTTTCTGTGGGGAAAATCCTTTATTTATTTAAGTTTAGCGGGTTTACGCCCCCTCGTAAAAACAAACGCAGGACGGGGACCAATGCCCGAAAGGTGCGAAAAGTCTGATGAGTAACTTGTTGCCAACTATTAAGGGGCCGGCGGATCTAAAAGATTTGACCAATGAGGAAATGGATGATCTTGCCGGTGAGATCCGCGAGTTTCTACTGGAGACTGTAGCTCAAACCGGAGGGCATCTGGCGCCCAATCTAGGAGTCGTTGAATTGACTCTTGCCTTGCATTCGGTTTTTGACAGCCCTAGGGATGAAATTATCTGGGATGTAGGGCATCAATCTTACGTTCACAAGATTTTAACCGGCAGATTGAACCGGTTCGAAACATTACGGCAATATAACGGCTTAAGTGGTTTTCCAAAACCCGAAGAAAGTGAGCATGATGTCTTTGCAACCGGGCATAGCTCCACCTCGATTTCAGCTGCCCTTGGATTGGCAAAGGCTCGCGATTTATTGAAGGAGAATAATAAAGTGGTAGCGGTTATCGGAGATGGTTCAATGACCGGGGGCATGGCTTTTGAAGCTCTAAATCATTTGGGTCATTTACAGACCGATCTCACCATTATTCTTAACGACAATGAAATGTCAATTTCTAAAAACGTCGGGGCTCTTTCCCGTTATCTCACCAAATTGCGATTAAACCCCAGATTGCGGCGACTAAAATATAATGTTCGTGATCTGATTCAAAGGATTCCCAAGATTGGACAGACAACAGTGCGTTATCTGGAAAAAATCGAGGATAGCCTGACTTTTCTGGTTATCCCGGGTATGTTCTTTGAAGAGTTGGGAATTAGTTATCTGGGGCCCATTGATGGCCATAATATCGCTGATTTGAAATTGGCATTTAAAAATGCATATGACCGGAGAGGACCGGTTCTAATTCATGTTTTGACCATCAAAGGAAAAGGTTACGAGCTGGCGGAGAAAAATCCGCAAAAATTTCATGGTACCGGGCCTTTTATACGAGGAAACGGGCAAAATTTAAAAGAAGCGGATACTTTAAGTTATACCGAGGTTTTTTCCAGTACTATCGTTGATTTGGCAAAGGAAAACCATAAGATCATAGCCTTAACAGCTGCAATGACCGACGGCACCGGATTGAAGGAGTTTGCTAAGACTTATCCGGAGCGCTTTTTTGATGTTGGAATTGCTGAAGAACATGCCGTTACCATGGCGGCCGGTTTGGTAAAAAAAGGTTTTCAGCCGGTGGTGGCGATATATTCCACCTTTTTGCAGCGGGCTTATGATCAAATCATACATGATGTCTGCCTGCAAAACCTACCGGTAGTTTTTATGGTGGACCGGGCGGGTTTGGTAGGACCGGACGGGCCGACGCATCATGGGGCTTTCGATTTGTCATTCTTACGTCATATCCCCAACATCACGCTTATGGCGCCTTGGAATGAAGGCGAATTTCGGAACATGATTTATACGGCCCTTCAGATTAAGAGGCCGGTTGTGGTCCGTTATCCCAAAAGAAACGGATTGATCTTAAGAGAATATTCTCCTTACGAGCTGCTTCCAGTTGGCCGGGGACAGATTCTAATCCAGGGCATCAATACGGCAGTTATTGCCGTAGGAGCCATGGTATCGCCGGCACTACAGGCGGCATCAATATTGCAAAAAAGCGGAATTAACGTAACAATTGTCAACGCTAGATATATTAAGCCGCTTGACGAAGAATTATTGCTCAATATGGTCCAGAATCATAATCAAATTATTGTGGCGGAAGAAAATGTGACAGCCGGGGGATTTGGTTCCGCGGTGCTTGAATTTTTGACCCGTCAGGGGATAAAAGGGATTGACTTTAAAATGCTGGGACTTCCGGATGAATTCATTGCACACGGTTCCACTGAAGCTTTACTATCCCAGTACGGCTTGGACGCGGATGGAATCTGCCGGGCTGTCCGGAATATAGACATGCCGGTTGTCGGTATGAGAGTGAGGTTTTAGTTTTCATCATGGGTGAGGAGCGCCGTTACCGTTATTTTGATCTAATATTAGGCTTGTTTGTGGCAGTATTGCTGATCAGTAATATTATCTCAGTGAAAGCGGTATTGATAACCATACCGTTCGTGAATCTCCGTTTTCCATTTGACGGTGGAACATTGCTATTTCCCGTTAGCTATATTTTTGCGGATATCTTAACCGAAGTTTACGGGTATGAACGATCCCGGCGCGTAATCTGGTCCGGATTTTTCGGTTTGGTGCTAATGGCCTTCTTTGTATGGCTAGTAGGTATTATTCCGGCAGACCCTTCATGGAAATTCCAAAGATCGTACCAGGAACTGTTAATGACCGCGCCTCGAATTGCTCTTGCCAGTATTATCGCTTACTTTGCCGGAGAATTTGGCAATAGTTACATATTATCAAGGATGAAAATCATAACGCGAGGGAAATACTTATGGGTCCGGACAATAGGTTCTACAGTAGTAGGGGAGTTCATCGATTCCCTTATTTTCGTAACCATTGCTTTTTACGGTGTCTGGCCCAATTTATTATTGATTCAGGTATTTATCTCGAATTACATTTTTAAAACCCTTTATGAAGTTGGTGCTACTCCATTAACTTACGCCATCACCAGATGGTTAAAACGTCAAGAAGCTGAAGACCATTATGATTATAATGCCAACTATAATCCTTTCCTTTTAAAATAAAGGTTCTCTAGGAGTCTGTGCGTCTAGTAGGTTTTCGGAGATATTTAGTATATGACAATACGATCTAGCACTAAATATTGTGGTTTTACGCCACGAAAAAGTGTTACTCGCACAGAATCCTAGCGTTGAATAGGTTGTAATTACCAACAGGGAACCGGTTAAATGAATAGAACCATTAGTATAGCACTTCTAGAATGTATATCAAATGAAAAAGCGCTATACTTTGGTAAAACGTTTCTTCTGATGATTGTAATTTTATTTCGAAAACGTTTTACTAGATAGTCTTTTGAAGAAAGGTGGTTCTATGATGAAGAGATCGTTTGCATTAGTACTCGTGCTGGGATTATTGTTCGGGATTTCCGGCATCGCAATGGGATATGGAGTTTTTGAAGAAACCGATCTGATGACGATTCCTACCCCCAGCACCCTTAACCAGGGAGTCCTCGGAATTGCCGCCAATTTTACCGAGGGAAATCTGTTTTATTTAAATTGCGATATAGGAATCGTACCGGATTTGGAAGCAGGAATTGCGATATTTAATTATCCCAACGACACCTATGTTTCCTTCCGGGGTAAATTGCGGATATTACGTGAAGATGAGGATAATCCCGGTCTGGCGGTCGGTATCCAAGATATGGGAAGAGGAAATCTTTCGCCCTATATCACGCTAAGTAAAAGTTTCTCCAGTGCTGGCGTCCGGGGTTATATTGGAGTTGGCGGCGGTAATTTTGACGGTATCTTCGGCGGAATCAGCAAGGAGTTTGTTCCTTCCCGGAAAAGCGGCAGTGCTTTAAAGAGTACAGTGCTATTTTTGGAAGCGGATTCTCATAATTTGAATGTAGGAGCCAGGTTTGCCATCGGCTCCCAAACCAAAATCAATTTTGGACTCATTGATATGCGAAACTGGATGGTCGGGGTTACTTTTATCGTAAAGTAATGTATGGGATCGAAAAAACTGTCCCAAAAGGCAATACTTTTGGGACAGTTTTTTTATTATTTTCGATATATAAAGATTTTACTGCCGGAATTGGTGGAAAAAGTCACAAGGACGCCTGATTGTGATATAATAATCTTATATAGTTTTCGTAAAACATGAGATAAATGTAACGATTTTCATAAAAAATCGTTACATTTTATATAGGTAAAAAGTTGTTTGGGAGTTAATTCAGGTGAAGGTGGTATCTGAAGATTAATGATAGATCCGGTGATGGGTTCGAGTATCATTTTTGCAGGTATTTTATTCGTATTCGGCATGGTTATCGGGAGCTTTTTAAATGTTATCATACATCGGTTACCCCGAAGAGAATCCATTGTATTACCAGCCTCCCATTGTCCCGATTGCCATCACCGGCTGGGATTTTTCGATTTATTTCCGGTATTGAGTTACTTATGGTTAAAAGGCCATTGCCGTTATTGCGGCCATAAAATCAGTTTCCGTTACCCGCTGGTGGAACTGGTAACCGGTTTGGTTACAATTATTTGTTGGTTGCGTTACGATATAACCCCTTTGGGCTTTGGGATGTTAGTTTTGACCTATTTTTTAATTCCGATTGCCTATATTGACCTGGAACATAAAATTATTCCGGATCTACTTACGGCTCCGCTTTTTATTGTCGGCGTGGTTTTCCGGTTATGGCAGGCTGATATTCTCACCGGATTAATTGGCGCATTGACGGGCGGAGGTATTCTGCTGATCATTGCCCTCATTTATACAAAGGGGATGGGTTTCGGGGATGTGAAATTATTAGCGGCAACGGGAATGTTTTTGGATTGGCAGAGGATGGGGTACATTTTGGCTTTAGGCAGTTTGTTAGGGATGATTGTTACGATTCCATTAATTCTGCTGCGAAAAATGGACCGCAAGCAACAATTTCCATTCGGGCCGTTTTTAGTTTTTGCTGCAATGATCACCATGTATTGGTGAAGCGTTGCTGCTATGCAGGATATCAAGGAAATTTGCCGAAATGTAATGTATCATTAATGGAATAGCGGAGCGGAAATGGAGAAGTTTGGGCAAATTTTAGTCCGGGAAGGTTTTATAACCCAATCACAACTGGGGGAGGCATTGCTTTTACAGAATGAGTTAAATGTGCCTCTTGGTAAAGTCTTGCTAAAACAAGGCTATATAACCGATGTTCAACTGGCCAAAGGATTGAGTATCCATTTAAAGCTGCCTTACTGCCAGCCGTTGGATCAGCCAATCGCTCCGGAGTTACTGGCGATTTTAACGCCGCGTCAAGCTGAAAGGTTCCGGGTTATTCCGGTTCAACTTCAGGCCGGCCGTCTTACCCTGGCTACATCGGAACCATTGTACTTAGATAAGCTGGAGCCGTTGCGTGAGGTTTTGCACTATAAAATTAAGCTGGCAGTCGCTCCGGAAAGCCAAATAACCGAAGCATTGAGCAAGTATTACGGCGCTTCGTTGGAATCCGTGGCTTCAGTACTTGAGGATCTCGACGAATCAGTGCTTGACCAGTATAAATCCGGTTCTGTCAATGAAATAAGCTCCATTGGTTCGGAAAGTATGGCCAATGAGGCACCCATTATCCGTCTAGTGAATACCATCATCGCCGGAGCCGTGAAATCCGGGGCCAGTGATATTCATTTAGAACCTTTTGAAGATGAAATTAAGGTCCGTTACCGGATTGACGGGGTATTGCAGGAAACTCACGCCCCGCCTAAAAGTTTGTTTCCGGCAGTTATATCCCGGATTAAACTCATGGCCGGAATGGATATTACTGAGCGCCGCATTCCGCAAGACGGCCGGATTCGGTTGAAACTCAACGAACGCGATCTGGACTTGCGGGTAGCGGTAGCCCCTTCATTGCACGGTGAAGGCGCTGTACTTAGAATCCTAAACCGTGAAAGCATTATGCTTAGCCTGGATCAATTAGGATTATCAGCTGACAATCAAACGGAATTCCTTAAATTGATTACCAAACCGCACGGCATGATTCTGGTTACAGGGCCGACCGGCAGCGGCAAAACTACTACTTTATATGCTGCGCTACAGTTATTGAACGAACCGACGCGCAAAATCATCACCATTGAAGATCCCATTGAATATCAGTTAAAAGGGGTAAACCAGATGCAGGTTAACTCCAAGCTGGATTTCACCTTTGCCCATGGTTTGCGGGCCGTTGTCCGGCATGACCCCGATGTAATACTGGTCGGTGAAATCCGGGATCGGGAAACAGCTCAAATGGCAGTTCAAGCAGCCTTAACGGGTCACTTGGTCTTTGCCACCTTGCATACCAATGACGCTTCAACCGCTTTTACCAGGCTGATTGATATGGGCATCGAGGAGTTCCTGGTGGCTTCCACGGTTTGCGGGGTTTTAGCCCAGCGTCTGGTGCGTAAGGTATGCCCCAAATGCAGTGTTACCTATTCACCCGGCCCTCAGGAATATGAAATAATTGGGAGTAATGAAAAATTTGATTTGGTCCGGGGACAGGGATGCGATAATTGTAACTCTATCGGTTACCGGGGGCAAATCGGACTTTTTGAAATGCTGATTGCCAATGAGCCGGTTGAACGCTTGGTTATGGAAAGGGCCAATTCGGGCCGGATCAAGGAAGAGGCTTTAAAACACGGCATGCGTACGTTACGGGATGACGGAATCCGGAAAATCAAGGCCGGGATAACCACCTTGGCTGAAGTTATGCGGGTAACCAAGGAATAATGACGACAGAAGCATAGTTAGCAACAATGACTGATGTATATGTCGTTTCGGAGGTGAAGTCCTGAGGTGCAATTTCAATATCAAGCCGCCGACACTCAGGGCAAAATCGAACGGGGCAATGCCGAAGCTGATTCCAAAGAACAGCTAATCTCCAAATTGAAAGCCCAGGGTAAATTCCCATTGGAGATCAAGGAAGGCCGGGCTCCAATCAAAATCAAACTACCGAAGAAGAGTATTTCAGCCAAGGAACGGCTGGGTTTCACCCAGCAGCTTGCCGGTTTATTAACCGCTAAAATTCCGCTGGAGCGGTCCTTGGGTACTTTAAGCAGGCTTCATTTCGGGGCAAAGATGGACAATATAATACTGCAATTACGGCGTTTGTTGCAAGAAGGGCTCTCCTTCTCGGCTGCCTTGGAAAAGTTTCCGGGTTATTTTCCGCCGTTATACATAAATATGGTGAAGATTGGGGAAGCCGGGGGAATGCTGCCGCAAGTCATGACCAGGCTGGCACAATATCAGGAAGATGATATTAATTTCAGGCGTTATTTGATAAGCAGTCTGACATATCCGGCTTTTATTATGGGAGCCAGCCTGCTGGCGATTATATTTTTTGTAACAGCTGTCATTCCCCAGTTTCAAGACATCTTTAACGATATGGGCATGGAGTTGCCCTTGATCACTAAATTAGTGCTGCTTGTGGGGGGCGCTGCCATTAATTTTTGGTTCATCCCGGTAATAGCCCTTGGCGGTTTAATATTTTGGTATATACGGGAAAACAGTACCCCGGACGGGAGAAACCGGTTGGATTCAATTAAATTGCGGGTGCCGGTCTTTGGAAAATTATTGGAAAAAATTGTTACTCAGAAAATGGTTCAATCCTTAAGTCTGCTGGTGGGAAGCGGGGTCGCCTTATTAACCAGCCTTACCATTACCAGCGACTTGATTGGCAACGAGGTGTTTGCCCGCGCATTACGGGAAGCCGAGCAGCGGGTCCGGCAAGGCAATACGCTGGCCAGCAGCCTGGCGGCTTATCCGGTCTTCCCCATATTGGCTGTGGAAATGATTGCGGTAGGGGAGGAAGGTGGCAATCTGAATTATATGCTGGAGCAGGTTACCCGGACTTATGATAACGAGATCAAACATAGTTTAAGCGTCTTTTTAGCCCTGGCGGAACCGCTGATCATTTTCTTATTGGTTGGCGTTATTGCGATACTGGCGATTGCCATCATGTTGCCGATTCTGAACATGAATTCTCAACTCGGCGGTTGAGAAAATCTTAATGTATAACGAAAAAAAGGAGTTGGATTTCAGATGAAACGAAATGACCGGAGAGAAGCGGGCTATACCATGATTGAAATTTTGGCGGTACTTACATTGCTGGCGGTGTTAATCATGCTGGTAACTCCGAATGTTATCAATAGTATTACGAAAGGTAAAATTAGTGCCACGAAAGCTCAAATTGCAGCTATTGATGGTGTATTGACCAATTATTATATGGATAACGGCATGTATCCCACCACGGAACAGGGATTGAAAGCATTACTTGAGAAACCGTCGATTCCCCCAACACCTGATAATTGGGCTGGCCCTTATATGAAAGGCAACAAGCTGCCGCAGGACGGCTGGAATCACGATTTTCGTTATGTTTGTCCGGGGGTTCACAATACCGATTCCTATGATTTGTTCAGCAATGGCGCCGATAACGTTGAAGGCGGAACCGGCCCCAATGCCGATATTGGGAATTGGTAACAGTATGAAATTGAGATTCCCCGGTGGGTATACGCTCATCGAAATTTTAGCGGTGCTTACACTCATCGGTATATTGATGGCGGTGGTTTATCCCCAGCTCACCAATAGTCCGGAACGAAACAAGATTGTATATATCGGGAAATTGCTTAAGGCTGATTTGGATTTGGTAAGGGAAGAAGCATTTTCCGGCAAGGAAGAACTGGTAGTGGAGTTTAACACCAGGGGTTATCATTTCCGGATTGGTGAATCCCAAATAGTCCGTGTATTCATGGATTATCAATTCGCTTTTGAGATTACCGAACCGGAGGAGTCCGAAGATGCGGAGAAGACCGGCGAATCTTCATCCAGTCCGGAGCCTTCGGCTTCACCAACACCAATACTTATTTCCCTGGGATCGCCCAATGACGGGTCCGGAACCGGAGATTCCCAACCGGCCGCGGAAGAAGAAGATATGGAGGATGATTTTGAAGCCGCGGAGGTTGAGGAGCCGGGTCCCAATGAGCTCAAGTTTACCAGTGACGGTAAATGCAATTCTTTTGAGGTAGCCTGGAGAAGCCAGCATTATTCCGGAAAGCTTTCCGTAGATCAGGATGGAGCGGTGACTTGGGAATATGGGAAAAATTAATCCCCCTAAAATTTTTGGATTTACACTGCTTGAGGTTTTGGTGGCCCTGTCATTGGCCGGGACCATTATTGCCGTTTTGGCGCAGTCATTTATGCAGTCCGCTTTTACTCAGCAAAAGATTGGCGGTAGAGTAGCCGCCATGGTTGTCGGAGCGGGAAAACTGGCTGAGTTGGAACGGGGCGCCGAGTTGGCATTGTCGGGGAATTTTGAAGAGCCTTATGAAAATTATAAATGGTATGCTTCCGAGGATACGGCGCCGGATGAATCGGTTATTATTACTTTAACTGTTGAATGGAAGGAAAGTGGCACTACCAATGTCCATAAAACATCCTTCAAAGGTTTCCGGGAACCGAACTGAAGCCGGGTATACCCTGCTGGAACTGCTGTTTTCAATAAGTATTACCGGGTTGTTATTGGCCATATTATCCCAGTTTTTATTGAGCGGAGTGCGGATGTGGGAACGGAACGACCGGGGTTACCGGAGGCAGCACCAGTTGAAACTGGTTTACCAGACCGCATATAATGAAATATCGACAATGTGCTACGGAGAGTATTTACCGGAGTATTTAATCGACGGTGGCGACACCCGGTTGAGTTTCTGGCGGGAGACTCCGCGGGGTCTGGAATTTGTAAATTACCGCTACGATCTTAATGAGAAAGTTATTTATCATTCCCAAGGATTTTACGGCAGCGAACCACCGGAGGTTGTCCTATATAAAGGTATTGAGAACTGGGAGTTTGAATATTTTGACCCCAAAAACCGGAATTGGCTCCGGGAATGGAAATCCGATAAAAAGGAGCTGCCGGCATTGATCCGGATTACGGTTAAAACGAAAGACGCCGATCTAGGGACATTAACCGTCCCGGTGAAAGCCTGGCATGTTGTGCTTAAAAATGAGTTCGGAACATAGACGAATCAGCTTACGAATAGGGCGGGACCGGGAGCGCGGAGCCGCGTTGCTGCTGGTAACCTGGATTTTATCGGTGATGGGGGTTGTGGCCTTATTTTTACTCTACCGTTCCGGGGCCGAGTGGGCGGCTGTGAATTCACTGGCGCGGCGACTTAACTTTCAGGCCACCGCTGAAGATATTTTACATGATTGTATCGTCCAATTGAACGCTGATGAAACCGACCATGATGATAAAAGCGATGAGTGGTATAACAACGGGCGGTTCGATGAGGAACGTAACGGTTACGAAGTAACTGTAATCATCGAAGACGAGGGTAGCAAGCCCAATTTAAATTATGTAAGGAACTATCGGAATTTGGAAATTTTCTTGCCCGCCGAGGAGGTTCCGGTGGCTCCATTACAGGATTGGCTGGATTCAGACTCTTCAGCCATGGAAAATGGGGCAGAGAATCCTTATTATCAAGGATTAGATTCGCCTTATAAGTCCCGGGACGGTTTTTTAAGCTCCCTGGAGGAGTTAAAAGAGATTAAGAACGGGAAAAAGCTTTATGCAAAATTATCGTCGTATTTCACCGTAATCGGGAAGGCGAATCCCAATCGCTTAATTGCTTACACTTTTTCCGAGTTATTATATTCCCATGGTTTTGATAAGTTTTTTGTGGAATCGGCTTATCGTGAATTTAGCCAATACGCCCAAAATAATCGTTTTACCAATATGGATGATTTTTTACAGCTTCAATCCGTTAGTGTGCTGCGGCGGGATGAGATGCGTCCTTTATTCCGGTTTGACGGGTTTTGCAATTTGAACATGGTGGATGAAAAGGCTTTAAAGTTCATTTTTAAGGAGATTGAAGTGGATGAAAACCAAGTCGGAGTTATTATGCGGCGTGTAAAAACGGATCCCTTCAAAAATCAGGAAAATCTCAACATGAATTTGGAGATGCACAGTAAATACCAGGATGGCAGGAGAAAGTTCTATCCTGAAGACTATTTTAATGTGAAAACAACCATTGTTCGTTATAAAATATGGGTTAAATATAAAGAATCAACGTATTTTCTGAATACGGTATGGGAGAGGGTCCCGGTTTCCAATAAAAAAACCAAATGGCAATCCCATCCCCTTTCCTGGCGGGTTCTAATGAACCGGGAGACCCCCAAAATACCAGAAAAACAGGAAGATTCGGAAACGGCTCCGACAAATTGAACGGGGGAGGGGGATATTAGTTTGGCTAAAACAGCAATTGTAGTTGAGCTCGGACAAGATATTTTTCAGGCCATTGAAATAGTAAACCATAATAGCGGTATCGAAATGATTCGTTATGCAATCCGGAATTTACCGCCTGAGGGGGTTAATGGCGAATGGCTGGGTAAGATTTGGGAGCAAGAGCATTTCTCGAAAAAACGGCTGGTATTTTTGCTACCTCCCGCCCTGGTCAATATTAAAACCGTGATATTGCCGATGCTGCCCCTGACGCAGCTTGAAGCGGCAGTAAGGGTTGAACTGAGCAACAGCAGCAGGGGTGAAATCATTAATATCATTGGAGTGTATACTCATAATGATATGTATCGCGTAAAAGTCGCCCTCATTAAGGATGATTTATTAAGGGAAAAAATATATTTTTTTGAAGAAGCGGGTTTGAAAGTTGAATGGTCTGGAGTTCGGGTACGTGGAATTGAAAATTTTATAAATTTTAGCCAGGGATTTTTTGAAGAACCGGGCACTGGTGCTGCTTATTTGGATTTAACCGGGGATCAAACCGAATTCGGGGTATTTAAAGATGATGAAATTCTTTACCGCCGTAATTTTGCGCCTGGAGGCCATGATTTGCTGGAGGCTGTTGCTGGCGAATATGACTTGGATTCGGCCATATTATCCGATTTTCTGGAAGAACTCCGGCTTTCGAATGCTTCTTACCGGGCTGATTTTAGCGGAAATATAACCGGAAATAAATTATGGGTCTTTGGCCATATTGAAAACTTGGATCAGATTATTACCAAATTAACTAATGAGCTTGATTTTACAGCATTTATTTCGTATAAATCAAAGTTAACCGGGGTATTAACCGACAAACATACTCCTCAATTGGCTCCTCTTATTGGATTGACTTTGGAAGCTTCGGGATTTATCCAACGGGAATACGGACATATTTATTCCGAGGACCAAAAAAACGCCCTGGCAAAACAAAAAACCTTATTAAACCTGGGTAAATTTCTGCTAGTTGGGGTGGCCATTTTAGCGGGATTACTGCTTACATTTCAGGCGGGTATGGAGAAGAAGGGTAAGGTCCAAGGTTGGCTCCGGGGGCATGCCCCTAAACTGGTTAAGCTTCAATACCTGGAACGCTCTACGAATAGCAATTTGCAGAAGATTAATGAATTGGAGAGTTGGCTGTCGGACCGGAACCGTGAACTGGAATTTTTACTTGTGTTACAAAACAATTTACTCGCAGGAACCAAGATTACCGATATAATTATTGAAAATGGTTCGATTAAAGATCTTTCCGGAACGACTCCTTCTGTTTCAATATTATTGGAAAAATTTAAAAAAGTTGAAGGACTCCAGTATTTACGGTTGAAAGGAACCATCACCAACGGTCCCGAAGGCGAAATATTTCATCTCGAAGGAACGATTGTATCCGGCAAGGATCCAAAGCAGGGAGGAAAACCATGACTGTCAGAGAGAGAAATTTAGTGATTGGTGTGGCGGTCATCATCGCTTTGGGCCTTGGCTACAACTTTTTATTTGGTTTTTTTGCACCCCAGCCGGATTCCATTCCGGCGAATCTGGGAAGTGTGGCACCGGGGGATTACGAAAGCGCTGTCCGGATTTTGCGTGATGAACGCAATATCACGGATCGAAATACAAAGGTAGCTGCCAAATTAAAAATTTTGCAAACGATGTTCGGTTCGAAAGCCAAAGCGGATGAAGCTTCCATCCGGTTGCTTCAAGAGACCGAAAAGATTGCCGCCAATAGTAATCTGGTAATTGAACAAAAAAACATTGTTCGTTTTTCGGAAACGCTCATTGGTGTAGCTTTAGAAGGGAAAACAAACCCGGAATCATTGTTCCGGTTCATTCAACGGACTACGGAATCCCGGATAGGAATCAAGGTCAACCGTTTGCAATTGCATGCCATCCCTAATCAAAAGCTATTGAACTATCAAATTGTAGTCTGCAGCATGTTACTGTAACCGGTAAAAGAATTGAAGGAAAAGAAGGTATTATCATGGTTTTGAAGCAAAAATACTGGCTCATCATCTATGGTATATCGTTGGCCCTTTTTTGTTTCGGGTTCGCCAACTGGCTGATGGCCCATTTTTATCAGCCGCTTAACCCCACCTTAGCCCCGGTCCGGCATAATGATATCGGTGAAATCCCGTCGGTGTATTCGTTGGAACGGTACCGGAGTTTGTTGGGCGGCCGGTTGTTTTTCGGTGGAGCGGATATTCCCGATAATCCGGGAATTCAAATTCCGCAATTTACATCCCGGATGGTTTTGTGGGGTGTTATTAAGGGGGGGCACGCCATCGTGGGTTTTGATTCCGGTTCCAATCAGGATACCAAGCTGGTAAAGGCCGGAGATGTAATTGAAGGAGAAAAGATATTGGCTATCGGCGATAAGTATATTGAGGTCAGAAATCAAACCGGACAAGGAAAGATACGGTTAATTGGAGAATAGGTAGTCTGTTGATGAAAAGAGGCTGTCCCGGGGGACAGCCTCTTTTTTATTATAGTGACTTTACGTTAAAATGACTGTAAACCAGCGCCGTATGGGTACAACGGGTCGCCGTAGTTGGTGGGTACCGTCTGATTGTTGTTGATATAGTTCCGGATAGTG
>JARKQY010000002.1 GCA_029974635.1 Bacillota bacterium | reverse complement strand
ACGAGAAGCCAAAAAAATCCAGCTATAAAGTTGGGATTTTCGGGTGAAGGCGTGATGAAACAAAACTTGGCGTTGTATACTAAATGCAAGAATTAAACACGTATTTGGGCTTTTATTAAGAAGCCTTCCTGTAATTGCGGTGCAGTCCGCCCAGGATGGCGATATAATTATGCTTGCAACAAGTAGTCGTTATAACCCAATTACCCAGCAGGTTTATTTGCCCAGGGAAGATTTGAAGAGGTATTTGAATCTACCGGTGAAGGTGAAAATACAAATTATATTAATTCGGTTGCACCTGCGACTTAAATATTAATGCTGTAAATCCTATCCGCAATGAATCAGAAAAATAAATCATTATAGCTTAAACTATAAATTAGGGGGTTGTATTATGATTAAAGCATTTCGAGTAGTAATGTTGGTTATCCTGGTAATTTTAACCGTACAAACATTACCTATCAAAATAATAGCTGCAACCGGGACGATAGGGGATACCGTAGTTTGTATCTGGAAAGATAATCGCAATGGCGCTTATACACCTACATATGATGATGTACCGGCTAAAGGAACGAAATCTTTATTTAATGTGTTTGAGCCACTTCAGGAGGAATATAGAATTAAAGCCTCAGAAGCCATCATTAGTGATCCGTTGTCCTATCAGGAAGGCTATACTTGGGATATGATTAAGGGATTATTTGATAAAGGCTGGGTATATCCTTCAAACCATACTGAAACACATGAATATGATTTAGGTGAACTGCCTGTTGATAGTAAAAATTTAAATCAAACAATTGAAAAGATAAATAATCAATTTTTAAACTGTAATTCTAGCATTTTAAACAAAATTGGATACAAGATCGAAAGCGCTATATATCCTTCGGGTTCTTATAATGACATTGTTACGGCGAGAGCAGAAGATTTTTTTGTCGTAAGTCGTACATGTGATCCAAGACCATATTCTGATCCGAGTATTGATCCCTGTAATCCGAATAGTGATAAATTTCCCTTTGACCCGGAACACCCAGAAAGATCTGCATTGAATTTGTACAATACTCAAGATTATCAAAAAATAAAAACTTGGTACTTAGGTTCGAGATATTTAGATACTCACCATAATAAATTTATTGATAGTGCTATCACTTATAATGGATGGAGTGTTACTCTTGCACACGGTGTGATTGGAGAAGATGAGGGATATGATGAAAATTTATTATGGCCTGAAGAATGGTTTGAAAACGCATATGCATATGCAAAGACAAAAATTGATGCGGAGCTACTCTGGAATGATAACTTAGATAATGTTGGTAAATACTTGAGAGAACGTCAGACATCAAATATTAGCATAGTTTTTGCTGATAATAACAAGATAGAAATCCATTTAACGGCAATTACAGACACACAATACGTGTCATATAACTTTCCTCTTACTTTAAAAACCATTGTTCCGAACGATTGGACAACTGCAAATATAAATCAAGGCTCAAATAATACATTAGTTGATGTTGTAGATGATAATGGCATAAAATATATATACTATGACGCTATACCTAACAAAGAGAACATTGTAATTACGCCAAGTACGGATACAATAGTCACATTTAAAGATAAATCTGCTACAAGCACGCCACTTACAGGTATGTATCGAGGTATTCAGTGGGATTCAAGTGCTTGGTATACTATGGGTAACTTTGGTTCTAAATGTTTATATTATAATGAGCCCAATAAAAATGAGGTTGAAATGACATTTACGCTCCCTACAGGCAAAGTGTTGAAGAGTATGGATTTGTGTACAAGTTATGGTAGCAATTCAATAGTTAAAGTAAGCTCTGTTGGAAATCCTGAAAGGATATGGGAAGTACCTGCACATGCAACTGGATGGACTAAATTTTATACAAATTGGCTAAACGAGGCAACAACTGTAACAGTTAAAATTACAAGTATTACAAAAGGAGCCTATGATGTTGGAATCGATAATATAATTTATGGATATCCCTTTTTACCTTTAGGGAAAAATGATGGTTATACAAATAATAATATCTATCCCATCATCGCCGGGGATTGGAATGGAGAAGGGAAAAGTGATTTTGCCAGAGTAGGTAATGATGGAGTTTATTTCTATACTTCCTCGGGCATTGGTTGGAATGGTTATCCTTCGTTACCTTTGGGAAAAAATAATGGGAATGGTTTTCCGGATAATAACAACTACCCCATTATTACTGGGGATTGGAACGGAGATGGAAAGACTGATTTTGCTAGAGTCGGCAATGATGGAATATACTTCAAAGTTTCTACAGGCAGTGGTTGGCAAGAAGCAGATTATCCTTCGTTACCTTTAGGGAAAAATGATGGTTATACAGATAATAATATCTATCCCATTATCACCGGGGATTGGAACGGGGATGGAAAAACTGATTTTGCCAGAGTAGGTAATGATGGAGTTTATTTCTATACTTCCTCAGGCATTGGTTGGAATGGTTATCCTTCGTTACCTTTGGGAGAAAACAATGGGAATGGTTTTCCGGATAATAACAACTACCCCATTATTACTGGGGATTGGAACGGAGATGGAAAAACTGATTTTGCTAGGATAGGTAATGACGGCGTTTTCTTTTACATTTCTACAGGCACTGGTTGGATTCATATTCTTGACTTTTAGGGACATGTGCTTATGTAAGTATTAATGCCAACTGTTCGTTCACAGGTACCGTTTGTGTGCCTTGAAAGTCAGTTGTTGCTTACCAGTGAAAGTCTGGTCATGGTAATCATAGAGAGCCATGTAGCCGACTCCCGGTGCCCTCGGGTAACTGAAAGTACCGAAGCGGAGGTTCCTTAGAGAGGCAAATCAATAGTCCGTAACATTAAGTGAATCCTGCGGACCCGAAACTTTGACAAGAGAGGGCCGAGCATACAAATGGGATGCGAAGGCCAAGGAAGATGGGAAGAATCTGGAGACACCATTAACTGGAGCTGAAAAAATTATTTTCAAGAGATAGAGGCAAAAACATGATTATTGATATGGCGAGAAGTTATATTCGTTTAAAAGTTGGGGATAAAACCATAAAAATTGAAGGTGAGGCATACATCCCGGGTCATGGCTCCCCCGATTTTGTTGCTTACGCTAATTCTATTAAAATTTGGGAGCCTCCATATGAAAACGAAAGAATTAATGAAGATACTAAAAACAAAATAATCGAGACGCTTAAATCAGAGTCAATAAAGAAAAATATTAAAATTGAAATAGAGTAGGGGGATTATTATTTGATCCAAAGTCCAACCGAAGTCACTGTTGAACAAACTCCAATAAAAAGACCATCGCTCATTACGTTTTTATCGTATATGCTGATTGTTGCCGAAAAATTTTTTGCAGTTCAAATTTTTTTTGAGTGATTCAAAATCCTATAGTCAAATTGGTTTTTCTTCTTTAAGTAGTAAAATTTTAATTAGTTCACCTCGCTTATTGGCATTGTTGCTGGAATTGGGATGTTAAGGAATCAATTTTGGGTTGGTGGTTAGGTTCTGAAGACCAGAAAATACTCAATTTGATATACAACTAAAAATCGCCGGAGAAAATGAGTCTCTCCGGCGGTTTCCGATTTTAACCTTTGGATTTGCTTCCAGGCGCCTTATCTTTTCTTTTTTACCATCCAACCCTTACGATGAAGCCTTTTGGATCGCCAACATCCAGATATGCGGCAAGACTGTCGTCAAAGCAGAATCCGTATGCCAATCCGTCGATACTGTGATCATGCCAGAATTTCGAGTAATAGTTTGCAGGCGCTGATTTATATAACGAATTGGGATTATTCCAGTTGGCCGGGTCTTCGACGATATGTCTGTTCAAGGCTGCGCAAAGCTGATAACCAACCGTTTGCTCATCCGGGGTTCCGGAAATAAGATTCCCTGAACCTGCCAGAATATTCAAAGTAGTTGGTTTACCATAAATATATATGTTGTAAGCCCCGCCGTTTTTACTAAAGACAAAATTATTTCCTACTACATGCCCGCTGTAAGTGCCGTCCCAACAACTAAATGTCAAATACCGGGAAGTATATGCGCTCCAAAGCTGATTCACATAATTATCATAATAGCCTGCATATGCCCCGCCGGGTTTAAATGCATTTCCCCGCCAAGGAGGAAGAATTCGATAAGGATATTGAAGAATACCCAACTCCTTGAATTCAGTCGGCACTTCATTTTGATATTTGGCAAACAAACCGGAACGTGTCTCAGATTCAAACTCGCCGACAGTTCGATCATAATTGCCCGCTTTATTTATCAGCCGGTGCTGTATTGGAAATCCGAATCCGTCAACCCTAGTGGTATTTCCATGGTATCCCGTATTGTTAATGGTGAATTCAATGAAGTCGAAATAAATATCCCGGTTGGGGTCCGCGGTGTTATTGACATCCGGCCAATAATATCCGTTATCAAAGGTTTTGATATAACACGGGCTGCCTGCGCTAAGGTACATTCTGGCGCGATCTATTTTCGGAAGACTGATCCATTGTTTTTGACTGATGGTATAAAATAGGTTTGCGTAATTTACATTATTCTTCGTCAGGCGGCCGGGGGCATCATTTAATGCACTGGTAAGAGGAACCAGATTTCCGTTCAAATCCAGATAACACCATTTTCCTGTCCCGGGATTAATTCCGAGAACACCCCAGTATACATTGTTATCTGCATATGCGCCGTTTGTACCGTTCATTACGCTGAACGTCATGACCCCGCTTCCGGTTGGCGCAGGGATAGAAGCGGCTGCTACTGAATAAATTGAGTTGGCAGCCGGGCTTACAATTTTTACCGACGACATCTGGTCATTGACGGCGGAGCCAACCCAGGGAGAACTCGCGGTAAAGGCCCATTTGGTCCCGGTAAAATTATCGTGCTGATATACTTCAACAGTCCAGCCGCCGGGCACCTTGAGGGAGGACATCCAGTCATTGGGAATACCCGCGGCATTCATCTGTGCCATGGTATAGTTTCCCGGTTGCAACGCTACTGAAGTTCCACCGTAATTTATATCCGCATAGAACACCGCCGCCAAAACTTTCACTGACGTCATCTGGTCGTTAACGGCCGAACCAACCCAGGAAGAATCCGAGGTAAAGGTCCATTTGGTTCCTGTGAAGTTATCATGCTGATAAACTTCAACGGTATACCCTGTTGGCACTTTTAAAGAAGACATCCAGTCGTTGGGAATACCCGCCGCGTTCATCTGTGCCATGGTATATGTACCGACGTCCAGTATCACTGCTGTCCCGCCGTAATTAATATCCGCATAAAAGGTGACTCCACCGGCTGCATGAATACTGATAACCGGTAGGAACGCAGCCCAAAATACACCCATCATAATAAGATATAGAATTTTTTTTATTTTTAACATAGGATAACCTCCCGGTAAGATACTTTAATAAATCTTGATGGATGTGGCCTGGTCGTTTATTGCCGCACCCACCCAATTGGAATTTGCGGTAAAGGTCCATTTGGTTCCGGTAAAATTGTCGTGCTGATAAAGCTCAACTGTCCACCCATTCGGCACCTTGAGGGATGAGATCCAATCATTGGGGATACCCGCCGCATTCATCTGCGCCATGGTATAATTACCCTTGGATAATGCAACTGAAATCCCGCCGTAATCCACATCCTGATAGAATCCGGCTGCAAGCACCTTCACTGACGTCATCTGGTCGTTGACAGCCGAACCAACCCAGGAAGAATCCGAAGTAAAGGTCCATTTGGTCCCTGTGAAGTTGTCATGCTGGTAAACTTCAACGGTATACCCTTTGGGCACTTTTAAAGAAGACATCCAGTCATTGGGAATACCCGCCGCATTCATCTGCGCCATGGTATATGTACCTAACGGCAGTGATTTTGCTGTTCCACCATAATTAATATCCGCATAGAACGTTGCATAGGGGGAATAACCTTGATAAATCCTACCCATATTGGTAAGATTGCCAGAGACATCATAGAGTGAAGAATACTTTGTTACTTGATTATCATAACACCTGTCGGTAAACCAGGCGTACCTTTCAACATAACTCAATCCTTCCAGCATCGGAATGACTTTTTTCATATATTCATCTGCCGCATACTGTGTGGGAACTGCTTTAGTCGGAATACCCCAGGCATTGATGTCCACTGTACCGATTTCAGTAATCCAAATCGGCTTTTGGTGCTTGTTATATACTGCTGTAATCTTATTTCGTAAATCATCGATCGAATTCGGATCTGTAAAGTCAGGATAAAAATGAAGAGCAATGAAATCAACCCTGTAACTACGGCTGTTGGCCGCATTCATGAAATTGTCCAGCCAGCCGTTAGTGGGAGTGGTTGTGGCAGGGCTGCCAAGACGCAGGCCGGTATTCATAAGCAATGGCCATAAGTCGATACACTGTTGTACTGTCATATTTGACTGGGATGCCAGGTCAGGTTCGTTAAAAGCCAATAAATTCTTAAATTTGCCGGAATTTTTCCCCTGCCGTAAAGCATCAAGATTGGCAGTTGTTACAGAACTCGCCCCCCATAACATAGGGACATATTCAAGGTTGCCAATTTTAGATGAATCGGCGCTGTAGGTACTTGCCCAGTTATAAAACCACCCTCCATTAAAAGCGGTAATTTTGGACAAGTCATTATTGGCATAATAACTCGACGCTACTCCTTTTTTTGGAGAAATACCGGCTGCCAATACCGGCCCGGTGGTAACCAACCCGAAAAAACCCGTTGGTCCAAAAACAATGAATGACACCAGTAATAATAAAACAACTTTTTTTGTAAACATTTTCATACGCATAACATACCTCCTTGATATTATTTTGTTTCTGCCTTTTACATATGGAAGATGGGGTAAGTAGATTATGTCGAAATTGTCATATTGTATATCGAATAGAATTGCTTTTCGAAAAATTAATAAATCAATAATTTTAGTTTACCATTGTTACAAAACGGTAACAATACAATACAATTATATTTTACTTAACTATTCTATTCTGCATAATTCAACTATTCCATTTGAATTATGCAATGCTTAATTATTCTGTTCAATTCGTAGCCGGTATATCGGCTAAATGAAACAAGAATCACTTGATAGTAGTCTTAAATTTTTTATCCATAAATTAATCGGTTTAAATTACCAAATTTATACATGAAATTCTCTTGTTCCCGCCTCCGTCGTATAATATAATCTACTATATAGGTATGTCCGCACATATAAATATGCATCAAATATATGTTTAAGGAGGTAAGCATGGGGGTTGAGGTTATTTGTTTGGGTGAATTGTTAATTGATTTCGTATCGCTGGATCGGGACGTATCGTTGATAGAAAGTTCGGGGTTCAAACGAGCGCCGGGCGGGGCGCCGGCTAATGTGGCGGCGGGCGTGGCCAAGCTGGGGGTTAGGTCCGGATTTATCGGTAAGGTAGGGGATGATCCCTTTGGACACTATCTGAAAAAGGTGCTGGATGAGATTCAAGTCGATACCTCGCATTTGGTGTTTGATACATACGCCCGGACCAGTTTGGCGTTTATAGCCGAAAAAAGCGACGGGACTAAGGATTGCATGTTTTACCGGAATCCTGGCGCGGATATGCTGCTGGTGCCGGGGGAGATCGCCGGGGATTATTTTAAGGACGCCAAGATTTTTCACTTTGGATCCATCAGCCTGGGAAGTGATAAGAGCAAACAAGCGACCCTGAGGGCTTTGGAATATGCTGAAAAATACAACTTGTTGATCTCCTATGATCCAAACTTGCGGCTTAGCTTGTGGGGAGATCCGGAACTGGCCAAACGGGAGATTAATTCCGGGTTTGAATATGCCCAGGTGGTAAAGATCAGCGCGGAGGAGTTTGAATTCATCACCGGGTGCAAGACAGCGGAGGAATGTGTTGATTATATCCTGAAAAAAGGCTCCAAGCTGGTGGTGGTGACCCTGGGCGGCGACGGCTGTTACTACAGTGACGGCAAAACTAGCGGTTATCTCAAGGGAATCCCGGTGAAAGTCCTGGAAACCACCGGCGCAGGAGATGCATTCGTGGGCGGGCTTTTGAGCGGGCTGCTCAAGCGGATCAACAAAGGTGCGCCCAGAGTGCTGGAGGTTGATCAGGAATTAATTGAGGTTTTCGGTTTTGCCAACGGAGCCGGTGCTTTGGCTTGCACTAAAATGGGCGCCATTCCTTCCCTGCCTACCACCCCGGAAGTCGAGGCTTTTCTTAGGGAATGTTAGTTGGCAAAAGAGCATTTTTTGACAGGATAATATGAAATGGAGGATCAATCATCATGTCGAATAAAGAGGCGGTTATCGCCAAGATTAAAGATACGGGTTTGGTAGCGGTTGTCCGGGCGGAAACCGGCGAGCAAGCGTTGCAAATTACGGAGGCTTGTATTGCAGGCGGTGTGGCTGCCGTAGAGATTACCTTTACAGTACCGGGAGCCCATGAAATTCTTAAAGAAGTAGCCTCCCGGTATCGTTCCGGGGAGATCATCCTCGGGGCCGGAACGGTTCTTGATCCGGAAACCGCCCGGGTCGCCATACTGGCAGGAGCCCAATATATTGTGAGCCCCTATTTAAACGTGGAAACGGTGCAACTGTGCAACCGTTACCAGGTGGCCTGCATGCCCGGCGCCATGACCCTTAAAGAGGTTGCCGAATCACTGGAGGCCGGGGCTGAAATCATCAAGATTTTCCCCGGGGAACTCTTCGGCCCGGCGATTATTAGAGCCATTAAAGGGCCTTTGCCTTATGCCCAACTGATGCCCACCGGCGGGGTGAGTCTTGAGAATGTGGGCGACTGGCTGAAAGCCGGAGCCGTAGCGGTAGGTGTCGGCGGTAATCTGATAGCCGGGGCCAAACAAGGCGACTACGAATCAATTACCAGGACTGCCCGGGAGTTTATGAAGCGGATTCAGGAGGCAAGAGGCCAAACTTCTAATGGTTAGTTATCGGTAAAATACTACGTGGACGGCAGTCTGACGGCAACCCACGGCGGTATATATTCTCCCGAGAGCATGATGGCATCAACTTCAATCGCGGGTGTATCAGCGCGGCTTATTAGGCCCGGAAAAGGGCATCCGGAAATATGTTCAAGATGTGGACCGGGTCTATTACAGGCGCAATGTGGATCAAACGCCAGTTGAAGTGGCAGAGGCGGTGCAAGGTTCTCGTGAGCGGGGGTTGCCCCGGAAGAATACCTTAAACTTCGACTCGCAACGCCTTTAAGGACGTTAAACGTTCTTGGAGGCGTTAAAGTACAATGGAATTTTCATATTTGACAAGAATGCATCCTTGCAATAAGATAAAACATAAAAGAAAGGGGGTTAGGCGCCGTCATATTAAATGGGTTTTAGGTCTGTTTTTGAAAACGATTGCATAACCAAAACAGTAAAAAAATGTAAGTTAAAAGATGAGGAGAGTGTTGCGATGCCTATCAGAAGAAACCGCTTGCTAACCTTAATCCTGATATCGGCAATGGTTGTCTTGAGTATCTCCGGTTTTGGAAAATTCGCCACGACGCAAGTTGATGCCGCGGTGTTACGAACAGTTACATGCAGTACGGCCACGGAGATCATCAATGCCCTTAAAAACGCCCGTCCGGGAGACCGGATCGTTATCAGGCCGGGTACTTATACCGGAAGCGTATCGGCCTCCGGGAATGGAGCCTTCTTTTATTCCGGCGCCAATGGTACCAGCGCCAATCATATCATCATCGAGAGCGAATCCGCCTCCAACCCGGCAATCCTGCAGGGGACCGGAACGGCTTCCAATTACACCCTATACATTACCGGCGATTATTGGGAGATCAAAAATTTAAAAATTGCCACCGCCCAGAAAGGCTTGATGCTGGATCACGCCAATTATTGTTACATATCCAATTGTGAGATATACAACGTGGGAATGGAGGCGCTGCATTTCAGGGACGGGAGTTCCAACAATCTTGCCGAAAATCTGAACATTCACGACACCGGAAAGAATACCCCGGCTTACGGAGAAGGAGTTTATGTGGGTTCCGACAAGGGCAAATGGTCCACTTACAATATGGAATGCAACAATAACATAGTGCGTAATTCGGTCATCGGTCCGGGCGTCACCGCCGAACATGTGGATATCAAGGAAGGGACCACCGGCACGGTTATTGAGGGCTGTGCTTTCCGGGGAACCGGGATGAGCGGCCAAAACTACGCCGACAGCTTTGTGGATGTCAAGGGGAACAATGCGCAAATCAGGAATAACATCGGATACCGTGAAAACAACTCGATTATCGTGGATGCCTTTCAACTAAGCCAGCAGGTGGCCGGGTGGGGTCTTAATAATTCCTTCACCGGGAACACTCTATATTTGGATAACTCCACCGCATACGTGATTAACGCGGGATCGGGGACCTCGGCGACGGCTGCGAACAATACCCGCAATCCCTCCGGGAATATGTATAGGGGAAATGTTACGGTAATCACTACCACCCCGACGCCGACTCGGGCGGCGACCCCGACTCCGGGGAGCAAAGTATTACCCGGCAGGATCGAAGCCGAAAACTACAATGCTATGTCCGGCATCGATACGGAAACAACGGGGGACACCGGCGGCGGATTGAACGTGGGCTGGATCGACACTGGCGACTGGATGGATTACAATGTCAATGTTCAGACAGGCGGAAACTACCGGATCGATTACCGGGTAGCCAGTCCGAATACCACTGGAAAGGTGGATTTCCGAATCGGCGGGGCTACTTTAGCTTTAACCGCCATACCCAACACCGGCGGCTGGCAGGCCTGGACCACGGTATCGGCCAATGTCAGCCTGAACGCGGGCAGCCAAACCATCCGGTTATTGGCCAGCGGCGGCGGCTGGAATATCAACTGGTTCTCGGCCACAGCTATGGGAGCAACTCCGACACCAACCCGGGCGGCCACAGCTACGCCTAATCCGACCGGAACGGCAACCGTGACGCCGATTCCCACCCGGACAGGTAATCCGACGCCGACACCGCCACCCGGCGGCATTCAATCCTGGCAGCCCGGTACGGCTTATGCTACAGGGAGTTTGGTTACCTATGGCGGGAAAACCTATAAATGCTTGCAAGCCCACACCTCGATAGTAAGTTGGGAGCCGCCGAATGTACCGGCATTATGGCAAGAACAATAGCTCTACCCTCAAAAATTTGAAGGAACCATTTCGCTTGAAATGGTTCCTTTTTAATTCTATCTTGGCGAAGCCGGAACCAAAAAAGAGTTTTTTATGCGACGGGATTAACGGGATCTAGAGGATTATATTAAGCGCCGCTTAAGTTTAACTTATCTTGTGATAGCAATTTGCTTTTTATAATTAGTTCGTAATGAAAAAAGATTTTTTAACCACGAACACATGGGTAATGATTATTTGACAATCAATAATTTGGATAGACAGTTATTTGTTATAATTGACATAATTTTTAAAAAAGGGATTGAATTTTTAACAATAAATGTTATAATAATAGAGCATTACCCATTTGTCTGAATCTTCCCCTTATATTAATTTAGAATGAATTTTTCAAATAGATCTGCCGATATTCTTATCGAAACATGATTTGAAATATTATAAGGTTTAATATATTGGGAGGCCAAAAATGCAACCTGTTAATGCAGAAAAGGATGCTAACAAACGGCAAGCTTTATTACTCCAAATTTTAAAACAAAAAAAGGCGGAAAATAGGAAGGATAGAATTCAAATCATAAGTGGAAAGGATAAAAAATATCCTTTATCTTACTTTCAATCTAGAATTTGGTTTTTAGAGAAATATAATCCGGACTCCTGTATTCATAATATTCCTTTCTGTATCAAAATTTCGGGTGATTTACAAGTCGGCTATTTGGAACAAGCCATCCAGGAACTCATAAAAAAGCATGCCATATTAAGAACCTCTGTTGTGGAAGAAAACGATGAACCATATCAGATGATATCCGATAATCTTTTTTTTCCCCTGCCTGTTGCGGATTATTCAGCCCGGAATCATGAAGATGAGCAGGACCTGGTATCAAGTATGATTCATGAGGAGATCCGAAAAAAACTCGTCCTCTCCGCCGGTCCGCTGTTTAGAAATAAATTGTGCAGATTTGATGATCATACTTTTTACTTGATCCTGGTTTTCCATCATATTATCATTGACGGTTCTTCGATTCTTTTATTCGTAAAAGAGCTGTTTCAAATTTACGGCAATCTGTTACATAATGATAAACCCACATTCCAACCGGCGGAATTCCAATATGTTGATTTTGCAGTATGGCAGAAAAAGACGATTGAATCCGGCTCGCCAATGATTACCCAACAATTGGATTATTGGATGAATGAGCTTAAAGATTCCGGCGATCCTCTTGTAATACCTACCGATAAGCCGCGTCCGGCGATTCAGACATATAACGGAAGAAGATATTTCTTTCGCTTAACCCCTGATCTTTCGGATGATCTCAAATTGTTAAGTAATAAACTCGATGTCACACTCTATATGGTCCTCTATTCCGCCTTTACCGTACTGCTTCATAGGTATACCGGCCAATCCAGAATTTCAGTGGGAACTCCATTTATTGGAAGAATGGCAAAGGAATTTTATAATCTATTGGGGCCTTTTATCAATACACTTGTTCTTTGCAGTAAAATCTCCGGAGATATGGGCTTCAGCCGGTTGCTCCAGGAAGCCAAAAATGTGGTAATGAATGCATTTACGTATCATGAGGTCCCTTTTGATAAATTGGTGGAGATACTAAAACCCCAGCGTGATCAGAGCAGGCCGCCCTTTTTTCAGGTCATGTTTAATATGCATGCCAACAACTTCTATGATGTTATAAGCCCGGATTTGACAAAGGATTTTGGACTTGAACTTGCTCCGGTGGGTTACTATTTGGGTGTAAGCGAGTTTGACCTTTCGGTAGATGCCTTTAACGACCCAGATTCAGTTTTCTTTATTTTTGAATATAATGTCGATCTTTTTGAAGAAGATACCATCCGGAACATGACGGAGCATTTTAAAAACATACTCTATGATATTGTACGGGAGCCTAATCAATCCATTGCCAATTTGAATCTGCTCACGGAAAACGAACGGCAACAACTGCTTATCGATTGGAACAAAACGGAAAAGAAAATCGCTGCACCGTTATTTGTTCACAAATTGTTTGAAAAACAAGCTTCAGCTTCTCCGGATAAGATTGCCTGCTGTACTGCGGAATATAAGGATATCCAAAAATGTGACCGCTTGACCTATCAGGACCTTAATGAACAGGCGAATCAGATCGCCTCATATGTGAGAAAAAAGATAACAAATTCAAAAATAAATGTAGGCCTCTTTTTTACGCGGTCATTGACAACCGTCAAAAGTATTTTCGGAATCATGAAAGCCGCTCTTGTTTTTGTTCCTCTTGATCCGGATTTGCCCGGGGAGCGGTTATTTTACATTCTTACAGACGCTAATATTCAGGTGATCCTCACTGAAAAAAAATATAGTGCGAAGCTCAATGAAATCAAAGCGAAGTATCATTTGGTTTCACTTGAAATCATATGTATCGATACGGCTTGGGAAGAAATAAGCAACGAACCGAAGCACAATCCGGACGCTGAAATGGACCCGGAAGATTTGGTTTATATTCTTTACACATCGGGAACTACCGGTAAACCGAAAGGCGTGATGATTCCTCACCGGGCGCTGGCAAATCACGCGCTGGCCATTAAGGATAATTTTTCACTGCAAGGGGTGGATCGCGTTTTACAATTTGCTTCCCTTTACTTTGACGTGGCGTATGAAGAATTCTTCCCTTCCTTAATTAGCGGAGCAGCGGTAATTTTAAGGCCTAACGAACTGCCCGATTCGTTAACGGATTTTCAAAACTGGATCAACCGGGAAAAAATATCGGTTCTAAATATACCGACCTCCTACTGGCGTGAGTGGGCGGAAGAATTAGAGAGTATAGGTACGGATTGGCCTCCGGCTTTACGTGTGGTTATCATCGGGAATGAAAAAGTACTGCCCGAGAGTGTTAAGAAATGGTTTAAATGCCTGGGAGATAAAGTAGTATTAAAGAATGCCTATGGCCTTACTGAGGCAACCATTACTTCCACTGTTTATGATTTTAATACCCAAAATCCGGATAAAGTTGCCATTGGGCGCCCTATACATAATGTCACAACTTATATTCTCGACGATTATCTTCATCCTGTACCGGTTAATGTTTACGGTAACCTTTTCATCGGCGGCCAAGGTTTATCCTTGGGATATCTTAATCAACCGGAATTAACCCAAAATTGTTTTATACCGAATCCCTTTTCTTCCGCCGGCGGCGAACGCTTGTTTATGACCGGGGACAGGGCCAGATATTTGAAAGATGGAAATCTGGAGTTCCTGGACCGTAATGATTATCAGGTAAAGATACGCGGCTATAGGGTTGAACTATCGGAGATCGAACATACATTACTTTTAGATGCCCGTATCAAAGAGGCGGCAGCCGTCATTTGCAATGAACAATCGGCGAATCCATTGTTGGTGGCTTTTGTTGTCTTACAAAAACAGCTGACTTTCACAAAAGCAGATATTATTGCCATGTTAAAGAATAAGCTGCCTGCTTACATGTTGCCGTCGTTCCTTGTTATACTGGAGAAAATGCCGCAAACAGCTTCAGGAAAATTGGATCGCCAGGCTTTGTTGAACCTGGATGTTAATTTAAAAGAAGTGAATCATAATGTAAGTCTGCCCAAAAGATATAATTCCTTGATTGAAGACCTGCTGATTGAAATTTGGAGTGAACTGCTGGACCAAAAGAATATCCGGCCCACGGATAACTTTTTTGAACTGGGCGGACACTCCATATTAGCTACCAAACTTGTATCCAGAGTATATAAGATTTTACAATGCCACCTGCCACTCCGGATGGTTTTTGAATATCCAACCGTTCAACTGTTGGCAGAATGTATCAAGAAACAGCTCAATAACTCTAATAGCGGGAATGCAGGTTTTATTCAACATGATCCGCAGAGGAACTCCGCGCCGCTTTCCTTTGAACAAAACCGGCTGTGGGTTATCAATCAATTGCTTGAGGATCGATCCGTTTATAATATGAGTGCAGCATATCGACTGGATGGTCCTCTCAATATCTCCGCATTTAAAGAGGCTATAAATAAAGTCGTTTCGCGTCATGAGATCTTGCAGAGCGTTATCCAACTGGATGGAGAAGTTCCCATACAGCGCGTTAAGTCCAATACCGGCAGCCCACTAGTTGTCAAATATATACATACCGAACAGCATTCCTCAGAGCAAATCCTGTTACATATAAAAGAAAGCATCGGGGAACCTTTCGATTTTAATAATGGTCCGTTACTGCGTATTACGCTGCTTAGCCTTTCGGATACGGAGCATATTGCTGTTTTTACGTTCCATCATATTATTTTCGACGCCCTTTCTTTTGATATCTTTTTGGAAGAGCTGGCGCAGGTTTATAAAGCAATTAAGGATATGACGGATTTGGCATTACCCGAGCTTCCCATCCAATATCGGGATTATGCCTGGTGGCAAAAGGAATGGTTTCATTTACAAAAATTAGAAGAGCAGCTTACTTATTGGGAGCAACAATTAGCCGGGGCACCCGAAGTTACATCTTTACCCTTAAAAAGGCAGCGGCCTCCTGTACAAACGTATCATGGCTGCTGGTTTAATGTGCCGATCGCAACCAAGTTATCCCAGGGGATAAAACGGTTAGGCAGAGAACAAGGGGCCACCCCGTTCATGGTACTGTTGGCCGCTTTTAAAGTCTTATTAATGCATTATACCCGGCAAAATGATATGGTGTTAGGTACTCCAGTTTCGGGACGTTCCAGGACCGAACTGGAAAACTTGCTGGGTTTCTTCATCAATAGCCTAGTTATCCGGACGGAGCTTTCCGGTGCAGAAACTTTTTTACAACTCCTAAAAAGAATCCGTGAAATTACCTTAAAAGCTCAAGCCAATAGTGACATACCTTTTGAAAAAATTGTTGAAAGACTTCACCCCACCCGCAGCTTAAGTCATTCCGCCATATTTCAAATCGTCTTTTCGTTCATCCACAATTCACAATCACCGTTTGCCCTTTCGGAGCTGAAGACTACTCCCGTCGATATTGGCTGGAATAAAGTCATGTTCGATGTAATTGTGGAAATCGAAGCAGATAATGAAGGCCTCACCATCCATTGTGGATATAATCAAGATCTATTCGATGGATATATGATGGAGACGATGATGGCCAATTATCTGACGTTATTGGAAAACATTGTCGCCGAACCGGCTCAGCCGGTTGTAGCTTTGCGAATTCTTACTCCGGCCCAACAAAAGCAATTAATTTCCAGGTGGAATAATCCCCAAACAGCATCGTATAAACAAGCAGCCGCTTTTCATAAAATGTGTGCCGCACAGGTAGCAAAGTATCCGGACTTCACGGCATTGGTATTCGAAAACCAATCCCTAAGTTATGCCGGGTTCCACCAAAAAACAAATAAACTGGCGCGTTATCTGCAAAAAAAGGGAGTACGCCGCGGTGCCGTCGTCGGGTTATGTGTTGAACGTTCACTGGAATTCTTCGTGGGTATGTTGGCTATTTTAAAAGCAGGCGGCGCCTATCTGCCTTTGGAACCGGCTACTCCGGAAAAACGCCTGGATTATATGTTGAAAGATACGGGTTCGGGTTTGCTTCTAACTCAAAGTACCTTGTCTCAAAATCTTAAAGCGCTGGATATCGAAATGCTGTTACTGGATAATGACTGGCCGGTGGTGGAGCAGGAAGCGAATGCTGATCTGGTTGAAGATTTCGCGGATCATGAAGCGGCCCAAAATCTGGCTTATGTGATCTATACATCGGGTTCGAGCGGCAAACCCAAAGGGGTGGCGGTGCGCCACCAAGAGATTTTTAATTACTGTCAAAGTATCATCAAGGAAATAAATCCGCCCCAAAACGCAAGCTATGCTGTTGTTTCCACGCTAGCCGCCGATCTGGGCCATACGATGATTTTCATGTCAATGCTTACCGGTGGATGCCTGCATATCCTTACAACAGAAAAAGCAGCCGACGGTTTGTCATTTTTTGATTATCTGCGCAGGGAAAAAATCGATTACGTAAAAATTGTGCCTTCACATCTCAAGGCTTTACAGGCCAATACCGGTGAAGAGGCGTTTTGCTTTCCGGCAAAGGGTTTAATCCTGGGTGGTGAGGCTTCGGAAATGAAATGGATTCAGGAACTACTGGCCAAGCCCGCGCCGTGCCGGATCATAAATCATTACGGCCCGACTGAAACCACAGTTGGTGTAGTAACTTATGCGGTTGATCCTGAAAAAGTGGATTTTTCTTTAAAATCCTTACCCATTGGCAGACCCTTAGCACATGTAACAGTCTATATACTCGACCATAATCTAAATCCCGCGCCTGAAGGAGTTCCCGGCGAGCTCTTTATTGCCGGCGATAGTGTGGCCCAAGGTTATATAAATCAACCTGAACTTACCGTCGAACGTTTTCTGCCGGATCCTTTTGCGGTAAAACCGGAGAGGCGCATGTACCGCACCGGCGATCTGGTACGGATGCTTCCTGATGGTAATTTAGAGTTTCTTGGCCGTATCGATGCCCAGATTAAGATTAGAGGTTATCGCATCGAACAATCCGAAATCGAACAGGTACTTAAATCTTTGCCATTGGTTCAGGATGCGGCCGTTAATATCGTAAATACATCATCCGCGTCAGAAAGCCGGAAACAGTTGGTGGCCTATCTTGTGCCTGCTTTTAAATATCATGAAGCAATAAATGGGAAAAGACGCTACCGATTACCGAATAATATGTCGATCGTTCATTTAAACAAAAATGAGACGGATTACATTTATAAGGAAATTTTTGAAAATCAGGCCTATTTTCAACAGCTGATTACGCTCCAAGATGGTGACTGTGTATTGGATGTAGGCGCCAATATCGGACTGTTTACCTTATTTGTCAAGCAGTTCTATCCGGAGACAAAAATATATGCTTTTGAACCGAATCCGATTCTCTACGATCTTGTCAAAACCAATATTCAGCTCTATGCAAAACACACCGAGGTATTTCCCTACGGATTGGCTGACGCAGAGTGTAGGAAGGAATTTACTTCCTTTTCCGGTTTCTCATTGCTTTCCGGTTTTTATACCGACATTGAAACCGAAAAACAGACAATTCGAAGCTTCGTCGAGAATCAGTCAAAGTCAGGACAGAGTGGAGCGGCCGAATTACTCGAAGACTTTGACGATATTGTGGCAGATCGTTTCAATACGTGTACCTTTACAGTTCAATTAAGAACATTATCTGCGGTTATGAAAGAACTGGATATTCATCAGATAGATCTTTTAAAGATTAATGTTGAGAAGAGTGAATTGGACATTCTCCGGGGAATTGGCGCTGCGGATTGGGAAAAAATAAAACAGATTGTGTTAGAAATCGACTTACGAAAGAATCTCGATGAAATTTCATTCATCTTAAGGGAAAAGGGTTATGATATACGGATTATCCAAGACAAACTATTAACCAACAGCGAATTGTACTATCTTTACGCTAAACGAAGGAACAATTCTGCTCCGCAGGTATCGGAGAACAAGCCGCCAAGGAATAAATTCGAAATCCCTGTTTTAGAAGAGGAAAAGTTTCCGCTTCATGAGGTAAAAGAGCATTTACGTCAATATTTACCGGAATATATGAGGCCGGACACCTATGTTTTATTAGAAAAACTGCCTGTTAACGCCAATGGGAAGCTGGATAGGAAAGCCTTACCGGCGCCGGATCAAGCCGCGATCATTCAGGAAAGTTATATTGCGCCGCGTAATGCAGTTGAAGAATCCTTGGCTGCCATATGGCGTAATTTGCTCCAACGCACCACCTTAGGTATTGATAATAACTTTTTCGATCTCGGAGGGCATTCCCTTTTAGCCACCCAACTTGTAGCGCGAGTGCGTTCCTTGTTTCAGATTAGTTTATCATTAAAAAGCATTTTTGATCATCCAACCATCAGAGAACTGGCTGAAATCATTATTCAAGAAAAACTGAACAACACCGATGCCGCAACTTTGGCAAGGCTAATCGAAAAATAAGATACAGGGGAGCGCATGTTGTGATGGATAATAAGAACAGTACCTTGGATTATCTGAAAACCTTGACTCCAGAGCAGAAATCATTGCTTTTTGAAAAACTGCTCCATGAAGAAATACAGTTGAATAACGCCCAAGTCACCATACCAAGGCTTAATAGAGATTCAAATTTATTTCCCCTTTCTTTTGCCCAAAGAAGGCTGTGGTTTTTAGATAATTATGAACCGGGAAGTCCCTTGTACAATATTCCATGCGGTTTTAAAATCGAGGGTTATTTAGAACCCGGAATTTTGGAGCAAGCTCTAAAGGTAGTTATCGAAAGGCACGAAATTTTAAGAACATCCTTTAAAGCCCATGAGGAAGAGGCGGTACAGGTCATCCATCCATCGATGCCGGTTGCTATTCAGATAGAGGATCTAACGCTAACAGAAGATCTGAAGCCGGAAGAAAAAGCGGTTAAACTGGCTACAGAGGATGCGCAACAGCCATTCGACATCTATCAAGGGCCGCTGTTTCGCATGAAATTATTTAAAATAAAAGATGATGAGCATGTTTTTTATATCAACTTTCATCACATCATTGCGGACGGTTGGTCAGTTAACATTTTCATTCAGGACTTGGCCGCCGTCTATGATGCCCTGCTCATGAATAAGCCGGTTTCCTTAAAGGATATGCCCATTCAATACGTTGATTTTGCCGCTTGGCAGCGGAGCTTTTTCAATGGCGAACAGATGCAAAAACAGCTAAGTTATTGGAAAAACCAACTTGCTGGAGTACCTTTTTTGGATTTGCCTACGGATCGCAGCCGTCCATCCATTCATACTCCCCATGGCACCATCCTGAGCAGTTCTTTTGACCAACAGCTAACCGGGGAGATCAAAAACTTTTGTAAAGAACAAAAGTCAACCCTCTTCATGACATTGCTGGCTGTCTTTGCCATCTTGCTTTACAAGTATTCAAGACAGAAAGATATGGCCATTGGTACGATGATTGCCAACCGTCAATACGAAGAACTGGAACCAATTATCGGTTTCTTTTCCAATACTATCGCCGTGCGACTGGATTTATCGGAGAATCCTCCCTTTATTGATTTTCTGGAATCGGTGCGCCACGTTACCATGGAAGCATATGATAATCAGGATATACCGTTTGAAAAACTGGTGGAAGAATTAAATCCGCCAAGAGATTTAAGTCGAACTCCCATATTCCAGACGATGTTTATCATGCAACCGAAAACCGAACCAACCGTTGTCCGGCAAAATCTGAAATTTATTCAATTAGGCTTTGACAGCCGGACCTCAAAGTTTGATTTGACATTGTATATGAAGGAAATAAACGGCTGTCTGCTGGCTGATATGGAATACAATACGGATCTGTTTGATGCCGTGACCATCAAAAGGATGCTCAATCATTTGAAAATTCTTGCCAAAGCGATGATAAGCTGTCCCGCAAAACGAATCGCAGACTATACCTTTCTATCGGAAGCGGAAAGGGATACCATGCTTTCCGATTGGAATGCAACCGACATCGAATGGGATGATTTCTTACCGCTGTACCGGCTGTTCGAAAAACAAGTCCAGGCGACACCCGATAACACGGCGGTAAGCTTTTATGATATCTCCGGTGTGCAAAAAACATATAGCTATCGGGAGCTTAATGCTCAAGCCAACCGGCTTGCCGCCAAACTCAAACAATGGGGAGCCGGCGTGGAAACTCATATCGGCGTCTATCTGGACAGGAAAGCGGAGATACTCATCGCCCTGCTGGGCATACTCAAAAACGGCAGTACTTATATACCGCTGGATCCACAGTATCCCGCCGAGCGGATCAACTATATGTTGACCGATAGCCAGGCAGCGATTGTAATCACGGATGAGGATCATCAAACGAAAGAATTTCCCCCAACCGTTCAGGTTTTTTATTTGAATGTTGCAGCGAGCGAATTTCTTGCAGCAGACGATGCCAATCCGGAGACTGAGATTGCCTTAACCAATCTCGCCTACATCATTTATACATCCGGTTCCACAGGACAGCCTAAAGGTGTCCAAATTCCGCATAGAGCATTAGTGAATTTTTTAAAAGCCATGCAGAAACAGTTTCAGTTGGGTGTATCCGATACATTGTTGTCTGTTACCACCTTTTGTTTTGATATCGCAGGTTTGGAGCTTTATTTGCCGATTCTGACGGGAGCCAAGGTTGTCATAGTCTCTCAGGATATTGCAGCTGACGGCTTACGTTTGCATGAAGCCTTAATCAATACAAAGACCACGATGATGCAGGCTACTCCGGCAACCTGGCATCTCTTGATAAACAGCGGCTGGCAGGGGAACAATGCCTTAACCATTCTTTGCGGGGGTGAAGCTTTAGCTGCGGAATTAGCCAGTGAACTGGTTTTTCGGGCAAAATCCGTCTGGAATATGTATGGTCCTACGGAAACGACGATTTGGTCTACGATGACCGAGGTTAAAGCGGGTAAAATTACTATCGGAACACCGATAGCCAATACACAGGTCTATATACTCGATGAGCAACTGCAGCCGGTAGCAGCCGGTATTCCCGGGGAAATCCTCATCGGGGGTTTGGGGGTGGCCCGGGGCTACTTGAACCGTCTTGAACTTACCGCCGCGAAGTTCATCCCCGATATGTTCCGGAGAAAAGACGGCGGGTTCCTGTATAAAACGGGAGATCTGGCGCGTTTCCTGCCTAACGGTCAGATTGAATGTTTGGGAAGAATCGATTTTCAGGTAAAAGTCCGCGGTTATCGAATTGAGTTGGGTGAAATTGAAGCTGCTGTCGCCAAGCACCCGAAAGTTTTACAAAATATTACAATTGTTGATCAAAACCAAGCATGTAATAAACGGCTTGTCTCCTACATTATTACAAATAACGGAGAAACCATTCCGATTAAGGAATTACGTGACTTTTTAAAGAATATCCTTCCCAATTACATGATTCCGGAATTCTTTGTATTTTTAGATGCCTTCCCATTGACGCCCAATGGGAAGATGAATCGGCAGGCACTGCCTGAACCCGTTTATCAAAGAGATATGAATAATGCCGATTATCTCCCGCCCCGGAATGAGCTGGAGAAAAAATTGGTGAAAATATGGCAGGACGTATTGGGGATTGAGTCAATCAGTATTTCCGATAATTTTTTTGAGATGGGAGGAAATTCCCTGTTGGTCATGCGCATCATCACCCTGGCCAGAAATGAGGGCATGGAAATCTCACCCAAGCAGCTATTTAAGAATCAAACCATTGCGGAGTTATCCGGAGAGGTTGGCAAAACCAAAATTAATGCGGAACAGGGCGTAGTCAGTGGTGAAGTCATCATGACTCCTTTCCAGTACTACTTTTTTGAAGTGATGCGACCCGATGATATACGCTATTATACACTTGCGCCCATCTTGGAAATGGAAGAATCTTTTGAACCGGAACTGGTGATCCAAGTGCTGAAAGAATTGTTTAAGCAGCATGATGCGTTACGCTTTCGGTTACATTGGCAAGGAGAAGAGCGGCTATTGTATATAGCCGAACCGGAGGATACGGTGCCTTTCAGTATTTACGATTTATCCAGCCTGCCGGAAGAGGAACCGGCAGCTCAGGAAGATAAACTGTTTAACGCTCTGATGCTGAAGCTTGATCTGCGGAACGGGTCTCATTTGTTGACGGCTCTAATCAATTACGGTGCGGCGGATAAAAACCGGATTATGATGGTGGGACATTATTTACCCCTGGATATGCAGTCATGGATGATATTATTGGAAGATTTTGCGCGGGCATATGAACAGCTAAAAAGGGGGGATGTAATCCGTTTAGGCGCCAAAACTACTTCGGTAAAGCTTTGGGGAGAGCGTCTTTACGAACATGCGCAATCCGATGAAATTAAGAAGGAACTCAGCTTTTGGACCAGGGAGCCGGAGCACGAATACGGCTTATTACCGGTGGATTTCCCTGCGGGAGAAAACAATTTCGGCTCGACAGTTTACGTCGGCAACGAGTTGAGTGAGATCGAAACCCATACTATCATGGCTATTGCAAAACATAACGCTGATTTTCAGCCCAATGATCTGCTGGTGACCGCACTCTTATTGATTCTAAACCGGCATACCGGGAAAACAAGCTGGCTAATCGACTTATTAGCTCATGGCAGAGAGCCGCTCTTTGATGATCTGGATTTATCGCGTACTATCGGATGGTTCGGCACGATCTTCCCGGTGCTGTTTGAATTGGCAGCGGCTAACGACCGGCTGGCAACATGTATATCAATTAAAAAACAGATATCAGCCATTCCGAATAATGGCCTTGGTTATAACATGTTAAAATACTACTGCCAAGATCAAACCATTGTGGATCAATTAGCAGCAAAACCCAAACCGGAAATCTATTTTAATTATATGGGACCCGTTACTCCACCGATGTCAAAGATTAAAATGGTAAATTTCAAAGGGGGATACTTCTACGATATTAAACCGAAGCGTCCACATTTGATTCAAATTACCGCCTCCGTTGAGAATGACGGTAAAATGCACCTGGCATGGGCCTATAGCAAAAATGTCCATAAGGAGGAAACCATTAAACAATGGGCGCAGGATTATCTGGATGAATTAAAGAGTCTCATTACCATGTGTTCCGCTTTAAAAAAGCAAAAATAGTTTTTGATCCAAAATATCATTTAAAACAACTTAAATTTTAGGAGGGTTTCGATTTGTTGAAAAAATATTTTTCGGAATTAAAGGAGATAAGGGTATTTCTTATTTTCTGGTTATCCCAAGTGATATCGCAGATCGGTTCGCAATTAACCAGTTTTGCGCTGGGTGTTTGGGTGTATCAAAAATCGGGTTCCGTCACCGACTTCGCCCTGATCGCCATGTTCGCCACCTTGCCGGGTGTGTTGTTAGCCCCATTCTTAGGTACCCTGGTCGACCGCTGGGATAGACGGAAAGCGATAATGCTGTCCGATGCCGGATCCGCCTTATGTACGCTATTCGTCACCATCCTGTATTTTTTTGGGAGGCTGGAAGTAGGACACATCTATATCACTGCAGCCATTGGTTCTACTTTAGGCATCATACAGCATCCTGCAATGGCGGCCAGTATTCCGCTGCTGGTGCCGAAAGAAAAACTGGGAAATGTTAACGGCATGGTTCAGTTTGGACAATCCGTGGCTTTATTGCTTGGACCGGCTTTGGCGGGCGTGCTCGTACTTACCATCAAGGTTTACGGAGTTATTTTAATCGATTTTTGCACCTTTGGAATTGCCATTTTGACTTTGTTGTTTCTCGTCCGCATACCAGCCCCCAAAGCAAGTGAGGACAAACGGGCCAACGAGGGCTCTATCTTCAAACAGGCAGCTTATGGCCTAACTTATCTCAATGAACGGCCGGGTTTGCGGGGCTTGTTTTTCCTATTTATGGCAACCAATTTTGCTGCGGCCATTACATTTGTATTAATAACACCACTGGCTTTAACCTTCACGAATGCTGCCGGCCTTGGTTTTATCGTGTCGGTGGGCGGAGTCGGTATGCTGGTTGGCAGTTTCATTATGAGCCTCTGGGGGGGGCCCAAGAAAAAGATTAATGGTGTTTATATCTTTATCTTTGTGGAAGGGCTGGCCTTTATACTTGCCGGTTTCCAGCCGCTAGCCCTAGTTTTTGCAGCCGGAATTTTCTGTTATAATTGTGCGCTTATGTTGGATGACGGTTGTTATGTAACGATTTTCCAGAAAAAGATAGCCCAGGATGTGCAGGGTAGACTTTTCGCATTAAACCATATGGTAACGAAAGGATCGATGCCGGTTGCTTATTTAATATCGGGATTTGCGGCAGATAAGATTTTTGAACCGTTATTTCAACCGGGGGGTCTTTTGGCGGGCAATTTAGGGATGATTATTGGTGTCGGTAAAGGTAGAGGTATGGGCTTTATGTATATTCTGGCAGGGATCATGACTATCCTGGTTATTTTCGTCGCTTACTTATATCCAAGAATCAAACATATCGAAACGGAATTACCTGACATCATCCCTGATAAGCCGGAAGGCTCTGTATCCATAACGGATAATACCGTAGGTAAACCTGCAGAATTAAATATATAATACGCATTTGTAAGGAGGATAAATATGAGTAATAACGATAATTTAAATAAATGGGACGATTTGTTTGGGAACGGTAATTTAGTTGCATTATCGAAAGAGTTTATTCCTCCAAAAACCTGGATTGAGGCTGAACTTGCCAAACTATGGCAAGAAATTCTTGACTTTGATAAGGTAAGCACCGATGATAATTTTTTGGATCTGGGCGGCAATTCCTTATTGATTATTCAATTGATTGCAAAGATAGCTGATGTTTTTTACATATCCCTTACGTTTAAAGAAATATTATCTACCAAGTTAACTGTCGCGGAGCAGGCTGTGATCATTGAAAATGCTTTATTGGAACAGACAAATTCGGAGATGCTGGATGAACTCAAGAAAGAAGTTGATAACATGCCGGAAGAAAAAATAGCTGAACTAAGGAAGATTAATTAAATATGGCGCATATGTTGATAACCACACATGGGACGAGAGGAGACGTGGTGCCTTTTATCGTCCTAGGTCAAGCGCTCAAAAGGCTCGGGCATGATGTTACTTTTTTTACCCATTATGAAAATGAAGCAGAAGTAGTGGGAGCAGGTCTACAGTTTGTCTCCTGGGAGACAAAGGAAGAATGGGACGAATATGTAAGGTTTATTCAACAAGTCAGAGGACCGATGCTCCAAATAGAACAGTATGAGAAATTCTTTGAAGAAAGTTTCGCGGTGGGAAAATGCCGGAATGAACTCGCCAAGTTAAAACCCTACTGCTTATTCGATGATGTTGTTTTAATCACGCGCTTTAGTTCGAGTATTTCTTCACTGTTAGCTGCGGAAATCTATCAAAAACCTATCGTGCCATTCTTTTTGAGCCCGAGTTACATAACTCAAATTCGGATCGATTACGACCTTTTCGAAGAATCAAATACCAGAGCCCTGAATATTGTCCGGGAAACGCTGGGCCTTCCTCCGGTGAAAAGTTATTGTGAATGGACTTGCATCATGAAATATAAAATTTGTTTATGGCCAAAGTGGTTCTATCATCACCAGCATATCCAGCAAAATTATTTTATCGCGGTTGGCTTTCTCGACTATTCTGTTTATAAGTCGGCGTCTCATGGATTCACCAAAGAAGTAACGGAATTTTTGGCCCGGGGCGAAGCGCCTATCATTATTTCCGGTAGTTCAGGCAAGGATGATACTTTAAAATATTTTGACATCGCGATATCCGCTTGTGTTCAACTCGGACTCAGGGTGTTGGTGGTGACTCCCTTTCAGGAATTGATACCCGCCCAATTAATTGATAATGATTCAGTAAAGTGGGTCGATTTTATCGATTTTGAAGCATTATTACCCTATGCAAAAGCGATTATTCACCATGGCGGTATAGGAACAATCACTTATGCACTCCGCTATAAAGTACCGCAACTCATATTGGCAGGCAATATCGACCGGCCATTTAATGCTTCGATTATCAAGAAATTAGGCTTAGGGGAGTTTTTACCTGTTGCCTGGTGGAGTGTGAATAATATTAAAGCGGCCGTTAAGGAAGTTTTAGATAATAAGATTCGTTTAAATTGTAATCATTACGGGAATATGATGCTTAAAGAAAACGCTATTTCAAGGACGACCAAAATATTAGAAAGTGCCGCAGGAAATCCCCAATTTTTAATTGATATTACGAAAGTTCTTTCTACCGCATACGAGTGTGCGCCGTATAACTTTAATCCGGAGACAAATGCGTCAAAGGGGCAAGAACCAACCGAAAGCGGGAAAAAAGATCATTCGAAACTTCAGAATATAGTCGATAAAAGAAAAGACATCTTAACTAAGCTTTTACATGAAAAATTAAGCGGTAAAAATTTTAATAACAAGGTAGAGAATAAGAATGTCTAGTGAAGGAAATACGAAAGAAATAAAATGTGTGGTATGGGATTTGGATGATACATTATGGGACGGGATCCTTTTGGAAGACGATCATGTACAGCTAAAAGAAGGAATCCTTGAGATAATCAATGAATTGGACCGGAGAGGTATTATCCAGTCCCTTGCCAGTAAAAACAATTACGGACCTACGATGGAGAAACTGAAAGAGTTGCATATTGATCACTATTTTATTTACCCGGAAATCAACTGGAATCCAAAATCAAAATCCATCGAAAACCTATATTTAAGGCTTAATATCGGCTTAGATACGATTCTTTTCATCGATGATCAGGAATTTGAGAGACAAGAAGTAAAAATGGCCTTGCCACAAATTCAATGCCTGGATGCAAAAGAGTATGAGGGATTGCTAACGATGCCAGGCTTGAATCCGGAAAATATTACCGAAGATGCGCAAAAAAGAAGAGAGTTTTACTTCATCGATTTAGCCAGAAAAGAGGAAGAGCAAAAATTTGTCGGTACACCGGAAGAATTTCTAGCTACTTTAGGGTTGAGATACCATATCTATGAAGCACAAGAAGGCGACATACCAAGGGCATATGAATTGCTCAAACGTACAAACCGTCTTAATGCGGCGAATCGTATTTACGAACCCGATGAGCTGAAACATTTCATCGCGTCTGATGAATATAAGCTGTATATTTGCGCTTTGGAAGATAAATTCGGCAGTTATGGCAAGATTGGCTTGGCTTTGGTAAGAATCGAGGCTGAATGCTGGCATGTGAATCAATTTGCCGTATCCTGCAGAGTAATATCCAGAGGGGCGGCGGATACCTTGCTGATATTTATTATGCAGGAAGCTCAAAAGCATGCTCAATATCTTTTGGCCGATTACATCCCGACCGAAAAAAACAAGCAAATCTATCTCATCTATAAAACCAATGGCCTCAAAGAGGAAGAAAAGGTGGCGGACAGACAATTCATATTCAAACATCCGCTGTGGGATCTTAAAAAGATGCCCGGGTATATTATAATTGATGATCATCATTATTGTGAAGCATAGGAATTGCTTTATCAATATCACCGCATCGATAAGTTCTCTGAATTTATTTCAAGAAACTGCCAAATGTCGTTATAACGCCGGCAGTTTTTTGTTTTATGAAGCTATAATTGTTTGGGCGCATTATTTGGAATATAATGGAAGTATTTAGACGGGTTAAAAGTATAGATACTTTTCCGAATTTCAGAGGTATTGAATTCAGGATATCGAATTTTATAATATCGATAATTAATCCTACCCCGGATGATCCGGAATCAAGTATAAAACTTTTTTTGACAGGTTTTACAGGATTAAGGAGATTATTAATATTAAACTTCGCTTAATTTAGTGTTGTAATCTGCTTCCTATAGATTTTTAATCCTATAAATCCCGTTAATCCCGTCTAAAAATTCTCTTAGGCCAGCTTGAGCGGCGTTTATTTCGTTTCCTCTTCCATTTTGACGAGAACTTTAGAGTTAAGAGCCGAATTACCGTAAATTTAAAACATACTTGTCGATAGATAGACACTAAGGAAACGGGGGGTTCCAATGCGTACGACATTGATTGTTATTCTATCCTTGGTTTTAGTATTGTCTTTCGTTCCCGCTGAGGCCAAAGAGGTTTTCCGCAAAGGAGTCAACCTTTCCGGATGGTTCCAGGAGAACTCCGTAAGAGCTATTCAATTTAACCAGTATACCCAAAAAGACCTTCAGGAGATCAAAAGCCTTGGGTGTGACGTCATCCGTTTACCCATCAATCTTCATGCCATGACTAACGGCGCCCCGGACTATCAAATCGACCCGTTGTTCTTTCGGTTTCTCGATGAGGTGGTAGCCGGTTGCGAAGAACTCGGGTTGGCGTTAATTTTGGACAATCATACCTTTGACCCGTTTACGGATACTACGGCTGCGATAGAAACTCCCTTACTGAAAGTCTGGGCGCAAATGGCGGAACACTATAAGGATTGGGGCGATTTTCTGTACTATGAGATTCTCAATGAGCCTCATGGCCTGGACCCGGCTGTCTGGGGTAAAATTCAACTGAATGTCCTCCAAAAGATCCGGCAGATTGATAAAAAGCATACCATTATCGTCGGCGGAGCCAATTGGAATGATATCGATTCACTGTATCTCCTGCCGGAGTATCAGGATGAGAATATCATTTACACTTTTCATTTTTACGACCCCTTCGTATTCACTCATCAAGGAGCGGAATGGGCGACGCCCTCTTTGAAACCTCTCAAGGGTATTCCCTATCCTTACAATCCGGAGGAAATGCCTGCTTGTCCCAAAGAGTTGGCACATACGTGGATTGCAGGCAATTTAAAATATGATTATCCGAAACATGGAAATAATGAAGCATTGGAGAAACAGCTTTTAAAGACGGTGGAGTTTCGTAATAAAAGGGGCAAGCCGGTTTTCTGCGGTGAGTTCGGCGTTTACAACCGGAATTCCCGGGATGAGGACCGGGTTTATTGGTATGAATCCGTGCGCAATATCCTGGAGAAGTATGCCATTCCGTGGACATCCTGGGATTACCGGGGCGGGTTTGGTTTGTTCAAAAAGGATTCCGACGAGTTCTTCGGCTCCGATCTGAATCTCCCCTTGCTCAAGGTGTTAGGATTCAATGAGGTTTCCCAAAAAGAGGTAACAATTATCCCGGAAACAAGTGGTTTTCATCTTTTTGACCAATATCCCGCCCCGGGGATTTTTATCTCAACGCATGTAACCCGCGGAAAAATCGATTTATATGATGATACGGTTTTGGATGATAACCTTTTTGCAATCAAAATGGCAGATCTCGACCGGTATAACTTGTTGCATTTTGGATTTAAACCCCGGAAAGACCTGTCGCTGCTTTTGAAACAGCAGTATAACCTAGTGCTGAAAGTAAAAGTAAAACCCGGTTTTCAAAATATGGATATCCGGTTTCTGGCGGTTCGAGCCGATGACCCGCTTGCGCTTCCCTGGAGAATGAGGTATACTCTTGATGCCAAAGCACTGAAAAAAACCACGGATTGGCAAACCGTGACGGTTCCGCTGGAAAAATTCCGCGAACATGGGGCTTGGAAGGAGAAGTGGTATACTCCGCGGGGCCTGTTTGACTGGCGTCAGATCGTCGCTTTGGAACTGGTGGCGGAAAACGGGAAATGGCCGAATACCGGGATTTATATCGCGGAGCTTAAATTAGCGGGAGATGGTGTTAATGAAGGCCCAAGTTTATCAAACCGGAATTGAATTGGAGTTTTGGGAATGATTGATAACTTTTTGAAACAAAAGTTCTTTAACAACACGGTATCAGATTATCTGATGGCGATCGGCGTATTTGTGGCGGGCCTCATGATAGTCTGGGCGTTAAAACGGCTGTGTCTAAATTATTTGAAAAAATGGTCCGAACGGACCCCAACCAAGTTCGATGACTTTATGGTGAAGGTTATCGAAAAATGGTTGTTGCCGGTGATTTATTTCGGTCTTTTTTATATATGCATTCATTTTTTAAAACTGAAACCGATTCTCATGAAAAGCGTCGATCTGATCGGATTGTTGCTGCTGGTTTACATCGGCATACGACTTTTGCTATCAATCTTTGATTATAGTATCGACAATTATTTAATCGCCAAAAAAAAGATTGATCTATCCAAACAACAGGCAATCAAGGTCGTTTTGACCGCAATGAAAATATTTATCTGGTCGTTGGCAGCCGTCGTCATCATGGATAATCTTGGTATTAAGATTTCTCCTTTAATGACCGGCCTCGGAATCGGTGGAGTGGCGGTGGCATTGGCGTCCCAAGCCGTTTTGGGAGATATGTTCAACTATTTCACAATATTTTTTGATCGCCCTTTTGAACTGGGAGATTTCATTATCATTGGTGATTATATGGGCACTGTGGAACATATCGGAATTAAAACCACCCGGATCCGGAGTCTAGGCGGCGAACAACTGGTCTTTTCCAATACCGACCTGACCAATTCGCGCGTACGAAATTATAAACGGATGGAGCAGAGAAGAGTTGTGTTTAGGTTTGGGGTAACTTACGATACATCGGTAGAGCGGCTCCGGGAGATACCGGAAGTGGTCCGGAGGATCATTGAAAACTCTAAAGATACACGCTTTGACCGGGCGCATTTTGCGTCGTACGGTGATTTTTCCCTGGTGTTCGAAGTTGTTTACCATGTGTTGAACAGTGATTATAATCAATATATGGATATTCAGCAGGAGATCAATTTAAATCTGAAGCAAGAACTTACAGCGCGCAATATTTCATTTGCGCTTCCCACGCAGACCTTATTCATTGCCGGGCAACAACCAACACAATAAAATGGGCGGCTTTATTGGAAAAAACTCTTTCTTCGGAAAAACATCCCTTTAGGGCCGTGGGTACTAAACTTTAGAAAGCAACTTGACAAGCACCCCATAATTTGATAATATGTCTAACAAATAATCGATAATGAAATGCGTTGATTGGGAAAACACACTGCGATGGTGCCTTAGAGAGCTGTTGGTTGCTGAAAAACAGTGCGACGGGCAGGTTGTGAACTCACCCTTGAGCAGTCCTCCGAAAGCCGACAGCTGTTGCGGCAAGTAGTTGTGAACGGATTTTCCGCCGTTACCGGGAAAGGCATGGATCCTGAGTACAGTGATTTTTCGGAAACGCTATACCGGTGACCGATGCTGTTAAAGCGGGTATAATTTATACCAAAAAGAGTGGTACCACGGAAGTTTAAGGCTTTCGTCTCTTGCAGAAATGCATGATGACGAAAGTCTTTTTATATATGTTATGTCATGAATGCTGCACCAATTAAAGTTGTTTCCAGGAATACATTTTCAAGATGTTTGGAGTACTACTCAGTTATATTTTGATTTATTACCTTCCGTTTAAATATGACTCCCAAAATTTTTTTAGGAGGAGATAGTATGAAAATTGCCTTTTCAACCCTGGGATGCCCTGATTTTGATTGGTCCGACATTTATTCCATGGCCAAGGATGTTGGCTTTGACGGTATTGAAATCCGCGGGCTGGGCAATGAAATCTTCGCGGTGAAAGCGCCGCCTTTCACTGAATTGCAACTGCCTCAGACGGTAAAAAAACTTTCCGAGTTACGTCTGGAGATCCCTTGCCTTTCTTCGGGATGTTGCTTAAAGTTCGCTACAAGGGCGGAGCAAAATTACGCGGAAATTGTGCAGTACATTACCCTGGCAGCGAAGCTGGGCACACCTTATATCCGTATTCTGGCCGACCTTGAACCGCAACCCAACGGCGAAGTTGATGATGGAGTTGTTCTTGAGGCATTGCAGCGTCTAATTCCGGTTGCTGAAGAGAAGAGCGTTACCCTGCTGGTGGAAACCAATGGCGTTTATTGCGATACCGCCCGGTTATGCCGGTTGCTGGACCAAGTGGCGAGCGACGCTGTAGCTGCCCTGTGGGATGTTCATCATCCCTATCGTTACGCGGGGGAGAAACCCGGAAAGACGGTACAGAACCTTGGCGCCTATATTAAATACGTGCATGTTAAGGATTCGGTGGTGGAGAATGGCAAGGCCCAATATCGTATGATGGGTGAAGGGGATTTGCCATTCGATGATATAATGTTGGCGCTCCGTTCAATTAAGTACGAAGGTTATGTTTCGCTGGAATGGGTCAAACGCTGGGCCGGAGATCTTGATGATGCGGGCGTCGTTTTCCCCCATTTCGCAAACTTTATGAGCCGTTATACCGAAAAGGATGCCACCAGAGGCAGATTGTTTGATAACAATGCCAAAACCGGGAAATATGTCTGGGAGAAGGATACACTCATCGATTTAACCTTTCCGCAAGTATTGGACCGGATAGTGGAAGAGTTTCCCGATCAATATGCGTTTCGCTATACTACCATGGATTACACCAGGACCTATTCCGAGTTCCGTGACGATGTTGATGCATTTGCGCGTTCATTGATTGCATTGGGCGTGAAACCGGGTGACCATGTCGCCATCTGGGCAACCAATGTTCCCCAATGGTTCATTACTTTCTGGGCTAGCACCAAGATTGGAGCCGTTCTGGTCACCGTAAACACGTCTTACAAGATCCACGAGGCGGAGTATTTGCTCCGTCAGTCCGATACTCACACACTGGTGATGATTGACGGATTTAAGGATTCCAACTATGTTGGCATCATCAAGGAGCTGTGTCCCGAATTGGCAACCGCCAAGGCGGGGAAACCACTTCACTTGAAACGTCTGCCGTTTCTGCGTAACATCATCACCATTGACTCGAGGCAGGACGGCTGCCTCACATGGGACGAAGCAATGGCCATGGCGGATAGGATTCCCGTCGAGGAAGTCTATCGCCGCGCGTTCTCTCTTAATAAACATGATGTTTGCAATATGCAGTATACATCGGGAACCACCGGTTTCCCCAAGGGCGTTATGCTCACTCATTATAATGTGATCAACAATGGGAAAAACATCGGCGATTGCATGGATCTATCCACCGCTGACCGTATGATGATTCATGTGCCCATGTTTCACTGTTTCGGAATGGTGCTGGCCATGACGGCTTCAATGACCCATGGCGTTGCGATGTCGCCCATGCCGTATTTCTCTCCGAAACTCTCGCTGGAATGTATTAACCGGGAGAAGATAACTTGCTTTCACGGGGTTCCCACCATGTTTATCGCCATGCTGGAACATGAGGATTTTACGAAGACCGACTTTTCCTTCATGAGAACCGGAATTATGGCGGGAAGTCCTTGTCCGGTCAAGGTGATGCAGGACGTGGTGGAGAAGATGAACATGTCGCAGATCACCATTGTATTCGGCCAAACTGAGGCTTCGCCCGGTTGCACCCAGAGCCGCGTTGATGATTCGGTTGAAGTGCGAGTCAATACTGTGGGCCGGGCCTTGCCCGGCGTGGAATGCAAGATTGTCGATCCGATGACGGGAGAAGATTTACCGGACAATGTGGATGGTGAATTCGTGGCGCGCGGTTATAACATCATGAAAGGCTACTACAAAATGCCCGAGGCCACGGCGGCCGCAATTGATGAAAAGGGATGGCTGCATACCGGTGATCTTGCCCGGCGCGATTCCAATGGGAATTTTAAAATCACGGGACGGATTAAGGATATGATCATCCGTGGCGGCGAGAATATTTACCCCAAGGAAATTGAGGATTTTATCTATACTCATCCCAAAGTTAAGGATGTTCAGGTTATCGGCGTGCCTGACAAGCAATATGGGGAAGAGATTATGGCCTGCGTTATTCTCAAGGACGGGATAATAATGACTGCTGATGAGTTGCAAGAGTTTGTCCGGTCGCACATGGCAAAACATAAAACCCCGCGATATGTGGATTTTGTTACTGAATTCCCCATGAATGCCGCCGGGAAGATCATGAAATACAAAATGCGCGAACAGGCCGTTGTAAAACTGGGTTTGCAAGCGGATAGCCGCATTGTTACCGCTTGACTGGTATTGGAATCATAATTTTAAATTCAGTGCCGTAATCGGGAGTATTGTTGACGACAAATTTTCCTTTCAGGGACTTTATGTTTTCCTTGATAATAAATAGGCCTGAATCGGTATGCTGTCTTATGGAAAAGCCGGGTTTATGCATTTGATCCCGGCTTTTCCCGGAATTGGCCGCATTACTGCAATGGATGGTAAAGAAATAAGCGTTATAAGTCTCCTGCAATATTACTTTGATTGTCTTTTCAGACACCATCGTTTTTTCCAAAAGGGTAATGGCATAATGAATCGTATTTCGCAAAAGTTTAGCGACATTACGAATTGATAGGCTGAAATTGGTGAAGTCGATATTGGAATCAACTTTGAAAGAGATCTCCTTCTCTTTGGCGGTGGTATAAAAGTATAAAAACATGGCGAAGATAATGGGGTTATCAATATTGCTGGAGATCAAGCAGGAAAAACTCAGCTCGGAATTGCAATCTTGGATATATTTAACGATTTCTTCATGTTTGTTATATTGAGCCAGGGTTCCAATAACCTGGAGTTGATTTCGAAAGTCATGGCGTTGGGAATGTAGCGTTTGAATCAGCTTTTGACTCTCTTCCAGGTGCAGTTGATCGGTTTCCTTGCTGATTTGTTCAATATTGAGCAGCAGGAAAAATTTTCGAAACGATAACATGCTCAGTATCCAAAAAATAACACTCAATATTACAGCCGTATAATAGCCGTGTAATTCCGTCAGACTGAAGTGTTGATAGATATTTTTAAGAATCTTAAACCGGATTATCAGTAACACCGAAACATTAAATAAGGAAAAGATAACCCCCCTTAACAAGTAAACCAGTTTCACTTCTTGGACAACCCCTTCTATTTGCATCCAAATATTTTTAACAGGTTTTTATACTACAACTTTCAGATCACGTTTTTTGGGGATATTGATTTTAAATTCGGTTCCCGTGAACGCGTCACTTTTTACAGTTACGCCGCCGCCTATGCTTGTCAAGGTTTCCCTAACTATGGATAAGCCTAAACCGGTACTGTTTCTGGTGGAAAAGCCGGGCGTAAAAATTTGTTTCTGAGTTGATTCGGGTATTGGGGGACCGTTATTCCAGATTTTAAAACTATAATGAGTGGCGGTTTCCCAGATGATGATTTGGATCTGGCGGTCCGGAGCATCGGTTTTTTCCAGAATTTCGATGGCGTTCCGAATGATATTACCCAATACCTTGGTAATCCTAACCGCTGAAAAATTGAATTGTGAAAAGTCCAGATCGGAGTCAATCGATAATAAAATTCCTTTTTCTTTGGCTTCAGTTGCAAAAAACAGCAGCATCGCCAAGATTGCGGGATTACTTATATAGTTGACAACCTGATGTGAGTTGCTCAATTCCAAGTTGCAATTTTGAATATATTTTACGATTTCAGAGCATTTTTGAAGCTCCGCCAAGGATTTCATATCATTGAGCTGGGTTTGAAAATCATAATGCTGTGAGCGCAAGGAGTGAATTAATTTATAACTCTCCTCCAATTCTAATTGGTCGGTTTTTTGGATGATTTTTTCCTGATTCAACAGGATCATAAATTTATTAAACGAATAAATGCTTAAGATCCAGAAAACGATAACGCAACATAGTCCTATGTAGTACATAATCATTTTCGGCAGGGTATAAGAAAGAGAAATAATGTCGAAAACCGGCATCTCGCTCACCAGGTAGATGAAAATTCCGGTGAGTGAAAAAAGAAATGCCCATAATAAATAGTGATGTTTCAATCATATATCTCCTGTCTATTTAACCTCGATTCGTAACGTCCTTAAAAACATTAAAATTCAATCGAGTTTTTCAATCATCCTTAGAAAAACTGCCGGATCAGGTTCTTGCTTATATCGCCAAGTCTTGAATATATTCGATTTCTAAAGTTACTTGCCGAACTCAAGTTTAAGTTACATGTTTTACCAGCGCAATGTTTTTCAGTTTCAGTATGAGTAATACCAAACCGGGGATGGTAAACTCGGACAAGTCGAGTATCATCAATATCCAGTTATTTTTGTGATGGGAGATATCCAGTCGGGAAACATCGATTTCAAATAAAGTCAACATAGGGGCAACCAAAAACATACTCCCGGCGGTCATGGTGATCATGCTTAACAAGCCGCCGATTGTACCTTGAAACCAGTTTAATTTCCCCAAAAATTTGAGAGCGATTATCAGTAGGATCGTTAGTGCAATTGTATTTATTAAGGGCGTGAACTTTAAAATATGACGGGTGATAACCGGCATCAAGGCTAGAATTATAATGGGAATCACACATTCTTTAAAAGACCGGTTGATTCCCAAAAAAGCCAGCGCCAAGTGGTACAGTATCCACCATCCGAATAAAGACAGCACAAAACTCTCAATGGCCATCATGATCGTTGAAACTCCTTATATTGTGAATTATGATAATATTATAGCACAAAGAAGATATACAATATATAACGGTGTATGATTATGCAATACGTATGTTATATATTGTATATCTTTTTCGCTTGATATACCTTATTGAAGCAAAGGGTTCAATTCAAAACTTCATCTGATTTTGGGTTGGTAAATGGAGCCATAGCATGCAAAACTGCTGCAAACCGTCATGATAAAAATGATCAGAGATGCCAATAATATGTAAAACTTTTTCATATCATCTCACCTCCTTTGGTTTTGTAATAGTTTCAACCCAGTATATGAACTTAACTCCACCAGGAGAAACTAAACCAATGGCAAGAAGACTTCCGATGAAAACGCCATACCACCATGAATTCGGGTTAAAAATATTTATCAGGATGAGAATCAGCAGTTCAATTTTGGCTAAATTTTGCCGGGCCTTCTTATGTTGCTGGCTTGATGCTTTATCCATGGTTAAGATTGGCGCATAGCGCTGGATAATAATAAAACCCGCCAAATAGGGAAGGAATAATAGCTCCGCCGGGATCTCTAGGAATCCGAGCTTTAGTAACCAAGCCGCACTGACGGTTAAAATAGCACTTAAACCGATACAGCGCGAGAGCCCGGATAAATGCGGCCCACCAATGATATATTTCATAATGAGCATACCTGAAAAAATTATCATTGTTTCTCTAAAAACGCCGCAAATGAATCCGAATAACAACATAAAGGCCAATGTTATGAAGATGACCAAAATGCATTCAACCCCATAGCAAATTTTTTTCAGCTCCGCCTGGTAGCCTGCTTTTTCACTAATATATTTTCCGAATCGATCAGCAAATTCCGCAATGGTGGTCATGGGATCACATCCTTAGTGTGAAAACAGATATCGCTTAGCCGCGAATTACGCGAATGACCGCTAATAAACCATAAAGAATTTTGGTATTAGTTTTATCCGTGACCATTAGTGGTTCCATATAAAGGTGTTGACACTTATGTTGTAATTACTGTATTTTTGGGTTAGATCCTGGCATAGCGATTAATACGAATTACTGGATATTCGGAGAATATTTTTCTTTTCATTAACATAATCTAATTATATTTTACATAATTTTCTCTTTTTTGTCAATATTTTTTTGAATTTTCATAGTTGTTGTTCTAAAATGCAAAAACACTTCTGCCAAGTGACAGTATTAGTTTGTATATTAACAGTCAATCTTGATATTACATTCTTTAAATAAGTTTTATATAAAAAGGAGAAATATCCGGAATATTGAATTAGTACACCAGCCATATATTATTGAAACTAAAGTTATGGAAGTGATTAAATTGGCAAAATATAAGAAATCCAATCTTTCGGCGGGTAAGTCGCAACGAACCGGTAAACCGGCAACTTCAACGTCATTTCAGTCAAATTCGCTACTTAAATTTATCAATACCTTAAACCAGCAGAACTTACTGGTAAAGCTGCTCCCTATTTTGCTTTTTTGCTTGGCGGTTTTGGTTATCTGGTTGAAACCAAAGATTGAGTCGGATTTATATATGACCCTGGCCGGAGGCCGGGATGCGTTCAACGGTATGTTGGGCAAACCGGACGACTGGTCTTTTACAACCCAAGGCCGGACTTGGATTAATCAAAATTGGGGGACCGGTGTGCTGTTTTTTTTGGCCCACCGGTTATTCGGATTTGAGATTTTTACCGTTATCAAAGCGCTGCTGGTAGGACTGACAGCCGTTTTGATGATAGGGGCATCCAGAAAACGGGGCGCTGCCACCGGGATAGCAATGATTGTCATGGCGGCGGCCTTGATATTTTCCGGCTTTTTTTACAGCATCCGGGGCAGTTTATTCACTTTTTGTTTCATCCCATTGGTTTTATGGATATTGTACAGCTCCCGGCGCAATCCAAAATTGATATATATAACGGCGGTTATCACCGGTATCTGGGCTAATATGCACGGCGGTTATATCTTTGGTTTGCTGATGATGGCCCTGTGGGCCGGGGTAATGATTTTACAGCGGCTCCTCTCGGGCGGCTGGAAGAGCGTCGGGGAATATTGGCATTTTGCTGTTGGAGGACTGGCAGCTTTATTGCTCACAGTGTTTTGCAATCCCTTTGGGATTGAAAACCTGAAAATGTCCTTGATCATGGCGGGCAATACCCAGTTTCAAAACATTACGGAGTGGCAACCGGTTTGGCGATACCGGCTCATTTTAAATATTTATACCTTCTTTATTACCCTGGCCATCCCCTTTGGGCTGCTTTTATTACGGCTTATTTACGCCCATAAAGCCGCTAAAACCAATAAAATGAATAGGACGAAGAAAGAGTCCCTTGTGGCGGCAATTGTAAAAAATCATCCGAATATTGGAGTCGTCGTATTCGAGATATTGTTTGTCACAATCAGCACGATCTTGGCTGTTAAGTCGCAGCGGGTTTATCCCATTGCATTACTGGCGGCGGTTCCTTTGGTATCGCTGCTGGTATCATGGTTCATCCGTAATTTCAGGATCTACTGGCTGCAGGTGATCCTCTGTATTGTGATTTTTGGTTTTGCTGGAGCGGAGATCGTCGGTTTCTATGACGCGTATCGGGCAAATCACCCGCTCTGGGAGAATGGCTCCTTGTACAAAAAAATGAGCATGGTGTATGAAAATAACTATCCGGTGGCCATGGCTGAATTTATCAATGATAATCAGATCGGCGGCAATGCTTTTTCTTGCTGGACCTGGGATGGATATTTGCGGTGGTATTCGCCGCAGATCAAAGTGTTTATCGGGGGCAGGGCGCAGCAAATTCACGATGAGGAAACTTTGCAAAAATCATTGGACTTTGAAAGCGGACGACTACCCATCAGCGATTTAAGCAAAGAAAATGTCCAAATCGTTTTGGGAACGGTTATCAACAATAATTATCAGCGGATATTCGGCGAGTTTATCCAAACCGCCAATTGGGTTGTCGTTTATTTCGACGGCGCCAATTACCTGGCGGTTGATTCCAATTGGCTGCCGGCTCGGGATATCGTTGAAAGAGCCATGAATAACCGCCTCGTCTTCAGGGATAAGGCCACCGAGAATATCAGCCTGGTTTGCGCATCCATCAGTCTCACCAAGGGGATTAATCCGGCGGTGTTGTTTGACCGGATGACCGCAGCCGTGAAATATCGTTATGAATCATGGTGTTATGAAATGTTGGGCAAGCTTATGAATAATGGTCCGAATGATATAAAAGTCGTCAATTTCCTGGAAAGTGAATTGAACCGGATGAAGGGGATCGATGCCTATCATACCTCAAGAGGAGTGAATATTTTAACTTGCCAGGGAACCATCGCCGCTATTTTGAGTAACTACTATTTGAGGCAGGGAAACAGCGAACGGTCGCAACTCCTGGCCGATTTGCGGGATAATAGTTTGAAAATCATTGAAGCATTTTATCGTAAAGATAGAAAAACGGTGCTGAAGTGAGTTAAAGCCAATTAATCTTACTTGCCACTTGCTCTCTTTTGAAAGTGATACTAGTATACAAAAAAATATTCTAAAAAATTGGCAAAAACAGTAATTTATGATATACTAACTTTAAATATGGACAAGCCAATTCTCCGCCAATAAAGTAAAATTTAAGAGGTAGTTGCGAGAATCCGATCTTGATGGAGGTTTTGATGACGATTTTCCGAAGAGTTCTTTTATTAATTATAGTATCAAGCTTGTTTATATTTGGGGGTTGCGGTGGCAATAATGGTCCTGGGGGAAGTAATGAAGGAACTAATATGGAAGTCATACTGGATGGGCTTCCTTCGAATTATCAAAGTTATTATATTGTAATGCAAGCAGTCGCAAAAGATAGCCAAGGAAACTATAGTTTATTGAAAAGTTATTTTTATGAAAACATCAGTTCAGATAGTAGTCTTACTCAATCCATTAATATTCCCGGTTCAACTTATTATATCGGATTCTATTTATTCCAATTTAAAAATAGTTATGAACCAACTTATTTTTATCAATTACTATATCAAAATACAGATAGTAGTTATCATATAAGTTATTGGCTCAGGTATTTTGATTATTGGAATAATAATATTGTAAGATTTGGTATTTCAAAAAAGCTTGTGGCTGAACTAACTTATGGAACCCCGGTTAATCAAGATTTTACTATTGCTCCGTATTTTCTTTATAAACTTTCTCAAACACAAGGGAAAAGTTTAGCCATAGATTTTACTGCTCAAAGCGCCTCATTAACCTGCAATTATAGTAATAATATTGATGACTTAATTAATGGTCATGATGAGACAGTCAATCCAAACCAAACAAAATATATTTATGACTATAAAGATAGCGAATTATATTTTCTATTAATACCGTCAGATTATGGTTATACAGGGCCGTCGAGTTTATTGGCAACTGATTATACTAGAGATTACCAAGAAATACTAAATAGATCATTTGTGTCGGATTTTTTCGAATTAGGTTCGGATCATAAGATTTATCTCACGGATCAGACCAATAATTCATTGCGACAATGGGATATTGTGGCTGATAAGGTTCAAACAGTCGCAAGTTTTGCGAGTCCAATAAAATCAATGGTATTAAATCAGAATAATTTGTATATCGGAGAAAGTGCGAGACTTTGGCAGTACAATATCGGAACAGGCATCAATACACATAAATATAACGCTGCGTCGTCGATTAATTGTCTTTACTCTATAGATAATTATCTGATTTGTAATGATAGTCCCGGAGGTTCGTTTATACGGTTATCTGATTTTGTTAAAACGGATTCCGGAGGAGTGGGAGGACCATCGAAAACATTTGTAAATATTCCTGGTCAAAATCGTGTCTATATTTTGCGTGATGGAACGACTCCCAATGATTTATGTTATCTAGAATATGATTTAATCACAGAAAAGTTTGGCACTTATGATGATAGTCCCTACCATGGCGAGTATAGTTTTATCCATCCATTAAAACAATTTGATGATGAGTTAAAGGTTTTATCTGCATCCGGAAGAATATTTGATATATCTTCCGGAACCATAACCTACCACAGTACTCTTGGATATGCGTATAATGACCTAGTATTTTATAATGATAAAATTTATGTACTAAATACAACCGGGAGCAAAGCCAGTCTGATGATCTTAAATAAAACAGCTCCTCATTCGCTCATTTCCATTCCGATTGAATATAGTAGTCGGGTTGGTAAACGTTTGCTCATTGATGGTAATAGCCTAATCATTATCACACAAGCCCTTGGCCAAATTAACAGAATATGGGTTGAAAAATTTAGCTTTGCTGATTTAGATGGATTAATAGGTTCGACTCAACTTAAAATGAGCAGTAAGTCTTTTAAAATAAATAATAAATATTTTTCAAAGTTTTTAAAGGGAAATTAATAAGCCTCGCCTTGCCCTATAAAAAGCCGTTCAGGGTGAAGAAATGGTCAATAAACTACAGCTTCATGGTAAGCGGTCTTTTAGGGGAATGAAAAAAATATTACAAAAATCCCGCGCGCACATTTAGCCGGGATTTTATAATTTTGAACATTCCGGTGATTAATTAAGAAAAGCAATTACCAGTTTTCCAATAAACACTCTATTATTCCGTAATGTTCCAGTAGATATTAACTTAACTCTTGGCAGGTATTTGTCGAAACTAGTATTAGAGTAATAAAAAATCCCGGCAAGACATTTCATATGACAAATCGGGTGAAAACAATGTTATGGGTTACTCCGGCGGCAATTTTAATGGCCTGTAGTGGTTTAATGGTTGCGGCGGTATTTTGGTACCTCTATTGCCAGTACCATGAAAGCTTCATTAAAACGTGGGCGCTGACAGCACTTGGCTTCGCTTTGGGACCCGTGTTTACATTGTCATATCATTTTCTTCCGTACAACTTTGGGATTTTAGGGGAGGCTGTTGCTTTCCTGGCTGCAAGCATCTTTTTATTGAGAGGTATTTATAGTTTTCTGAATATAAGAAAACACCCGCAATGGGTGAAGTTTGGCTGTATGCTGGCCGGAGCGGGAGTCTTGATTGGCTATGGGTCCGGGTTGCCTTTGTCCTTATATATGTTTCCCGCGTTTGCGCTGATTGCCGCATTGTTTTTGCAGGGGGGGATATTACTGTTGCGGAAATGGCGAATAACGGGGAATGGAGGGAAAATGGTCGGCTGGGCATTAATCATCGCCGGGCTAAATCTGATGGGTTATCCGTTTATCCGTTACAACTCTCAAGCAGACTCCTGGGGTTATCTATTAGCTGCTATATGTACAGTCACTGTGGCTATTGGAATTTTGCTGCTTTATTTTCAAAAAGTCCGGCAGGACTTGACTCAAAGTGAAGCCCGCTATCGTTTTATGGCTGAAAACGCCCGGGATATCGTTTATCATTTACAGATATTTCCGGTTCTTAAATATGAATTCATTAGCGCCGCCGTAACTCAAGTTACCGGCTATACTCCCGAGGAATACTACCGGGATCCGGATTTGGTTTATAAGGTTATTTATTCCGCTGATTTGGCGGTTATGGAACAAATAGTGACCGGGGAGTTCGATTATAGCAACCCTGTTACCTTGCGTTGGATTCATAAAAACGGAGATTCATTCTGGATCGAGCAATACATCAACCCGGTAACCGATAGTAACGGTAAAATTTTTGCCTTGGAAGGAATTGCCCGCAATATTACCGAGAGAGTCCGGATGGAGGAACAATTAAAATTTTTAAGTATGAAGGATTCCACCACCGGGCTTTATAATCGCAGCTTTTTTGAAGAAGCATACCGTTATTTTGACGCGGAAAGCCATAATCCTCTCGGAATCATTCTCTGTGACGTGGACGGGTTAAAGTTGATCAATGATACGCTGGGGCACGATGCGGGGGATTCCTTGTTGCTGGCCGCTACCCAGGCCATCCGGGAATCTTTCCGGGAAAAAGATGTCATCGCAAGAATTGGCGGAGACGAGTTTGCCGTACTACTTCCTAAAACGCCGCTGGCTTTGGTGGAAAAATCGGTCCAGCGGATTGAAGCGGCGGTCCAAAGATATAATGACTCCAATACTGGCATCTATCTGAGCTTGTCGGTGGGGTTCGCCTTCCGGGCCGATTCCGGCACCAGTATCGCCGATCTCTTTAAAACTGCCGACAATAATATGTACCGAGAAAAATTGCACCGCAGCTTGAGCACCCGGAGTACAATTGTGAATAACTTGCTGAAAACGCTGGAGGCCCGGGATCTTATCGCCGAAGAGCATACCCGAAGGCTGCAACACCTGATAATCAAATTCGCAAACACCCTTGGGTTCGCCGAGAACCGGCTAGCCAATTTGAAGCTTTTGGCACAATTTCATGATATCGGCAAGGTGGGAGTTCCGGATCGAGTTCTGAATAAGTCGGGTGAATTAACCCCCGAAGAGGAATTGGAAATGCAACGGCATTGTGAAATCGGATATCGCATCGCCAAATCCTCCCCGGATTTGATAACGATAGCTGATTGGGTGCTGCGGCATCACGAGTGGTGGAATGGCAACGGATATCCTTTGCATCTCAAGGGTGAGGAAATTCCTTTGGAATGCAGAATTCTGGCTATAGCGGATGCCTATGACGCCATGACTAATAGGAAGATGCTTTCTCCGGAAGAAGCCATTGCCGAACTTTCAAAAAGGGCCGGAGTTCAATTCGATCCGAATTTGGTGGCGGAGTTCATTCAAAGCATATCGTTATCATAAGTTAACGTATTAAATAAAAGGAGTGCTCTCTGAATGGACAATCCCATCCAACGGTTACGCGATAGCTTTCCGTGGGTTGCGTACCGTACCCGGGGACTGATTTCAGGAAATGAAAAGCGCCCTTGATTTGATACGATATCGTAATTTAAGAAGTAGCATTTTTTGTTTAAGGCCATAAGTAACATTCCAGTCAAAACGGTAATGATACACCTAACGATAAACTGATATTTCTAATATTGATGGCTCCAGAAGTATCAAAGTAAGCCATATCTGCGATTTTACCTCCACAATCGATGATGAAATTATCGGATACCCTGTACCCAAATTTTGCACCGAATTTGGAGATTAAGGTATGACCTATTAACGGTATACTTTCGTAAGTAGTAAAACCCAGCAATGAAAAACTGAAATAACTGTCTAGAAATAAACGATCATTCAAATAGGATTGCGATATTTTTGCACCCGCCAGTAGCACATCAAAATGGATATTAGCTGATGATGCCGACATATACTCGAATGTTATAAACACATTTTTAGAAATACCGTATCCGGAGGTGAAAGACATGCTATAAGAAGATCTGGAGCCTCCGGTTGCTGATGCCGAACCAAATTCCAGTGTTATAAATTTTTGATTATCAGAGATTCTGCTATCATATGTAAAATCACAACTCAATGTAAAACCCGCCAAGTTACCGGCGGCAGGAGTTCCTGATACAATTGACAATTCCGAGCTGCTCACATAATGAATATTTACGTTGGTTTCTGTTTTGGCAAGCGCGTCATGGCTTGCAGAGAATAACAAACAACAAACTGCGATTGCAATAATAATGTTTTTCATGGGTTTTCTCCAATTTGAAATTTGCGATTCTTATCCCGGCGAAGCCGGAGCCAAAAAGAGTTTTTATCCGACGGGATTAACGGGATTTACAAGATTATATCAAACACCGTTTAAACTTAAATTTATCTTGTTATGATAATTTGCTTTTTATAATTAATATTCGAATCAAGCCAGTTAATCTTGTCTAATAAATCCTTACTGTAATGTTATTATCGGTCATAATTTTTTGATTGTTTATAGCGTAGTTTGCATGTAAAGGAAATGTCTTTTCCTTGTTTGGATAAGGTGTGTCTTCGCTTATTTGTTGAAGTAATAATCGGACAAACAGATCTGTTAATTAAACTTAATAAATGGAATGGGGGCAATTATGGTGACAAGTATCTTAGCGATTATGGGCAGCCCGCGAAAAGGTGAGACCTATAGCGCGGTGCAACGGTTTGAAGAGGAACTACTCCGGTTTGAGGAGATCAATATGGAGTATGTCATGTTCAGTAAGCTTGGTGTTGCCGATTGCCTGGGATGTCACAACTGTATCACCAAAGGGGAGAATTTTTGCCACCAGGCGGCAAAGGTCAAAGAATTACAGGATAAAATGCTGGCCGCCGACGGTGTAATCCTCGCCACTCCGGTTTACAACCAGCATGTCACCGCAATCATGAAGAAGTTTCTTGATTACTTCACCTTTCTCTGGCATCGGCCCGCCATGTTTGGAGTCAAGTTTATCGGTATTTCCAGTGGCGGGGGGATGTTCACACCAGTTTTTAAATTCTTGAAGATGAATGCCAAGAACTGGGGCGGAATCTGGGTTGACGGACTGGGAGTTCCGCATTATGAATCGCTAACTGATAAATATCGCCAGAAGATTGATGGCGATTTTACAAAAAAGGCCCAGCGTTTTATTGCGGCAATCAAAGATAAGAAGCTTCCTAACCCTTCCTTGGGACAGCTGCTCTGGTTCAACATGTGGAAGATAAATGCGGTAGTGGGCAAGGATCAGGGCATAAAGGATTTTGAGCATTGGACCCGGACCAATTGGTTTACAATGGATTATTATTATCCGGCCAAGGTCGGCTATATCAAAAAATGGTTAATACGGGTGATTTCAAAGTTGATGAGAAGCTTTATGCGGAAGATGTATAAAGGGTATTGATTTAAGAAGAAAATTTATTTGTGAAAAGAGAAATTCAATTACACGACCCAACCATGAAAAATAAGGATTGAGGCTGAGATTTGAGTGAAAATTGAGCATATCGCTTTATGGGTGAACGATCTGGAGACGATGAAATCATTTTATATAAAATACTTCCAGGGTGTTGCCAATAATAAGTATACCAGCCATATGGTCATTTAGCCATTAAACATTCCATCTCACATTCACTTCATATCCCCGGGGGATATTTTTGACATTTTCATTGGAATACCCCAATACCAGCACACCGAATACATCTTCTTGGATTTTTAACTTTTTACGCAATTTCCGGTTGGTTCGCAATGTCAAATAGATTGAATCCATTAAACAGTTTCCGATTCCCAGCGATTCAGCCATACACATCATGGTTGCCAGCATATAAGGGGCGCTTCGTTCGGTTACGGGAACCTTTTTATTGCCGGTGACCATGATGATGACTTGGGTATTTTCATTGATGACCCGCTGAAAGGAATTATGCTCCATCTTCTTTTTGAGGGCGCCAATATCTTTATAGAACAGCCGGCACAGTAATTCGACAGGTTTGAATCCGAACAGGACGCGGTGCATTGTTTTTACAAAGGCAATGGCGGCTTTGTCGATTTCAGCGATTCGTTGCATGTCATCAATAACCAGAACTGATAAATTCTTATTTTGATTGGGCGCATATTTGGCTACCGATACGATTTTCGTAACGACCTCTCTTGGGATTGGTTGTTTTTTATAATGCTTTATCGAGCGGCGTTTCTCGAAAAGAGAGTATATTTGTTCGGGATCTGCCTGGTGCATTTCAGAGATTCGGTCCGAATGGATTCCATTTACCGTAATGGCTTGCGAGGGACAGATGGAAACACATTTTTGGCAAGTATTGCAGAGCGTTGCATCAAATACCGGAAAGCCGTCTTGTTCGGCGATGCAATATCCCTTCATCATTTGGATGCAAACGCCGCACTTTGTGCAAGTGTCTTTATCAACGGCGATCATCATTTGGAAAACCTCCCTTTGAACCTTGGCGCGATAAAATTGCCTTAAGATTGTATTGTTTGGGTTAATTATATACCATTGTCGTTAATCATTTCAATGTGCCGGTAAAGTAGGTGATTGCAAAATCATCTTAATTCTTTTCAATCATTCTCCATTATGATATAATCCTCTCGAAGCCGCTATTAAAACGGCTTTTTATGTGAAGGAGAGAAGATGGATTTAAGCACAGAGAAAAAAATGACCGACACACAAGCATCAATAACGAAAAAAAGCGCTTCGTTTACGAAAAAAGGCGCTTCGTTTTACACCGCCCGTCTCGAGGATCCTCAGGCCGTTTATTTGACCCCGGAGAAGTTTCCGGTAAAAGGGGATGGAATCGCCGATGATACGGATGCTTTGCAGCAAGCTATCAATACGATTCAGGAAAGTATCCGTTATGGCATCGTTTACATCCCGGAAGGAAGATACCGGCTGAGCAAGACGGTATACGTCTGGAGAGGGATTCGGCTCATTGGGTATGGGAAAAACCGGCCGGTGTTTGTGCTGGGGAAAGATACGCCCGGCTATCAGGAAGGTGAGGGGAAGTACATGATCCACTTCGCCTGTGAACGACCGGAAGAGGGAAAACCCATCCGTGATGCCAATCCGGGAACATTTTACAGCGCCATCAGCAATATTAACTTCGAGATCCAGGATGGCAATCCGGCGGTTATCGCGGTCAGGTCATTTTTTGCGCAACATTGTTACTTAGCCCATAGTGACTTTCATATTGGCTCCGGCCGGGCCGGAGTGGAGAAGGTTGGTAATGAGATTGACGACTGCCGGTTTTTTGGCGGAGATTATGGTATCGTTACCACTAAGCCTTCACCCAGCTGGCCGTTTTTAATGATTGACTCCTGCTTTGAAGGCCAGCGAATCGCGGCTATCGAGACTGAGGAAGGCGGTCTTACCTTGGTCCGGACCCACTTCCGGAGTGTGCCCAGCGCTATAGTGGTCCGGCCGGATCGGGCTGAGGAGTTATGGATGGCTGATTCCCGGCTGGAGGATATCAGCGGCCCGGCCTTTGTGATTAGTGATGAATATAATGCCCGGCCCCAATTCAATCTGAAGAATGTCGTTTGTGAACGGGTTCCGGTGCTGGCTTCCTTCCGTTTGAGCGGCAAGAAAATTGAAGGGCCAAGCCTGGTTTATCAAGTGAAAGACTTTTGTCACGGTCTGCATATCCAAGAACTTGGCAGCACTCCGGAGATTAAAACCACTGTCGAGTTGATGCCGCTTGCGGAAGCTCCCGCCTATACGTCATCGGATATTCCCCCGTTGCCTCCCTGTGAAACCTGGGTGAATCTTCGGTCTCTAGGCGCTAAAGGTGACGGAGTCACCGATGATACCGGGGTTATCCGGGCGGCTATAGATCAATACCGGACGATTTATCTGCCCACCGGGCGCTACCGGGTCACCGATACGATTACCATGAAGCCGGATACCGTCCTAATTGGGTTGAGCCCCATTACGACCCAGTTGATTATTGCCGACAAGACACCGGGCTTTGACGGGGACGGACCGCCGAAAGCCCTGCTGGAAGCCCCCAAGGGCGGGACCAATATTGTCACCGGTATCGGACTAAATACCCATGGGCTAAATCGCCGTGCTGTGGCTGCCAAGTGGATGGCGGGTTCTAATTCCATGATGAACGATGTCCGGTTTTTAGGCGGACATGGGAGTTATCAGCCGGATGGCAAACCGGTTCCGCCTTATAATCAAAACCGGACTGCAGACGGGAATCCGGAATATCAGTGGGATACTCAATACTGGAGCCTCTGGATTACTGACGGCGGCGGCGGTACTTTTAAAGACATCTGGACCCCCAGTCCGTATGCTCAAGCGGGCATTTATGTCTCCGACACCGCTACCGAAGGGCGGATTTATGCCGCTTCCATCGAGCACCACATGCGTAATGAAGTCATCCTGCGGAACGTGGCCAACTGGAAGCTTTATGATATTCAAATGGAGGAGGAGGGCGCTGAGAGTTGGCATGCTTTGCCGCTGTATCTCGAAAACTGCCGGAATATTACTATTGCCAATCTCTATATGTACCGTATCTTCCGGATTCAGAATCCATTCCCTTACGGAGTAAGGGTCAAGTCCTGTCAGAATCTTGAATTCCGGGGGATTCACGTCTACAGTCCCTACAAACTATCTTATGACAACACGTTGTATGATCAGACCCATGATGTGGAGATCCGTTCCCGGGAGATTGCCAGGCTGGAGATTTCGGGGCAACCGCCGCGGCGGAAACCGGTCACGGAATCTCCAGTGCTGGCCCCGGGGGCGCGGGTGAAAAAAGCCATCGGAGGGTTTGAATTCATTGATGGGCTAACCGGTGATGAGGCGGGCAATGTATATTTCGTCGAATCCCGCTGGCATAGTATTTATCGCTGGTCCGGAGCTGCCGGGGATCTGGCGCTGGTGAGCGATCTACCGGTTGCGCCGGTGGGACTGGCCTTTGATAAGTCGGGTAATTTGCTGATAGTAACCCGGAAAGGTTCGGTGCTGGCGCTGGAACCTAACGGTCCGGTGGAGGATTTACAAGTTTTACAGCCGGCGCCGGCTGCGTCCCGTGAAGGCATGGTGGCGGTTGTGCCAGGGCACCGCTGGCGGGATGGGCATGATTTTCTGAAGGTGGCCGTTGCTCCAAGTGAGGCTCATTTTATTTCACCGGACGGCACAACCTTCATACCGGAATGCCAGGATCTAAAACGTTCCTTCTCACTGCGAAAGGCTGTCCCGGGCCGGGTTTGTTACGTGGCCGACGAGTTCGGACAGAAAACGTATGCTTTTAAGGTCAATGCAGACGGTTCACTATCGGATCCACAGTTGTTTGCTGAAGAAGGCGAACTGGATGTGGCGGTGGACGAGGCCGGCAATGTCTATATAGCGGCCGGCCAGATTTTTGTCTATGAAAAAACCGGCAAGCAGATAGATATCATCGAAGTCCCGGAGCGCCCGGCTTGTCTGGCATTCGGCGACCGGGACCGGCAGACGCTGTATATTGCGGCCCGATCTTCATTGTACAAGGTAAGGATACGTTATAAAGGATGTTAGGGCTACTACGCGGTTGCCCCTTGGAATTATTTTCCCGCATTTTTAAGTAAATCGGTAAATCCATCAATATCCGCCGCAATCTCGGTTTGACCGGTATATACACGGTAGTGGCCATTTTCATATACTACCGGCTGGCCGAACTCTCGCACCTGGGGTTGGGGTCCGCCCATGAGTGGCGCCATGCTTTCAGTTTTCAGGTGATAAGTCACGCAGATCTCGTACTGCTGATCCCCAAGGGTTACGTTGGTTTCGGTCTTTAGTTTACTGTATTCGTATTTGGTCATTTTAATAATTTTCGCTCTTAATTCCACCCATTTGCTGTAGTCCGCCCTGGAGAAGAGTCTCTGATTGTACTCGCAAATGGCGTCATAGGCATCATTGCCTTTCCCATTCTTTAAGGCATTCACGAATTGGACCAGCACGGCGGTTGGCTGATCCAGACTTGGATCGTCCGCAACTTCCGTTTTGCTGTTTTGGAACCAAAAATACAAACCTGCAAGCAAGCCGATGACCACAACTCCGATAATCCAGTAAAATGTTTTTTTCACCAGGAATCCCTCCAACAAACAAATATAATGAGAAACAGGACAATAAAAATATTCGCCAAAAACATGTTTTTTTCCTTGTAACATTATTGCAATAATTAACTATCTAGAAAATCTTCTAGTAGAACAGCCACCCCGAAAAATCTTCTTTCAGTTCCCTAATTAAAGCGAAGCTTTAATTTTAAAATTATCGATGATAATTAGGGGTGGATGACTAATAACTGTGTTCACACTAAGGAAATGATAATGATTTACCGAAATTTATATTGCCGCCTCTTTTGAAGATATAGGGTTAAGTCGGCTAATGGAGGTTTGTAATGGCCAACAAAAAATCATTGCAACCAATTGTAGTTAAGGCAATGGCTCCGCAATACATGCGCAAATTCCGGTGTATCGGTCCACAGTGCGAAGAAACTTGCTGCAAGGATTGGAGTGTAGTTATTGATAAACCAACTTATGAAAAATATCATAATTTTCGTGATCCTGAATTAAAATCAATCGTCACCACGAATATCGCAAAACAAGCAAATAGCACTGGTGATATAGATTATTCGGTTATCAAGCTAAATCTGGACGGTAAATGCCCTTTTATGAGCAGTGACGGGCATTGCCGCATCCAACAAAAGTATGGTTCCTTATATTTGTCTAGTACTTGTAATCTTTATCCTAGAGTATTATGCCAGGTAAATAAGGTAATGGAGATTTCCGGGGTGGTATCCTGTCCGGAGATGGCCTGAATGGCGCTGCGAAATAAGGAACCTATGGTATTTGAGTATTACGAGCTTAAGGATATACTTGACGGAACGGTTATGTATACTACGGTTGACACAGCTGCTTGTGAGGGGACCTGGAAGTTTTATTTATTGGAATTACGGAAAACAGCGGTGAAAATTATGCAGAATCGCTCCGCTGGTTTGGTTGATCGGTTGTTTCTGCTGGGATTGCTTTGTCAAAAAGTACAGGAATGCGTTGCTAACTCTAACATTCAATTGATTCCGGAACTGAGCGCAAAATACGAAAAGATTTCAGATACGGGTAATGCCGCAAATCTTAGTGACGCCATTGAGAAAAACATAATCCTACAATATGAACTATTAAAGGAAATGTATGATATAAGATTGTTTGCCCAAGTAATAAATTCAGAAAATCAGGTAGAAAATGTGTCCAATTACCAAAAAATATTTAATGAGTATTATCAGCCCTTTATGCTTGAACATGAATATATTTTGGAAAACTATCTGGTAAATTATATATTTCGAACCGTTTTTCCCAACTCCGCTTATGTAGAGACTGTTTTTGACAGTTACGCATTTATGATCATTCATTATGCAATGACTAAATTCTTATTAATCGCGATTGCCGCAACCCAAAAAAGGATGGATGAAACCGTAGTCATTGAAACGATATATAATTTTTCCCGAATGATAGAGCACAGTCCGGAGTACTTAAAAAATGTTTTCCGGCTATTGAAGGAAAAGGATTTTGTTTCGCTGGCTTATATGACGATTCTAATTAAAAATTGATTGAGGATCTGGATGCGATCACTTTATCCGTCATCTTACCGGCGAAACTGCCCAATTGATAAGGAAATCGGTAGGTTAAGAAGGTAACGAAAGCGGTCAAAAAATCAGGTGTAATCATTTTCTGGGTCGAGGTTATTTTTTTTGCCAATTTATAGCCGACATCCCCGGGATCCATCATCATTTCACCGGGTATCCCTATGATTTGGGCTGACTTGGTATTCGTTAACGGAGGGTGAATCAGGTTTACCGTAATATGATATTTTTCCAATTCCAGCCACAAGGTTCTGGTTAAAGCTTCGATGGCTCCCTTGGTTGAAGCATAACCGGATATGTTGGTGAAACCCGTGATCCCGACGCCGGAACTTACATTGTGAATAATCCCGGTGCCCTGTTTTTTCATATGGGGTAGAACAGCCTGAATCATTCGCACATAACCGAAGTAATTCACTTCAAATTCCCGGTAAGTCTCTACTAGCGGTTTCGTCTCGAAAGGCCCATATATTCCCAAACAGGCATTATTGACCAGGACGTTGATTTGTCCCCACTTTGCCAGCATTGAAGCGACTGCGCTTTGAATATCATCGCTTTTAGTTACATCACATTTCCGGTACAACAAATGGGTTGGATAAAGCGCGGCCAGCTTTTCAATATTATCCCCGGTAATATCGAACACTGCCACCTTAAATCCGTCCTCTAAAAGAGCCTTCGTCATGAAAAACCCAATTCCGTTGTTTCCCCCGGTTATGATGACACATTTTCCAGCCTTGTCGTGGTTTTGTTTCTTCATTGTTTTACTCCTTACTAAATTTTGTGATAATATAGATATATTCAAATTAATAAATTAGAACAATGTTCTAAAATAAGAATAACAGAATTGGCTGAATGCGTCAAGAAATTTTAGAACATTGTTCGGAAATTTTTGCGGAGCTTACATCTCAAATGAAAAAGTCGCAGGAAACGAAAAAAATCATTGATGGAGAGGCCAAACGAATCTTCTATGAAAACGGCTACCAGGATACCAGCATGCGCCAAATAGCCACCGCCGCTAAAATTCCCGTTTCGGTGCTGTATTACTATTACCAGTCCAAGGAAGATATCTATACCCGTTTATTTACCGAAGAGATCACCAATCTGTTCATTCAAATGTTTCTAAAAGTTGATGTGTGGTCACCGCGGCCGGTAGCTGAAATCATTGCCGATCTGATTGAAATACGAACTCCGGAACAGTTGAGCGCTTATGAACTTTTTTTGCATAAAACCGCTTACCGGCATTGGCTGGGAATCGGGGAGAGCAAGATGCTCGGTTCCGAAATTCAGCGGGTTTTAACGGAACAATATGAAGGGTATCATATGATGATCTCCCAGGTTAAAGTGGATGGCTATTTTTTAAAACCGGTAGCGATCCGGTTGATTTATCAGTTTATTATTTATAAAATCATTGAAACTATTTTCAGCGTCTCCAAGTTTGACCGCAAACAAGTGGTGGAGGAATTAACTTACTTGATTGGATCAGGCTGTACAAAAGAGGTGTAGTCTTTATGGAGAGGAAAGACTGCCTTCAATGCCTATTCTTGTTACGGAAGACCTTAGTATTTTAAGTTTACCACCAGGGAGGTCTTAAAGGCGTCGTATAATATTTGACAATCAATATTATTCATTGTATAATATTATTAATAGAAGGTGATGATATGGACCCGCAGATCAAAAAAGGAATTTTGGATACCATTGTACTGGCGATTCTTCGGAAAGCGGATACTTATGGATATGAGCTTTCGGAGCAGATGGCCGGATTGATGGATGTTTCCGAGACGGCCTTGTATCCGGTTTTACGGCGTCTGGAAGTCCAGGGATTTTTAGAAACCTATTCGGTAGAACATAGCGGACGGTTAAGGAAATATTATCATATTACCGCATTGGGCTTGCAGCAACTCAATGAAAATGCCAAAGAACTTTTGGAACTACAGCGGATTATATCCTGGGTTATAGAAGGAGTGAAGAATCATGACGAAAAAAACGGTTGATTATATACAATCAATTCGTGCCGGACTGGAAAGTCTGCCTGCCGGTCCGGTGAATCAGGCCTTGGAATATTACGAGGAGTATATTGCCGATGCTTTGGAAGCGGGATTATCCGGGGATGAAATAGTAGCAAAACTGGGAAGTTCGGAAAAAATCGTAGCTGCCATCCGCGCCGAAGTGCTAATCAACGATACGGAAAAGAAGCCGGGACCGGTGAGACTGATGCGCGCATCCGGAAACGCTTTTCGGCAGGTGGCTGATTCCGCCGCCAAAGCTTCCCTGATCATGGGAGCGATTATTCCAATTGCTGTCGCCATTTTATTTTATATTGTATCCGTGGCGACATTCATAGGTGCAATAGCTCTAACAGCTATATTAGTTTATGGAATGCTTCAAATACCGGTTATATATATGGCTGAAAAGTTTGGAACAGCCGGATTTGCTTTATTTATATCAGTTTTACTGGTGGCCACCGGGATCGGGTGGTGGTATTTGGCCAATTCCATCACTCGGGTAACGATGAAGGCCTTGCGCAAGCTAACGCAACAGACAAAGGAGCTTCCGATAAAAAATCCCGCTTTGAGTACCCCAAATTTAGTTATGCCACTAAGGAGATTCAGTTTCAAAAAGAGATTGCCAGTACTGTTAGGTATTGGTTTGTTGGGGGCCGTTTTATTATTTTCATCCGGATTGCCGCTAAGGTATTTCTCGATTTGGAACAGCATGAAGCCTGCCAATTTAACCCGGCTTCAAAAAGAGTTTGAACCGCAAACTGTCCGGAATATTTCGGTTACCACGTTAAACTCCCGGATTGTGGTTCAACAGGGAAATACAGCGGGATTGGCCGTGTCATATGAGCAACCGGATTGGATGAGCGGTGCCATTGAGTTCAAAGACGATACCCTGATATTCCGGGAACGTTCCAATGGGCGGCTGCCTTTCATGGATTTTATTGCAATCCATGAAGGAATGACCACAGTTACCATTGAGATCCCCGAAGGATATGTATTCAACAATGTTTCATTGGAAAGTACCGGCGGTCATATAACCACCGCCATATTTGCCAAGGAAGTAAGGGTGCATACATTTAACGGCAATATCCGCTTCAATTCAACCAACCGTATGTATACCATCAAGGTCTCCGCTCCCGCTGAAAAGATTTATGTGGGCGGTGTCCCGTTGGAACCCGGCAGCATTATTGATGGCCGTCTAAAGAACCGGCAGGCCATTTTGGAAAGTGATAACGGCACGATTGAAATTGATGTAAAATAGGCCCGATATTATTATTAGCAGTTAATAAAAAGATTAGGAACCACGAATGGCGCTAAATTAGGAAGGAAGGTTCATATGACAGTACTACCGAAAACAGTGGTAATTACAGGCGCAACATCAGGAATCGGCCTGGCAACCGCCCGCTCTCTCGCCGCTCAAGGTGTAAACATCATTGGAGCGGGACGTTCGCAATCCCGTTGCGTTGAGGCGGAGGCTCTGATTCGGGCGGAAACTCCGGCAGCCCGGGTAAATTATTTCGTGGCCGACCTGGCTTCCCAGCGGCAGGTTCGCGCTTTGGGCTCTGCCATCCGGGAATTGATCCAGCGTGAATTCGGAGGAAAGCTTGACGTTCTCATCAATAATGCCGCTGCTGTGTCCGACTGGTATGTGGCTACTGAGGATGGCTATGAAATGCAATTTGCAGTAAATCATCTGGCCGGGTTTTTGCTGACCTATGAGTTGCTGCCGCTGCTGGAAATGTCAGCCTGTGCTCGGGTTATTACGGTGAGTTCCGGTTCCCATTATCATACCCGGATGCATTGGCAGGATTTAATGTACCGGAAGCACTATTTCTGTTTGTCCGCCTATAAGCAGTCAAAACTGGCCAATCTCCTTTTCACACGGGAGTTCAACCGTAGGCTGGCCGACGTGTCGAATATACGGGCCTACGCGGTGGATCCCGGCCTGGTAAATACCGAAATCGGCGCCAAAGGAACCGGCGGACTCATCCAATGGTTCTGGAACATCCGGAGCCGCAGTGGGATTTCTCCTGCGGAAGCAGCGAAAACCATCGTTTATTTAACAGCTATCCCGGATATTCCTCAAAAAGAGGCTGTGTACTGGAAAGAATGCCGTCCTGTAGAGCCCAGTCAATATTCCAAGCGCGCCGATGCCGCCGCCCGGTTATGGGAAATTTCGGAGCAATTATGCGGCATCGTGTATACGCCGTAGATATGACAATCAAATGTGATTTGGAAAATTTAAATTATTGGAGGTTGCCCAATGAAGAGTTATGTATTCATCTCCGGCGCCGCCGGGGGGCTCGGAAAAGCGTTTGCCGCCGAATGCGCCTCCCGGGGCTGGAATCTTTTTCTTACCGATGTTTCAGCGGGAGACTTATCAATACTGACGTCAGGTTTAGTGCGTCTTTATAACGTCGAAATCATTTATTATCCCTGTAATTTGACCGACCCGGCATCCCGTGATGAATTATGGAAAATCATTCAACAAAGGAATCTTCGGTTTCATTTTTTGATCAATGTCGCCGGGGTTGATTTTGAGGGGCCTTTTATTGAAAGAACCAGCGCTGAACTGGGAACCATTATCCGTTTAAATATCGAATCCACCGTGGATATGACCAGCAGAGCCCTTCATTTCCGGGATAAGACCCGGATGTTACGGATCATTAATGTGTCAAGCCTGGCCGGTTATTATCCGATGCCGGTGAAAGCGATATATGCCGCTTCCAAACGTTTTTTACTGGATTTTTCATTGGCATTGCACCATGAATTGGCGGAATCCGGAGTAACGGTAACGGTGCTTTGTCCGGCAGGAATGCCTACCACCCCCTCGGCAATCAGCGGAATTTTTGCCCAGGGTTTTATGGGACGCATTACTACGAAAAACGTGGGTTATGTGGCTGCCAAGACGATTGATCGAGCGTTGTCGGGCCGGATGGTTTATATCCCGGGCGTGATAAATCGTATTTTGCGTTTTTTAGGGGGAACAGTCCCACCTTCACTGGTGGCCTACTTCATTGGGAAACGGTGGCTGAAAATACGCCACAAGTATAATGGGGAGATCTTAAAAGGTGTTTAGAAAACCAACAGTTATTCCCTGCCCCGGACGAACGAAACCAAATAATAAAAACTTTTAGACAGGATTTACTGGATTAATGGGATGATTATTATTAACTTGCTTAAGCTAGCATTGTAATCTGCTTTTGCAGATTTAATCCTATAAATCCCGTTAATCCCGTCTAAAAATATTCTTTAACCAGCTTGAACAGGTTTTACTTATTTTTCCGTTCATTTTTCCGAAACTTTGGAGTTAAGATCTTTAGCAAATTTATTGGGAATAGCGGTGGGATAATTACCGCATGTAACCCAAATTCAAACTGTTTGATTTTGGGTTTGTATCAAACGCTACCTGGATGTTGCCTTTGGGCGAATATTGCCATTTGGGCATGTACTCCATTTCTACAACAATTTTTTCCGCGCCTTGCCAAATCCGGTCCAAAATTGGTCCTCCCCAACCATATGCATCGTACCCGATTCCTCCGGAGGGTTCGGGATCGACCGGGCGGAAAGGGTTGTGAAGACGGACTTTGACCAGTTTAGTTATTCCATTTCCGGATACCTTGAAGTTCAAGGTGGTTTCGTATCCCGAACCACCTTCCAAGCCGTTGGTTACTTTGGCATGTACCATAAGAAAGAGGGATTTGGGAACAATACCTCCGGACATCTCCAATGGGTTGAATACCCATCTGACAGAATCTCCTTCAGTGCGCAGCCAATACCAGCCTTGGTTCGTCTGAATATTTTTGGTTTCGCATGTGTTTGGTTCAAGCACAGCCGGAGTTGCAAAAACAACTGCATCAAAAAGCAACAGGGATAACACAAAAGTCGCTATGGATAAAAACCGTTTTCGTATCAAGGCGAATCCTCCTTTTTAAAGATTGGCGGCATTCCGACTTTCTACCAGAATGGTAAGAAGAATGATGCCGTTTTCATGGGATAATTTTAAACTATCACCTTGATAGAATTATATACAGTGATATGATTTTTATGACATTATTCAGGGGATGATTTCGTTGAAAGTTACTTTTTATGGTTTTAAAGTAATGCCAGGGTATTTACAACTTGCAACAGAACTCCGGTCTTCAAACAGCGTTCATCGATTTGAAACTTGGGACTATGTCCCGGCGCAGCAATGTCTTGTGCTTTATTACCGCATCCCAGGTAATAAAATCCGCTTGGCGCATGGTGGCTGAAAAATGAAAAGTCCTCCACCCCCATGGAGGGTTGTTCTTTATATAGGAGATTCGTTTTTCCCAATAATTTCAAGGCGTTGGTTTCAATAATCTTCAATACCTGGTCGTGATTTATTACAGGTGGGTAGCCTTCCTGGAATTCAACCGTACAATCCCCGCCCATCCCTTGGCAGATACCGGTGGCGACTTCCTGGATTCTGGTTTTCATATAATTCCTGGTTTGAGGATTCAGGGTACGCATGGTGCCGCTAAGGACCACCTTGTCTGCGATAATATTCTCCTTGATTCCGCCATTGATTTTTCCTAAAGTAATCACGCCCGCGTCAAGGGGGGAGACATTCCGGGAAATTATCGTTTGGATTCCAATAATTACTTGAGCCGCCATTACAATCGCGTCGTTTCCTTCTTCCGGATATGCGGCATGGGCCGATTTACCCCGGATCATGATTTTAACGGCATCGCTGGCAGCGCTTACGGTTCCATAACGGATCATGATTTGGCCGGTTTCGGCGTAAGGACTGACATGAAGTCCCAATACGTAATCAACTTGCGGATCCTTCATACAGCCCTCAGCGATCATCAATTGCGCGCCGCCGTCGGTCTCCTCGGCGGGTTGAAAAAACAGCTTGATATTCCCTGCCAACTGCTCTTTCATTGCCGATAGAATCTTTACAGCACCCAGAAGTATGGCCAGGTGGGCATCGTGACCGCAGGCATGCATCTTGCCATGATTCAGCGATGAGTAGGATAAACCCGTATCTTCCTCAATGGGGAGGGCATCCATATCGGCCCGCAAAGCCACCGTTTTTCCCGGATTTGCGCCACGGATTAAGCCGACGATACCCGTGGAGGCAACTTGGTGATGGGGTATCTCCATCCCGGCAAGGAGTTGCGATATTCGCTGGGAAGTCCAAAATTCTTCCATCCCGAGTTCGGGATGCCGGTGAAATTCCCGCCGGATTTCAATGAGCCAGGGCTCAATCTCATTGACCAACAGCATGATTTTATCAACTTCCAAGGCCATCCTCCTACCCTGATTCTTATTCAACTACATTTTCCAGGATTTCGATCCGGAGTTCATCGGCGTCGATTCTGGCCAGGACTCCCAGCGGCAGTGTTAATTTGGGATTGCAATGCCCGCACCGCAGGTTATAGATAACCGGTATTCTCAAGCTGCCTAGACGGTCTTTAAAGACTTCCATTAACGGCATATCTTCGGGAGCATCAGGGTTGCAGTCTTTAAAATCACCAAGAATTATTCCTGCGGCTTGATGGAGTTTTCCGCTGAGCAGAAGTTGGGAGAGAGCCCGGTCAATGCGGTAAGTGGCTTCATTGACCTCTTCGATAAACAGAATCTTTCCTTCCAAATCCGGTTCATAAGGGGTTCCGATAATGGACACCAGGGTTTGTAAATTGCCTCCGGTAAGAATGCCTTCGGCTTGACCCCCGTGTAAAGATTGTAAGGGTTCATCGGGAGGATTGTCAATAGCAAAAGGCTCATAGCCCATGCAAATTGTTTTTTCCAGGGAGCTTCTGGTTACCATATCAAAATCATACGCCATATTGGCAGCCAGCATCGGCCCGTGAAATGTAATTAAGTCGGAACGTTGATTTAGCACCAAGTGAAGCGCGGTTATATCACTAAAACCCACGAATATTTTGGGGTTTTGTTTCGCCAAATCCCAATTTATTTTATCAAGGATGCGGATGGAACCATAACCGCCCCGCAAGCACAGTATGGCGTCGATATCCGGATCCTGAAAAAATTCATTGATATCCGCCGCCCTGCGCTGGTCGTCCCCTGAAAAAGAATACCAGCGGCAGTTGCAGCTTTCTCCCAGCTTTATTTGATATCCCAGCTTTTCTAAGACCGCCGCTGCTTTGGCCGTTTTTTCCGTATCCGCATAACTTGCTGGAGCTACAATACCTATGGTATCGTTCTGGGCTAATCGTTTTCCCCGCTTCATGTTTTCCCCTTATACGAATTTATTATAGTATTTTATGCTAATGAGACATATATTGATTTTGTGAAATCCCCGTTAATCCGGTCACCTTGCTTTAGGCTAAGTCTAATACCTATTTTTAGACGGGATTTACAGGGTTAGTTGGATTAAAACATAATTAGAATTTACAGAAAAAATCCTCTCAACCCCTTTAATCCCGTCAATCCCGTCCAAGTAGCCTTTTAGAGCCATAAAATTTACAAACCTATTTTTAGGCGGATTTATTGGATTAAAAACATTTTATTTTCAGAATTATAGATATGTTAATCCCGTTAAAATTAGGTTATCAACCGAACATTAAGCGGCAGATCCAGATGGCGGCCAGCACTCCGGCCAGGTCGGCGATTAATCCGGCTGAAACTGCATGCCGGGTTTTACGGATGCCTACAGCGCCGAAATAGATGGCGATTACATAAAAGGTGGTTTCGGAAGAAGCGGTCATGGTTGATGCAATCCGCCCTATCAATGAGTCCGGTCCCGAAGTTTTAAGAATATCGGTCAATAACCCATTGGATCCCCCGCCGGAGAGAGATTTCATAACTGCAAGCGGTACCAATTCCCCGGGGAGGCCGATGAAATTGGTGACCGGACTTAAGATGCTTACCAATACATCCATGGCGCCTGATTTTCTGAAGATTCCGATGGCTACCAGCATTGCCAAGAGATATGGTATGATCTTTACCGCAGTATGAAACCCTTCCACCGCGCCTTCACAAAAGACTTCATACACCTTGATTTTTTTAAAAACGGCGTATAACGGGATGAGCAGGATTACAACCGGGATGGCGTAAGTTGAAATGGTTTGGATGACATTTACGAACATTTGCGGCCACCCCTTTTTGAGAATTTTTCGAGCAGTTTCGCGGCAATTACGGCAATTACAGTACCAAATATGGAAGCAATAATAACCGGACCGATGATCTCGGCCGGATTTTTCGAACCGGCGGCTACCCGGTAGGCAACCACCGTCGATGCGATTAATGTAATGGAGGAAGTGTTAATGGCCAGAAACATACACATCGGATTGGATGCCGTATCTTTTTCCGGATTCAGTTCCTGAAGTTCTTTCATTGCTTTGATTCCAAGCGGTGTGGCGGCATTTCCAAGCCCGAGCATGTTAGCGGCGATATTCATCACCATGCTGCCCATGGCGGGATGGTTTTCGGGAACCTCCGGGAAGAGACGTTTCATGATGGGTTTTAGCAGCCGTCCTACGGCGTTTACAATCCCCGCTTTTTCGGCGATGTTCATCAAGCCAAGCCAGAGCGTCATCATTCCGATGAGGCCCAGGGAAATTGTTACGGCGGTATTAGCCGACTCGATGGCTGCATCGGTTACAAACTGGGCATTGCCTTTCACGATGGATATAATTGCGCCGACGACAATCAAACCCAACCAGATATAATTAATCATACAGTGTGCCTCCTTTTTAAGCTTGCATGTTTAAAAAAACTTCGATGGACCATCGGAGATATCCTTCGGAATTGGTATATTTTTTATTATGAGGATTGATTTTGAATTTGTCTTTATTAAAACACTGGGAAAGATGATGAACAAGCGGATAATGAAGCAGGTCCTTGGTGCTTCGGGCGCGAATTCTTTTTAGAAGTTATGTGGAATCGGTCATTAACATGGTATGATTGGTTTGAAAGGAGACGTGAAATAGTGGAATGGCTGAAGCGAATGGCGCAAGCGTTGGAATATCTGGAAGAGAGGCTAGAAGAACCGTCGAATATCCTTTCACATTTCATTGAAGGGAGATCAGGAGATGGATTATCAGATTATCGAAAAAGAAGCGTTTCGGGTGGTTGGAAAAGGCATCCGGGTTACCAACCGGGATGGAGAGAACTTCCGGAGGATACCCCAGTTTTGGGGCGAGTGCAAGGAAGATGGCAGTTGCGCTGAGATAGGTAAGCTCTCTGCCGATGGGAATGTGTTGGGAATATGCATGGATTTTTGCCCGGAGCAAGACGAATTTACTTATCTGATTGCTGCTCAGACATCGCAGCCGAAACCGGCAGGAATGGAGGAGCAGGAGATTCCGGCGGCTACCTGGGCGGTGTTTCAATCGGTAGGACCTATGCCGGGAGCAATCCAAGCCGTATGGCAGCGAATTTTTTCCGAATGGTTTCCGGCAACCGGATACGAACATGCCGATGGACCGGAACTGGAGGTTTATCCTCCGGGGAACGGAAGTGACGCGGATTATCGTTGCGAAGTATGGATTCCAATTCTGCGGAAGTAAGCGCGGCAAAGTTAATAAAAAGGGCTGTCGTTTCAATATCAGACGGTCCTTTTTATTTATGAAGACGCTAAGTATTTAGCGCAAGATCTTTCAAATCAGCTTAAAGATTTAGTAATCATAAGCATTTATGACAAAAACAGAAATAATATGCGTTTTTTACAGATAATGACCAAATGACAGCGTTTTGTGATATGAGAGGCGGTGTGATACAATTGATAACGTTATCATTTTTTTGGTCAAGCCACCGGTTTCGGTGAAATTACTTTCCATCAATTGGATAATAAAGGAATATATATTTTTTTGGCAGGAATAAAGATAAAAGGGTCGAAATTGATACAGGTAGATTTTGAGTAACTTGGATGATGTTACAAACGCTATTTGCGAAGAAATATTTTTGATCAAGCTTGGAAGAAAGCAGGAAAACCAAAAGAAACATCGAAAGCTAACACTAGTTTCTACTACTTCCTATTTTTACTTTTTAGCAAAAAATCTTTCACCCCACCAGGAATTATCATAGATAATTTTTAATTAAAGATTCCCTTTGACAAAGTGGGGCACAGAAGGAAGAAAATATGGAGCAGTTGTTCTGCTGGAATATTTCCTGATCATCCCCGACCCCAGCACTTGCTGGGGTAATGGAAAGGATGAAAATAAAGAGTATTTTCTAAGTGGGTAAGAGTCAAATATTGAAGTGAACCCGGACAACTCATGGTGATATTAGGAGATTTATTTTTTAGTGAGCTGGTGGAGGGTTTATTAATGGAAAGGAGGGAGAAGCCTTTATAAAATAAAAGGTTAAACGTTTTTATTGGCACGAATTAGTTAAATTATAAGGAGGAATTTCGGTGAAAAAGACTATCGTTTTAGCTCTGGTTGCTTTACTTATCGTAGTATCTGCAAGTGCATTCGTATTTGCCGCTAAAACAGTTAATATCGGTTGCGTTATTTATAAGTTTGATGATACCTTTATGACGGCCGTCCGCAATAATATTTCCGCCGCCGCGAAAGAAAAAGGCGCCAAAGTGGATATCGTTGACGCTCAAAACTCCCAAGCAACCTGTAATGATAAAGTCGACCTGTTCATCACCAAAAAAATGAACGCCATGGCTATCAATCCGGTTGACCGTTCCGCTTGCGGCGTTATCATCGACAAAGCCAAAAAAGCCAATATTCCGTTAGTGCTTTTCAACCGTGAACCTTTTAAAGAAGATATCGCCAAATGGAATAAAGTATATTACGTGGGTGCCATCGCGGCCGAATCCGGAACAATGATGGGTAAACTCGTGGTTGACTATTGGAAGTCCCATCCGGAAGCCGATAAAAACAAAGACGGCGTTCTTCAGTATGTTATGTTAAAAGGTGAACCCGGACACCAAGATGCTGAACTCAGAACCGAATACTCCATCAAAGCCGTTAAAGACGCCGGCATTAAAGTTGATAAGCTCGCCGAAGATACCGCTATGTGGGATCGCGTAAAAGGCCAAGAGAAGATGGCTGCATTCCTCGCCGCCAATGGTGACAAGATTGAAGCTGTGTTCGCAAATAACGATGATATGGCTCTTGGCGCCATCGAAGCATTAAAAGCCGCCGGATACTTTAAAGATGGCAAATATATGCCGGTTGCCAGCGTTGATGCAACTGCTCCCGCTCTTCAAGCTCTTCAAGACGGCACCCTTCTCGGAACCGTGTTGAACGATGCCAAGAACCAGGGCAGAGCAACGTTGAATCTTTCTTATGTATTGGCAAGAGGCCAAAAGCCGACCAAAGCAAACGTAGGGTATGAAATCGTTGAAGGTAAATATGTATGGGTACCGTATAAACCAATTACCAAAGCGAATATAAAGGATGCTTTATAAGTAATTAAAAACGGTATGAATTTTCGAACTGAAAATATCATAGAATTTAACAACGTGATTTGTTAATATGTTAATAATCTGTGATAATGAAGTATTTTCTTTATGAATCTCAAACATCGAGTTACGGCTTTCACACAGCACTTCTTAGGAAAACAAGGGAGGCCGCATGAGTAAGCCCCCTTGTTTTCCATTACAAATACAAAGTCGTTAGCCTATCATTTGAACCTCGATTCGTAGCGTCCTTGAGGATGTTAAGCGCCCCTGAAGACGTTAAAGTATGATTGAATTTTTCGAATCATGCTTGGAAAAATTGCCGAACCGGGTTCATAGCTTGGAATTCGGTAAGTCTTGATTATAATTGGTTTTTAAAGTTACTTGCCGAATTCAAGCTGAAATGAAATTGAACTTGCGTAGCAACTTAGCAAAAAACCGCTTAAACCGGATTTTTGATTCGATAGATGGCTTTTTAAACTGTTGAGGAACCTTGCTACAGGGGGCATTGTAATGAGCGATAAGGTCGTATTATTGGAAATGAATAACATTTCCAAAGAGTTTCCCGGAGTTAAAGCCCTGGATGATGTGACATTCAAAGTGGGCACCGGTAGCGTTCATGCCCTGATGGGTGAGAATGGCGCCGGAAAATCAACTTTGATGAAGTGCCTTTTCGGGATCTACAGGCAAGACGCCGGTGAGATATTGCTGAACGGAAAAAAGACGGAGATCCGGGACTCCAAGAATGCTTTAGATAACGGTATTTCAATGATCCATCAGGAACTCCATCCAATACCTTTCCGGAGCGTAATGGAGAATATTTGGCTGGGTAGATTTCCATTACGTAATTATGGATTCGTCAAATTTGTCGATCACCAAAAAATGTACCGGGATACCAAAGAGCTTTTTAACGGACTTGATATGAATATTGAACCGGATGTGATCGTGGGGAGCCTTTCCGTATCCAAAGTCCAGTCCATGGAAATCGCCAAGGCGGTTTCTTATGATTCTAAAGTAATTATTATGGATGAACCAACCTCCTCCCTTACGGAAAATGAAGTGGAGCATTTGTTCAAAATCATTCGCAGTTTGAAGGAACGCGGGGTTGCGGTTATTTATATTTCCCATAAAATTGAAGAAATTTTGCGAATTGCCGATGAAGTGACGATTATGCGGGATGGTAAAGTGGTTGGTACCTGGCCTGCCGGGGAACTTACCAATGATTTAATTATCTCCCGGATGGTCGGACGTGATCTGACCCATCGTTTCCCGGAACGGAGCAATGTGCCCGGCGAAGTCCTTTTAAAAGTGGAAGGATTAACATCGCCCCATCCTAAGTCTTTCCGTGACGTTTCGTTTGAACTGCGCCAGGGAGAGATTTTAGGGGTTGGCGGCTTGGTCGGTGCACAGCGTACCGAGCTCATCGAGGCCATATTCGGAATTCGGACGATCGCTGCCGGCAATATCCATCTAAAAGGCCAACGGATTAGAATCAAATCTTCCAAAGAAGCCATCCGTCATAAAATGGCATTGCTAACCGAAGATCGCCGTTTGTCCGGAATTTTTTCCGTCTTATCCGTTTTGGAAAATACTTTAATTGCAAATTTATTCCGCTATGTCAGGTGTTTTCTCCTGGACGAAAAGCGGCGGAAAAACGACGGCGAGGCCATGATTAACCTGCTCAAGATCAAGACTCCATCAGCGAAAACATTGATCAAAGATTTGTCGGGTGGAAACCAGCAAAAAGTGTTATTGGGGAGATGGCTGTTGACGGAGCCTGAAATACTGCTGCTTGATGAACCTACACGGGGAATCGATGTCGGCGCAAAGTATGAAATATATACTATCATTGCTGATCTGGCAAAACAAGGCAAAAGTATCATCATGATCTCTTCTGAAATGCCTGAATTGCTTGGGATGTCTGATCGGATTATGGTAATGTGCGAAGGACGCCTATCTGGATTTGTTGATGGGAAGACAGCGACCCAGGAAGAGATTATGCGTCTGGCTACACAATTTATGGCATAATTGAAGGAGGGTTCCATACTGTGAAGAAAGCACTGCAGTTTCTGTCGGAGAATGCGATTTATTTTGTCTTAGTAGTACTTATTTTAGTAATTGCCTTTGTCGATTCCCGTTTTATCTCCATTACCTGTCTGCGGGATATTTTGGTCCAGTCTTCAACAAGGGTAATCATTGCTCTCGGGGCGATGTTTGCCATCTTGACCGCCGGGGCGGACCTTTCCTCCGGACGGATGGTGGGTTTCGCGGCGGTTATTTCCGCTTCCATGCTGCAGGCGCCGACTTATTTGCGGCTATTTTACCCCGATTTACCGAAGCTTTTGGAAGCAGTTCCCTTGTTGGGAAGCATTTGGCTCGTGATTCCCATTTTAATTGCGATTATCGTCACCACGATTTTTGGTTTACTCAATGGATTTATCATTTCCAGGTTCGGAGTACCGCCGTTTATTGCAACTTTGGGAACCATGGTTATTGTCTATGGAATCAACTCCATTTATTTTAATTTACCCCCCAACAACTCGCAGCCTATCGGAGGCTTAAGGGCCGATTTTACCGGGCTTGGAACCGGCGCATTCGGTTCCGGGGATTTCTCACTGCCGTATATTGTAGTTATTGCAATGCTGGTGTCTATCTTCATGTGGATACTTATGAATAAGACCCGTTTCGGGAAAAACACCTATGCTATTGGGGGAAACATCAATGCCGCCAAGGTTTCCGGTATCAATGTGGCCAGAACTACCGTAGCGATGTACGCTATCGCCGGGGCGTTATACGGGTTGGCCGGAGTGCTTGAAGCTGCCAGAACCGGTGGGGCAACCAACAATTATGGTAATATGTATGAGTTGGATGCCATTGCAGCCTGCGTTGTTGGAGGTGTTTCCACCACTGGAGGTATTGGAACCATTCAGGGAATTCTCGCTGGTGTTCTGATTTTTGGTGTCATTAACTATGGTCTTACCTTTATCGGGTTAGACCCGTATTGGCAGTTGATTATCAAGGGTATCATCATTATCAGCGCGGTTGCGGTGGATATCCGGAAGTATTTGACCAAGAAATAAAAGCGGCTTCAGGATAAAAATGATAAAGGGACATATAAGATAATAAGATTATTAAGATAAAAAATGCACCGTTCATTTACACGGTGCATTTTTTATCTGATCAAAAGGTTTTTACACTGCGTTTAATAGATCTTAAATGATGACATTTGGTCGTTGCAAGCCGAACCAACCCAAGGAGTATCCGCGGTGAAGATCCAGATGGTTTCCCCAAAACCGCTATGTTGATACACTTCAACCGTCCAACCGCTGGGAACTTTTAATGAACTCATCCAATCATTGGGAACTCCGCCGGGAAGAGAACTATAATCGCCTTTACCAAAAGACGGGCTGGCAGTTCCGCCATAATTAATATCCTGGTAGAAGATGACTCCGGTTGCCGGTGTCGGAGTAGGGCCGGATAAAAATGCCAACATTATCCGATCCAGGTCGGGAGCCCATGAGCCCGAACCATTGTCAAATTTAATGGTATTAATGCCGGCATTTAAGTTAATATCCATAGTGGTTGTACTTACAGTACTCCAACTGCCGGATCCCGGACAGGACAATCCCACAAATCCGCCGTTGTTCACTGTGACATAGAAGGCACGAGTCTCAGCTGAAGTGTAGTAAACAGTCATCCGGTAAGTTCCGGCCATTGCTACATTAACAGTGAGAGTGCAGATGCCGTTGCCACTTGTTCCGCCAATATAACCAACTTTGTATCCACCGGAATAATTAGTGCCGCTAATAGTAGTCGCTCCTCCCGAGAGAGCGCCGTTTTCCGCTTCATAATTGCTTCCGATCGGTATGGGAGTTGGTGTAGGCAAAGCGGCCGCGGATATGTAAATAACAAATCCGCCTTTTGCAACGCATGGTAAACTTAAAACAGTAGCATTGGTTACATTTTGAGTGGTATATGTATTATCGCAATAAATGGAGGCAACATAAGTCCCCGAGCCCAAGAAGGAAAGCGGTACCGTGGCTGTCCTGGCATTGACGGTGATTCCGCCTACAAACCAATTGTTATCTTTCCTACGGGCGATCGTGACGTAACTGCCGATGTTGCCCTCAATAAAACGGGTTTCGTCATAGGACCCCGGCACCAATTTGATAAACTCCTTGGTCAGATAACTATTATATTGGCTGGGTTTCGAGCAATAGCAGATTAAACCGGAAAAGTGGGTAATTGTTACAGCCGTTTCATAACCCGGGGTTCCTCCATTCCAAGTATTAACCGGGGTATAATCAGAAGGACCCGCAACGCAACGGGTAAAAGGTTGGGTACATACTTGAGTGGAATTAGGATAATTCTCCGCGCCCTTAATGCCCTCCCATGTCAGGATATGAGGCCATCTGCGGGTTTGACCGCTGGGTTTGAGAATGCCGTGATAATCTACAACTAACTTCAATTGTGCGGCTTTTACCGCGACTCTATCGCGTTCCTCGTTTTCCAACTGGCGCTCCCCGTCAAAAAAGTCCACTTTGATGCCCTTGGCGCCCCAGCCGGCCCATTTCGGAAGCAGGGTATCGACTTCAGCCTGGGTATCCAAGTTGGCGTGATGTGACCATAAAATGACCCCCACGCCTTTTGAATTACCATAAGCGCACATTTCAGGAGCCCATGAATCACTCCAGCCTTCATCGGCTATGTAATATTTCCAACCCATGGATGCCGCAAAGTCAATGTATTGCTTTGCAACGGCCAGACTATTGGTGGGATCACCATTCATCCATTCCCACGCGCACCCGCCGGTTTTGATCCACGAAGTATCGCCAATTTCGCTAGGGGGATTAAGGCTTTCCACTAGTGTTGTCTCGATTAGGTTGTTCAAACCACCGATGACCGCCACTCTCCAGGGTGAATTATTGGTGCCGGTTGAACAAGGCGACCCGGATATGTTTACAATATTAAAAATTCCGTTACTGGAACCGCTACCCCGTAGATTGGAAGTGCAATAATCCGCATAAACGGCTGCTTCACCCAGCCATAGATAATATCCGCTGTCTAGTCTGACCGCGGCGCCTGTGGCATAATTGGTGGTAGTAGCGCTAGCGGACGAAATTACCCTGGAAATATAGTCGCCTTCATCAGCGCCATGCCTGTCTTCAATCCAGATAGTACCGTTCGGAAGGTTGAATTGGGAATATTCCGCCGCTACCGTTGTTCTTGTCGGAAGGTTGTAACGGTAAGCGATACCGTCGTTGTATGCCCGTGCAATCAAATTCATCTGCCTGCTGTTTTTTGTAAAATTAAGGGTAAGTTCATTGCAGTAGTTAACATAGGGAGATTTTTTACCGGAAACCATATTATAGCTTTCATTGATAAGCCGCGAGCTGCCGCTTGAAAACGCTAAGCCGGTTCTAAAATCAGCGAGACCCGTATTTATGCCAAGTGTAGAACTTTCAATAACGGTAGTTCCCGCCTTGGTTACGCTATAGATTAGACTGCCATCTCCGGCCTGGGTTACGGTTAATATAATACTTCCGTCCGGGGAGGAAACCGACCAGGGACCGGCTGCCGAGACATTGTTTGGCAAGCTTGAAATCAACAATGCGGTTATTACTGCCAGTATACATATGAACCCAAATAGACCAAATTTTTTCTTGATCATCTCTCCATCCTCCATTTCAAAATTCATATCAAAGCAAAATTTTTTGTAGTTTCCTAATATCACCCCTATCAATAATTTTTTTGGATTGCGCGCAACTCGCAAACAACTTGCGCCTGGGGTGTTCTGCCCCCATCCACCTTCAATTAGTTTCTTTTAATTTCTACTTCTTTTCTCATATTTCGTACCCGCAATGCTTTAGACATATAATTTGAAATAGTCAAAGTGGAAAAAAGCGCCTTTGCCTGCCGTCCGGTGTTTTCTATTGTAAAATGATTTGCTAGAAATGTCCAGGAACATTTTTCAGAAACTTTAAATAATTGTTACTTTTTTAAATAATTAAGGGTATAGTCTGTTTGCTGTAGTTGTATTTAAAATGAGTTGATGAGTTTTATGGATTACAGATTAAGAAGGAAAAATTTATGTTCAAAAAATGAAGTAATGTGAGAAAATAAATTATGTGTCAGACTAGCAGAAAATCATATTATTTACTAAGCAAACGAAATAGTTTCGAATTTCGGAAAAACGAAAACTTAAGTCCGACAAATTTTAATCGGAATACTTAAGTTTTACCTAATTGAATTATTAAGTAAAGACTTGATTTATTGTATTGTTACAGTTCTGTAACGATGCTAAACTAGTAATGTAGCAATGAATGCAGCTATTACAATTCATAATATTTTTGACTAGATATGTTTTTTTCATTATGAAAAAAGACATAATCTATGATTTAAAAAAAAGGAGGGATTTTGGGGGATAATAATTCATCGTTGTTAATATTTAGCTTGTTTTAGGTAGTTGTATTGAAGCACAAAGATATTACAAACAAAGAGAAGAGAGTTCTGTTGAAAGAAAAAGGAGGAATGGATAATGAATAAAAAGTTGTTGCGGGTAATGTTTGTTGTAATGATTTGCATCAGTTTGGCATTAATGGCTACCCAATCATGGGCAGCTACAGGAGTAACATTTTATCAGGATATAAACTATGGCGGAGCTAATTATACACTTGGAGCCGGAAACTATGATGTGAACCAACTGCAAGCGGCCGGTATTCCCAATGACTGGATGTCATCTTTGAGAGTGCCGAGTGGATACACGGTTACGGTTTATCAGCATTGGAATTTTACCGGAACTGCTTGGACTTTTACCAGTGATACTTCATGGGTGGGGTCGGAATGTAATGACCAAATGTCATCCGTAAAGATTACATATAACGGTGGCGGTGGTTCAAATTCAATATACTCGGTATCTCCGTCTTCCATCCCGGCTCCGTCGGGCAGCGGGGTATTGACCTTTAGAGTATTGAACGGAACCAATGGCGCTTATTCGGACAGTCAGATTTATTGGGGCATCCTGGGAATCAATCCCGCCAATGGCAGATGGAGTTATTTGGATTTGAACGGTAATTTACAACCGATTTCCAATGCTTTGAATGATGCTCCCGGACGTCTTACCAAAAATGGTATCAATTATGCCAACATTTACTACACAATAAGCCAGAAACAATGGATTAGCATTCCGCGAATAACTTCAGGGAGAATGTACCTTAGCGTTGGAACTCCCTGCTACATCAAAACTTATGACACCGGGTTTGCCGGACCGGATATCAACAACCCTACCGACCCGAACCGGAACATTTATTTTGATTTTGTAGAATTTACCATTGATGCCACCGGATATCATGGGAACACAACCAGGGTGGACGGATTCGGCTTCCCCATTCAGCACAGGCTGGTGAATAGAGTCGGTAATTATGACCGGACCGTCGGTGAGTATGAAAGTGAAACCCGTTCCGGTTTGTTCAGCAAATATCAGAATGAAGTTCCTGCCGCATTTAAACACTTAGGCACGCTTCAATCGCCGTACCGGATTGTAGCCCCCATTCATGGCAACTTTAAAGTCGGCGGATCGTCTGCCAATTATTTTGCCGGATATTCGGGCTATTCCACTCAGGATATTTTGTTGGGGACGGGTCCATTAGCCCAAAATGCCAGCACTTGTGCCGCAATCAACCGGCATGTTTATACACAGTCCAATTGGAACAACGTTGCGGATTATTATAAAGCGGCGCCCGCCAACTACTATGCCAAGTTCTGGCATGATCACAGCATCAGCGGATTGGCGTATGGTTTTTGCTATGATGATGTTAATGGTCAAGCATCTTATCTGGAGGTTGGCGATCCAAAAGGTTTAATAATCCGGGTTGCATGGTAAAAAAGTAACATACGCTTTCTTGGTGTGTTAAGTCGACATCTTATCTCCTCTAGGATAATTCCGCACGGTTTCCGGGCGGAGTTATTCCTTTTTTACATGGGTTCATTGAGTAAACAGAATGTTGATTGAAAACCGAGGGATATATAAAATGAAGGAGGGAATAATCTTGTTTCTTATATATAAGATACTGAACAAAACCATAATTTTATTGGTATTGCTTGCGTTTATGGTTTGGAATTCAGGAAACACCCATGCATTTACGGCGGCAGATGCTGATGCGGCTATTAACAAGTTTAATGACGCATTTTACACCGGCAGCGGCAGCAACAGGTACTATAAAAACGATACCACTGGCGGTGGTCCGGATTTCTGGAAGAGCGCTGAAATGATTGAAATGGTTGAGGATGCCTACGAACGATCCGGAAACAGTGTTTATCGTGGGATGATCAACGAATTGTATAATGGTTTTTGCTATTATTTCAGCACCAATTGGACCGGCAATATTTATAATGATGACATTATGTGGATGGTGCTCGCTTGTATCCGGGCATATCAAATCACCGGGAATACAACTTATCTAAATCAAGCCAAGACTCATTTTGATCAAGTGTATAGCCGGGCATATGACACCGCGTTGGGCGGCGGACTCTGGTGGACTACGGCCAAAACTACCAAGAACACCTGTATTAACTGTCCGGCCGTCATTGCCGCCTGCCGGCTGTATCAAATACTGGGCGACAGTTCGTATCTCAGCAAAGCCCAAAGTTTATATGCGTGGCAGTTGAGCAGACTATGGGACAACGCTACCGGAAGTGTATGGGACAGTATCAACAGCAGCGGCAGCATTAATAAGGTAAACTTTACTTACACCCAGGGAACTTTCATCGGAGCATCCAACCTGTTATACCAAATAACCGGCGTCCAATCATATTATGATAATGCCAAAAAGGCTTTGGATTATACCAGAAATCACATGACCACCAATAATATTCTGCAAAGCGAAAATGGTTCCGATCTGAGTGGATTTAAGGGGATATTCTGCCGCTACGCGCTTAAGTTTGTTAAAGAGAACGGATTAGTATCAACGTATCAGGCGTGGTTTCAATTGAATGCCAATACGGCATGGAGCCATAAAGATTCCAGAGGCTTAATGGATCAAAACTGGGCGGTTCAAACCGGCTCCGGCGTTTTGCAATCATGGTCGTGTTCTTCAGCGGTGGTGCTAATGCAAGTGTGTCCTCCGGATACCGGTGTTACACCTACTCCAACTCCGGTTATCACCCGGACTCCCACTCCCGTACCGTCAATAAACGGGGTTGTTTTCTATCAGGATGCTGATTTTAAAGGAAAAGCCGTGATGCTGAGCGCGGGAAACTACACATTGGCTCAATTGCAAGGGGCGGGTATTTCCGATAACTCCGTATCTTCCTTGAGAGTTCCGGCAGGATGGATCGTTGAAATTTACCAGAATAATAATTTTGGCGGGACCAAATGGACCTTTACCGCGGATACTTCCTATGTGGGTTCGGCTTGCAACGACCAAATGAGTTCCGTGAAAATTATCGCGCCGCAAGTTACTTTCTATCAACATGCTGATTATGCCGGGACTGCGGTATCGTTATCCAAAGGAAACTACACACTTGCACAGTTGCAGGCGGCGGGAATCCCCAATGACTGGGTATCTTCCTTGAGAATCCCGGCCGGATGGACGGTGGAGATCTATCAGAATGATAATTTTGGCGGGACTAAATGGACCTTTACCGCGGACATTTCTTATGTGGGCGCGGCCGCCAATGATCAGATGACGTCATGTAAAATATTTTAGCGGGTTAGGCCATATATATGACGATGATTTAATCGGCAACAGCGTTCTTTTTTAAGTGTGAATGTTTGAAATAAAAATCTGACTCAAATGTGATTTGGGTCAGATTTTTCAGATTGCTCTATACTGTTTGAAAGTTGTTCTGGAGATCGTTCAATAGATAATCCCGAGGGGGTTGTCTTTTATGTCAGCCTTCTTAGGCTTCTTTTATCTGATACAATAAGTTGTCTTCAATATTATAAAATAAAGGAACCACCAAAATATTAGGATACCGTAACCGGAGCCTTTTGGATTCGGATAATACAAAATCAATCTCGTTACCGATCTCGAACATCGGAGCGAAATGAAGAAAATGTTCTTCAGCCCATTTTGGATCCCAGCCGGCGTTTTCCACCAGTCCCCGGACGAATTGTTCTTTCTTGGAAAAAAGATTGACCATGCCGCAGTAGTTGTGCGATAACAGGGCAATTGCCCTGACCCCGCCCACAGCAATCGCATAAGAGACTTTGAATTCGCTGTAACGCAGATTGCCGCCTCCGGAACGGATAATGTACGCAAAGTTCTCGGGAATTTTTAAATGCTTACGGTTGTCCATGCACATTCCCACCAGCAGTTCAGCTTTATCGTACGGGATGAATGCCCGGTTCAAATTATGATATTCGAGCAGCAAGCCGATGGGCGTATTTTGATATTCCGGGAAAATATCGTTCCGATCCTGCAAACCGATTAAACGATGCATCCGATACCTCCGTTCGTGATGACTTAATCCGCTAAATTATATCATATTTATTGTTTAGCCCATAATACGAAATTATTTAGTATATCCCCAATATAGTTTTAGGCACAAAAAATACAGTTTGAGGTGGTTTTGCGCAAGGATAATTGCATATTTCATTTAACAATTGCTGATTGTATTTTATAAGGTTGAAAGCTTCCTGCAATTTACGATTTTATATTATCTATTATTACAAATTACCGATAATAGTATTGGTTTATTCCTGCAAATTACTTTTAAGAAAAAAAAAGGAGGTTCAAATGGGAATTTCCGAAATCTCAGATGATGTCTGGACAGATGTTCTTTTAGGAAAAGTTAATTTTGAGTTTGAATGCCTGGCTGTCAAAATCCTTCTGGCCCGACTCAGGATCAGATTAAATACGGATACCAGTCCAGCAGCGGTTCAACAATGTACGGCGGAATTAAAAGCTTTGTTTATCAAGCTTGAGTATTTACCTTCAGTTAAGAATGATTTGGGTAAAATGTCAAGGTATAGGAGGGTATCATGAATAAAGTGCTTTACAACGCAAACGAAGTAGCGGATAAGATTCGCCAAGGAAAAAATCTTTTGCTGGCGGGTGATGAGAGTCTCTTGCGGCAACTGCCGGAAGGCCGGTGGATAGCTGGGACCATTCCTTACTTTATGGCTGAAAAAGGCGGGATTTGCACTCAAGATTCGGTTTTTGTAACCGAATTGCCTTCGTACATCACAAGGACCACAATTAAACGGTACACTTCCGAAAATATCATCAATATTTATCAAGAAATTCCTCAAAATGGTTTTAGTGTTATGATTATTCCGGCATCTTCCCGGACCCATTTTTCATTTGCCTTAAATGCGCCGAAATATGAAGGATTTGCCACCGGACAGCTGATTGGATGGGTATCCGGTGTTCATTTGAATGTTCTGGGCAAAAAAATTCCAAAGGTAGTATACGGACCGGGTAATGAGGTGTTGGAGGATGGCGCGATTGTCATGCATGTTGAACTCCCGGATGACAAATACGCCGACATCAACATATTAAATATTTTTCAACCAGGGAACGGCGATTCCATTCTATTCCTGGAAGATAGTTTCAGTGCCGGGGAAGTATTAATCAACGGCCTAAAAAGAAACTTGGCGGACTATGTAGCGGAAAAGAACCTTGATACCCGGCTGCCGTTGGTGGCGGATTATTGCGGCGCCATGATCAACACCAGTTTTCAAGGAATAGATAGCACCGCAAAGATAGTCAATTTTTATGCTCCTGTTTTCCGGGGGATCGAATATAAACAGGCTGCAATGGTTTCCGATTATGTTGCGGGTTTTTGCCGAATGATGCCGCAAAGCAATGAAGAAAACATTGTTTTTTCCTGTAACTGTATATTAAATTATTTATATTCGGAGTTGGAGAGTAAACAAACTGGAAATATAACTGGACCGATTACTTTCGGCGAGATTGCCTATCAGCTCGTGAATCAAACAATGGTTTATATTGCAATATGTGATCGTTAATCTTCGAAGTTTTATGGTGATGATTAGCCGGTGCGTTATACAACTGAGACCGAAAAAAACAGGGCAATTCATGTCGACTGCCCTGTTTTTATTGCTTCATCAGTCCGGTTTTGGTAAATTACCTAGAGATAGGTTTTAAATTAACATTCATTCATGGATATTAATGATATAAATTTAACACGTTGGACTTTTAAAAACGCTGTGGTTCTTTATTTGGCATTGGCCTTTTCCACATTGATCCTTTGGCCGTTTAGCAGGGAGTTTTTCATGGATTTCAGAACTTCGGCTGCATATTCCCGGGGAACCTCCGCAAACGTAAAGCGGTCATAAATATTGATGGCTCCGATGGACTTTTCAGGCAGACAGGTATTGGCCAAGATGCCTTGAATGATATGTCTGGGCCCTATTTTATTATTGCGGCCGGCATTAATGAATAACTTGACCATTTCACCCTGTTTGGCGCGAGGTTCATCAATGGCATCGGTTGCGGATGTTAGAAAGCCCGCGGGTTCTGCGGCCATCTTTAATAACGCGGCGGCGATCTCCAGTGTGGTGAGACTATTCTCCTCATTATTCAAGCCGGTATCCTCCAGCAGTTTTTCAATATAACCCATATACCTGGTTAATTTGCCGGATTGGAGTATGGTTTTCAGGCTGTCCAGAACCTTATTAATTTTGTTTTCTTCCACATCCATCAAGGATGGCGGTTTTTGAGGCAAAATCACCGACTTGGTATACCGTTGAATATCTTTTAGTTTATAAATCTCTCGCCCCGACACCAAAGTAAAGGCTTTGCCCGATTTTCCGGCCCGTCCGGTCCGGCCGATCCGGTGCACGTAATATTCTTCATCGTTGGGCAGGTCATAATTAAAAACAGCCTCGACATTATCAACATCAATCCCGCGCGCCGCCACATCGGTGGCGATTAGAACCTCAATGATTCCTTTGCGGAATTTGGCCATTACTTTATCCCGCTGCGACTGGTTCATATCCCCGTGCAGGGACTCGGCCAGGTAACCCCGGGATTGCAGGTTGGATGCCAATTCGTCAACCCGTTTTTTGGTGTTGCAAAAGACCAGCGACAGTTTAAGATGGTTGGCATCAATAAGCCGGGAAAGAATCTCCAGCTTATTGGAATCCCTGACTTCCAGATAAAATTGCTCAATATTTGGAACCGTAAGCTCCTTGTGAACCGCTTTGATCAATACCGGTTCTTTTTGATATTTGGTGGTCAAATCCATAATCTCCGGCGGCATTGTGGCTGAGAAGAGAACGGTCTGTTTCCGTTCCGGTGCCTCTTTCAAAATGATGTCGATGTCCTCCCGGAAACCCATATTCAGCATTTCATCCGCTTCATCCAGGATTAACATTTTAAGATTTGTTAATTTCAAAGTTTGCCGCCGCATATGATCCATCACCCGGCCCGGCGTTCCGATAATGATTTGGGGATGCTGCCGCAGGGCGCTGATTTGACGATCGATAGGTTGCCCGCCGTAAATGGGTAATATTTTAATTCCCCGTTTGAATTTGGCTACGTTTTTTAATTCTTCGGCGGTTTGAACGGCTAATTCCCGGGTAGGACAGAGAACCAATACCTGAATGCCGCTAAAGTCGGTATTAAGCATCTCAATGGCCGGTATTCCGAAGGCGCAAGTTTTTCCCGTTCCGGTTTGGGCCTGGCCGATGACATCCTTGCCATTTAAAATATGCGGAATAGATTGGGATTGAATCGGAGTTGCTTCTTCAAACCCCATTTCACCGATGGCTTTTTGTACCTCTCGTGAGAGATTCAGTTCTTTAAAAGCTGGAGTTTTCATTCATAGAATCCTTTACAATAATTATTTACTTATAAACAAGCAGTTTGGAGCTTCGACACGTAACTATGATTATAAGCCTGTTAACCGGAAATAGCAAGTTAAAAGTGGGATATGATAGAAAATATTAATAATTCGACTATGGCAAAAATTTATAGTAAAGTATGAGAAAATATCGAAAAAAAATATTTTCTTCAGATCCTATTGTTGATTTAACAAATTAGTAGTATAATAATATTAAGAAAACGTTTTTTATTGATTAATATTAATTAGATAAATTCTTCGGTTTAACTCCCTAATATATTCTACATTTACACGCAGGAAGCGGGAACTTGATTCCCGCTTCCTGCATTTTCAACCCACTTTGCCTTCGCATAAGTAAGAAGCTTGAAAAAGTTTTTAGTTTTGTATTTTACACTATCGACTTTACACCTTTTCACTTATATAAGAAGGGGAGGGTGGCTAGGTGGAGAATATACTTAGCTTAGTGTGAAAATATAGTTATTAGTTATCAAGTTATCTAGTACTTTGTCAACTCTAAAACTTCGGGAAATTGCAATGACAAAGTACTGAAGTAGAGCTCATTTTTTGAACTCGGCATTATAGATTAAGAAGGGACTGGAGAATTAAGTTTTAAGGGGGATTCATTTCATGATCAATCCCAAACTGCCGGGAATCTATTACGGAGGCGATTATAACCCCGACCAATGGCCGGAGGAAATATGGCTGGAGGATATCCGGCTTTTTAAACTGGCGGGGATCAATATCGTAACCCTGCCGGTATTTAGTTGGGCCAAACTTCAAACGGCGGAAGATGTCTATCATTTTGAATGGCTGGATAAAATTATGGATTTGATGGCCCAAAACGGGATCACCGTTTGCCTGGCAACTTCCACTGCAGCCCAACCCGCCTGGATCTCCAGGAAATATCCGGAGATACTTCCGGTAGACGCTGAAGGACGGCAAAGAACTCATGGCAGCCGGGTGAATTTCTGCCCCAATAACTCCAAATACCGGGAGTTTTCTGTGAAACTCGCCCGGAAAATGGCTGAAAGGTATAAAAACCATCCGGCATTATTGGTTTGGCATATTGGCAATGAATATGGCAGTTATTGTTATTGTGACACTTGTGCCCGTGAGTTTCGAAATTGGTTGCAAAATAGATACAGTAATATTGATGAGTTGAACCGCTGCTGGAATATGAGTTTTTGGGGCCATACCGTATATGATTGGGAGGAGATTGTTCCTCCGTCATATTTGAATGAAATGGGCAGAGATTACTTTTGCGGTTATCCTAGGGAATATACTTGTTTTCAAGGGATCTCGCTGGATTATAACCGTTTTATGTCCGATTCCAGTTTGGCTTGCTATCGCGGCGAATATGATGTAATCAAGGCAATTACGCCTGAGGTTCCTATCACCACCAACTTGATGGGAGCTTTCAAGCCCCTGGATTATTTCAAATGGGCCAAGTACCTGGATGTGGTATCCTGGGATAATTACCCCTCAATTAAGGATTCCATGGGTAACATTGCGATGCGTCACGATTTGATGAGGGGCTTAAAGGCTGGAGATCCGTTCATGCTGATGGAACAGACTCCCAGTCAACAAAACTGGCAGCCGTATAACAGTCTTAAACGTCCCGGAGTGATGCGGCTTTGGAGTTATCAGGCAATGGCTCATGGTGCGGATGCCATTATGTTCTTTCAATTGCGCCGTTCTTTCGGGGCTTGTGAAAAATATCACGGCGCCGTTATTGAGCATGCGGGTCATGAAAACACCAGGGTTTTCCGGGAATGTGCCCAACTAGGAGCCGAACTCAAAGCGCTACACGATAAAATCTTGGATTCCAGATTAAGATCCCGGGTGGCCATTATTTTCGACTGGGATAATTGGTGGGCGGTGGAGTTTTCCAGTGGTCCGAGCCGGGATTTGCGTTATGTGGAACAAGTGGAACAATATTATAATGCTTTATATCAGTTGAATATTGCAACTGATTTAGTTCCGCCGGATGCCGACTTTTCCAAATATGAAATTATCATTGCTCCAGTTTTATATATGATGAAACCGGGTGTGGCCAAAGACCTGGAACAGTTTGTAAGTAACGGCGGCGTTTTTATAACCACCTTCTTCAGCGGGTTGGTGGACGAGAATGATTTGGTTGGTTTGGGAGGATACCCGGGGGAACTCCGTCGGCTAACTGGGATCTGGGCTGAAGAAATCGATGCTCTCTATCCCGACATGAAGAATACCATAGTCGTAGACGTTCCCTCAGGAAAAATGCGCGGAAAATACCAGTGCGGTCTCCTTTGCGATCTGATTCACCTGGAAGGGGCAAAAGCTTTGGCTCGATACGGGAAGGATTTTTACGCCGGCTGGCCGGCCTTAACCGAAAACCGGTTTGGAAAAGGTAAGGCTTATTATCTAGCCAGCGCTCCCGAATCCCGTTTCATCCGGGACTTCCTAAAATATCTATGTGACAGCAAAGGGATTCGAGCTCCCCTGAAAGCTCCTCCGGGAGTCGAGGTTACGCAACGGTTTAAAGGTAATTATGAATTTACTTTTCTATTAAATCACAATGAATCCGATCTCCGGATTCCGTTAAACCGTAAACGGTACCTGGAGTTGATTACCGGACGGGAACAAACCGGGAGTATGAAACTAAAAGCCCGGGATGTGGCCATTTTGGAGCGAAAGCTATTGGAATAACCGGCATAGTTTTGAATAAATTCAGAAAAAATTTTCTAATCGAAAACCAATGAACTGCCGAATGAATAGGTGAGATCTTAAATAAGGTATTATAAGAAATAGTAGAGATCGGAGTGATCAACAGTGGATTTGAAACAATACGAAAAATATTGGAAGCCTCTGGAGAAGTATATGATCATGAGGCCGGTCCTGGCTTTGATATCCCAAGGGATGATCTTTAGACGGCTTTGCGGAATCATTTTAAAAATTGTTGCTGCATTTGCCGGGATTGGCGGGCTGGTTCTTTGGATATTCGGGTGGAAAGCCATATTTACATCGGGTTCGGCAGGAATTATCATCGGCGGGATTATCGTAGAAGTACTCTTTGTAGGACTCACGTATGCCATAATCCATATATTGTTAATCCGGGCGAATGATATTGAAAATCTGCCTGAAACCGGATATTCGATGATTCCGATTATCTCCGTATCTTTAAAGTTACTTGGTGAAATATACGCTTCTCTGCTTGCCTTTTTTGGAATTGCCGGCGCCATTTTCACCTGGATCGCCGGAGCAAGTATAACTCAACTTTTCCGGACATCGATGTATATGCCGGTATCAATTCCCGAAGGATTTGGCTTTTGGGGAGGTTTGACATCACTTCTTTTTGGGGTTATCGGATCATTTGGGATGTTGGTATTCTTTTACTTTCTTGCAGAGTTAACGGTTGTTCTGGTGGACATCGCCACCGGCTTGAAGAATAAAAAATAATTCCAAACCTCAGGATTTTTTTTTGTAAAAAAGGGCTGCCCAAAAGTTTTTAACCTTTTGCGACAGCCTCTTTTTTCACTTGTAAAAGAAATTAATGCTGGAGTTCATTGATACACTTAAGCGGATTTTTCTTCAATGCGCCACTTTGTGGATAGGGGACTATTTGGTGTAATGAAAACTATTGACTTTTGTTAATAATATTATTAATTTTATATATGAGAGTAAAATAATAAAGTGGGGGGAAACAATGTTGCATCATAAAGAACCGGATGAGCAGGGATTTGACAGGCAAGGACAGGATAAATTTTTCGAAACTTTGGCAAAAACCCGGTCAATCATTATTTCCGGGGAAGTAAATCAAAAACTGGCTGAAAAGGTCATTCATCAGTTGTTGTTTTTACAGGAAATCTCGGATGATCCCATCAAAGTGTTCATTAATTCTCAAGGCGGTCATGTAGAATCGGGAGATACCATTTACGATATGTTTAAATTCGTGAAACCGCGAATTATAGCCATCGGAACCGGTTGGGTCGCCAGTGCCGGGATCACGATTTTTCTAGGCGCGGCCAAAAATGACCGGTACTCGTTGCCCAATACCCGGTACCTGATCCATCAGCCGGCGGGCGGTGTATATGGTTCAGCCGCCGATATCAAGATCGAAGCTGAAGAAATCGTTAAAATGCGAAAACGGGTGAACCGGATCATCAGTGAAGAAACCGGGCAGCCGTTGGAAAAAGTTGAAGCGGACACCGAACGGAATTATTGGATGAGCGCCACTGAAGCGAAAGAGTATGGTATTGTCAATAAAATCATTTCCGCTGTCGCCGACATCCGCTAACCTAGGAGTCTGTGCGGGAAATGGGTTTTCGGAACATATCTTGGTTGTAGTATTATCTAGTACAAAATATTGCGGTTTTAAGCCATCAAAAAGTATACTCGCACAGAATCCCAGAAAAATATGGAGGGCCTAATTGTCCTATCGCAGATTGATGTTAACTCAGTATTTGGGCTTTATTACGATTGGATTCGCCGCCAGTATAACGGGTCCGTTGGTATTGGCAATCCGCGCCGATCTCCGTCTTAATTATAGTCAGGCGGGGTTGGTCCTGTCGGGACTGTTTATCGGGGTGTTAATCACCGTATTACTTGGCGGCACTTGGGCCGATCGTTTTGGGAAAAAGCGGTATTTGTTGGCCGGAGGAGTTTTTATGTGCGCCGGTCTTTTTGGTTGTATGTTGGCCGCAAGTTATCCGTGGTTGTTGGGGTTGACGATCATCACCGGCATCGGCTTCGGGACTTATGAAATCGGCATGAACGCTTTATGTGCCGATATTAGCGGCGCCAATAAAGGCGCCGCCATGAATCTGCTGCATCTCTTTTTTGGGATTGGGGCGGTAATCGCCCCGGTTTTGGCGACAATCTCCTTGAAACTAACCGGAAGTTGGCGGCCGGCTTTCGGGATCATCGCCATATTTCCGGTTATTGTCAGTTTTTTGATATACTCACTTGATTTGCCGGGTCCGGTCCGGAATGTGGAAATAAAAAAAGGCCATCCTTACCGGAATTGGTTTATTTGGCTTTGCGGCCTGACTGTTTTCATCTATATCGGCATTGAATCTACTTTTTTCGGATGGCTGCCGGCGTATTGGACATCTTTATCTTCGGCCGCCTCCATTCCCGCTTCCTTAACCACGGGAATTTTTTGGCTGGCCTTGACACTGGGACGGCTGGTCAGTAGCCGCATTGCAGATCGGATCGGAATATCCAGGTTTATAATTATTATAACCGGACTTGGCCTGGTACTGGCAATTATTTGGTGGTTTCTTCCGGACGGTGTATTTGCAACCGTAAGCGTTGTTTTTCTTATCGGAATTATTATCGCCGGAATTTTTCCCACTGTAATGGCATCCGCTACTTCGCGTTATCCGGATCGAACCGCCGAGATTTCCGGATTCATTACTTTTTTTCCAGCGGCCGGCGGGTTTCTCCTGCCCGCCGGATTTGGACGTGTGGCGGATAAAATGGGAGTTTCGATTATTCCCTTGATATTGATGATATTGTCGGCTTTGATATTCATCAGTGCCATTTTGACCTGGGGTTGGGCCGAGAAGAGGTTAAAGGCGGCCGGTTAATGTCAAACCCATTTTGGGCCGCCGAAACCTTCCATCTCCGAAGCAATTTTCATGATTTTTTCAGTATAATGAGGATCCGTTGCCCAGCCCGGTTGGGAACCATTCGGCAAAATGGCTTGTAAAAATAATTTGGGTTCATTCATGTGCATAAGGGCATCTTGATACCAAGGTAAAGTGGAAATGATGCGGGAATAGTCCAGGATACATTCGGTCCAGGAAGAGTATTTTCGCCAACGCGCCGTAGTATTGTACCATCCGTATTTTGGATTCCATTCTGAGGCTGGCAGAAAAATGGTTTCACCGGTCCAGGTATTCTCGGCTTTGATCGCAAAGATATTATTTGCCCGCTTTGCCAGTTCCGAATTTCCCCAGCTGGATTCCAGGGCTGCCTGGGCATAGATCACCTCTTGATTAAACCTGGCCCCGCCTTGAATCGCCTCACTACAGGCTTTGCTCATCCGATTGATAAATTCGATTTTGGTCATCATCTACTCCAATAAATTTAGGTTTATGGTTATGTTATTCCGGCTGATGGGGAAAAGGTTCATTCGGGTAATGCCATTCCTCGAAAAGTTTGGGAAAAAGATTATTGATTTGCGGAAATTTACCGATTACTTATATAGTTTTATATAATCGCCAAGGATTATGAATATTGTTGCTCCAAGGAAGTGTATGACCATGATTACCAAATTAGCGGTCGTAGCCATCTATGTGAAAGATCAAAATGAAGCCCTTGAATTTTATACGGAAAAACTAGGGTTTAACAAAAAGGTGGATGTTTTCATTGCGCCGGGGCGCCGCTGGTTAACTGTATCGCCGTCTAAACAGAATGATATCCAGATTTTATTAAAGGACCCACGGGCATGGTGCGAAGAAACCGTGGTGCAACAAATTATGGAAACTGTTGGAAAGGCCTCCGTGTTGGTATTTCATACCGATAACTGTAAAAAAACATATGAAATATTAAGTAATAGAGGGGTTAAGTTCATTAGTGAGCCCAAAGAAGAGATTTACGGAATAGAGGCTGTTTTTGAAGATCTTTACGGGAATATCTTCAATCTTCTGGAGCAACGCAAGCGCGCTTGACTTTTTGATGATGGATATTTAATAATTTGGGGCGGTTCAAATGAGTTGGCAAAATAATCCTTTCTCGGTTTTACTAATTGCAGGTTCATTCATTTTGGTGGTAATTGCTTACTTAGCCCGGCGGCGACGTCCGGTTACCGGGGTAAAAGCTTTTACCTTATTAGTTTTGGCCATGGCTGCGTGGACAATAGCATACGGGATTGAGTTGGGAAGCGTTTCCAAAGAGCTTAAAATCTTTTGGGATCAGGCTCGGTTTCTCGGTATTGTCATGGTGCCGTTTGCTTGGCTGATTCTAACGATGCAATATACCGGTGCGGAAAGATTGGTAACCCCCCGAAATTTATTGCTGCTGTTGATCGAACCGATTACTATTATGCTTTTTATTTTTACCAATGAGTTCCACGGACTGATCTGGAGTCAAGTCAGTCTGCAAAGTATTAACTCCTTTTTGATGCTGGTGAAGATACCCGGGATTGGTTTTTGGCTTCATATGATTTATTCCTACATATTGATAATGATCGGTTTCGTTTTGTTAATCCGGGCTCTATTCCGGCCATCCCCATATCGGAAACAGGCGGCTTCCCTATTGATCGGCGCCTCACTTCCATGGATAGCCAATATCTTGCCGTTAATCGGCATAAATGTCTTTCCTTATCTGGATCTTACCACATTTGCCTTCATTTTTACCGTGCCAGTCATGGCAATTCTCCTTTTCGGATTTCAATTCTTATACATAGTGCCGGTAGCATATAGCGCCGTGCTGGAAAGTATGAGCGACAGCGTTATTATCGTGGATACCCGTAATCATATTGTTGATCTTAATCCTGCCGCTCAAAGTGTCTTTAACCGTACGGCTTTACAATTGATAGGACAACCGTTGTTCACGGTTTTTTCAAGTTGGAACCAGTTGTTGGATAAAAACTGTGAGATTCCGCTGGAGGATGGCGAGATTATCATAGGTGACGCTGAAAATCAACGGAATTATGATTTGCGAATATCGCCGTTAAAGGATCATAAAGGACGTCCAACGGGGAGATTAATCGTTTTAAGGGATATTACCGAACTGAAAAATACCGAACGGCTCCAGGATGAACTTGCGGCATTACAAAGAGTTATGAAAAAAATAATTCAGGCTATGGCTTTAATTGTTGAAATGAAAGATCCTTACACTGCAGGGCATGAACGGCGCGTTGCGAAGCTGGCCAAGGCTATCGCCCAAAAAATGAATCTGACTCCGGAAGAAATCGATGTGATTCAAATTGCGGCTACAATTCATGATATTGGCAAAATTAATGTTCCGGCCGAGATTTTAAGTAAGCCCGGGCAATTGAGCAGTATCGAGTATAGTTTGGTCCAGGCCCATCCGCAAGCAGCTTATGATATGCTGAAAAGTGTAGATTTGCCTTGGCCAATTGCGGAGATTGTGCTTCAACATCATGAAAAAATTGATGGCTCGGGTTATCCCGACGGATTATCCGGGGATGAAATTCTATTGGAAGCTAGAATTATTGCCGTGGCGGATCTGGTGGAAGCAATGACCTCCCATCGGCCTTACCGTCCTTCCGCCGGTATCGACAAAGCAATAAAAGAAATGATGAGGAATCGGGGAGTTTTATATGATCCGGTTGTGGTGGACGCGTGCCTGGAGGTTTTAGCTCAAGGGATAGACCTGGATTCCAAGGATTCATAGCTTGTTATATGGCTACATCATCTGTTTTAATCTGATGATATTCATTTTTTTGGTAGATTACGATTTGATCCCGGCCGTGTTCCTTGGCATAATACATTGCGTTGTCAGCGTGTTGTATGGATTCTTCAATATTTAAATTCGGCAATGCGCAATCAGCCAGTCCGACCGATGCCGACACTTTGAATGATTGATTATCTTTTCCCACAAAATCCTTCGCCTTCAGCAAGCTGCAAAACCGCTGAATTGGGTATAACGCATCAAGCACACCGGTGTCCGGGAAAATGATCAAAAATTCTTCTCCGCCGAACCGGCCGGCAATATCATTTTTGCGCAATAATCCTTCCTCCAACAGGATCTTTCCAATAGTTTGTAAAACCAGATCACCGGCCAGATGGCCATGATTGTCGTTTACACTTTTAAAATTGTCAACATCAATCATAGCAAAGGTAATATAATAAATAGCTGGATTTTGCAGAGGTTCATCACTGGGAGGTGCCGAACCGCCGTTAGGAGCAAGGCTATCCCCGGGGAAATCCTTCGGCATTATATGTTTTTTATTGTTAAGAAACTCAAAAATTGCATTACGGTTAAATAACTTGGTTAGCGCATCGGTTCTGCTCTGAACCCGGAGTTGGGTGTTTTTCTTTTTAATTGACTGGTTTTTGCCGGCCAATTTTTTATTCAGTATCCGCAGCCGGTTTCGTTCTTGTTCCAGCTCGGCTAAGGTATTCCCCAGTTTGCAATAGATCATTAAATTTTCATACCCGATGGTGAAACGGCTGCCCAAGACACTTATCAGAAATTGCTCCGACTGATGGAAGGCCTCTTCCGCAAATCTTGCCACATAAAGGAAACCAATCATTTCATCTTCCGTCTTTAATGGAATATAAAGCGCGCAATGAACATGATATGGTTTTCCAAGCAAACAAGGGATATAATCTTTATGTTCAGGCGTCCATACTACCAACTGGCCTTTGTCAAAGGCTTTTTTTAAAACCGGAGCTGTTTGATTGACGGGTACGTCAACTAAAAACGAAAGCTGAACTCCGAAAGATATATACGGAGTAAAAGAATTCGTTTGATTATTCAATAAATACAAGACTGAAATATCGTTCCCCAGTAAGCGAGTGGCTTTTTCCACCAAAATCTCGGCAAGTTTATCAAGATCCAGCAACCGGACGGGCATCGAAGATATTTCATATAAAATCGACAGTTCGGTGATCTTATCCAACTTCTGCATACTTCATCTACCTATTCATATAAAAATTGGGTTACAAACCCAATATTCATAATTGTATCACAATTTAAACAAAAAGCAATCTCTAAAAATTAGATCATGCAAATCACTTAATATCATACTTGGGTAAAATGGCAATCGAAACGGTTTTGTTATGCAAACAAGTTAAACCCGCTCCGGTGGTGGCGATTTCGCCCCGGCTCATCATCCCGAAAATATTGGTATCCTGGCCGATAACTTTTTGAATCTGTTGGAGTTCGTTTTGGGAATTAAATCCAGATAATTGTAGCCTGGTAAAACAGTCAAATACAATGGCGACCTCGGCTGGATTTCCGCTTATTTTGCGCAGGGCTTTTTCTGAAGCAACACGGGGGCCTGAAAGCAAATCGTCAAATTTTCCTTGCATTAAATGAATTACGGCATTTTCGGGCACTTCACCCCCGCACATAAAAGATCCGTCTTCGTGGATAAGATAAGGGTCCCGGATTAAGTATTCGCCTTTGGCTTGCGCTAACCCAATGGGGCGGGAGATTGCAAAATTGGTGTATATTGCTTGAATTTCAGCGAAGTCTTTTCCTTCGGTAAGGGGAAAGTCCTTGCTCCATATTTGTTTATAAATTTCAAGAGCTGGTTGCCCGTTGATTTTGTATATACAACGGCCGTCAGTATGTGTGGCAACCATTGCCGGACCATACGGAACCCATCCGTGGGCTATATCGATGCCAACCGGAACCCTGGAGCGCATTAACACTCCCATTATTGAATTGGGCCGGATTAAGCCGTTAATGTAAGGCCCTTTATAATATGCATGGGCTGGAGCGCCAATCACCGGACATAAAGGACCCAGAACATTATTAATACTTTTGGTTATTGCATCCAAATCCAGTTGATTGTGTACTAAAACTAATAAAGCAGAGCGTAGCCCGGGATTATCGGTTTTAAGCAAATAAGGCAAAAACTTTTGGGCAAATCTTTGGCCGATTTTGGCCGTATCCCGGGGGTGGCCTTCTTCAAAATCGAAGATCAATCCGTATTCATCCGAGTGAAAGGCCATAATGGCAACCAGGTTTTTATCAAAAAAACCTTGTCTGGTAAATACTCCGTCCGCCGCACAACCAAATGTGGGGATATCTCTCCCGGCTGAGGCGATGCCGTCTAATAATGCGTGGCAGTCATAATCAGGGGTATGCACAACCATCATGACTTGAGGTTTGATTTTTAAATCGCCGATAGCGCAAAAAGCAGCTTCCGCGCCGGCGGCGTAAGATTCATCCGAATTCTTAAGGCTGATTCCAACAGATGTGTGAATCATTGGTCACCTTTTATAAATACTATTAATAATAACTTTGTTAACTTCGACATAAGAATCGGGCATCCTGCCGGATTTGAAAATAGGGGTAAATCATTTACTTGAGGGTTTTGCAATAAATGTAGTTAGTGGGTTGGGAACATTTTTAAATTGTTGTTCAGATTCTGTTCTATTATTTTGGTAATAATTTTTGGTTTTAGCTCTTAAAATCTTAAAGGTCAAAAAAATTTTTTGTGGAATTACTCATAAGAAAATGTAAAACAGTTATTTTTTCACAATGAAAAATAGAATTGGATTGATATTTAAGTCAAGAAATAAAACAAACAGGCGATAACCCCTTGGTTTTTGGATATTGACTGATGTTGCGAAAAATGCTAAAATAATGTTAATATATTTCACAGTGATATAAAGTTGAGGAGATCATGAGAAGACGTAAACTATCATTAAGCAGCACCCGTTTAATTCGATCGTTTAACGCAGTATCAGTATTACAGACTTTATATCGCGAAGGAAGTTCTTCCCGGGCCCGCCTTACAAAGGTTACCAATATGAGTCCGGCAACCATTACCCGAATCATTGCCGAATTAATTGAGCAGGGTGTTATTATTGAGGAGCGGATTGGAGAATCCAACGGAGGCAGACGGCCAATTATTTTCCGGCTTAATTACGATAAACTATATGTAGCGGGGATTCAAATTTTACGGGACCAAATTACATTGGTCGTTTGCGATATTAAAGGACAAATTACCACCAAGAAAGTTTTCCAGCAATATTCACTAGAGCCCGAAACCCTGGTTGCCGAATTAGCTAATGAGTTCGATTTGTTGCTGGCTATGAGCAAAGTGGATCGGGAACACATTTTGGGAGTTGGATTGGCGATATCCGGTATTGTTGATGGTGAAAACGGAATTTTAATTCGTTCGGTAAGTTTGGGATGGCGTGATATTAGGATTGTCGAATTGCTGGAAAAGGCTTTGAACCTTCAAGTTTTTGTAGAAAATGACGCTAATGCCGCCGCCCTGGCAGAGATGTGGATTGGGGAGGCCCAGGATGTTTCAAGTCTAGTATATATCAAGACGACAACCGGTGTTGGCGCGGGGATTATTTACGAAGGAAATTTATTAACGGGAATGGAAGGCATGGCCGGTGAAATCGGGCATATACCTTTAATAAGGGGAGGACGGCAGTGCCGGTGCGGACAGTATGGTTGCTTAGAACCGTATCTGTATTTGCCTGATTTGGTACGCCGTTATGAGAATGAAGCCAATGAGCAGTTGGGGAACGAGAATGAATTGTTTATTAAAGCGGCTGATGGCCATCCGATTGCGAGAATGATTGTGGATGAAGCATTGGAAGCATTGGGAGTTACAATATCCTTTGCTGAAGTCATGTTGGACGTGGGTACTGTAATCATCGGCGGTATATGGGGTGAAATTTACAATCAGAGCGGAACCATTATTACTGAAAAGCTGCAAGATATCTTGGAAAGGGCCGGTTTAAATAAAAGTGTCACTGTTAAAGGCTCAAAACTAGGGGAAGATGCTGATCTACTGGGAGCGGTAGGTTTGGTTATAAATCAATGGTTTACGCCGCCGATTTAACTTATATTTCGATGATTATTTAGTAGATAAATTTCATCATGATGGGTTTTAAGTTCGGGCAGGAATGGTTTTAAGACTTCTTTTCACTGTGACCAAAAATGATTTTATTAGGGGGTGATTGCTCGGAAAGGATTTGATACAAAGTTTCAATTCGTAACAGCTTTGTAAAATCCGCAAACATTATGTGCAGGTTGGTTTTGTTGGAATTAGAGAGTCATGCGCTAAGGCGCGAATAAAAGGAGGATTATTGATGAAAAAGATTTTAGGCGCAATTGTTGTTCTGGCTTTAGTGGCCACCATTTCTTTCAGCGCAGTTTTTGCCGCGCCGGCAAAAACCGAAGTCAAAGTCTTGACATGGTGGCTTTCCGCATTTAATGATTATTTAGTACAGATGGAGAAGGAGTTCGAGGCTAAGAATCCGAATATCGATATTATTTTGCAGAACTTCGACGGAGATCTGACGCAGAATTTGCCGACTCGAGTCGCTGCCGGCGATATTCCCGATCTCGTTAATTTAAATAATGAAGTCGCATTTACTTATTATACCAAAGGCGCTCTTGAACCGCTTGACCTTTACTTAACCAAGAAAGATATCGATGTTTACGTTGATTCCCTCTGGAACAAGACCAAGTTTGACGGAAAATTTGGTTACACCTTCCCTTGGTATGCGTCTCCTCAAGTTGCGTTCATTAATAACGGCGTTTTTGCAAAAGCCGGTCTTGACCCGGTGAAAGATGCTCCGAAAACCTGGGAGGATCTGGAGAGAGTTGGTAAAATCATCAAAGACAAGACCGGTCTTCCGGCATTTGCCATTGAGTTTGCCAACATTGGCTGGGAGGAACCGTTACGAGTCGGCTCCCCGGTATTTACCAAAGACTTGAAAAAAGTTGCTTTCAATAATCCGAAAGTTGCAGCTCGTTTGGAATATCTCCGCCGGGTTTACGCCGCGGGCTTAATGCCGAAGAGCTTGCCGGATTATCAAGCCGTACGGTCCCTGTTTGAACAAAGCCAAATCGGTATTTTCCCGCTGGGATTATCCATGTATCGTTGGATTCGTGCTGACAATCCAAAATTAGAATTTACAGTTGCTTCGTACCCGGTATCACCGAAAGGTGCTAATCGTTTGCATGTTTCAATGATGAACTTTGTCGTGCTGAAAGCTGCCAAAAACAAGAAAGAAGCCGTTGAAGTGGGCAAATTCCTAACCGGTTCCTATGCCCAGATTAAGTTTGCAGTAGGTCCGGCATCCATTATTCCTTCCACCAAGGTTAGTGTGGATTCCGATCCTGATTTCCTCAAGGGCGAAGACAAAGGTAAAATAGACGCCCAAATTTTGGCTGCCAAAACCATGAAGAGCGCCGATAATCTTATTGTTAACGAAGTTCCGAAGGGCGTTGACGTTAACCAACTGTTTACCGCCATCCGGGAGGAGTTTTTAAAGGCCATCCGCGGTGAAAAACCCGTGAAACAGGCATTGAAAGACGCCGAAACTCAAGCCAACCAAATTATTAAAGCTGCTGCGAAGTAAACAAAACAAAGATTGTGAAAGGCCGGAAGCAAGTTTCGGATTTTGGTGACTTGCTTCCCCTTTCTCTCCAATATGCTCTACTTAAGTAATTTAACGTCTTTAAGGGCGTTCATGGAAAATTTGATAATTATTTATGTGGTGAATTACTTGTTTGTTTGCTTGGGAAAGGAGATGCATCATGGGAAGGTCAGACCTTCAAAACGTAAAATCAATCCCGAAGAAAACCAAGTTAAGTTTATATCAAAAAGTAAAAATCAAGCAGAACTTTGTAGCGTATGCCTTTTTGGTATTGCCCATGTTACTCTTGAGTATTTTCACCTTTTTCCCGCTTTTGCAAGGAATTTATATATCCTTTCTGGATTATAACATTATGAATAACCCGACCGTAGGCGGACCGCTTGCATTTATCAAGGCTTTTGCAGGTAATCTGCCTTACGTGCATAATTATATACTGAGTTTGGCGCTGTTTTTCGCATCTATTATTATCTTGGCGGTCCTTATTCGGAAAAAATTTTCTGCCAAGGTGATTTGGTTGTCTTTAGCCGGTTTGTTGATTGTCAACCTGATTCCATTGGGTAATGTAGTCATCAAATCCCTACAGGATATTAATTATGCGGTTGAAGAAGATCGGACCATAAGCAACGATTTGGTTCCCCGATATATTGAAATGATACAGGACCAGTACGGCGCTGATGTACCGATAACCAAAGAGGCTGTAAACAATGATGAAACCAGGGTTTTTGTCAAAAGATCGACCTGGGTGGGAACGAAGTTTTATCGAGCGATTATCACTAACCAACCGTATGTGAATTTTATCAAGAAAAATGTTTGGTATTTCTTTTTGATGTTGGGTTGGGTAATTGGTTTGGTCCTGTTGCGGTTCTTAAAAAATAAAGTACAGCGGCATCAGATTCAAAATTCCGGCGATAAGGGTATCCAGCGTTATATCTCCATTTTAAAAGGCTTTATTATATTGGATGTGGCCGTTTTTGCCATCATTTCGTGGGTCCAGATTTTCAACAGTCAAGCATGGTCTTTTTATCAAGCTTTGCGCAATTCCCTGGTATATATTTTAGTGGTGCCGCCAATACAGGTGGCCGCGGTACTGCTTGCCATTCTTGTCAACCAGAAAATAAAAGGAATCACATTTTTCCGGACTTTATTTTATGTTCCGGTGATTACCGGTGTGGTGATTATCGGGTATTGTTGGAAGTTTATCTATCAACCCAACGGGTTACTGGATGCCACTCTTGCCATTTTGCGTATGGAACCCTTGGCTTGGCTGGGAGATGTCCGGATTGCCCTGTTCTCGATTATGTTTGTAACCTTCTGGCGCGGGCTGGGTTACTATATGGTGCTGTATTTGGCCGGTATTCAGGATATTTCCAACGAGTTGCTGGAGGCGGCAAAAATTGACGGAGCTTCAGGCTTTCAATTAATAACCAGGATTTATATTCCGTTATTACGGCGTACCATTTTAGTCTGTACCGTTCTTTCCACAATTGCAGCACTCCGGGTATTTGAGGAGATTTATGTTTTATCGGGGGGATCCACGGGAGCCGCTCCCATGAACGGTACGCAAACGATGGTATACATGATCTTTGATAAAGCCTTCGGCATGTTTGGGTTGCAGTTTAGTTATTCCGCGGCTCTAGCCGTAATTTTATCCATCTTCATCGGCCTAATGACCATTGTTAACTTCAAGCTGGAGAGGGGATACGATAAATGATAGGTATAATTACCAAAAAAATAGTTATTTATATCGTATTAATCGCCATTGCCATCTTTTTAACCTTCCCGTTCGTATGGCTGGTATCAACTTCGTTTAAAGGGGAGATGGAAACCATTTTTCCGAATCCGCCGCAATGGATTCCCGAATCTCCGACATTTGAGAATTATAAAGCGGTTTTTGACAAAGTTGACTTTTTCCGCAGTTTTTTAAACTCGGTAATTATTACCGTCATGGGTATATTTTTGAATGTAATTACTGCGGCCCTGGCGGCCTATCCATTGGCCCGGATTGATTTCCGGGGGAAAAAGGTTATTTTCGGGCTCATCATAGCAACTTTGATGATCCCGATGCAAGGGACGATGATTGTCAACTACCTTACTATAATGCGTCTGGGGTTGCTCGATCAGTTTTTGGGAGTGGTTCTGCCTACGGCGGTTTATGTTATCGGGATTGTGGTGCTTAAAGCTGCCTATGAAGCAATTCCCGTCGAGATGGAAGAGGCGGCTCGAGTTGACGGTTGCGGGGAGTTTCGCCTTTGGTACCGGGTCATGCTGCCCATGATTAAACCTTCGTTGGCCGCGGTTGGGATTTTAGCTTTCGTATATTACTGGAATGATTTTATGTGGCCGTTGATTACGTTAAAGAGTGACAATAAGTATCCGTTACAAGTTGCGCTATCCCGGCTGGAATCAGTATTCCAGACCAATTTTCGTTATGTGACCGCCGGCGCAGTGCTCTCCATGCTGCCGATTCTGATATTTTTCGCTTTTACGCAACGTTATTTTATTGAAGGCACTAAGGGGGCCATTAAGGGGTAAATACCGTTGGTTTCAGTCATTCATATTTGAATCTGGTGCTGCGGGGGCAAATCTCAACAATTTCGTCCAAGGTAGTACCGCTGTTTTTGGCAGGAGCTTTTTTTCAGTGTGACAAAATCAGTAAGTGATCGATAATATTCATGATTTTTAATAAATTCGTTTTAAATACAAGTAGAAATAGAGGGATAATTCACTCAAAAATGGGAGAGGAGGATTGATAACCGGCGCAATGTTATTTGAAATGAAAAACCAATTATTGGGCAAAATTGTTCGAAAGGAAAGGAGAAAAATGAATGAAAAAATGGTTTAAGCTGGCACCCATCGTATTCATACTGATTTTAATTTTTGGTTCCATGGGCGGCAACCAGATTACTGCCGCCGGTTATCACTGCGGTACATACTTTGAGAACTGGGCAATGTATAATGCCAATCTCCTAAGTATGAATGTAGGGATGATCCCTTGGACGAAGGTGACATTTATTAATCATGCGTTTTTTACCATCAATAGCAGTTTTCAATTGGTATCGACGGATGATTACGCGGATTTTCAGGCCGGATTCGCCCATTCCGACGGTTGGGATGTTTCACCGCGGCTGGCCGGTCACTTTGGAGAGTATCGCTATTATAAGTCCGTATATCCAAATGTAAAGGTCCTGGTATCCATTGGCGGCTGGACCCGCGGGGAAAACTTCCACGCCATGGCTTTGACTTCCAGTTCCAGAGCTACGTTTATTAATAGTTGCATCAACTTCTTGAAAACATATCCGTTTATCGACGGGCTTGATTTCGACTGGGAATACCCCGGCGTAAACCGGGCTCCGGATCCCAACGATCAATACGATAGGGGCTGTCCCGGCGGACCGGAAGATACCGTCAACTATACGTCTTTATTGAGAGAGCTCCGTACCGCTTATAATGCCAACGGATTAAGCGGAAAATTGATTACAATGGCCGGTCCTGGCGGATACGACAAGGTTGATCTGCAACAACCCGGGATTTATCATCCCTATGTTGACTGGATTAATGTTATGACCTATGATATACACGGTGCTTGGGAGACAAGAACCAATCTACAAGCGGCTCTTTACCCCAATCCCAGCGATCCTTCAGGTACTTCACCGGTGGACATTAAAAACAAATACAATATTGATTACATTATGAGATATTACCGGGATGTTAAAGGAGTTCCCGCGTCCAAGCTGAATGTGGGGATGCCGTTCTATTCTCGGGGATGGAAAAATGTAGGAACCAATGGAATTAATGGCTTGTTTGCATCCGCCAACGGCGCGCCGGTGGGCAATCTGGACAACGTTTCTTCTCCCGGCGGGCAAAACAATTACCCGGGTATTTTAGCCCTGGAAAGTACTCCCGGTTACGTGAAATATCGTGACTCCATCAACAATGAACCATACTTGTACAACGCATCCGCTGGAATTTTTTATACCTATGACGATCCGACTTCCCTTAGCATGAAATGCGATTACGCGAAAAATTACGGCGGAGTATTTTCATGGGCGATATGCAACGATACCTCTAGCTTTACCCTGCAAAATCTTTTGTATTCCAAAATGGGCGGCGGTCCGGTGAATACGCCAACCCCGACTAGAGTGGCAACTGCAACCCCGACGCCAACCAGGGGCCCTACCCCGACACCGACCAGATCTGCGACTCCGACGCCGACCAGAACGGCGACGCCGACTCCAACCACGCCGGCGGGTACCGGGATTGCATTGTCAATCAATGGTAATGTATTGACCTGGACTGACTCTGCAAACGGTAATGATTATCATATTTATAAAAATAGCAGCTGGCTGGCCTGGACCGGGAACCGTACTTATACCATCAGTGGCGCCGTAACCGGTAACACTTTCTATGTAACCAACGGTAGCGGAAGTGTTCAGAGCAATACGGTAACCTATGGAAGTAGCTCAACCCCTACACCGACCAGAGTGGCGACTGCGACTCCAACCAGAGTAGTAACTGCGACCCCTACACCGACCAGAGCCGCAACGGCAACTCCAACCCCGAGCGGTTCCCAGGCTTGGGCGCCTAATACTTATTACACTGTAGGAACTATTGTAACTTATGGCGGCCGGAATTATAGTTGCCGGCAAGCTCACACCTCGCTTGTGGGTTGGGAGCCGCCGAATGTATTAGCATTATGGTTGCCGCTATAATTAATTAGCAATCAGTAGAAAGCGATTTTCGGTTGAAACTCCGGCCTCTCTTTTACCGGAGTTTCAACCATCGAAAGTATTATCATCCTGTGAATTTTTTTGAGCTTTACAATATGCTGAAATTGATTTTGGATATTAAAAAAGGAGAACTTACTTATGATCAAGTTTGGTACCGGCGGTTGGAGGGCAATCATTGGGGAGGAGTTTACCAAAGGGAATGTTCAAATTTTGACTCAAGCGATTGCCAATCTCATGAAAGCGCATCAATGCGATAAAAATGGTTTTGTGATTGGTTATGACCGGAGATTTTTATCGGATAAGGCCGCCAAATGGATGGCGGAAGTGTTGGCCGGAAACGGGATAAAGGTATTTTTTATTACGAAAGTGGCACCGACTCCCTTAGTCATGTTTACGGTAAAAAATATGGAGACACATTACGGGGCTGCTGTTACAGCCAGCCATAACCCGGCGGATTATAACGGTGTCAAGGTTTTTACAAGGGGAGGAAAAGATGCCACCGAAGATATAACCGGGGAGATTGAATCATTTATTCAGAAAGTAAATTGCGATAATATTTTATGGATTGATTTTGAAGAGGGAAAACGAAACGCGATCATCCAAATTATTGATCCGTTTAATGAATATATTGATACAATTATAAGCATGATTGATACGGAAGCGATCAAAGCCAGGAAACTAAAGATAATTTTGGATCCAATGTTTGGCGTATCCAAAACTTCATTACAAACAATCCTGGTAACCGCAAGATGCGAGGTTGAAATCATTAATGACCGGCATGATACTTTGTTCGGCGGAAGACTGCCTTCTCCTACCACCCATACATTACAACGCTTAAAGGACTTGGTAGTGGAGAAAGGGTTTGATATCGGTATCGGCACCGATGGGGATGCCGATCGTTTGGGAATTATCGATGAAAGAGGTAATTTTATTCACCCAAACAGTATTCTCGCCTTATTATATTATTACCTGTTAAAGTATAAAGGCTGGAAAGGCGGCGTGGTCCGAAATGTGGCCACCACCCACCAATTAGACGAAATTGCGCGGGCATTCGGCGAAGAATGCTATGAAGTTCCAGTAGGCTTCAAACACATCAGTTCAAAGATGGAAGAGAAAAATGCCCTCATCGGAGGTGAAAGCAGCGGCGGGTTAACGATTCGAGGCCATATCCGCGGTAAAGACGGAGTGTTTGCTGCTAGTCTTTTAATCGAACTGCTGAGCGTCACCCAAAAAAGTCTGTCGGAGTTACTAAGGGAGATGAATCAGGAATTTGGTCATTTTTATATGGTGGAAAGCGACTTTCGGTTTAACGAAGCGGAGAAGTCCCGGCTGCTGAAAAAATTATTTGAGGATAAGGAAATTCCTGATTTTGGGTATCCCATTGAGCGGATAAGTTATTTGGACGGATTAAAGGTTTATTTTCAATGTGGGGGATGGATTATCGCTAGATTTTCGGGTACGGAGCCACTATTACGGATTTTTGCGGAAATGGGCCGGGAGGCGGATGCCCAACAGGTAAGAACGCAGTTGCAAAAGTTTTTGGGCTTGTAAATATTTGTATCATAATGGTAATGGGATATTTCAAAAGACAATTAATAAGATTAACTCGTTTATAATAAAATAATGATGAAATACATCACTTGGAGGTAAACAACATCATGCAGTATGGTTATTTTGATAACGATAACCGTGAATATGTTATTGAACGTCCGGATATACCGGTTTCCTGGACCAATTATCTGGGAGTTAAAGATATGTGTGCGGTGATATCTCATAATGCAGGTGGTTACGCATTTTATAAGCAAGCCCAGCACCACCGGATTACCCGTTTTCGGCCGAATGGTATTCCCTTGGACCGACCGGGTCATTATGTATATTTGCGGGACGACGACACGGGCGAATACTGGTCCATCTCATGGCAACCCGTGGGGAAAGACTTGGAAAAAGCGAAATATCAGTGCCGGCACGGCCTTTCTTATTCCAAATTTACCTGTGATTATCAAGGAATTGAGGCGGAACAGACCTTGTTTATTCCTGTTAATGATGATGTCGAGTTGTGGGATGTGCGGCTCCGTAACAAAAGCGGTGAAGTCCGTAATCTAAGCGTTTACTCGTATGTGGAATTTTCATTTCATCATATTGATATTGATAACCAGAATTTTCAAATGAGTCTTTATGCCAGCGGTTCCAGTTTTAAAGATGATATCATCGAATATGATTTCTTCTATGAACCCTGGACGTTTCATTATTTTACTTCCAGCTTTAAACCAGACAGTTATGATTGTATCAGGGAACGTTTTTTGGGCAATTATCGGACTGAAACCAATCCAATCGCGGTTGAAAACGGTGTGTGCTCCGGAAGTTCGGAATTGACTGGCAATCATTGCGGCGCTTTACATAAACGCTTAAGTATCCGCCCTGGCGAGGAATCACGATTGGTGTTTCTTTTAGGGATTGGAGATCGGGACGCGGGCCGGTTAATGAAGGTTAAATACTCTAATATGAACAACGTTGACAAGGCGTTTACGGAATTAAAAAAGCACTGGCAGCAGAAGCTGCAGGCTTTCCAATGCAAAACTCCCCATGAAGGCTTGAATACCATGATTAATACCTGGACGCTGTACCAAGCGGAGACTTGTGTTGTCTGGTCCCGGTTTGCTTCTTTTATCGAGGTCGGCGGACGAACCGGACTTGGTTATCGGGATACGGCCCAGGATGTATTAAGCGTCCCGCATACTAACCCTAATAAGGTCCGTCAGCGGCTGATAGAGTTATTGAGGGCACAGGTTAAGGCAGGGTACGGACTGCATCTATTTGAACCGGAAGTATTCGATCCGGATCGGCCACCGGCGTTAAAGTTTAAGTCTCCGACGGTCGTTCCCGAACCGGATCCTTCCAGTTTAATCCACGGGCTTAAGGATACTTGTTCCGATGATGCCCTGTGGTTGATTCCTTCGATTTGTGAATATGTAAAGGAAACGGGCGATACCGCTTTCTTTGATAAAGTGGTTACCTTTGCCGACGGCGGTGAAGCGACAGTCTATGAACATATGAAACGCGCTCTGGATTTTTCAGCGGAGCAGATCGGGCCGAACGGCATTTGTAAAGGGCTGCGTGCGGATTGGAACGATTGCTTAAACTTGGGAGGCGGCGAAAGCGCTATGGTCTCGTTCCTCCACTATTGGGCAATCCAAGCTTTCTTGGAAACAGCCCGATATTTGGACCGGACCGAGGATATTGAAAAATATACCGGGATATCGGAACGGGTGCGTGAGACTTGTGAAGAGCATCTTTGGGATGGTAACTGGTATATCCGGGGAATTACAGCCAATGGGGAAAAAATCGGCACCCAAGCTAGCGAGGAAGGGAAGGTGCATTTGGAGTCCAATACATTAGCCGTTCTCTCAGGTGCGGTTTCAGAAGAGCGTGGCCGGTTATGTATGGATGCCGTGGATAAGTACTTATACTCTGAATGGGGGCTGCACCTAGTCTGGCCGGCTTATGGAAAGCCCAATGATGATATCGGTTTTGTAACCCGGGTATATAAAGGGGTTAAGGAAAACGGAGCCATTTTCAGCCATCCCAACCCTTGGGCTGTTATCGCCGAATGCCGTCTAGGCCGGGGTAACCGGGCGCTGAAGTTTTACGATGCGCTTTTGCCCTATAACCAAAATGAGAAAATTGAGATTCGTGAGGCAGAGCCTTACTCATATTGTCAATTTATTATGGGAAGGGACCATTCCGCTCATGGACGGGGAAGGCATCCATGGCTGACTGGGAGCGCGGGCTGGAACTATACCGCGGTAACCCGCTGGATTTTGGGTATCCGGTTAACCTTTGACGGTATGATTATTGATCCATGTATTCCTAAAGAATGGCCGGAATTTGAGGTTCAGCGTCAATGGCGCGGCGCAATTTACAAAATCAAAGTAATAAATCCCAACGGAGTGGAGAAGGGCATTCAGTCTATCTTACTCAATGGTCAGCCGGTCAACGAAACCATTCCACCGCAAGCTCCCGGTTCCATTAATGAGATTGAAGTCATTATGGGTGAACCTTCGCTCGAGGAGAAATCAAGACGATTGCAGGATGGTCAGTATATCTTTAATTAAAGGAGCCCAGGATGGTTCCCGATACATTCGCCAGGATTATTTGGAATTATCTCCGCCTGAATCAAGAATTAGAGAAGGCGGATGGTATTGTAGTGTTGGGAAGTCACGATACCCGGGTAGCCGAGCGCGGTGCCGAATTATTTCTGGAACATTGGGCACCTTGGATATTATTTTCCGGTTATCTCGGGGCTTTTACCCGCCATATCTGGAGTAGACCCGAGGCTGAAATGTTTGCGGATATCGCCATAGACATGGGAGTACCCCGGGACAAGATTTTGATCGAGAATCAATCCACCAACACCGGTGAGAATGTCAAATTTTCCAAACGGCTTTTAACCGGGAACGGTTTTTTTCCTAAAAAGATCATTGCGGTTCAAAAGCCTTATATGGAACGCAGGACATTCGCCACATTTAAACAACATTGGCCGGAGCTGGAGGTTATTACCACATCGCCCCGGCTAGACTTTGATAACTATCCGAACAAGGAGATTGCCAAGGAGGATGTAATTCACATCCTGGTCGGGGATCTGCAGCGTATTTTGTTGTATCCGGAAAAGGGTTGGCAGATACCTCAGGAAGTTCCGCATCAGGTGTTGGAGGCATATCAACATTTAATCCGAATGGGATATACCGGACGGATTTTTCAGAACTAATGGACATGATAGGTTGTTTTTCATACTGCTATTCGGAGATATATTTTACGATTGTATGTAATGGTTTTTTCCCGGGGCCTTTGGATTTGCGTTCGGGATAGCCTGCCGGTATAACTGCCATGAATTCTCCCTGGGGCTCGCCAAGCAGTTCAAGGACTTCATTTTTAATGAGGAACAGGATCCCCAGCCAAACTGTAGCGATTCCCAACGATGTCGCCGCCAGCAACAGGTTTTGAACGGCAGCCGCCGAACTTTGAATTTCCATGGTCCGGAAGAAATCAGTTACATTCGTATCGTTTGTTAACCCGAACAATTCACCGCCGTGCCGTATCAATTCCCCGGTATTCGCGACACCGATTGTAACCGGAGCGCTGGCAATGGAACGGGCGGCCATCCGCAGCAATACCGCTGCCGGACGGGAAAATTCCGCCGCCTTGTCGTTGACCAACTCCACCAGTTCCTTTTTTTTATTCCCGGAAATGATAAAAAAACGCCAGGATTGTTGATTATGGGCTGACGGAGCCGAGTTGGCGGCATTTAAAATGGCTTCAATGATTTCATTGGGGATGGGAATATCCTGAAACATCCGGATGCTGTGGCGGTTAGCAATCGTAATAAGGGTTTCATTGTTTGGTATAGGCATTCTTAGTATTCCTCCATCGTTTTTGTGGAAGTATTCTTATTTTCAAAAGCAATAAATTTACACAACCTATTATATCAGAACAGCATTGCAAAATATCCCCCAAATTGTAGCCGTTAGGCTAAAATAAAGTTGCGAAAAAGTAAACTTCCGTAGAAATATAACTCCTCCTTTTGACGGATAAATATTTCCTCCCTGGATGGAATGCTATTTTTGGTGATTCATTATATAATGAGATCGAGTTAAAAACAGCTTACTATCGAACTGGATGGTGAAGCATATTGATTCATGTTTATATTGTCGACGATCATCCCTTTGTCCGGGAAGGATTAAAAACGTATCTAGGCACTCAGACTGAGATCAAAGTGGTCGGAGAAGCGGGCGATGCTGAAACGGCATTACCGGAAATCCGGTGCTTGAAACCGGAAGTGGCGGTGATCGATCTCCATCTTCCGGGAATGGGTGGCGCGGCGTTAACCAAAGCAATCAGGGCCGAAGAGCTTGCCACGCGCATTATTATTCTGTCCAGTTTCTGCGAGGATGACGAGATCATTGCAGCCATTGACGCAGGCGCTTTAAGCTATTTGATGAAAGATTCACCTCCGCCCAAGCTGGTGGAAGCGATTATAGCCGCTCACTCCGGGGAATCAGTCCTTCATCCCCGGATCGCCAAAAAGTTGATTCAAAAACTGGCCCGGCCCGCCGTAACTCCGGAACCCTTGACGGGTAAGGAGAAAGAGGTATTGACGCTACTGGTGAAAGGTAAATCTAATAAAGAAATTGCCGGAGATTTGTTTGTTTCCGAAACCACAGTAAAGACTCATGTCAGTAACATTTTACGAAAATTAGAGGTGAACGACCGGACCCAGGCGGTTATCAAAGCTATAGAAACCAAACTGGTGGATAGGTGATATGAATGATCGACAAAATTCATTTTCCAAAAATAATCCAGGAGGCCAAACAGGGTAGCCTAATCGGTATTGGATTTTCCTTGACTTTTATGATTGTTTTTGAAAAGTTACCGTCAGATCCTTTGGTTTGGGTGAGTTATATCGTTATGGGGCTGGTATCGGGTTTTTTCATAACCCTTGGCAATGCATGCTTCTTCATATTGATTGACAAAATTTACGCCAAGTTTAACCGAATCATCGGGCTGCAGTTATTGGCGAGTTATTTCATCAATGTGTTAATATTTTATACCATCGTTACTTTGATAAACTTGATTTTTCCGCCAGGAATCATTGCGCCGGATCTCATTTTGAATGTAAGTTTGGGAGTTGGGCTCGGTTCTTTAATGGTTACCCTCTTTTTTATCAATAAATCAGAAAAGGATGAAAAGCTGCGCTTGGAAACGGAAAACAGGGAGCTGGCGGTTATCGGCGAACGGAACCGGATTGCCCGTGAACTCCATGACTCGGTTTCCCAAAATCTGTTTGGGATTAGTCTAAATTTGAATACAATTCAACATGTTCTCGAGGGGAATCCCGCTAAAGCCCGGGAGATGTTGAATCAAATCCGGGATATGATTGAAGAAACACAAACCGAAATGCGGTTGATGATTTATGAATTAAGACCGGCAGCGTTGACTGAAAAAGGCTTTCTCGAGGCGATAGAGGAATTATTGCGTTTGTTCAGGGTGCGCTACGGATTGGAAATCAATTATTCCATTGAAGATAATGAGGAAGTGTTGGACAGCCCTAAACAGATCATATTGTACCGGATATTACAGGAATCTTTGAATAATGTCGTAAAACACGCCAAGGCTACCTTGGTTACGGTTCGTCTGGGAATCCGCAACGGGTCCGGAGAGTTGGTTATTGAGGATAACGGCAGGGGTTTTGATTCCGCGGAGGGCAGCCGGCAAAGCCATTTAGGGATTAAAGGAATGGAAGAGCGGGTGAACCAATTGAACGGCGAATTTAAAATTATAACCCAGGCCGGCAGAGGAACCATAGTGTACGCTAAAGTATAAGGTTAACTTATTTCCATATATTTATCATTGTCTCATTCAAAAGTAGGAGCTACATATCCTACTTTTTTAATTTATAAAACCAATCTTTTCGCGGAGGTAATACCGATGGCGGGATGTTACAATTACTTTAATGTTATCAGGGACATTTAACATCCTCCAGAGATGTTTAACATCCTTAGGGGAGTTACGAATCAAGGTTAAAAGGTGGTGAGACGGATGAAAGGTTTTTTACTGGGCTTAAGCAATGGGGTAGTCTGTCTGACGTACTGTGCCCCGGTATTGGTGCCTTATTTTCTAAGCGATGGCAAAAACGCCGGCCACAACTACAAGGAGTTGTTTAAATTTTTGGCCGGCCGGCTGTCGGGGTATTTACTGTTTGGCATTTTAGCCTGGCGTGCCGGGCGGTTCCTCCCGCAAAACACCAGCGGAGAGTCGGTTTTTTTTGGCGTGCCCTATCTCATTTTTGCCGGATTGTTATTATGGTATGGTTTTAGAAACAAAGAGACCAGGCTATGTATGGGAAAATCCTTATGGTTTCAGAAGTTAAACCAATGGAGCCCGCAATGGATTGCATTTTTTTTTGGTTTATTGACAGGACTGAATTTATGTCCGCCGCTTCTTTTGGCGTTTACGGATGTAACGTTAAGTGGCGGAGATCTTTGGCATAGTTTGTGGTTCTTTTTTAGCTTTTTTGCCGGCACTGCCGTTTATTTGCTGCCATTGCCCGTTTTGGGGATTTTTAACCAGGGAGTGACTTTAAAAACCATCGCCAGATTTGCCATGGGAGTTACCGGGTTGTATTACGGCTTTTTAGGTTTGATTTACTTGATTCGAGGTGTTCAATTAAGATGAGCGTATTAGCTGATAAGCCGGTAACCATCCGGCCAATTAAAAATTTTATTAAGTCCGTTTTATTAACCCTTCCGATGTTGTTATTAACGCTGGTGCTGCTCACCGGCGGCGCCGGATTTCCAACAGATGTCCTGGGACTGATATCTTTTGCCATCAACTACTTATTGGTAAACAGTCTGTTTTTCATGATGATTTATACCGGCAGGACTGATAGTTACCGGGCGGTTTTATTTGTTTTTTTTGCGGTTTGTTTTATCATTTTTTTTATCGGCAACCTGCTGGAAGTACGGGGAAGTATGTTGTTAAGCCGTGAGAACCTGTTTAAGGGCGAAACCCCTTTCTGTCACATGGTAATCCCGATGGCTATTATTCCGGCCGTTTTAACCAGGACGATTATTTTTCCCGGTTCCTTGTTAAATGGATTTGCAGCGGTAGCCACGATGCTGATAATCTGGTTCGGCGCCTCCTTGATTTTGGGAAGGGGTTTTTGCAGCTGGGGCTGTTTTTACGGTGGTTTGGAGGATGGTATCTCCCGATTGCGCCGTAAACCAAGCCGTTTGAAGATTGATCTCAAGTGGCGTTATTTGCCCTTCGCGGTATTGTTGTTCATTGTCTTAACTTCGGCGGCTACCTTGTCTCCGACTTATTGTGCCTGGTTGTGCCCTTTTAAAGCAGTTACCGAATTTGAACCGCTTAGTTCCTGGCCGGCATTGATTTTTACAGTGGTTTTCTTCTCCCTGTTTTTGGGATTGGTTATTATTTTGCCGTTCTTAACCCGGCGGCGGACCCAGTGCGGTTTGTTTTGCCCGTTCGGGGCCTTTCAATCTTTAACCAACAAAATCTGCAGCAGTGAAGTCCGGATTGACCCGGGGCGATGCATAAATTGCGGCCGTTGTATCGAAGTATGCCCGACCTTTTCAATGGATCGGGATTCACTGGCCAAGGGAAAGACGACCATTACTTGTTGCAAATGCGGCAAGTGCATTGACCATTGTCCCCGGAAGGCGATTTATTATCATACCAAAGGAACTCCTTTACATCATAAAACGCGTCTGCTATTTCTTTATCCGGCCTTTTTATTCCTGGCCACCTTCAGCGGGGGAATCATTCAAAAGGCAATTCACCGGGTTTTATTATTGGTGACCACTGGAAGTATGTTGATTGGCTAGTGAAAAACAGTTTGTTAGTTTTCTAGTTATCTGGAGATTATCAAGCTCTATGTTATCCTGTTATCAAGAAAATTAACTAACTATAGACCTAAATAACTAGAACTAGATAACTAACGATAACGAACTGGAAAACGGAGGCGTATTTGGATGTCGTGGATAAAAACGATATTGGGGTATACCTGGGCAGTATTAATGTTGCCGCTGGTTTTAGTGACATTTGTCGGGATGAATGGCATGGCGGAAAAACTGGTGGTAATTACAGGATTGTCAATCTCACCTTGGTTTAGCGGCGGCGAGGTGATTGAAACCATCAACCATCCCGGCTACCAAACCTTGGTCCACCGGCCGGTCTTTGAGGGGTTATTTTGCGAAAGGCAAACCGGTTTTATTCAAATTCGGTGGCAGGCAGCAACTGGTTCTCTGCCGGCCCGGATTCAGGAGGAAATAGATTATAACCGGGATGGCACCGTTGATTTTTTGATTAAATTCAACCGGAATTCAGGAAAAGTGAATTTAGTTCAGCGTAACAACTCCATAAGGGGACATGAAATTCTTTATCAGAATCATTCCGAATTAGCGATACGGGTTAAACTTTTAAATTCAAACCAGTAACTGAAGAGCAGGATTTACAGAATGAGCGGGGATTATTATTATGATAAGTTTAGAATTAAGAGCCTAAATACTTGAGCAAAATGGCTAGTCATATACTCATATACTATGAAAGGAGAATCTTACCATGTTAAGGAAGACAGACAGCAGAAAAGGTTCATGTCGGAATTGGATACTGGGATTGATTATGATCGGTTTGTTGTGGGGAGGATGTTTTATAGCCGCTGCTGAGAACGGCAAAGCCGGTGTTGACGGAGACGCCGCGGAGCTTTCGAAAGCCCTGGATTTGTTTTATCAGGCCCGGTTAATGTTTTATAATAGTGAGGCTGATTTGAAACAGGTGGGGGCTGTAATCGGTAATTGTAAAAAGGTTTTAAATTCAATGTCCGATGGATTTAGCAAATATTATTGGCTGGCGACGGCGTATTTTCTGGAGGCAGAAACAGCTGAAGTAGCTAATAACAAAGCGGCCGCGTTGCAATGTTTTCAAGACTGCGAAACTGCGGTTCAAAAGGCCGGTTCGTACCGGAAAAAATCCGGTACTGCTTTACGGTTGCTTGCCGATACATATATGCGGCAGACGGTGTATAAGAATTTCTTTTATTCGTTCAGCTACGGGCCTAAAGCTTTAAAGCTTTTAAACGAAGCGGTTTCTCTGGATAAGCAGGATTATACATCCTATAATTCCCTGGCCGTTTACTACATAAATGCTCCGGAGATCGGCGGCGGCAATATTCAAAAGGGAATCGCCACTTTGGAAAAAGCCTTGGCAAGTAAAGACCGGTTTGATAATTTCATTTCATACATGTGGTTGGGCCATGGTTACCGGAAACAGAAACAAAATGCTGAAGCCGCAGTCTATTATCAAAAGGCGCTCCAGATATATCCCCAAAACAAAGCAATTATTAAAGCCCTGCAAGATGTTCAGAGCTAGTGATTTTTTGGGTAATCGCCCTAATAATGTTTACAACAGAATTAAGTTATTGAAATAGCTTGGATCGTATTGATTTCACTTCTATTAACCTCCGTACTTGCAAGGCGCGACCAGGAATTTTATGACGGGTTGACTGGATTAACGGGGATTTCATTAATATAAAAAAGGAATTTTAACATGTCATCTGGAACATTTGATTGCGTTTCCGGTCAAGTTAAATGTAATCATATTTCATGGAGGTTAAAGATGAAAAAATATCTTATTGTAACGGTGTTCCTGGTGGTTTTATTTACGGCATCCAGTGCGGTTTTAGCTGCCAATATCGATGTCAAAGGTGATCTGCGGGTGACTTTTGATTTGAATCAATTCGTTTTAGATCGCTTGGCCTTGAAATGGAATGCGGCGTTAAGCACCAATAACGGCGTTGAAGGTGAATTTCGTTTCGGCAGTTCTACTGCTCTTCCCGAAAGCGTGTATTTCTATCAAAAAGGCCTGTTTCAAAGAGCGGATGTACTGCAAGTGGGGCATTTCCCAATTACCTGGTCCGCGGAAAAATCGGCAACGATAATTGAAAGCCTGGCCGATGCTTTGGAACCCGCCAACGGGACCGGAGTAAAATATCAGATTGGCCTTGATGAGGTATCCATTGCGTCTTCCTTGAGTGGGGGGACCCCTACGGAATCCCGACTGGATCTGGCGGTGCGCGTCGATTTTCCGGTGCTCAGCGATTTAAATTTGGGTGTCGGACTATCATCGGTTAGTTCAACAGCCGACAGGAAAAGTATTGTGGTTGACGCAATCTACAAACCAAATCGCTTTCAGGTTTTAGGAGAATTTGTAACCGAGAGCAGCGCCGGAAACGACTGGCAAAGCGGTTTCTATGTTGAAGGGGCATTTAGCATCGCTCCTAAATTCCAAGCTTATGCCGGGATTTGCCAGGCCCCAAATTTAAGGGCCTGGGCCGAATGGATAGTGCTCGGCGGCAAATATAAAATGGCCGATAATATAGCACTACAAGGTGAATATCAGAGTCATCAAAATAAAAATAATATTATTCTTAGTTTTCAAGTTGATTTTTAATAGCTGAAATCAATTTAAAAACTCCGAAAAAAGCCAACGGCGGATAAGATCCGTGTTGGCTTTTTCGGAGTCTGGGTTAAAAATCCATGATTTATGACGGATAGGAGGAGTTGGAGGAGATCAATTCCTGGCAACGTTTATATTCTTCTTCGGTTATAAAACCATAGCTATAGTGAAACTCGACACTGGTGCCGTTCATTTTTATAATGGCTTCATTCCCGCTGTGAATCGCATCTTTTAGTACCTCTACCTGGCCGGGATCGATGATCATAATTGGAATTTTATTGCGCAGGTTGGTTGTGAAAAGTTTTTGGACTTCAGCGGTTATCTCTTTACGGGTTTTGTCGTCGAAGCATTCATAAACAATACCGTCTTCGTTATAGTAAACCTTCATTTCATTAAACATAACCAATACCCCCTATTAAAGCGAAGCTTTAATTTAGGCTCTGTATTAAAAAATTATCTATGCTAATGACTTGAGAAAAAAAGCTTCCCCTAGTATACTTAATATATAAATATATTTATATATTATAGTACTACTACTAAAATTATCGACCTATATTAAAAATTATTAAGTTGATTACTCAACTTTTGCATTTTTTTTCGTGTGGTATGCGGTTAATGAAATCTTTTTTTCACTATGAACCAATAATATAAACTTCTTTTACCAGTAATCGAAGTTAATTTTTCTGACGAAAAGTGAGGATGGTTGAATGAATAACTATGGCAATCTGATGCCGGTTCCGGCCAAAATCAGTTTTGAGCCGGGGAAGTTACGAATTACCAAACAGTTTAAAATTGCGGTTCAGGGTATTGTTTCGCCACGATTGACCTCCGGAAGTCTCCGCATGCTCCAGCGGCTTTCCGGAAGGACTGGCTTATTTGTGGATCAAAAAGAGGTTTCCAATGTAATGAATGACTCCGGGGCGGAGTTGCAAATCAGTTGTCAAAGAGAAGGCCGAGTGGAGCTTCATGAGGATGAATTTTATACTCTAAAAGTTACTGCGGAAAAGGCTTTTTTAAGCGCCGCAACGGATCTAGGGGTTATTCGCGGTATGGAGAGCTTTTTGCAATTGCTGGACTGTGACGACCAGGGGTTTTTTATTCCGGCGGTAACCATCGCAGATTTCCCCCGGTTTCCGTGGCGCGGTTTAATGATTGACTGTTCCCGTCATTTTCAACCGCTGGAGGTTATTAGGCGGAATCTTGACGGAATGGCTGCTGTAAAGTTAAATGTGTTTCATTGGCACCTCTCCGATGATCAAGGTTTCAGGGTCGAGAGCAGGCAATGTCCCAAATTGCACCAAATGGGTTCGGATCAGCTATATTACACCCAGGAACAGATTCGGGAGATTATATCCTATGCGGCCGAACGGGGTATTAGAGTGGTGCCGGAGTTTGATTTACCAGGCCATTGTACCAGTTGGCTGGTGGGGTATCCGGAGTTGGGCAGTACCTTCCAGGAATATCACATTGCCGACCGTTATAAAATCTTTGCGAATTCGATAAATCCGGCCAAAGAAGCAACGTATCAGTTTTTGGATACCTTTTTCGGGGAAATGGCCAGCCTTTTCCCGGATGATTATATTCATATCGGCGGTGATGAAGTCACTGATGAACAGTGGGATAAAGATCCCGAGATTGTAAAATTTAAAAAGTCCAATGGATTGGAAACCAAAAGCGACTTACAGGTTTATTTTCAGAACCGTTTAGGGGAGATTCTTGCCAAGCATCACAAAAAAATGATGGGCTGGGATGAGATCTTAGATCCCAAGCTGGCTGAAAGCTCTGTAATCGAATCATGGCGGGGTAAAGAGCATTTGGTAAGCGCCGTCCAGGCGGGTTTCCCGTGTGTTTTGGCAAATGGATATTATATTGATTTACTCCAGTCCGCTGAATATCATTATCAAAATGATCCGTGTCCGGAAAAAAGCTCCTTGAATGACGCTCAAAAGGCGCTAATCCTGGGAGGAGAGGCCGCAATGTGGAGTGAATATGTCAGCGCTGAAAACATTGATTCCCGAATCTGGCCCCGAACCGCGGCTATTGCGGAGCGGTTTTGGTCTCCCTGTGATGTCACCGATGTGGATGATATGTACCGCCGGTTGGATACTGTAAGCCTCCATCTGGAAGAGTTGGGTCTGACCCATGAAAAGAATTATCTCATGTTTTTACGGCGGCTAGCCGGTAGTTACGACATTGAAGCATTAAAGAACCTGGCGGATGTGGTTGAACCGGTGAAGGAATACGCCAGGCATATTAACTCCCAACACACTACCTTTTCACCATTAACCCGGATGGTGGATGCGGCCAGGCCGGATGCGAAAATCGCCCGGGATTTCCGGCGCTTGATTCACCAGATGTTCGCCGGTACTCCGCCGGATCAAAACAAATTGAATGAGGCCAAAGCCTGGTTAACGCTATGGGAGAACAATCATGAACGGCTGCAACAAACCATTTGTAAGGCGCCGGCGCTGAAGGAGATTGCGGATTTAGCGGCGGATTTGGCGAAAATAGCAGCTATAGGCCTGGAAGGGCTTAGTTTGATTGAGAATCAAAAACGCGCTTCAAAAGAATGGGTTGAAGCAAAAACCATCTTCCTCGACGAGGCTGAAAAACCCCGCGGCGAGGTTGAGTTGATGGTGGTTTCGGCCGTTCGCCAAATCATACGAAAAGCGGGAGGCTGTCCGTAAAAGATGTTTTGAATGTTACGGATTCAATTGCTTTTTGGACAGCCTTCGGAACCGCTTTATAGTTGGGCATTCAAATCTATTAATTCCAATGCGGTTAAAGCGGCATCCCAGCCTTTATTTCCGGATTTGGTTCCCGCCCGTTCAACGGCTTGTTCGATATTATCGGTGGTCACTACTCCGAATATGATTGGGATACCGGTTTCTAGCCCAACTGAGGCAATGCCTTTGGAAACTTCGGCGGCTACATAATCGAAATGGGGAGTGGCGCCGCGAATCACCGCGCCTAAACAAATAACCGCGGCGTATTTTTTGGATTCGGCCAGTTTTTTGGCGATTAAGGGGATTTCAAATGCTCCTGGGATCCAAACTACCGTCAATTTATCAGCGGCGATTCCGTGCCGGTTCAGGGCATCCAATGCCCCGTCCAACAAATGCTGAGTGATAAAGTGGTTAAAGCGGCTTACAATAATAGCGATGTTTACATCACGTCCGACCAGGCTTCCTTCAATTACTCTCACCTTCATCAACCTCCAATAAATGTCCCAATTTTTCCTGTTTGGTTTCCAAATAAAAACGATTGGCGGATCTGGGTTTGATCTCAATGGGGATCCGTTCGGTAATCTCCAAACCGTAACCGTTTAAACCGATAATCTTCCGGGGATTGTTGGTAAGCAGCCTGATCCTGGCCAACCCCAGATCCCGCAAGATTTGGGCTCCAAGACCGTATTCCCGGAGATCAGCCTGGAATCCCAACTTCTCATTGGCCTCTACCGTATCATACCCTTGGTCCTGAAGCTGGTAAGCCTTGAGTTTGTTCAGCAAGCCAATTCCCCGGCCTTCCTGGCGCAAATAAAGAAGGACACCGGCGCCTTCCGCGGCAATCATGGCCATGGCCTGATCCAATTGTTCACCGCAATCGCAGCGGTAAGATCCGAACGCATCTCCGGTTAAACATTCCGAATGAACCCTTACCAGCGGAACTTTGGCAGCGATATTGCCATAAACCAAAGCCACACTTTCCTGGTTGTTGCAGCAGGAGGAGTAGCCAATCATCTTGAAATTACCGTATTTGTTAGGAAGAGTCGTCTCCGCCTCCCGCTTGACCAACCGGTCCTGAGCATAGCGGTATGAAATCAAATCAGCCACACTTACAATTTTAAAGCCATATTCCCGGGCCAAAACTTCCAAGTCCGGACGGCGGGCCATGGTACCGTCTTCATTCATGATCTCACAAATGACACCGACAGGTTCCAATCCGGCCAGGCGAGCCAGATCAACCGAGGCCTCGGTATGGCCGGCCCTGACCAAAACCCCGCCCGGTTTCGCGATTAATGTTGAGATATGGCCCGGGCGTAAAAAATCTTCCGGTTTGACATCCTTGCCGGTCAGCGCTTGAATGGTGGCGGCCCGTTCCGATGCGGAGATTCCAGTGGTTACATCTTTATAATCAACGGTTACTCCGAAAGCAGTGCCCATATGCTCGGTGTTACGGGGAACCATCAGCGATATTTCCAACTCTTGGGCCCGTTCCGGGGTCAATGCCACGCATAATAATCCCCTGGCATGCGTGACAATGAAATTCACCGCTTCCGGTGTGATTTTATCGGCCGCCATTACCAGGTCTCCTTCATTCTCGCGGCCTTCATCATCAACCACGATAATCATTTTTCCCGCTTTGATATCGTCGATAGCTTCCTTGATTGAGTTCATGTGATTACACCTCTTTAGTTAAAGTCTACAGTCTGCGGTTTACAGTTTAAGTCAAAAGTCTATAGTCAGAAAACAGAAGTCAGAAGTTGAAAATCGAATGTCGAAAGAATAGAGCTGGTTTTAAAACCCGTGCTCTTTTAAGAAGTCTATAGTCAGGCCGTTGTTGGCCGTTCTTTGCTCTAACAAATTGGCAACATAGCGTGCGAAAATGTCAACCTCGATATTTACCTGGTCGTTGGTTTGCAAATATTGGAGATTGGTGGTTTGCATGGTGTGGGGAATTAAGGATATTACGAATTGGTTTCCCGTCACTCCCTGTACTGTCAGGCTGACTCCGTTAACGGCTATGGAGCCTTTTAAGGCAATAAATTTCATTAATTCGGAGGTTGTTGATATCTGGATGATAACCGCATTGCTTTGGGGCTGGATTTTAACTATCTGTCCGATGCCGTCCACATGCCCGCTGACCAAATGTCCTCCCAAACGATCAGCGAGGGAGAGGGCCGGTTCCAGATTGACCCGCTCACCCGGTTGTAAATATTCCAGGGTGGTACTTTTTAAGGTTTCCGGCATCATATCGGCTTTGAACCAGTCGGAACCCAGGGCGGCCACGGTGAGACAGACGCCGTTTACAGCGATACTGTCTCCCAAGTTCAGCTTGGAAATAAGAGAGGTGGCTATTTTTAATGAAGCCGATCCCGGGCTCGCTTTTTTTTCGAGTATAGCTCCGATTCCTTGGATTAAACCGGTAAACAAGCTGTCAACTCCTCTTTGTAGGCGTGAATTAAGATATCTTCACCGACTTTATCAATGGTATTGATCTTTAAACGGCGGGCATCTTGCAGCGCCTTAATTCCGTCACCGCCGGCAACCCCTTTGGAGGCTGCGCCGCCGATGAAGAAGGGCGCATAAAACAAATAAAATTCCTGAATGAGATCTTCCCGGAGGAAGCTCCCAAAGATTTCAGAACCGCCTTCCACCAGAATCGACCGGATTTTTAGGGAACCCAAAGTATCTAAAACATCGATTAAGTCCACTTTTTGCGAGACAGATTGCCGCTTCACCCGGACCCCTCTGTCTTGCAAAGTTTTCATCTTGGATAAAGAGGCCCGTTCCGTGCAAAAAACCAATAGATTATCCGGATTATCCTTGACCAAACGTTTCTCGCTGCTTACCCTTAATTCACTGTCCAATAAAACCTTTAACGGCTGCCGGACGATGGGTTCATGAAGCCGGTTGGTCAATTCCGGGTTATCTTTGATGAGAGTTCCGCTGCCGACTAAAACCGCCCCTACCTGGGAACGAAGTTGATGTACCATTTGACGGGCTGGTTGTCCCGTAATCCAGCGGGACTCGCCCCCGGCGGTGGTAATTTTCCCATCCAGACTGGTGGCGGATTTCATGATTATCCATGGCCTTCCGGTTTGACAGTGATAAAAAAAACTGCGGTTGATTTCGAAGGCCTCATCCCGGCAAAGTCCGGTTTCCACTTTGATGCCTGTTGCCCGTAGCTTTTCGTCGCCGCACCCGGTAACATCACAGTTATTATCCTTTACCGCGAATTTAACTATAGCAATCCGGGCTTTGATGATGGCATCCGTACAGGGAGGTGTCTTGCCCCAGTGATTACAAGGCTCAAGTGTGACGAATAGAGTTGCGCCCTCCGGATCCTCCCGGCAAGAATTGATGGCTTCAATTTCAGCATGGGGAAAGCCCGGACCACGGTGCCAGCCCTCGCCGATAATCCGGTTATTTTTAACGATTACTGCGCCAACCATGGGGTTGGGATGGGTCATGGAAGCGCCCAGCCGGCTTAATTCCAAAGCGCGTTTCATAAAGATAATGTCTTGATCCATAAGAGTTCCTTAAATTACTTATTTAACCATAGAGGTCACCGAGAAGTGGTAAAATAATAAAAGAGACGTCATGACGTCCCTTCAGGTTCAAAACAAATACAAAACCCTCTTTCATCCAGACTGTACTGTCGGCTTTGGAATCTCACCAAATCTGCGAAAGAACAATGGTTGATTGTTATCGCTCGCGGGCTACTGAACATATTATAATTTCATCTATAATATGTTTCTCGATTACCGCCGGTTCGGAATTTAACCGACCCTGAAGGTTATTTATTTTATGCTTAACTTATTTTATTCTAACGTAATTCCCATAAAACCACAAGTGGAGAATTAGCGGTTAACTTATTTTTAATGTTAAGCCATTATTCGGTTGTTTAATTTAGGTACAAGGTGGTTACGCGTAAGCCAATTTATCTCTTGAGTTGGGAATCTTAATACAGTCAAAATCAGCTATCCCAATATTTTAAGGAAAATTGAACTCATTGCTTTTCCACAACCGATATCTAAAACACGCATACCCAATTTTAAATCCATTGCTTCTGCAAGATACTCCGCAAGTCATACAGAACAAGGCCCCATTTCATTTTCATTTAACCATTCAATATCATATTTTGATTATCGGGGAAATTGTTTCAAAGTAAGCATCTCTTGCAATTGTTTTTTTTTACCAAAATAACCAACCTCACTTTAAAACTCTAAAGTTATTCTTTCACAATCAGCGCAAGGATGCGCTGCTTTTGCATGGCCTGTCGTTTTTGCCAATATCTACCATCAAAAAATTATCAAACTATCGAACCGCAAAACTAAAGACCCGGCGAACTATCTTTCAAATGCCTCCGCAATAGTTCCTCCCGAGAGATCCATATTTCATGAGGGTCCATCATCCGTTTAAAATTAGCTTTTTTGGAGGTTTTATATGAATAGTAAATCCGGCGCAACAGGGACTCCCAAAAGCCTAGCCAGATACGGTTCAATCCTTTGGGGAGCGGTATCAGGGTAAATCCCAACCGTTTGGAGACGGAACCCATGGTGTTCACTCCGTAAATTCCTCTTATCTCCTGCGGGACTTGGCCATCCCGGAGAGCTTTGGCCAACTGGGCGAATTCACCTTTTAGGATCTCGAAGATATGCCATTCAATGGGACGCTCACCCGCTGCGGCTGCGATTTGCGTTATCCGTTGGTTGGAAAAGTGAAGTTCGCAGACGGAATCCCCAGGGTTTATCGTGACCTGGGGAGGGATTTGGACCGGTTTTTTACCGTGATAGGGATGAAAACAGATTAATAGTAGCCGCTGTTCCGACCCCGGAACCGGGATAGCGCCCACATCCGCCACAAAACGACGGTCGACGGCCTCGGTGATCCGGCGGAAAATGCCGGTTCCACTCATGATTTTTACCCCGCTTTCATGTTGCCGCAGATTTCTTGCAGCGCAACAAATTGATACCCATTGGCTTTATAATGCTCGATGATTCGCGGCAGTGCCTGTAACGTATTCCGGGGCGCCCCGGGATCGCCGCCCGAATCGTGCAGTACAATAATTGAACCCGGCCCCACCTTCTGCAAAAGGTTATGATAAATCCCGTCGGGTTGGGTTTCAAGATTCCAGTCCCGGGCATTGGCGGTCCAAAGTACAATTTTCAGCTGCAACCATTTTGCGGTGAGGTATTGAAAAAGATTGAGCGCACCCCAGGGAGGCCGGAAAAAGGTTACCGGCCGGCCAGCTGCTTTTTCAACTGCTGTTTTGTCGCGATACATCGTGATCAGGCTCTTATATACAAACATTAAATAAGAATGCTGATGGTAATAAGTGTGCAGACCGATTTCATGGCCCGCATCCCGGATTTCCTGCACCAGGTTGGGAGCGGCTTCGCATTTCCGGCCGACTAAAAAAAAGACCGCCGGAATTTCGGCCTTTTGTAAAATTTTTAGCAAGGCCGGAGTGTATTCTGCATCGGGTCCATCATCAAAGGTTAGGCAGATTTTTTTTTCCGGGGATACTCCTTTTTTAATTACTTCCGGCGCCAGGAGACGGACATAATAATCCGTTACCGGATAAATAAGGCACCATACTAAGAGAATAACTACGGGAACCGCTACAATCATGATTCTTCCTTGAGCTCATAAATATGAAAGGGATATACCAGATAAACGAAGGCCATAATGATCAGGCAAAAGCTGCTGACGTAAAAGGGGGTGGCAGAACCCATCCGGCCTAAAATACCCGGTGCTTGTCCGGTGAGAGAACCCAGGAATCCGCCCAATAATGGACCCACAGCAAATCCAAGACCTTCAACGGACATGAATAATCCCATCAGTACCCCGCGTTGACCGGGAGGGATTGAACCGGCCAGTAAAGCGTTCCAAGCCGGTTGAATCAAGGCATAAGATAAACCGACGAAACCAACCATCCACCAAATATTGGTGGCATTGCCAAACTGGATCAATACGAATAAAGATAATGCCGCCAACGTAAAACCGGCCACCAGAAAGCTGCGGCTGCCGAATTTATCCGCCATATGCCCCACGGGAATCATGAACAAGACCACAAAGGCGCCGCCAATCAGCAATAGCAAGCTGTATTGGGATTCGGACAAACCGATTTGACGGGTGGCATAGGGAAGCAAGTTGGGAAGAAGCATTCCCAAAGACAAAGTTTGAAAAAACATTCCCGGTATCAAGCCTTTGACCAGCCATAACCGGTGAAAGACCTCCCTTAACCGGTGTGGTTTCCGTTCCCCGCCTTCCGGGTTAACGGTATGCTGCTGTAAATGGGGGAGACTGCGCCAGCTCAGCCAACCCAGTATACTGATGACCACAGCTAAAACAGCGACAGCGGATAGGATGGTGAAACCGGTTTTGTAGGCGTCGATAGGTGGCAAATTTACTTTGCTCAAAAATTTACGGAGCCGGGTGTCAATGAGAAAGCCCATTAAAATGGGGCCTAATCCGCCGCCGGACAACCAGATCACGGAGATGACACTGATAATGGTGGCCCGTTTTTCTTCACCAACTGTTTGAATGGATCCCGCTATGGCAGCCGGCCATGTGGGCGCAACGCCCAGTCCGATTAGGATGGCGGCGATAATCATCAGAAAAAGATCTTGGGGGAAATTCATAATTAAAATAATTCCGGTAAAAGCAGTGATGCTCCCGGCCAGCAATACCGGCCAGGGGCCCCGGTGGTCAACCAGCCAGCCCATGGCGCCTTTGGACAAATTATCCGCCAACAGGTTTGCGGAGATTACCGCTCCGATTGCGATGGTGGTATAATGCAGGCTGGTCATGAAACTGGGCAAAAAGGTAATAAATAAAGACATCCGGATGAATTCAACGGCAGCAATGATTGCCATAAAGGCAATGATTACCGGATGCCCAAAAAGACCCCGCTTGGTGTCAGGCACGTACCTCTCTCCTTGAAGAAACTAAGTAATGGATTGTTTTTCGGGTTGCCTGGAAAGACTGATCCAGTATTAATCCCGCACAAGTTTCGGCCGAATTGGGAGTGGCAATCTTTAAACAATTACGCCTAAAATGCCGGCGGAACTCTTCATCGGTCGCCATGCGATGGACTGCGGTCCGTAACCGATGCTCGCTCTTGGCGATGATGGCTGCCCGGTGCCGCCAGAGATAATTAGCGTTCACTTCCTCCTGCCCGGGTATGGGTTTATAAATGACCATCGGCACGCCTTTGACCAGGGCTTCGGAAATTGTTATGCCGCCGGCTTTGGTGACCAGGACATCGGTGATATCCAGTAAGCCGGCCATGTTTTCAACATATTTCAGAACTTTGATATTGGAATATTTAAAACTGGCGGTTTGCAACTTATCGTACAGATCTTGATTTACCCCGGTAATTATCAATCCCTGTACTTTGTCCCCCAATTCATTGAAAATCTTATGGAATTTGGTTTTTCCGAAAATACCGTTGGTACCACCCATAAAAACGGCTACTTGGCGATCCGGACGGACTCCGAACTCTTTTTTCGTCGTCAGCGCATCAAAGTGCCGGTTAAAAGCAGGCATGACAGGAATTCCGGTCACAATGACCTTTTCGGGGGGAATTCCGCGTTCAGCCAGTCCCCGGGCTACTTCATCGGAACCGACCAAATAAAGATCGGTATAGGGGTGAATCCATTGGCTGTGAACGCTCATATCGGTAATAACCGTTACTGTCGGGACATGTAAGTCCCCGGATTCTTTCATGCAAGAAAGCACCCCGGCGGGCAAAGGAAAAGTGGAAACAATAACCCGGGGTCGCAACTGACGAACCAGCCGGTACAACTCAGAGTACCCTATCCGGTTTAGCCGTCGCTGCCAGAAAGAGTCGGGCGTTATTTTTTCGGTGACTTGATAATAGAGGGCATAACCTGCGGGAAAATGCCGCAGGCTTTGATTATAACTAAAGTGAGTCAAACGGTTTAAGAAAGGCTCCATTAAACTGCAATAGTCAACTGTTGTAACATGAATCCCCGGTGCTTGAATCTGTAAGCTACAGGTTAAGGCCTTCGCCACCTGATTATGGCCGCCGCCATAACTTGCCGACAAGATTAATACGTCACAACGTTCCTTAACCACATCCACACCTCTTTTTTTCTTCATTGGTTGCGGTTTCGTATGATAAATTGCCATATAGAGTCCCTTGCCGAATTAAATTCAAAATATTAATCTAATTCTAATTTGACAACTGGATCGAAATTCCTGCCCGTTTCAAAATTATATACCAAGATTTTATCCAGAAGTAACCACTTCTATTAAATTAAATTTTTCAGGATAAATATTTGGCAATCATTGCCTTATGTATCTCTTTTAGAGTGCAGATTTCGCCATAAAACCGGCCGCTCGGGCGGATTGTCCGTTGTTGAGTCCGGTAGTCGTTGTGAACCAGGCCAAACCGGGCGCTTTCGCCCTCCAGCCATTCAAAGTTGTCGATTAAAGTCCAATAATAATAGCGGCGAACCGGGATTCCTGCGTTGATCAATCGGGTAACCTGCTGTAAATGATCATAAATATATTTTGAGCGCAGCGTGTCGTTGCTATCACAAATGCCGTTTTCCGTTATAAAGACGGGGATAAGAAATTTTCGGTAATAATATTTACATAAACGATACAAGCCTTCGGGATAGATTTCCCAGCCCAGGTCATTGACGGGAGAGTTCGCTTTAACTTTTAATTCTCCGAAGACCGCTCCCGGATTGAAGGTAAACCGGACCATATCCCGGGAATAATAGTTAACGCCGAAAAAATCTTGAAAGACTCCTTTTCCCAAAGGGTATTCTCCAAAACCCAAGGGGAATTTGAATTTTCCGGTTGCCATTGCCTGAACAACCAAATCCTGAAACAAATACTGAATAAGCTTGGCGGGTATTTTATCGGCGAGCCGGTTTCGTTCCGGATCAAAGACTCTCAGGTGATGGGCCACACCAACCATGGTCTTTCCCGGAAAATGCATTCGCCCGCGAATTTCGTGAATGAGTTTATAGGCTTCAATATGCGCCTTGATCATATTCCGGTAAACCCGAAACACCGCGCCGATATCTTTTTTTCCAGGCGGCCAAGTACCATAAAGATAACCATATGTAGTAAATACATTGGGTTCATTGATGGTTATCCAATCACTGACTTGATCACCCAGGTTCTCAACCACATATTGAGTATAATTCTTAAAATATCCAACTACCGCAGGATTCTCCCATCCCCCCAGGTCCTCCAGCCATAACGGATGGGAAAAATGGTGCAGAGTAATCAGCGGTTTGATATTATTTTTCGTCAGTTCATGAACCACGTCCCGGTAATGGGAAAGCGCATCCGGATCAAACCGGCCAGGTTCCGGCTGGATACGGCTCCACTCTATACCCATGCGGCAGGTATCCTGATGCAGTTCCTTCATGAACAGGATATCCTCCCGGTAGCGGTTCCAATGATCATTAGCTGAAATACAATGGCTGCCGTCCCGGATGTGGCCTTGTTCACACCAACGGTACCACGTGTTATTGCGGTCCCCGCCTTCAATTTGCACCGCCGCGCCAGCTGTCCCCAATAGAAAATCCTTTGGGAGTTTTAACTCTTCCATGATACCCCTCTTTTCGGATTTATGCTCCCAAGTTTTTATTAACGCTGAAATGTGTCCCAAGTTTCCAAAGCAGATCTCTTTGTATATATATTTTCTAAGATAGATAAATAGGCTCCCTAAACAAAATATAAGCTGCTCAAACGGGTCAAAAATCATGAGACTATTATCCCACAGACTTTTAGTTAAGCGAAGCTTAATATGTCCACGGTATACTCCGTGATAAAAATACAAACCAGTATTCAGCGGGGCAATTACTTGGTAATCAGCACGATCCCCAAAAGATCGGGTCCGGAGTGAGCTCCTAAAACCGGAGATATTTGTATTAATGGAATGGAAGGGCCCGCAAACTCCTCCAAATCTTTGACATATTCGGTTGCTTCCTGAAAATTATCGCCATAATGAAGGGCGATTTGTTCAATTCCCGGTTTGGCCCGTTCTTGAATCAGTTCAATGGTCCTGGTTTTGGCGGTTTTTAGAGTCCGGGCCTTCTCAAATGAAACCAACCGGCCATTGTCATCAAGCCAGAGAATCGGTTTAATCTGGATAACCGAACCGATGAGGGCCTGAGCCCCGGAAAGCCTGCCGCCTTCATATATATAACGCAGCGATTCTACAATAAAAAAAGTATATGTCCGTTTGCGCATATCTTCCAATGCGTCCAGTATTTCCTTCCGGCTTGCACCGGCATCGGCCATCCGTTTTGCCTGGATGGCCATGGCCGCCTGGCCAAAGCCGGTTTGTTTCGAATCAAAAATGGATATTTTGTCGGTCTCCAGCATGGCGACGGCAGTGTAGGCCGTATTGACAGTGTTTGATATTTCTGCAGACAACATAATGACAATTGCTTCGTCTCCGGCTTCAACCACCGGTTTGAAGTTTTTTTCATAGGTCTCCGGGGAAGGCTGGGAAGTGGTGTATTTTAAGCCGGCCCGTTGGTTGCGATAGAACTCATTGTAGGTCATCTCGAAGAGTTCCTGTTTCGAATCCTCCCCTTGAGTTAAATGAAGCGGTATAGCCCCGATGCCATATTTTTGATACTCGGCGATGGTTAAAGAAGATGTAGTGTCCGTAAAAATTTTGATCATAATATACCTCCCAAAAAACAGTTAAAGACTCAAATATAATTCGGTGAACTCAGCAAAAAATCCTGCGTTTCGAATCAAACTGTCTGCATTCCCCAATGCCGGCAAATGGTATAAATTAGCAATCAGCAATCAGAACAACAATAGTATTCGCTAAATCCGAAGAAAATCTCCATTGATTCTGCTGCTGGCGGGAATGCAGGAAAAGGTAATTTCTGGTCGAATTAGTATTGCTAATTGTAATTTTCGATGAAAAACAGTTGTTTATTATTTGGTTATCAGTTTTTCATTTCTGGTTGTGTTTGCAGGCATGAATGGTTATTACAAATAAATTTGAGTGATGGGTGGCATTGGCATGAATGGGTTATATTCCTTCCAGACCGGATTGGATAGTGAATATGGGGATTTGGCGGAGGTGATTTCCGGCACGGCGGCGGATGTTGATTTGATAACCGTGCAAGCGCATCATATCGAATATGGCCATAGTCTGGAAGGTTTATTGGAATCTTATGAACTCGATGTAATTCCCGGTATCAGCGACTGGTTTCAAGAAGTCGGGGAAGAGTTTTGCTCTCCGGAAGGGATTCCTTTGCCCTTTGCCGATGCCATCCAGCAAGCCGCCGGAATGCCTGCGGATCAAGCCATTGAATGGTTGTCGGTGAATATAACCGATGCGATCGAAATCGGTACGGAGGCAGTTATTATGGCTTTCTTCCGCAAAAATCCCACAGCCTACTCCATTTGCATGGTCCTGGGCATTGCCTTCGGATTATACAGTAACAACACACTTTTGGTGGCCATGAACGGACTGCAATATTTTTGCAAATTACGCAGGGAAGGCCGGCTCCAAAAGGGGATATGGGTTCGCCTGGATAGATTCCTGCGCGTCTCGTTGGCGGTAACCGGCAAAACATGCGCCGCCACATTCATTGCTGATAAAACATTGGAGTTGATGGGAGTTCACCTGCCGGAGATGGCCGGCCACATTATAACGGCTTTAAGAATAGGGAGAAATGCCGGTAAAACGGCCCGTTTCGCCATTGAAGCCGCCAGTACGGCTGATTTTGTGGAAGGAATCAGTAATTTTGGCTTATCGTTATTGGTGGCTCAAGGCATCGGCAAACTGGTGAACTGGTTTAACGATGATACCCAAAAAGAACTGGCCCGGGTGGGTTCATTGCTTGAATCCAAACAACAATTATTGGAGTTGGTTAACCAAGAGGTGCCGCCGGAAACCCTGATGCCGATTATTGAATTGATGATGGACGCCGGCGCGTACCAGGCAATTTTGGCATAAATCCGTGCTGTAACAAACTGGGAAAAACTATTCCCCCACAGGGCGCAAAGGCGCAGAGTTAAAATATATAATTGATTGTCATTCTTGCTTTCTCTGCGCTTTAGCGCCTCCGCGGGAGTAAATGCTTTTAATGGCGTAGGCGTAACTTCGGACTCTTTGGCGGGTATAAATGCATATTTTGACGGAAGGGCGATGGAAGCTTGTTTATCGGAGCCATTTTGCGGACGTTCAAGGGTGGTTATGACGCGTTAGTCATCCGTAAAAAGTTGAAAGAATTTAAACAACAGCTTGCGGAGGAACTTCTGGTTAATTTTGCGCCCTATGAAAGGTTTTTAGCAACCGAGCGGTTGCTTTTGGCGGAATATATGATTCAATTATCGAGATTACAGGCGCAAGGCGCCGGACTAACCGCAGAGATGGAATTACGGGAAAGGGTGAACCAACAGATGAAAAAGGCAATCGAGGCCGCTCAGGTTGAATTGGCGGCCCGCACGGCTTCTAAATTGGATCTGGCCAAGCTGGTCGCCAATTTACGGGAATTATCATTGGCCATTGATCGTGATTTGGCCCAATTTCGTAAAGAAATAGGAACGGAGCAGAAAAAACTGGCATCCAATATTGAACTGCTGGCCCATAAGATCAAGGAACAAACCGAGCGGATTGAGCGGCATAACCAGCGGACTTTAGAACTGGAAAAAAGAACCCAGTCAATCTCCGACAATGTAGATGGAATTATGAGAGAATTCAAGGTTTTTACCGGTTCCGCCACCAGGCGCGGTGTATTTCTTTGGGTTTTCAATATACTGGTGGCTGGATTGATATTATTTTTAATATGGCGTTAAGCCGAAGCCGGTAATTTACTTAATTATCCATGCTTCAAAAATAATAATCGTTTTAATCGAATGATTGGTCAGGCGTTTCTTTTTACCCTCCGCCTTTTCTCAGATTACCTCCGTTGTTTTAAAATTTTCGGCCAAATCCCCCAAAAGAAAGTTAAGTTTGGAATATTTGCAGCCGATACTTATAACGCAAACAAGTGGTTTGGTGAGTTATGACCTGAAAAGCGGTTCCGATTCTATTTTAGGGTAGAGGTGACCAGGGATGGGCAGCGAAGTTGTTCGTCAAGTTTTGCCGGAAGAGTGGGAACTCAAGAAAAAACAGGTGGAGTTAACCCGGTACGAAGCCTTACTAGCGCAAAGAGAGCTTGATTTGGCCACTCTTCACGCGGAATTGCATCTTTTTCAAGGGCGGTACATGGCGGTATTGGGTGGGCTTTATTCCCGGTATGATGAGATCGAAGCCAAAATTGCCGAAAAGTTGGCCAGGCTTTATCCTGGGAACCGGGAGGCCCGTCAAAAAGCGGTGGAAGCCCGGAGTCAGGCTGAAGAATCTGCGCAAGCGGCCAAATCCGCCCGGCTAAACAATGAAACCGCCGATAAAAATAGGAATTACGATTTTAAGCCCACGGAGAACCTTAAAAAACTTTACCGGGAGATTGCCAAACGGATTCATCCGGATTTGGCGACTGATGAAAAACAGCGCGAACATCAACAAAAACTAATGGCGGAAGCAAACCAGGCCTATGAAGATGGTGATGAAGTCCGGCTGCAGGGAATTTTACGCCAGTGGGAAAGCAGTCCGGAATCGGTTGCGGGGAATGAATGCGGCGCCAGACTGGTACGGGTGATTCGTAAAATTGCCCAGGTAAAAATGCGGTTGAGATCTATCGATATTGAACTTCAAAGATTAAAGGAGTCCTCTTTGTATCAATTGAAGTATAAGGTGGAAGTTGCGGAAGCGGAAGGCAGGGATCTCCTTGCGGAAATGGCCGTTTTTTTAAGCCAGCAAATCGTCGAAGCGGAACAACGCTTACACAATGTTTTGTTACGGGAGACTGTGGCGTGTAGTTAGAATAATACATCCGGGAGAGAACTGATGGTTGGGAGATCAAAAAAACAGTTTGAGGTCCTAACACCGAATACCCGTAAAAAGTCTGTAAATACTTCTGATTTATCCGTCCGGGGGCTGGCTATCGCCAATAACATTTCGTTCAAACCTCTAGATTTCGAAGATTCCCAATTTGATACCGCTGTACGAAACGCCCTTAATAAAACCGAGGGGGTAATTTCGCCTGCCGATATCGGGGATTTACGTGTTTTGAATGCATCGCGTCTCAAGATAAAGTCGGTCCGGGGTATCGAGCAACTTTTTGCTTTACGGGAATTAAACGCCATGGGGAACCGGATTGGCGGTGTAACACCTCTTAAGAATAATCTGAATCTTGAAGCCATTAATTTATCGCATAATGCAATCATTAAAATTACTGATTTAGGAGGGCTCACAGAGCTTCGTAAACTGCACCTGGGACGGAATCAAATTACCAAAATCGATCTCCTGGCTGAGTTAACAAATCTTAGGGATTTGGTGCTGTCCTATAATCAGATTAAAGATATTGAACCGTTGGCGGGTTTAAAGGAACTGGAAGAGCTTCATTTGAGCGGAAACCAGGTTACAGACATCAGCGCCTTAAGTAAATTAACTAAATTGAAGGTATTGTCGCTGTCCCGAAATTCCATTGGCGATATTAGCGCCATAGCCGGGCTGATCAATCTGGAACGGTTATGGATCAATTGTAACGAGATCCAGGAGATTGGAGCGCTGGTGCGGTTGAAAAATTTGCGTCTACTCCATATCGGAACCAATCAAATTACGGATATCAGTATGTTAAGGAGATTACTGAATCTGGAAGACTTGGATCTCTCCAACAATCTGGTTTCCGATATTTCCAGTTTGGCGGAGATGACAAATTTAAAGGTTTTGCTGCTTTCAAACAATCAAGTCAAAGAGATCGGGGTCTTTTTGAAACTACCCAATTTGGCCATCGTGGAACTTAGTAGGAATCCAATGAATATTTTGGGTGAACCCGCAACCAACCAGGTGGTTCGGGAATTGATTGCCAGAGGATGTTTGATTAAACCGTAGAATATCTTAGAAAAAAGGCGAATATTGCCGCTACTTGGTTGAATAATAATCTTCAAAGGAGTTGTAAAAGATTTTGGGCGAGTTAAGTTACCGGTTAAAACGTTTTTTATACCAGGAGTATATCCCTGTAACCAAAAGTATTGCCGTGATTTCCGGGCTATCTTTTTTGTTTTCTTTCATACCGCCTTTACGGGATATTTTGGAACTTCTAAGGCTGAATTCCAATATTGGTTTTGCATTGCCCTGGACTTTGGCCACTTATCCAATTGTGTTACGAGATATATTCTCAGCCATCTTCGGAATATTGTGGTTATGGATGATAGGCGGTAGTTTGGAACGGAGTTGGGGGAGCCGGAAATATGGTCTATTCTTCCTTACGGCCACTGTTGCAACCGGAACCGCCATGTCTGTGGTTGGTTTTTTGCAGATCACCGATGGCCGTTTGGTGTACGGTCTGTGGCTGCCTCTCTTGGGGGTTACCTGGGCCTGGGCGGAGCTTGCGCCGGATCAGGAGATGTTATTTTGGGGAATTATACCAATGCGGGCTCGTATCCTTGCCTGGATTAATGCGGCCATCGTTTTTTTGAGCTATTATTCCTGGGATTTGGGCGGATTGTTGTACGGAATCGCCTCCATCAGCGGAATTGCAGTTGTATATCTTTTTTCAGGAAACGGACCTTTCTCCGGAGGTTACCGGTACGGAACCTGGCGGCAGGGTTATTCATCCGGCAGAACCCGGGACCGACTGGGGAAAAAAGCGGCCCGAAAACGGTTTAGAGTCATCAAATAAGTAAGTGCAACCGTAAAATAAAAAAACTGGAGGCGATGATACGCATCATCGCCTCCAGTTTTTTTTAGCGAAACCGGGAGAAATAGTTTATACTATTTAAAACCAATAATAGAAGCGTTCCCAGGCCTGACAATATACAAATTAGAATTAGTGAGGAATGAAAACGATCGGTACGGCGGCGATTGCGGGATGAATTCACCCAGATCCCCGTGATACTAACTAAAAAAGTAACCGCGAATAATCCAAAATTGATTTGGTTAAAAGCTAGATCCACCTTTAACGGTAAACGGAGATGCAAATAAGTATTTAAAAAGGCTTTAAAAGATGGAACGGTAAAAAGGGTCAAAACCAGAGCAGACAAACCTAAAATCCAGGCTGTGATTACATAATATTTAATGGATTTAGCAATAAAGTCCGGCCTGGAACGCATATCGACGTTTGCATTTTTTGAATCCGTCATTTACTCACCTCATTGCAGAATATATGTATCATCATATTGTAGCATTGCTACAATGTAAAAATTATCCGCAAAAGTTTGCCAAAAAACAAACTTTTTGAGGATAATTATATATCGGCATTTATTTCAATTATTAAAGGGTTTTTATCCGAGGAACGGTTTTATTTCAGGTTAATCTTGTATACTTGGATCCATTCTCTTGACAGGGCATAACTGTAAATGTTTTAATGGTTATGCAATAAAATGATGATTCATAAAGTGAGGGATTTCTGTGGTTGAGCTACTGGGAAGAAACGGAGTATTTTTAGCTGGCGGTACGGTGTTGTTGGAAAATGATAGCAATATCACCGTAGATGGAGTTAACAAGCGGCTGGCGCAAGCAAACTTGTCGGCTATATCCGGTTCCGAAATGGAACCCGTAAATGCCCGTACCAAAACTATCGCTTATCAGATTTTATCCAAGCACAACACCGGCAACGATGGGCATAATTTGAAAATTCGTTTCGATGCACTGGCATCTCACGATATAACTTATGTAGGTATAGTTCAAACCGCCCGGGCCAGCGGACTTAAGGAATTCCCAGTACCCTACATACTTACCAACTGTCATAATAGTCTTTGTGCAGTGGGAGGCACGATTAACGAGGATGATCATGTTTTCGGACTATCGGCGGCCAAAAAATACGGCGGTGTTTTTGTACCGGCGCATCAAGCGGTGATTCACCAATATATGCGGGAGATGATGGCCGGTTGCGGAAAAATGATTCTGGGTTCCGACAGCCATACCCGTTACGGAGCCCTGGGGACCATGGGCATTGGTGAAGGCGGACCGGAGCTAGTGAAACAGTTGCTTAACCGGACTTACGACATCGCTTATCCGGAGATCATCGCCGTATATCTGGAGGGTGCTCCGGTTCCCGGAGTGGGGCCCCAGGATGTTGCCCTGGCAATTATCAAAGCCGTGTTTCAGAACGGATTTGTGAAAAATAAAGTCCTCGAATTTGTTGGCCCTGGGATTGCTTCCTTGTCCGTAGACTTCCGGAACGGGATCGATGTCATGACCACCGAGACCACTTGTCTCTCTTCCATCTGGTGCACCGATGAGCAGGTGGAGTCATATTATAAAACTCACGGCCGGCCACAGGATTATGACAAACTCTCCCCGGGCGGTTTCGCTTATTATGATGGCGCTATTAAGATCGATTTGGGTAAAATTGTACCGTTGGTTGCATTGCCGTTCCATCCCAGCAACGTTTATTCCATTGCGGAATTAAATCAACATCCCCGGGAGATCCTGCAGATTGTCGAAGCGGAAGGGCAAAGACAGCTGGAAAATCCGAAGCTCCGGTTTACATTGACGGACAAGATTATCAGCGGCCGGCTGCAAGTGGACCAAGCCGTAGTTGCGGGTTGTTCGGGCGGAACTTTTGAAAATATTTATGAAATGGCTCAACTGGTTGATAATAGCTCCATCGGCAATGATGAATTCTGGTTAAGTGTTTATCCGGCCAGCCAGCCGATTTATGCGGAACTGGTCCGAAACGGGGCCATCAATAAATTGTTGACTGCCGGGGTCACAATACGCTCCGCTTTTTGCGGTCCTTGTTTTGGAGCCGGGGATGTACCGGCCAATAACGGGCTAAGTATTCGGCATACCACCCGTAATTTTCCGAACCGGGAAGGTTCCAAGCCCGGAAACAATCAAATCGCATCGGTGGCTTTGATGGATGCCCGCTCGATAACTGCCACCGCGTTAAGCGGAGGATTACTAACTCCGGCTACCGAATTAAACTACCGGAGTTCTGCCATTGCTTATACATTTAACAAACAAGTGTATGATAACCGGGTTTATGATGGCTATAAGAAACCACAGCCGGAGAATAGCCTGAAATTTGGTCCCAATATCGCCGACTGGCCGCAGATGATCCCGCTGCCGGAGAATCTATTGCTAAGGGTTGCCGCTGTGATTCAGGATCCGGTGACCACCACCGATGAATTGATTCCCTCGGGAGAAACTTCCTCGTACCGGTCGAACCCGCTGAAACTGGCTGAATTTACACTCTCCCGTAAAGTCCCGGAATACGTTGAAAGAGCCAAGTTCATTTGCCAACTGGAATTGGAACGGCGGCGCTTGTTGGCGGAGGGTACGGTCAATGAACCATATTCGACCCAACTAGGGTCAGTCTTTGTACCGCTGGTGGATGCGGGAACATCCGATGCAGACCGGATTCGCCAAATAATGAGCGAGACCGGCCTGGGGAGCGTTATCTATGCAGTGAAGCCGGGGGACGGTTCAGCCCGGGAACAAGCCGCTTCCTGCCAGAAGGTATTGGGGGGATGGGCCAATATTGCCGTTGAGTATGCTACGAAACGTTACCGGAGCAATCTGATCAACTGGGGAATGCTTCCGTTTACAATGGATGCAGGCGCAGTAAATTTTGCGGTGGGTGACTACATCTTTATTCCCGGGATTCGGAAGCTGGTGGAAACGGGAGCGGCCGAGGTGAAAGCAACGATTATCGGTGTGAAAGGCAAATCGCCTTTAAAACTCTATTTGACCAGCCTTTCCTCGGATGAACGGGAAATTATCCTGAAGGGGTGCCTGATCAATTATTACGCCCAATAAGTAAATAACTGAATATAAAAAAGCCGTCCAAATAGGGCGGCTCTTACTGTTTGTCGGGAGCCATCGTGATTTTTTTATATACAGCCTGTTTTCGAGGATGAGATTGCCCGTTTGGAATGAAAATATACCTGGTTTATTCTTTTGGGAGGCTTTGATCTATGATACATCGAACCTCTTAAGTCCATAATCTCTTTTAACCTTTAAAATCGAATGAAACCGTGCATTGGAGTATCTTTTTTAGCGGTTTTGGATCTGTCAAAAAATTTTGGGTAAATATCTTTACTAAAAGAATTTGAAAGTCTGTCTTTGCCTGTACACGGTTTCGACGGTGAGTTACTTTTTGAGCGCCCAAAAAGCAACCAAAAAGTCGCCGACACCCATGGTTTCGGACTTCCTTCAATTCATCCGGGGTTTTTAGTGGGTCGCCGCCGTCCCTGGCCTTCTGTCTGCCAACTAGCAGAAGCTTCCGAGCGCGACCGCTATTTTTCATCCAAGAAAAGAAGCGTCGCTTGACTCCCCTCCTAGGAGTCAATGTCGGAGTGAAGCTATTTTGTCAAAATAAAAAACCAAGATGCTCCGCCTCGATATGCGAGACATGGACGCCGAGCACGCGGCTTCGATTTTTGGATGAATCACAGCCGTTGGCATAAAAGGACCATCATGAAGACCACCAGCACGACGTTGGGGGCCTAAATCTTGGACATTTCAGAAACTTATTAAACCAACCCTGATCACCTGATCGGCTATGGAAGGCCGGGAATAAAAGGAGGTCCGGAACCTTCGACTTTTAACTATTTCTTTGAAAAGTCTAATCATTCTGGAATGAAAGCCGGTAAAAATAATACAGGATTTTATGTCTTATTTTCGGGAGAGGAAAAGGAATGGAGTCCAAAAGGGTAAATAGGAAGCTTTTCTTGACCTTCAGCTTCATACTTCAGCTTCATAATATAATCCTTCAAATCAAAAAAACGGATTTCAAGACAAACATCAAGCTGTCCCCAAGATTTAACCTTAGGGACAGCTTGATGAATAAGGAGAGAGGGATGTTACCAGTTGCAACCGGATTTAGTAATGGTAAAGCCCGGGCTGCCGGAAACGCCGTAAATGGCCCCAATACCGGAATTGTTAATTCCGACATTGGTGAGGCTTGCGCTTCCGAGGGGTGGTCCTTGACTGCCCTCTGATTTGAGACACAGTTTAATCCCATAGCGCGGCGCGTTATAAATGGCGACGTTTTCGAAGCGTATATTGTTGATGGGTAAATTCCCCATACCGTAATTGGTCTGGAACATGATGCCGTAATAGACCGGATTGTAGATAGTGATGTTCTTGACGAGAACGTTTTGGAATGTGTAATCGCCGGAGTAGATCCAAATGGCCGGGAAATTCTGATGGTTATTGAATCGATCGCCGGGATCGCTTCCGACGTTGCCCCAGAAGTCCCCGCCGCAACGGTAGAGGGTTGCTCCGTCAACAACCGAGTCGGGGGCGAGGAATCCGCTTTGGACAATTCCGAAGCCGCAGGAGCTGATGGTAATGCCGGGATAGGTTAGTGAATCCGCAACGTAGATATTTTTAATGACATTGTTGGAGCCCCCGTAAAGCGCGAAACCGGCCGCACGCCGGATGAGGGTGGCGGTGCTATAGGAGATGGTGTTGCCTGTATTATATGAGCCGCCTTGATCGGTGGCACTGAACAAGGCAAAGCTGTCATCGCCGGTCCCCCGGGCGTCGCAGTTGGTGATTAGATTGTTGTTCGAACTGTTGGTCATATTGATGCCGTCGGCATAAACGTTACGGATGCGGAGGTTTTTGAATGTGTTGTTGGCGGCCCTGACTCCCCAGTATAAACAGATGAAATGTTCAACCCAGACGTTATCGATGGTAACGTTTTGCATTCCGTTTCCGTCGATAAACTTACCGGGACCGTCGACGCGGTACTGATAGTTACCCCAAGCCGACAGATTTTTGATGGAGGATCCGCTGGCAGAAGACTGGATATTGAACCCGGCATCCTGGTTCATTCCGGTTTGAGGAACCACAAGCTTGGTCCACCAGGGACCGGCTCCGATGATTTGTATGGCTCTGCCATACAGTTGCAGTTTTGAGTTTAAGGGCCAAGAACCAGCCGGAATAAAGATACCAACCTTGGTTGTATCGGTCTGGAATTGATTCAACGCCGTTTCCAGGGATAAGGAACTGGAAACCTGGATGTACCTGGTTGGATCCGGATTGGACGCCGCCGGGGCCACATTTTCGTACTCCAGGAAGTCGACGTAAATCCAACTGACATCGCCGGCATCCTTTTGAATACGAATTTTGGTTCCGACCGGATAGACCGTGCTGAGCGGCCCGAGTTGCGCCTCGTCATAGAACCAGGCAGCGTTGCCGTCTTGTCTTCCCAGGGAGTTGGAGTCGCTGTCGACGTAATTTACATAAGCATATTTGGAGTTCACCGCGAAGGTGCCGATCTTGGTGGAGCCCGCATAAACGCTGATAGTACCGGAGGTGCCGTTGGGAATCGCGTTGCGAAGCACGAAGGCATTGGCCGGACTATTCAAAGTAAACTCAACGTATTGGCCGGTTGCACTGAGATAGACGGCGGAGCGGCCGGAGGCCTCCCCGGCATAGTCGCCCAGTTTGAAGTTGGGCGTCAACACGGTGCCGTTGGTCGCGGCGGATTCGGCTTCGATTTTGAAATATGGCATCGTTGCTCCGTTTCCGCCAATCGGAGTTGGGAGCGGCGTTGTCGTCGGTCCCGGGGTCGGTGAAGGACTTGGCGTCGGTGTCGGCCCGGCGGTTCCCCAAACTTCAAACTCGGCTACCTGCCCTGCCGTAGCGCCGCTGTTGGCGGTAAAGCTCAAACGGATATAACGGTAACCAGTTGACAGGCTAATGGTAACGGTATTGGCAGACGCCGGATTAAAAGTATAAGTCGCTGATCCTGCAATAGTACTAAAGGTAGAATTGTCATTACTGCCAAGGACCGATAAGGTTTGCGTCCTGGTCGCCCATGCGGCGTCCGGATTCAGTTTTACCCTAACGGAATTGATGTTGTTATTCATAGTACCCAGGTCTACCGTAAGCAGGTTGGGATACGAATTGGCGGCTCCTTCCCAATAGGTGGCCACGTTCCCGTCGTTGGCATTGGCCGCAACGAAAGATAGGGTATAATTATTGGCGGTAATCGACTTGCCGGCTGCCAAATTAACCGAGTTCCCCGGTGTCGGAGTAGCTGCCCGAGTCGGTGTGGGAGTGGCTGTCGCCGCTCTTGTCGGCGTCGGGGTTGCTGTAGCGCCGCCCGCGATTCCCTGGAACCAGTTGATATTCCAACCGGTGCCGCCAGCGAATAAACGGATGGTTTGAGCGCCGGCATTTAAGGTAACATTGGCCGAAACCGTGGTCCATGACTGCCAGCCGCCGGTATTGGGTATGGCGGTGGACGCCAGCGTGGTCCCGCCAATTCGGAAATCAACCCGTCCCGTGGTATTCGGGCTGGCTACCCGGTAATCAATCCGGTAAGCCCCCGTTGATTGAACCGTTACATTGTAATCCAGCCAGTCATTGGCATCAATCCAGCCGACATTTTGTGTTCCTTCAGAACAC
>JARKQY010000058.1 GCA_029974635.1 Bacillota bacterium | reverse complement strand
TAACAACCTGGATTACTGGCTTTTCTCCAGATACACCTCCTTTTGATAAACTTATTTTCAATATGAAAATAAGTTAAAATACCCTACCTCTCATCATGGTGCCAAACTGATAAACGATCTCATTGCAAAATATTATTATATAATTCTATTGTAAATTATTGCCACATTATATTAAATTTATTTTATCTTTAATATCTATTTTATCATTGTAATCATAATGTAACAATATATAAAAAAAATTTTTACTTAAGTTTTATTTCACTTATTGCATTCCCCGGCCCCAATATATCCCCGGGGTCCAAAGCCTGTTTCACCGCCCGCATTTCAGACAGCTCCGCTTCGGTATACAAGATCCGCAATAAGTCTCCCTTCAGCTTGCCGATTCCATGTTCGGCAACAACCGTGCCGCCGTGTTCAACCGCCCACCGGGACCATTCCAAATGCAACGATTTTACTGTTTTAAGCCCAACTTCATTGGTAGGCAGCATGTTGACATGTAAATTGTTATTGCCGATATGTCCGAAAATAACTGCCGGAATCCGCTCTTCGGCCAAGCGGCTGCGATATAAGTGGAATATATCTTCTAAATATAAGTTGGGAACCGCCAAATCGGTTCCAACCTTATGAACCGCCGGACACTGTCTCCGGTTTTCAGAAACAATCCGGTTGATTGCCTCCGGTATGTAATGACGCATACTTTTTAGTTTTAAGTTATCCCTGGGATCCAGCCCGTTCCAGACATCATCCATCGCAGTTCCGCAATCGTTCAAAACCTTTTGCCAGGCTTCATATACCGGTTCAATGCTCTTCCAATCGCATCCTTGCTCAAAAAAAATTGCGGCCTGAGTCCATTCGGGTATTTCCGGCAATTGAATCGCTTGACGCTGCCGTGATTGATTAAACAATTGTAAAGCCGCTAGGTCAAAAAACTCCAGGGCAGCCGGTTGACAATAACAAATAGCCTCCGAAGACCGATCCCGGAGAAGCTTGACGAAATGAAGCGCCTCCATTTCGCTGAAGAAAAACGCCAGGCCACCGAACCAGCATTCCGGCTCTCTTGCCAATGTCAATTCAATCTCCGCAATAACCCCCAAAAGGCCTTCCGAACCAATAAAAAGATCGATGGGGTCTAATTCGGGGCAATTATAAAACCCCGCAGTATGTTTAACTTGTGGGATGCGGTAATGCGGCGCCGGTATCTGCAAAATCCCGCCTGATTCCAATTGCAGAATGATATTATCATCACAATGATTACCGTACTGATTCCGTTTTATGTTTAAAACATTCCCATCCGCCAATAGAACCCGTAAGGCATTAACGTGGGTTCTCGTTGGTCCATATGCATAACTACGGGCTCCCGATGCATTGGTAGCAGCCATCCCGCCTATAGATGCGGAGTTTTCAGTTGCATCCACCGGAAAAAAGAAATGGCGCGAATCTTTTTGAAAATCACTGATTCCCTTGGGCGGCGCACCATCATCTACCGGGATTTTCTCACGGATACATTTCTGCAAATTAATTAGCGCAACTCCAGGCTCAACAGTAACCAGCCAGTTATCGGAGACCGGTTCATAACGAAATTCTTTTATCCGCCGCATTCTTTCGGTACTTAAAACAGCGCCGCCCATTGGAACAGCCCCGCCGACGATGCCGGTCCTTGAGCCTGAAATCGTAATCCGTGTTCCTGTTTGTGAACAAGCGCGCAAGTATTCAGCAACTTCAGCAATTGACGTTGGAAATGCTGCTTCAGTAACATGGCCTCCCGTCAATCTTGACTCATCACTCAGATAATCATTTAGGCCGGATGTTATCACCCGCATCAGAATCTGTCCCACTTTCCCGGTAAGCTTAATAAGCAAAACAAAAAAATCCGGCATCTACCGGATTTTAATAGCACCGTAATGGAAAATCTACATACTCGGCGCGCGCCCGCCGCCGCGTCCGCCTCTTTTGGCATCGGTATTCCGCCGGAGATCTGACTGTCTTTCATCGGAATCCTTCATAAACTTGGCAAGCTTATCCTCAAAGGATTTACCCGCGTTTTGTTTGTTACCTCTTTCCGATTGTGGAGACGGTTGCGCCTGCCGAATCGAAAGACCGATCTTGCCTTTGTCCAGGTTTAAAACCTTTACTTTGACCAGATCATTGGTTTTTAGAAACTGATTTACATCTTTGACGTACTCATCTGCCACCTCTGAAATATGAACCAGTCCTGTTTGTCCGGTAGGCAGTTCGATAAACGCTCCAAAATTCGTAATTCCCGTAACTTTGCCCTCAACGATCTGGCCAACCTCTAATGCCATTCTCCAGTAATTCCTCCTCTTCAACTTAAGCCCGCCGCAAGTTATATGGAAAAGGTTCCTTATCAGAAAAACAAAAATGATTTACCTTGCTTTTTCACATAACTTCTTAAGAAGAAATGTACTCTTTTTGTTAAATACAGGGTTTATCACACTTCTTCTAGGCTTTGACATAGTATATTATATCTTACGCTAAAAAGTGTTGTCAAGACAAGCATTATGCCCGACACCGACGAAATCTTATCATTCTCAAATCCGGGTCGGCGGTAATAACCCCGCCGTTTATGTTAATTAATGTATCGGCAAAAACCACCCGATACTTTTGGTTTATTATAAAAATAATTTTTTGGGGTGTTTGTAAAAAATTTGATTCCAGATTTATCTGGGTAGTATCTCCGACAGTCCGGGTTTTCAACGAAATTCTGCCGAAAACGGTGGGGAAATCGTGGAGTTCAATACACGGGCAGCTCCAAAAATCACTACAAAAGATCCCGGGCAATAAATGAAGCTGGTCACCTTCTTCAATCACAAACAGGCTGCGGATTAATAACAGCGTTTGAAATAAAACCCGTGGATCATGACCGTTTTCACCAATTCCTTTTTTCGACAACGGGTTGATACGATCCGGCCATCCAAAAGTAGGACTGGCAGCTAACAGTAAAAAATCGAGAATATCCTGGTATTCCCCTCCTTCACGAATAACAACCTGACATAGTCTGGCGGTTAATTCAAGATCGACACCTTTAAAATCTCGAGGTGAAAATACACCGCCTTGAAAAAGATAATTTTTGGCGACCCGGGCAATCCGCGCCAGAGTAGCTGGATTACCTCTCTCCGACAATTGAAGGGGATAAGCGGCCGACAGCATTTCCACCAATTCCTCTCCTCCGGAAAGATTTAATGGCTTAAGCCTATCACTCATCGGATCATCATCCGCATTTAAAAGGTAATTTTGGGTTTTTGTCCATAGAATCAAAAAATAATTTTTAAAAACCTGAACTTCACTATTCTTGCCCAAAATATTCCCTAGCTCGCCTAAAGCATATAAGGAAGCGCAGATCCACAAAGTCCGTTCATATCTTCCCAAGCGGAAACTTCTTTGGGTACTCTTCTTTTCACGGGTTATGGTTCCTATAACGGTTTGATTACAAAGCCAAAGGCCAATCCGTTTTAAAACCGGCCAATAACTTTCAATCATTCTAATATCCCCGGAAATTTTATAATAATCAGCCAATACAAAGATTAGCTGTAATCCGCCTCCAGAATCACCCGGCGAACCATCCCAACCGATCTTCTGCAATGATTCCTGGAGATACCAACGGCTGTTTGCAGTAAGACCGAAACGGTTTAAAACCATAATCAAATAAGGATCAGCTGTTCCCGGAACGCAGTAAGCGGCCAAGTGCCTAATATTCGCTCTATAAATAGGATCAATCCCGGTGCCGGTATTGATTAGATTAAGTATTTTCAAAGGTAAATCGGATGCCTCCATGGCCTTTAGCCAGGATCTCCGGCTAAATTTTGATTGCAGCTGACCGTCCTGGCTAGAGACCATAATCATTACCGGGCGCAATTGGGAAGGGATATTGGAAAACCCCAACATTCCCGTACAACTACCGTCCTCGGACCCAATCTCGGAATTTCCCTCCCAAAATCGAAAATACTGGGTAACATCTCCGTGCTGAGCATTGGAAAAATACATATGCAGGGGTTCTTCCATAAAACAAAGCACTTTGCGACGATTAATTTCTAAATGCCCGTCTTTATACTTCATGGCATAAATCGGTGCCAATCCATTGTCATCATAGGGCCGGATGATGAGAGCAATAACTACGGGCTCAAAGAAGTCCACGGAATCAATTTTGGCATAAAGCCTAATACCGATTTGATTTTGAGAAGGTAAGCACTCTGGCGCAATAGTCATTGCCAAATATCCATTATCCAATAGATAACCGGTATCTATGCCACCGCTCATCAAGTTAAATCGCTGTTGAACTTCCGGATAGTTTCCGGGAGTATACAACTTTTGCTGATGATATAACCAGATTTCAATGGAAATTCGAGGCTCAGCTAAATAGATGATCCCGTATGTATCGACCCGTACCGGGGTTTTTGAACCATGGGCGCGAACAGCAGTCCAACTACGGCAAGAATAATTGTAAAATTCGATTTTTCCGGCAATATAATCAGGATGAAGAGGATTATTCTGGTTAATAAACCAGGGTGGTAAAATCCAATTCCACTTTTGCGGAGACCAGTATGAATTTTTCCCCGATGCCGTAATCATCTTAACTATTTTTTGTCCGAACAAAAAAATCCCTCCATATTGCCTTATTTTGCTTCCAGAGGGAACTTTTCATAAGTTATTTCGAAATAAATTTTAAATGAAATTCAGCTTGACTTAGCCCCGGTTAATTTTATAAAAAACACACTCCCAATGAAAAGTGTACTGAAAAAGGTATAGATTTTCCATAACAAGACGAATACCCCGATTAATTCAGCACCGACAATGCCTTTGAAAAAATAGGACAGCATTAACTCTGAACCGCCGCTACCGCCGGGAGTCGGGATAAAAATCTGCGCAAAATTTATAAAAAGCTGCCAGCCCATGATTCCTAAAAAGGAAACCCTTTCACCAAGAGCCCATATCACAATGGGAGCCAGCAACAAATAAAACAACCAGTAAATAATGGTGGCCAGAATAGCCCATAACATATTCGCCGGATTTTCCTTGACCATCAAATTCCATCCTTCTTTGAATAAAACATATTCATGGCGAAGGTGATGAAGCCACCCCTTGCGCTCAATAAACGACCGCAGTTTTACCCAGTGTCTCATTTGATTGCCGTTTTTCCGATAGACCATCCTTAAGGCATATCCCGCCACTCCCAATATCAAAACCCATAGTACCCAGTGATACTGAAAGCCGCCCTCGAATAAGTCGCTATTGTTAAGCATCCCGATATTTGTTAATACCGCAATCAAAGTTAACAAAATAAACATCATCGTGTTTAATCCCAGATCAACTACTGTAATTGCTGAAGCTTTCCCTAAGGTCACCCCTTGTTTGGTGATTAAGTAGATTTGCAGCGGAGTTCCACCGGAATTAAACGGGGTAACATGTGAGATGAAGCAAGTCGCCATATAAATTTGAAAGTATTGCCACAGAGATATTTTACTTCCCATTCCGCTGGAGATTATATACATCCGAAAAGCTTTGGCCACCCAAACGATGATCAGGAGAACTAGTCCGGCGCTAAGATAATACCAATCAACGCCGGCCAGCCCCTTGCCCAGGGAAACCCCTTTCATATTGCGAAAAATGAAAAACATACTGGCAATGCTGAAAATTAACGCCAACCAAATTCCACGGCCGATATTTCGCCTTTTACTCATTTTCCCAGCCCTTCCGGTTCACAGGATGATTAATGCCATGCGGGACCGACCGCTACCTTCTGCTATTAAGGCCCGCTCTGCGAATAAACGGGGGGTTCCATAAAACTTTTACCGCAATCCAAATATTTGAGCTCGACTTCTTGCGCCACTTCTTCCGGGGTAATCGCCTCCATACAGTATGCCCGGGAGCATTTGGGTATCTGCTGCCATAAACCGCCGCCGAATTTATAACAAGGACTGCACGGCATAGCCTTATATATCAAATGATGAAAAGGAGGGAGATAAGGGTAGAACTGCCTGGGAGCCGTCGGGCCGAATAGCCCGAGAGTTGGAACCCCAACCGCCGCTCCTAAATGGAGCGGCCCGGAATCATTCCCGATTAATAACCGGCACCTTTTTAGCAGGGCGGCCGTCTCTTCCAGCTTCAAAAGACCGGTCAGGTTCATAACTTGGGGAATTTCCGTCTGAATGATGCATGAGTTCTCACAATCTTCCCTCCCCCCGATCAATACTGCTTGCATCCCGATTTTTGAGTGCAGCATGCGGATGAGTTTAATAAAATTAACAACCGGCCAGCGTTTTCTGCTAAAATAATGACCACCGCAATGAATTGCAATCAGCGGGGTTCCGGAATAATTCAGTGTCTCCAAATGTTGAATTATTTTACTCTCAGCCGCAACGGCCTCCGTATTATGCATCCAAAACTCGGTTTTCCTTGATTTTAAAGGAAGGTTGAGCAAGCTGACTACCTGTAAACACATTTCGATAACCGTTTGGTTCGGCCGGTTATCAATATCAAAAAAATCCCGGTGAAGGGTTGTCCCGCAAAAACGGGTAAAAAAACTTCCAAGCTGTGATAAGCTTAGGGCAATATCATAATTTTCTTTGCGGAGCGCAGCTATGTGTTTGAAAAAAGTCCATTGATCATGGCATACTGCTATTTCCATTCCGTAGGGATTGGATTTTAAAATCCTTGCAGCCGATTGGCTCGCGATAATAATAGCTCGAGCCCCGGGCAAATTTTCACCTAGAGCTCGAATGGCCGGCGTGGCGAATAAAGTATCCCCCAGCGGGCTTAAACATAAAATAATCATTTTCTTAATATCCGGAAGATTCACAATGATCCATCGCCCCCAAGAAGTTAACCTTTGGTGCCAATTTTATATTCTTCAGGATAGGCCGGATATATACTGGTATTCACCAATTCTTTTTGGGTTTGGCCATCATTTTGAATTACTTCGCGCCATAATTCAACTTTATAACCTTGGAGTCCATCTTGAATTTTTTGGCGGGTCCCCTTGGGGAGTCCGGGATCCGAAATTTCCTTCTGGGAAAAAGGATAAGTTGCAACTGTTTTCTCCTCGAGAATAATCTTTTCCCAGCCAGTTTTCCTACCCAAAATGGCGATTACAATATAAGGCGATTCTACTTTGGCAACAATTAAAATCGGGTTCTGATTGGTATTTTGAAAAATAAAATCAATCCCGCCGTAAACAACGGTGGCATCCCTGCCGATAGGCACGTAGGTACTGGGTAAACTGTGATTAAATCGTTGGATGATTTTTAAATTGGATAATAACACGGAATTATAAAGCGTCGAAGAGACCTGGCAAACGCCACCACCCACCCCTGGAATTAATTTCCCCGAAAAGATAACCGGAGCTTCTTTATATCCGGCTTCGGAGACCCGGGGACCCACCCAAGTATTAAATGAAAAGCTTTGTCCCGGATAGATTAATGAATTATCAAGGGCGCTGCAGGCAGTTATCAAATTTTGCACCCGGTCGCTGGTAGTAGGGTCAAATTTAGTGCTATAGATGCCCATGACCTGATCCAGGCCCCAGTGGGAAATATCCCCCTCAGTCAAGGGTGGCGCCACATCTTTAACCGGAATCTCTATCCGGTTTATTTTCCGTGATGAAGCGGCATTTTCCAATAACTTGGTTAGCAGTTGATGATCCACGGCTTTGCCAACGCGACTCGGTGTATACGTGATTTCACCCTTCCGGTTTACAGTAATGACGGAACGGATCGGCTCAACGGCAATGATGGCATCCAACATCCGGTAGAATGCTTCTAGCGTATTCTGATTATAATGAAAAACCGGTTTTACGTTCACTCCGTTTCGATAAGCCCGAACTCGCTTGATAAGACGGGTCCAAACCGGGCCGGTGCGGCCGATACGATATGCCTTATTGACTGTCCGCGGTATGTTGATACGAATCCCGATAGCGCTTGGGACTACGCTTAATGTCCGGTTGTTATAAACCAAAATTATTTTCTTGTTCATTTGGGGATTAAGTTTATAGGCTAGCATCCTGGAGGCTTCCGGGATCTTTAAGCCCCCGATGTCGGCCTCGCTGACTTTTAACCCGGCTGTAATCCGGCCTGCCGTCAGGCCAAAATAGGCAAAAATAAGAATAAAGATTACGACCACCCAAAGATAAAGGAAAAAAAGATATTTGTTTCGCCAAAGTCCGGCCAAAAATTTTTCACGGAATTTACTACTCATCCCGATCCCCCATTTAAATTATAAATAAAAACAATAATTTATAATGATCTTAATATAAAGATATGCAATAAATAAATTTGATTTCCCCATTTTTTTAAGATGAATCCGGCAAGTAGCTTCCAAATTGCTGATGTATATTCTTTAGCGGGCACGCATAAAATAGAATATTCTGTCAAGGGGGAATCTACGCGTGTGGAATCCATTAATCAAAAAGAATACCGCTAAAAACGAATTATTGAATTTTGACGCCCGCGTCCACGTTGAACACCCGTCTGCCGAGACTATTTTCGGATCAAATTTGGGCTTATTTCTGGTTCAATTATATAACACCGCATCACCCTTGATAATTCTCTGTATCGGAACCGACCGCTCCACCGGCGACAGCCTGGGCCCATTAGTTGGAAGCAAATTGCAAGATTTGAATATTCCTGGCGCCGCAGTCTACGGCACGCTGGATGAACCGGTTCATGCCGTCAATCTTCAAGAAATCTTGGATGAAATCAATATAAAATATGAAGATAACCAACCGTTTATTATTGCCATTGATGCTTGTCTGGGGCGTTCCGAAAGCGTCGGTTTTATCCGGATTAAGGAAGGCCCATTACAACCCGGAACTGGTGTAAACAAAGATCTTCCTAATGTTGGTAATATTCAAATTGTTGGTATTGTTAACGTTGGAGGATTCATGGAATATATGGTATTACAAAATACGCGACTAAGTCTGGTTATGAAAATGGCAAATATTATCAGCCAGGGTTTGAAAAAGGAGATTGAAAAAATTAAACTTCCATTACCTTCAAATGCTGTTTATTCCCCGGTTCACGAACCCATAAGTCCGTTATAAATAACCTTTACAATTTGATTATGGTTATTATAACACGCTTTTGCCATAAATACAAAAAGGTCCCGCCGGTGGGCGGGACCTTTCCATTTTTACAACAATTAAACAATGGCTTTTTCAGTGTCTTTATCAAAGAGGTGAATTTTATTACTGTCAAACACAACTTGGTGTTTTTCGCCGTCTTTGGCATTTGTATGAGATTCGACACAGGCCGTAAACGAATGTTCACCGATGGACATATAGAGGTAGACTTCGGAACCGATAAGCTCGGAGACATCCACTAAACCAGTGATGATTTCATCTTCCTTGGCGTTGGGAAGCGTTGTCCGGTCATTAATAGCCTGAGGCCGGATACCGAATACAACCTGTTTATTAATGTACTGACGGATATGTTTGAATTTCCCCTCGGGAATGCTGATCTTAAACGGACCCATATCAACCACGATTTTACCGCCATCTTCTTTGACAACCCCATCCAGGAAGTTCATGGGCGGGTTACCGATAAATCCGGCTACAAATACGTTATTGGGATTATCGTAAACATCCAAAGGCGATCCGACTTGTTGGATAATTCCGTCTTTCATAACGACCATCCGGTCGCCCATGGTCATGGCCTCGATCTGGTCATGAGTAACATAGATAATTGTGGTTTGTAAGCGATTATGGAGCTTGCTGATTTCCGCCCGGGTTTGTACCCGTAATTTGGCGTCAAGGTTGGAAAGCGGCTCATCCATTAAGAAAACTTTAGGTTCCCGCACAATTGCCCGTCCCAAGGCAACCCGTTGTCTTTGTCCACCGGAGAGCGCCTTGGGTTTCCGGTCAAGCAGGTTTTCAATACCAAGAATTTTCGCGGTTTCTTTCACCCGGCGGTCGATTTCACTCTTGGGAAATTTCCGGAGTTTCAGTCCAAAAGCCATATTATTATATACATCCATATGAGGATAGAGGGCGTAATTCTGGAAAACCATGGCGATATCGCGATCTTTAGGAGGAACATTATTAACCAATGTATCTCCGATATAGATATTTCCTTCGGAAATATCCTCCAATCCCGCTACCATCCTTAATGAAGTGGTTTTTCCACATCCGGAAGGCCCGACAAATACGATAAATTCCTTATCTTTAATTTCTAATGTGGCATCTTTAACAGCAGTTACGCCACCGGGAAATCTCTTGTAAACATGCTCCAGAACAACTTTTGCCATAAAGCAACCTCCTAAAAATTTAAATAATTTTTATCCATTTTTTTCATGGGATACCAAAATAAATTCGGGAAATCACCTCCGTAGTCATTCCGCTTCTTTCGAATATTTGGTGGTACTATGAATACCCTCCATCAACTAATAAACCGAAAACATCCGGGTATAACAGTTATGTACCATCATTTCAGATGATTAAGCATGAATGAGAAACAAAATGGGAAATATGAAAATTTCAATTTTGATAAATTATATTCGACATTTTTTTATTTTTTCCTGCCATAAATCTGAAACCCTCCTCTCCGGCTTATAATGGATTAATAAAGAAAAATGTATTTAAATGACTCTATCCTCAAATACTACCTACTGGCAAGTAAAATCAAAACTAAATAGGGGGTGAATCGATGCCGCAATTAACTCAAATGGAATTAAATACCATCAAGGAATTGGTCGCAACGGAGGATGTGAATTCCAAAAAATTACAACTCTATGCTCAAAACTGCCGTGATTCACAGTTACAGAGCATCCTGAGCCAAGAAGCCCAAAAATCGGCCAATAACGCCAGAAATCTCATTGGATTTTTAAAATCCTGATTAATACCGGGAGCCTGTATGAAGAATCCACATTTAGCTACAACCAGTGAAGACCTCTGGACGATAGCCATTTGGGCAGTCAATCGATGAATGGAGGAACAGTTATGTATACTGATCGTGAAATGACCCTGGACTTGCTGAAAATAACCAAAACAGGTACGGTAGCGTTGACTCAAGCCGCTACCGAAATCAGCAACACGGCTTTACGCCAAGCTATATTGCAAATACGTAATCAATGCGAGCAATCGCAACAACTCATCGGGCAATATGCGCAAACGAAAAATTTCTATATTCCGGCGCCGCCGGCCCCTAATCAGGATATTTCAACTATTAACCAATTTTTAGAACAGTCAATATCCCAGACCGCTACAGTTTGAGCATTGATTCGTAACATCCCTGAGGACGTTGAATTACAGTTGCATCGAATCACGCTTAGAAAATTTGCGGAATTCAAGTTAAAGCAATAGGTCTTCTAACAAAACGCGAATCGGGCTGCCGTTTCCATTTTTAATCTTCAACGGCAGCCCAATCATATTATAGATCCCCGGTTTAACAACACTCAGCGAAAGCCCTTCGATAATGATAATATCATTACCAAGTAAAATCCGGTGTACTTCAAAGTCCCGGCTGGTAATCTTTTCAACCGAATAATAATCGAACCCCAAGATCCGGACTCCGGCTTCACCCAAATACCGGGCCGCTTCCGGTGTTAAATAAGCATACTCCGGGCTAAATATTTTTTGGGTTAACAAATTGGAATTCCGGGTTTTTAAAAGAACGATCTCCCCTTTTTGAATTCCGAATTTGGTAAGTTCCGCCGCGCCGATAATATCTGTGTCCAGAACTTCGCAAACCCTGGCTTTACCGATGAAATAATCCGCCGGAATTTGATCCACCGTTAACCCTTCAGCAAAAAAATGCCTGGGGGCGTCAATATGAGTACCAGTATGCGATCCAAATGAGTATGCCGACAGGTTGCAGACATCGCCATCTGAAATATTCATGATTTCACGGGTCTCGAACGGAGTATCACCGGGATAAACAACCATTTCCGGTTCATAGGTCAATGAAACATCATAATACATGAGAAATCCTTTCTATATCTTAGAATATATTCCAAGTAAAATGCTCCTCGTTCTTTGCTTGGCCCTACTTTAATAAAGTGCAGCTTTATTTTAAAAATTATCTACGATAATTCAGGGTGAATAACTATCCTGTAATATGGACTGTTCCTGTAAGAACCTGATCTATGGCCTCGGCAACCCCGTGATGATTGTTATCGCTAACAATCAAATCGGCCTGTTGTTTCACTGCATCAATCGCGTTTCCAATGGCGACTCCCATCCCGGCCCAGGAAATCATGGAAAGGTCGTTGGGCGCATCTCCGATGGCCATGATTTGATTTGGTTCGTAACCCCATTTCCGGGCCAAAAATTCCAGCGCTCGCCCTTTGGATACACCGGCTGCCAAGATTTCCAGGTAGTTCGGTTTTGATTTGGTGAAATCCAATACGGCTGCAAATTCCTGTTGCAGATATTGATGCATCCTGTTGATTTCATCCGGTTCGGCAATCCCCAGTAATTTTGGAGGAGAATCTGTCAAGATTTTCAATAAATCACCCGCCGGATGCGGAGTTACCCCCGCACTGGCCGCATATTGTTCGCTCCACTTCGTTTTATCCCTGATGTACAAACGGCCATGTAAATACAGATTCAAATGGATATTGGCCGCCTGAAAGATCGGGATCACCCGGGCCGCCAACTCCTGCGGCACGGGGTGACAATATAGAGTTTTTCCGGATAAAGGCTCCTGGATAACAGCCCCGTTATAAGCGATTACGGGTAAGTCAATTCCTAGCTTCCGGATGTAAGGCTGCATGGATTCCAGCATCCGGCCGGAAGCCAGAACAATTTTGACGCCATGTTCAATTGCTCGTCGCACCGCATTTTCATCCGCCACGGATATTGATAAATCGTCCTGCAGCAAGGTATCATCCAAATCTATGGCAATACAACGGATCATCACGGTATCTTCCCTTCAAGTTTTTTGGATATATTCAACATGAATCCGGCAAGCAACTTCTCAACTGGATGAACCGGAATCAAAGAATAAAAAAACCGGTTAATCCCTTTAAAAGTATAAAGCATTGGGAGATAAAATTCAATCCATGATGTTCCATTCATTTACAAATAAAGCTCCGCCCGGATGGGTTTCCAATTCCAACAAATTATTGTATAATTAAAATAAGTATTTATTTGCTCAAAAACTATACAGTTTGCGCGTGGCCGGGAGGGTGGATAAATGGATTATATTTCATTGAAGGTTGGCTGTTTGAATCCCAAAGACGATGTGGTATATCGCGCCGGACAAGTCCGCAATAAAACATTCTACCACCTGAAACCGCTGACCATCGAAAGACCGGTCAACGGAGTGACTTATGATAAATTAACTTGTGAAACCTGCGGCAAAAATATATTTTTAACCATCTACAGCAAGAATGCCGTCCGCTTAAAACGGATAAACTCCCTGGGTCTGGCATTGCTGCCAATTTCATTTGGCATTGCGATATACTTTCTGGATATCGGCAAGCATAAATTTTGGGGCGGGTTTGCCCTGATTATTTTCCTGGCGTTGGTATGGATGATTCCGGTCTTTTTACCGGTAGTCTTCCGGAAGGAAGCAAAGATTGCCCTGCAGATGAATCATGAACCTCACGACCACCAGCACCGCTTTTTTGAACCCAATGTGGACAGCGTCATCCGGGAAACATTTATAAAATGAATGAACTATAAGATGTTTAAGCAATAAAGCTGGGCAAACAACTACGAACACAGCGAAACCAACATATAACCCCCGACTATGCAGTCCGGCGCTACCGCAAACGTACTCAATGTACGTCGCGTCCCTTGGGACGCAAAGGGACCGAGCGGCAACGCAAGACGCCGCTTTTCACGGCGCACCGGATAAATCGGCAAATTCCTTAATTCTTGTTCCAGAATAATCTCTATTTGTCAATTTTAGTTATTCTCAATTATAGCGTTTCTAGCTGCGCTTTGATACTCTCAGCCATTTTGGCATTAATCCCCGGGACCTTCATTAAATCTTCAAGGCTTGCGTTTTGAATCCGTCTGACCGATCCGAATGTTTTCAATAACAATTGCTTTCGTTTGGGCCCAATTCCGGTTACCTGATCAAGATTGGACTTAACGGTTTTCTTATCCCTCAAACTCTTGTGATAGGTGATGGCAAAGCGGTGTGCCTCATCCCTAACCCGCTGCAGCAACATTAAGGCACTGGACCGCCGTGATAACCGAAGCGGTTCTTCCTGTTCCGGAAGAAATATCTCTTCTTCTTGTTTGGCCAGACCGATGGTGGGAATACTCTCCAGACCCAACTCCTCCAAGACCTCCCGGACTCCCGAAAGCTGGCCTTTACCGCCGTCAATCAACAATAAGTCTGGAAATTTGCTGAATTTCCCGGCTTCCGCTTCTTCATTTTCCCGTTCAGCCAGCCCCTTGGTAAAACGTCGTCGCACTGCCTCCTGGAGCATGGCGAAATCGTTGGGCCCCTCGATGGTTTTGATTTTAAACCGCCGGTACTCACTCCCTTTGGGAACCCCGTTTTCAAATACCACCATGGAGGCCACCGCTTCCTGGCCTTGAGTATTGGAAATATCAAACCCTTCAACTCTGAGCGGCAATCTATCAAGGAGCAATTCCTTTTGCAGTTCTCCCAGGATCTCCTGGATCCGGTTCTCTTTAGCCATCTCCTGGGTCCGTTCCTGTTCTAACAGGACATTGGCATTCTCCATGGCCATTTCGACGAGTTGAAACTTCTCCCCCTTTTGGGGAATCCGGACCCGCACTCCGGACCCGCGTTGGGACCGCAACATTTCTGTAATTAATTGCAGCCCTTCCGGTTGAACCGGCAAGAGGACCTCCCGGGGAATAAAACCGGCGCCGTCGTAATATTGAGGCAAAAAGGACTCCAGCACCTCTTCCCGGGGAGTCTCCTCTCCTTCGGAGAGCAAAAAATACTCCCGGCCCAGCAATTTACCCTGCCGCACCTGGAACACCTGCACCACCGAGCCCAGACGATCCTGGGCGATTCCGAAAATATCGCTATCATCCTCCGTATCGGATACCACTTTCTGCTTTTCCAATACTTTACCAATATCATTCGCCTGATCCCTATATCGCCCCGCCTTTTCATACTCGCGTTTTCCCGCGGCCTCGCTCATCTCCCGGCGCAACTTTTCCAGCAATTCCACCTGTCGGCCTTCCAGGAACAAGCATACCTGGTGAATCATCTCATGATAAGCTTCTTTGGTTACTTCACCAGCGCAGGGCGCCAAACAACGTTTGATATGATAATTCAGACATGGCCGCTCCACCTGCTCCCGGTCCAGGTCATGTTTGCAGTTCCGCAACGGGAAAATCCGCCGGATCAACCGGAAGGTCTCCCGGAGGGAACTTACGTTGGTATAGGGCCCATAATACTTGCTGCCGTCCTTTTTCATTTTCCGGGTGATATAGACCTGGGGAAAGGTCTCCTGAAAGGTTATTTTCACCCACGGATATTGCTTGTCATCCCGCATCCGGATGTTATATTTAGGATGCTCCTCTTTGATAAAGTTGCATTCCAACACTAAAGCTTCCAGTTCCGAATTGGTCGTAATGTATTCCACCCGATCCACCAGGTTGACCATGGATTGAATCCGGGGCGAAAGGTTCCGGGAGGCCTGAAAATAAGAACGCACCCGGTTTTTCAGCGAAATCGCCTTTCCCACATAGATGATCTTGCCGTTCGCATCCTTCATCAAATATACCCCAGGTTTATCCGGCAATATCTTCAAATCCTCAGGGGTCACCAAATTGAATCACTCCGTAAATATAAGTTGGAATTCAGTCTCATCTGTCTTTCATTTTACATTAAACCGGACCGGATTAAAATATCCAAAAATTATAGCAGGAAACCAGAAACAATTCCCGAAAAACATTGCTTCTTTTTGCGCTAAAAGGCTTGATTAAGCTGACAATATGGGAAAAGGGGATATTTTCTAAAGAGGGTTTTTGGAAATGGGAGGAGATCAATGATTTCAAAATTGAAGAAACTGCTAAGCCCTATAATTTGAAAATAAAGGTTAAAAACCGGATATACAGCCTCACCATCGATATTAACAAGCAAAATACCATTAATAAATTATTAACTCAAAATGTGCAAATCACCCAAATACAGCCAAGTTAACCCGCCTCATGGCTCTTCCCCAAGTAAGCCTGCTTCACCTCTTGGTGATTCAGCAGTTCAGCGCTGGTTCCCGTTAAAACAATCCGGCCGTTTTCGATGACATAGCCCCGATGAGCCAATTTTAAGGCCAGGTTCGCATTTTGTTCCACCAATAATACAGTGACTCCATTCTGATTTAAAACCGTGACCGCCTTGAATATTTCTTTGATTACAAGAGGCGCCAGGCCTAATGAAGGTTCGTCCAGGAGCAACAAGCGGGGTTTGGACATAAAAGCTCGTCCAATGGCCACCATTTGCTGTTGCCCGCCGGATAGTGTGCCCACGGGTTGTTTAAGCCGCGACTTGAGAATCGGAAAAAGGTTGAAAACCTCTTCCAAATCGGCCTGTATTTTCGCTTTATCCTCTTTCGACTTACCTTTTCCCTGCAGCCGTAAATAAGCTCCTAACATCAAATTTTCGCTTACCGATAACGGCCCAAACAGGCCCCGATCTTCCGGCACCATGGAGATCCCCATGCCGACAATTGCTTCGGTCTCCGCATGGAGGATATCCTGTCCCCTAAATAATATCTTGCCCCTGAGACCGTTCAAAAAGCCCATGATACCCAAGAGTAACGTCGTCTTACCGGCCCCGTTGGGACCGATCAGGGTTACAATTTCACCCTCCCGGACCTCCAGATCAATCCCTTTCAATACTTCTACCTGACCGTATCCGGCATTTAAATTACCTATTTCCAACATCGTTACTCTTCCCCCAAATACGCCGCTATCACCCGGTGGTCGTTTTGAATCGTTCCCGGATCACCCTCGGCAATCTTGACACCGAATTCCAGCACCACTATTTCATCGCAAACCTTCATTACCAAGTCCATATCATGTTCCACCAGTAAAACAGTGGTCCCCATACCCTGGATTTCCTTGATCAAATTCAGCAATGACAACCGTTCAGGGCTGCTTAACCCGGCGGCGGGTTCGTCCAATAACAATAATTGAGGATTGGCGGCAAGGGCCCGGGCAATCTCCAACAACCGTTGCTGTCCGAACGGGAGGGCTCCCGCCATTAAACCGGCGTGTCCGTCCAAACCGACAAACCGTAATAGCTTTTCCGCCTGTATATGGTAATTCCGCTCTTCATTGATGGTCCACGGCAAATTCAATGCCGCCGCAACAAAGCCGGCCTTTAATTGCTGATGAACCCCCACCATTACATTATCCAGGACGCTTAAATTAGTAAACAGGCGGACATTTTGGAAAGTGCGGGCAATCCCGGCGCGGGCAATCTGATGTGGTGCCATCCGGACCAAGGACTTATTCTGAAACATTATATTACCGGAACTGACCTTGTAAATACCGGTAATTAAATTAAAAAGCGTGGTCTTACCGGCGCCGTTGGGTCCGATTAATCCCTTGATCCGGCCGGGTTCCACCGTAAAATGAATCTGGCTCAGGGCGCTGATTCCGCCAAAATGTTTGCTGACATTATGAACCATAAGCAACGGGGCGCTCATTTACTGCCCCCCTTTGACTGCTTTTGATACTTTATCAACAGCCCAATATAATAATGATACTACCCCTTTTGGCATGTAAATTACAATTAAAATCAGTAATAAACCGTAAAAGGCAATATCAAAGTTTTTGAACCCCCGTAATAATTCAGGGATAATTCCAAGTAAGGCCGTGCCAATCAACGGTCCCCATAGATTACCCATCCCGCCGATGACCACCATAGTCACCAGCATGATGGAGAAATTGAAAGCAAAGGGTTCCGGACTAATATAATTCAGTGAATAGGCGTAAAAGGCCCCCGCCAATCCGGCCAAGACCGCGCTTATGACAAATGCCGCTTGTTTCAGAGCTGATGTATTGATACCAAGTGTTTCAGCCGCCAGCTCATTGGAATGAACCGCCAGAAAAGCCCGCCCCATTTTACCTCTCATCATATTCATCATCATCCACTGAACCAGCATGACCAAGCCCCATATTAAGAAGTAGATCCGAAAATCATCTGAAAAACTAAATCCCAATATGCTTAACTTGGGAATGTTACTCAAGCCCTGCGGTCCCCCGGTCAGCTCCATCATTTCATTGAGTAAAATCTCTACGATCAAGCCAAATCCCAAAGTAGCCATTGCCAGATAATGCCCCTTCAACCGTAAAATCGGTTTACCGATAATCCAGGCAATGATTCCTACCAGAAGCAAGGAGCCGCAGAGTGCTGTAAATGTATCCCATTTAAAATGAATTGTTAAAATCGAAACGGTATAAGCGCCAATGCCATAAAAAGCGGCATGGCCCATGGATATTTGACCGGCATATCCCAACAGCAGATTTAATCCAATAGTAATTAAAGAATAAATGCCGATTAAAACCGCGATATTTAAGAGATAGCGATTGGGAAGCATCCAGGGCACCAGGAATAACAATATACTAATTGCAATAAGAAATTGATATTGACGTTTCATCTTAATCAGTCTTTCTGCCGAAGATTCCGTTAGGGCGTATTAACAACATTCCAATTAAAATAATGAAGGTAATTGCGTCCCGGTATTGGGACGAAATCACTGCTCCCATGGCCTCCACAATTCCTACCAGAAAACCGCCGCAAATGGTTCCCACAAAAGAACTTAAGCCCCCGATGACGGCTACCACGAAACCTTTCAGCCCCAGGCGGATTCCTATGTCATAACTGGTTAAATTGGTTGGCGCGATGATGATGCCGGCGATACTTGCCAAAGTAGCGCTAATGGCGAAGGAGAGTTTCACCATTCGTTCCGGCCTGATTCCACAGAGAGACGCTCCCTTGCGGTTCACGGCGCTGGCCCGCATGGCCTGCCCCACTAAAGTGAGTTTAAAAAACAGCTGTAACAGAACCATTAAGATAATTGTTGTCCCCAGTATCACCAGATAATGGGGCACAATCACTGCACCAAAAACAGGGATCGGTTTACCTTCGATAAAAAGCGGCAAAGAGAAGCTGTCTTTATTCCAGATCAGCATCGCAACTCCCCGGATAAATATGGAAGCGCCGATCGTCATGATCACCACCATTAACACCGGTGATTTTTTCAAAGGCCGGACTGCCAAATGCTGAAACAAAATCCCAAATAACGTCACCACTACGATTGCTAAAATGATGGCTAAGGGCAACGGTAGGCCGGCCCCGAAAATCGTCATGGTTCCGGCCGTAACTAAAGTCACCGCAATCATTCCGCCCAGCATCACGAATTCACCCTGGGCGAAATTAATAATGGCACTTGAATTATAGATCACCATGAACCCTAAGCCGATTAAAGCATAAACACTGCCCTGGGTAATGCCGCTGATTAAATATTGCAGCAAAACAGAAAGGTTAAACATTCCGGACTCCTATTTTTTAATTAGCTTCCATTTCCCGTTGACAACCGTAATCATCACGCAAGGATCCGTCAAACCGTTGTGGTCCTCAGGCGAATAATTAAAGACACCGCCAATGCCCGACAATTTGGTGGTTTTCTCGATTTCATCCCGCAATTTGGCTCGATCATCACCGACTTTACGTAGTGCCTGCACAATAATAGTTAAGGCGTCATAAGCATGGCCGCCGTAATGATCGGCCTGGCGTCCGAACTTTTTGGCAAACCCAGCGGCATATTCTTTTAAAATCTTCTTTTGCGGATCGGAAGCAGCCAGTTGATCTGCGACGATGAGCCTTACGGCGGGAAGAACAACGCCGTTGGCTGCGGAACCCGCTTGATCAAGAAATGTTTGGTTGGCAATCCCGTGACCCATAAACAAGGGAATGGTAATCCCCAATTGTTGAACATTTTTAGCCACTTGAGCCGGCCCGGGATTGGTCCCCCAGCAAATGATGGCTTGGGCACCGGTGGCACGAATCTTGGTGAGCTGTACTGTCATATCGGTATCTCTAGAAGCAAAAGATTCCTCGCCTACGATGGTCATTTTGTATTTGGGGGCCAAAAGCTTTATCTGATCGCGTCCACTGGAACCGAAAGCATTGGAATCGTAAATAACAGCAATTTTTTTAATATTATTGGCACCCAGATAGGTCAATAGCTTTCCGACCACCAGCGCGTCCAATGGCGCAGTTCGAAAGACCCATTTCTTCACCGGGTTGGTAATCGCAATTCCTGCAGCCATGGATATTTGAGTTACTCCGGACGCTTCGGCGATGGGAGCCACCGCAAGGGAAGGACCGGTTCCGGAGCCTCCAATAATGGCACAAGCCTTATCCTGGTCAATTAATTTTTTAGCCGCTTTAACAGCACTGGTATTATCCGAGGCGTCATCCTCAATGATCAATTTTAGCGGATGCCCGTTAATCCCGCCATTTTTGTTGATTTGTTCCGCCATCATCAACAGAGTGTCCCGTTCCGGAACTCCAAGCGGCGCATTCGGTCCGCTGGCGGAGACAAAAGCACCGACCACGTAGGAGGGGGCGCTGTTCCCCGCTGAAACCATTCCCAAACCAGCCACTAAAAGAATCAACCCCAAAACCAATAAAATCCGAAAACTATTCCGCATTCCAATATTCCTCCTCTTATAATTATCCTTCCAGTCTTGGATAATCCTTTGCTTATTGCAACTACCGTTGCAATACGGGCTTGGGCAGACCGGTAAGAGGAATAAAAAACCCGACATAGCCATGCCAGGTTTTAATTAAATCCTTTCCTTGGCTACCATTCTACCGTTACAGAATTTAAACAAGAAACAGCCAATCTTCGGAGTTTCCTACCATGCCACCAACCCAGGTAAAATGATTTCGCCTTGAAATCCAAAAATCCTTCTTAAATTTTTATAACCATATTTTTTATCATTTTTTACATTTTACTTTTAACTAAGGTCCAGGCCCCATTTTTTATCTCAACCATTACGAACGCATCGTTAGTCAGCCCGTCATGATTGGTGGCGGAATAGTTGAATACTCCTGAAATCCCCGGAAAGTTAGCGGTTTTTTCGACCTCGTTCCGTAATTTGACGCGATCATCGCCCACCTTGCTTAAGGCTCCAACCAGAATACTGATGGCATCCCACGCAAACCCGCCAAAGGTATCGGCAGGTTTGTTATACTTTTTCTGGAACGCGGCTGCGTAATCCAACAATAGCTTTCGCTGAGGATCTGTTGTCGGCAGATCTTTGGCGGCAATAAGCTTGCCCGCCGGCAGCAAAATTCCGTTGGCGGCGGAACCGGCCTGATCCAGGAACACCTGATTGGCAACCCCGTGGCTCATGAATAACGGCAATGCAATTCCTAACTGTTGACAATTTTTTGCCACTTGCGCCGGGCCCGGATTGGTTCCCCAGCAAATGATGGCTTGGGCGCCGGTAGCCCGGATCTTGGTGAGCTGTACCGTCATATCGGTATCCTTGGAGCCAAAAGCTTCCTCGGCAACAATTGAAATTTGGCTCTTTGGAGCCAAAAGTTTCAATTGATCCCGGCCGCTGCTGCCGTAAGCATTGGAATCGTAGATTATCGCCACTTTGGAAATTTTCCGTTTGGTTAAATAGTCAAGAATCTTTCCAATTGCCAGAACATCGGTTTGCGGAGTACGAAACACCCATTTTTTTAAGGGGTTGGTAATGGCAATCCCGGCTGCCATTGAGATATGTGGAACTCCACTGGCTTCCGTAATCGGTATAACCGCCATGGTAGGTCCCGTGCCGCTGCTGCCGATAATTGCGCACACTTTATCTTGTTCAATGAGTTTTTTGGCTGCTTTCACCGCATTGGTATTATCGGAACCGTCATCTTCAATGATGATTTTCAAAGGATGACCGTCAATTCCACCCTTTTGATTAATCTGTTCTTCAATCATCAGCAATGTATCCCGCTCCGGAGTTCCTAGCGGGGCATTGGGCCCGGTAACCGAACAAAAGACTCCCACAACATAAGGCTTTTTGTTATTGGTTTTCGCTCCAACCATCCCGGATATCAAAACCATTACCAAAATCAATAATAAAACCTGCAACCGCCACTTCATTTAAGGTCCCTCCTTAAAATTACGAGGTGTATAGATTGGAAACTAGTTGCAAAGAGTGACAGGCATCATGTAACAGATTTTTATTACAAACCTACCGTCCTACAACCTTTTTATTTTTTCCGCCATACTACCTATTTAAATTTTGTAATATTGTTCGACAAATAAAATCGGTTTCCTGCCGTTTAATCCAATAAGCGACTTTTGTCTTAGCGAAACTAATGACAGAATAAAAAAATGACTGCTTTCCAACAGTCATTTTTTTATTGGCAATGAAGCCGCTATAGCTCTCTTATAAAATAATATCGCTGCTCGCCTTTTTTAATGCGAGTATATTTTTCTTCCGGATTTCCATATAACATAAAGTCATTTTTAATTTCCATGCTGGCTGGATCAATTATCAATAAATTCCTGTCGGTTATTAGGATGAGACGGTTCTCCTCCTCAAGAAACAGGCAGTCTTTTACTGTTTCCTTAAATTCATGAATTGGTTTTAAAACGAGATCTTCGGAATTAATTAGATAGATTTTTTTACCGGTAATGACCAAAGATTGCAGCTTTGGTTTCTTAATCTGATACATCGTAATTGGCGTTTCCTCAGGAACAAGGTAGGAAACTTTTGCAAAATCATCTTCAAAAACTGTAATATCTCTGGTATCGTGCCGCATTATATAATATCTTGATTTAGCGGAATCAGCCGATACGGCGGTACCGCTCTTAAACATGTTTACCGAATATGTATAATAACCATAGTCATAGGCATTATATGAAAGAGAAGTTAGGGCAACGCTAACTATCAAATTGGCCATAAAGTTGCCGAATTTGGCGCTAGCCCGCCCATAGTTGGCAACCTTAATCATTTTAGTCTCCGCAAGATCGATAAACTTAACCTTGCCTCCTCCCGGACAATAAACTATGACTTGCTTCATTTCCGGGATATAACTCATCGTATATCTTTTCTTATCATACACATTACTACCCGTTTTACAAACCAGCTCTTCGTTTTGACCATAATCGATAACCCGGAAATCATTTTTACCTAGCAAAAACAAACTATCTATATCTTTAGCATAACTAATTTCAAACCAATCCGAATCAATTTCATTTATTTTGATGCCGGTGAAAGTTGTTTTGCAGACAAAACTCTTTCCTTTAGCAGCGTCAACTGTGGTGAACAATGTCTGATCATCCTGATACCAATAATTATACACTTTATAGGGAGCTTCGAATTTGAAAGCTTGACTCACCGAGTAATCTGCGACTTCAATCATCTTTAATGCACCGGATTGCTTTTTATTTGTTTCATCGGCATCAACCAGCACCAGTTTTTCGGAGTCCAATATAAATAAACTACGGGGATTAACCTCGGTTGGAATGGTGGCCGATACGGCAAATGGCGAATAACTTATCACCTGGATCTTTCCGGGAGTTTTTTTATCTTCCCCGGGAATTAACACATAAATTGCAGTCTCATCGTATGATAGCACTAAATAATTTATATTCTGGGCTAAATCAGCAAGCCTTTCCGTTGTTTTTTCCGGGATATTGTAATGAAGTAGTTCGTAATAACCGGCGCTCAGCGTCGGCCGATACGAAATGAAAAAATGGCGATAATCCTTAGTATATGTATAATAAAACGGTCCGTATCCCAGATCAACCAAATCTTCAGTTCTTCCAGTAGCAATATTGTAAATGATCAATTGTCCTTGTTGGGCATCTTTCTCTTTGCCCTTTTTGACTTCAGGCACATAAATACCAAGATACCTGTCGGGATCGTCCGTCGGCATTATCCGATCGGGATTTTTCTGGATGTCGATTTTTTCTGTAAATTGAATATCATTTTCACCCATAAATAAAATCTTATTGCTTTCTTTGTCAAATAAAAAATAATTAGTTCCGAATGTGGTGGAAACCGGAACCAAAAAAACTAGCAAAGCCAGAACTACTGCCAATAGCACTTTTTTCATTCTATTCCCTCCAATAATTTCTTACCACGATTATCGGCAATAAATGGAAAGTGTTTAGACTTTCTGGCATATTTTCAATAAACCATTTATAAAATTTAGCCCATCCTATTTATATCACTTGCTTTGTTTTAACTTTTTTAACCGTCTTTTGTTCCCCCAGGATTTGTTTTAGAAATTGCCCTGTATACGAGTTGGGATTCGCGGCCACCTCTTCCGGGGTACCGGCGACTATTACCTCTCCGCCGCGATCCCCGCCTTCCGGCCCCAAATCAATAATATAATCCACGGTCTTGATTACATCCAGGTTGTGTTCGATAACCAGGACCGTATCTCCAGCCTCAACCAAGCGCTGCAGCATCTCCAGCAATTTATGCGTATCGGCAAAATGCAAGCCGGTTGTGGGTTCATCCAGGATGTACAGGGTTTTGCCATTGGAACGCCGCGAGAGTTCCGTGGCCAGTTTGACCCGCTGGGCTTCCCCCCCGGATAACGTAGTGGCCGATTGTCCCAATTTGATATAATTCAAGCCGACATCATTCAAGGTTTCCATTTTACGCCGGATTTTGGGAATATTATAAAAAAACTCCAAAGCTTCTTCCACTGTCATATCCAGGACATCGGAGATGGTCTTTCCTTTATACTTTATCTCTAAGGTCTCCCGGTTGTATCGTTTTCCTTTACATATTTCACATGGTACATAAACATCCGGCAAAAAATGCATTTCGATTTTGATGATCCCATCCCCGGCGCAGGCCTCACAACGCCCCCCCTTTACATTAAAGGAGAAACGCCCTCCGGAATACCCGCGGATCTTAGCTTCCGGTGTACCCGCGAACAATTCGCGAATTGAATCAAACACTCCGGTATAGGTCGCCGGGTTGGAGCGGGGAGTCCTGCCAATGGGCGACTGATCGATATCCACTACCTTATCCAAATGCTCAAAACCTAAAATCTGTTCATGATTCCCCGCCTGCAGCGTGCTGGCCCGGTTCAGCCTGGTAGCGGCTACCGGGTATAAAATATCATTAATTAAAGTACTTTTCCCAGAACCCGATACTCCGGTGATACATATGAACAAACCCAATGGAATTCGTACCTGGATGTTTTTTAAATTGTGCTCCCGGGCGCCGACAACTTCCAAATACTTGCCGTTAGGCTCCCGCCGGCGTTTCGGTATCGTTATGTTTTGTTTTTGGGAAAGATATTGACCGGTAATGGAGGCCGGTTCCGCCATAACCTCCGCTAAAGTCCCGGCCTTGACAACTCGACCGCCATGTACTCCGGCGCCCGGACCGATATCCACGATAAAATCCGCTTCCCGGATCATTTCCTCATCATGTTCAACTACGATTACCGTATTTCCTAAATCACGCAACCCTTTTAAAGTGTCAATCAAGCGTTGGTTGTCCCGCTGGTGCAGCCCGATACTAGGTTCGTCGAGAATATACAATACTCCCACCAGGGAAGAACCGATCTGGGTAGCCAGGCGGATACGCTGGGCTTCACCCCCGGACAGCGTTCCCGCGGCTCGATCCAAGGTAAGATAATCCAGCCCGACATTATTCAGGAAACCCAAGCGCTCATTTATTTCTTTTAGAACCAATCGGGCGATGGCTTGTTCTTTCTCGGAAAGCTGCAATTGATTTATGAAACTGATAGCGTCTCGAACTGCAAAAGCCGTGAATTGGCTTAAATTAATTCCACCTACATAAACGGAAAGGCTTTCCCGTTTAAGACGGGCACCTTTACAAGCGGTGCATGGCTTGATGGACATAAACTTCTCGATTTCACGCCGCATATATTCAGAGTTTGTCTCCTTGTAACGCCGTTCCAAATTATGGGCCACTCCCTCGAAAGTTGCCGAATGACGGAACTCGCGATCCGGACCTTGGTAGGAAATTTCAATTTTCTCACCCTTAGTACCGTATAATAAAATATCCAATTGCTCCGGGGTAGCCTCTTGTAACGGACGATCCGGGTTGATTTTGAATTTTTTGGCTACTGATCTTAAATACTGTAATGACCAGGAATCCTGATCGGAACTCCAGGCTTTAATTCCACCGCTGTTAAGCGAGAGGGTCTTATCAATCACCAGGTCCGGATCAATCTCCATTTTAAATCCCAAACCAGCGCACTCCGGACAAGCGCCATAGGGACTATTGAATGAAAACATCCGGGGAGTCAATTCCTCAAAACTGAAACCGCAATCCGGACAAGCGAACTTCTCGCTGAAAATATATTCAGCGCCGTCCACCACCGCAATGATAACCAGCCCTTTCGCCAGTTTCATCGCCAGCTCGATGGAATCCGCCAAACGCTGCCCCAGCTCCGGCTTTAACACCAGCCGGTCTACCACTACCTCAATAGTATGCTGTTTATACCTCTCCAGCTCTATTTTTTCACCCAGATCCCGGATCGTGCCGTCGACTCTTACCCTTACGAAGCCATCCCGTTTAAAATCCTCAAATAATTTATCATACTCCCCTTTACGCCGCCGTATTACGGGAGCCAACACCAAAAATTTGGTGGAATCCGGCAGTTTCAATACTTGATCGACGATTTGTTCCACTGTTTGCTGGGTAATTGGTTTCTGGCAGTCCGGGCAATAGGGATGGCCAATCCGGGCATACAATAACCGGAGATAATCGTAAATCTCGGTTACCGTCCCCACTGTGGAACGGGGGTTATGACTGGTCGTCTTCTGGTCAATGGAAATCGACGGCGATAATCCCTCAATATAATCGACATCCGGCTTGTCCATTTGACCCAAGAATTGACGAGCGTATGCCGAAAGCGACTCCACGTAACGGCGCTGGCCTTCAGCGTAAATGGTGTCAAATGCCAATGAAGATTTGCCCGACCCGGATAAACCGGTAAAGACAACCAACTGATCCCTGGGTATTTCCAGATCGATATTCTTCAGATTATGCTCCCTTGCTCCTTTAATGCGAATGCTATTACTGGACATAATAAACCTCCACGAAAATTAAAACTGAGCGAATTTCATTACGCTGTCAATAACTTCTCCCAATGCCTCATTTCATCCCGCAACTCGGCCGCCCGCTCAAAGGCCAGTTCGGCGGCGGCTTTCAACATCTCCGACTCCAGTTCGGCAATCTTGGCTTTAATCTCTGCCTGGGTCAAATGAGGATTCTTGCTTACCTGGTATTCAACCTTGGTCTCCGCCGCTTGTTCGGCCTGGATCAGATCCCGAACCGCTTTTTTAACCGACTCCGGGGTAATCCCGTTTTCCTCATTAAATGTAAGCTGTTTCAACCGGCGCCGGTTGGTCTCTTGAATGGCCCGCTGCATGGAGTCGGTTATCCGGTCGGCGTACATAATGACCTTTCCTTGAACATTCCGGGCCGCCCGGCCAATGGTTTGAATCAATGAGGTCTCCGAGCGTAAAAACCCTTCTTTATCCGCATCCAAAATGGCCACTAAAGAGACCTCCGGAAGATCGAGCCCTTCCCGTAACAGATTGATTCCTACCAATACGTCAAATTTTCCCAGGCGCAGATCCCGCAAGATGATGACCCGATCCAGTGTGTTAATCTCCGAATGCAGATACCGGACCCGAACTCCCACCCCGTCCAGGTATTCCGTTAAATCCTCAGCCATTTTTTTGGTCAGGGTGGTGACCAGAACTCTTTCGTTTTTATCAACCCGGATCCGGATCTCCTCCATTAAATCGTCGATCTGCCCTTTTATTGGTTTCACGATGATCTCCGGATCCACCAGACCTGTCGGACGGATAATCTGCTCAACAACTTGAGCCGCTCTTTTCAACTCATATTGTGCCGGAGTAGCGGATACATAAACCACCTGATGAATCCGTGCTTCAAACTCATTAAATTTTAAAGGCCGGTTATCCAGGGCTGACGGCAGCCGGAATCCATATTTTACCAGTGTCTCTTTCCGGGATCGGTCCCCGGCGTACATTCCGCCAACCTGAGGAATAGAAACGTGGGACTCATCAATAAACAACAGAAAATTCCCGGGAAAGTAATCGAAAAGCGTGGCGGGCGCTTCACCCGGCTCCCTGCCGGTTAAATGACGGGAATAATTTTCGATTCCCTGGCAGAAGCCCAACTCATGCATCATTTCCAGGTCAAACCGGGTACGTTGTTCGATACGTTGCGCCTCCAACAGAAGTCCGGCAGCCTGAAACTCCTTCAGTCTGGTTTCCAGTTCCTCCTCAATGGCTGATACGGCTTTTTTCATTTTTTCTTCAGAGGTAATATAATGAGTAGCCGGATAAATCGCGACTTCCTTAAGGTCTTTCAGGATCTCGCCAGTCACCGGATCAACCTCGACGATCTTCTCAACCTCATCCCCGAATAATTCCAAGCGAATAATATTTTCCCCATAAATCGGAATAATCTCGATTACATCACCGCGGACCCGGAAAGTTCCGCGGGTAAAACCGACATCGTTCCGGCTGTATTGAATTCCCACCAGCCGTCGTAATAATTGGTTTCGCTCTTTAAACTCCCCTGACTTTAATGATAATGTCAGTGATTCATAATCTTCAGGGGAGCCTAACCCGTAAATGCAGGAGACACTGGCTACAATAATCACGTCATTACGGCTTAACAATGAAGAGGTGGCCGAATGGCGCAGCCGGTCGATTTCATCGTTAATACTGGAATCTTTCTCAATATATAAATCCGTTTGAGGTATATAGGCCTCAGGCTGGTAATAATCATAATAACTGACAAAGTATTCAACCGCGTTTTCCGGAAAAAACTCCTTGAATTCACTATATAATTGGGCAGCAAGCGTTTTATTATGGGCCAGCACCAGGGTTGGGAGTTGTACCTCCTCAATTACCTTAGCCATTGTAAAGGTCTTTCCTGAACCGGTAACCCCCAAAAGCACCTGATCGCGCATTCCATTCCTTATTCCAGCTGCCAATTGGGAAATAGCCTGTGGCTGATCTCCCTTAGGTATATACTCCGAATGGACTACAAATTTCTTAACCAATATTACACCTCCGATCTGTTTTGTTACGTTGGGATGACATTATTAGTTCAGATCGTTAATTAATGTATCTTTATAGAATCATCCACCCCATAAGAATTAGCGTAGATAGTTTTTAATTAAAGCTTCGCTTTAACAAATATATATTATACCTTGTAATAGGTTTGTTCAACCAAACATATATTCGATATCAAAATATTTTTTCCTTTCAATTGTAATAAATATTTCTTCAATGAGTCGTATGGCCCATTTACTGAATAATCAAAAGGACATTACGAATAGTGAACAGTTTCAGATACCCGTCACCGAAACTCGCATGTACGCTTTCATAAAGGCTTGGCGGCAGAATGAGGCGGCACTTATTAAAATTGAAGAATTCGAATACCGTTTTTCCTTAAAATTGAAAAGAACCCCTCTTGCTGGAAATTGAGTGGGGTTCTTCTTTATAGTTTTACTAAAGGATGAAAATTATCCGGCCAATTTTGCAATTCCGTTATCCCTTTTCAAAACCTGTTGCCGCAATACTTTCATGGCAGCCTGTTCCTGAAGTTTATGAATTCTTAAAAGCTCATCCGTATCGCCTCTTTTAAGAATTTCGTCAAGGGGTTTACCCACTTGTAAGTCCGGTTGCACCCCGCGTTTGTGAATATTCTTGCCGCCTGAAGTAAGATAGTTGTATACGGTAATTTTGAAGCCGGTTCCGGTCGGTAATTCTTTGATCTCCTGTATCAGATCCTTCCCAAAAGTTGCGGTTCCCACCAAAATGGCCCGGTTTTGGTCCTTCAGGGCTCCCGCTACAATCTCAGCGGCGCTGGCGCTCCAGTTGTCAATCAGCATAACCACAGGAAGATCTTTGTGAACCGTTGCTTTATTGACCCTGGCAACTCTAATTAATTGACCGCGTTTGTAAATATATATGACCGGGGTCCCTTTAGGCAGAAAATGACCGGTTACATCAACCGCTGCCTCTAACAGACCTCCGGGGTTTGCGCGCAAGTCGATAATTAATCCACGACAATCAGCTATTTTGTCAATTTTCTTAAGGCTCTTTCCCAGATCATGGGCCGTAGTATCTGAAAATTGGTCGATCTTAATCAAAGCATACTTTCCTATGATTGGATCATTTTCGATATTCATTTGCACGGTAGGAATATATATTTTAGCACGGACAACAGCAATATCAACTGTTTTGCTTTGTCCCTGTTCATTTCTTACGACCTGTAGTACAACAATGCTTCCAGCCTTTCCTCTGATCTTCTGGACAATCTCCCGGGCACTTTTTACCGGAACCCGATCCACTCTAATGATCCGGTCTCCAGCCCGTAGTCCTGCTTTTTCACTGGGAGTTCCGTTAGCTACTTTCCAGATAATCGGTTCGTCTTTCTGTAAATAAATACCGATCCCGTCAAAGTAACCGTTGGTCTCTTTCCGTAGTTCCACAAAGTCTTCCTGCGATAAAAACTCAGTGTATGGGTCATTTAAAGACTTCAACGTACGGGTAATATCGCCGGTCTTTAAGTAAATATTGAGTAACCGATTGAAATTGACGGGTTGATAGTAGTTTATTTTAACAAATCCGATTATGTATAAGGCCGGAATCAGATCCTTATATCGCCCGTCCCGGACATTAGCCTGCCACCACCAGCCCAAATAACCGAAGATTATAAAAATAAAAGCTGAGAGCAATATGACTCTCATCTGTTTTCTACGCAATACCAATCCTCCTCCCAAAAAAATTACTATTTTCCAAGATAACCTATTGGATCTTGGGGTACTCCATTTTTTCGAACTTCAAAATGCAAATGCGGACCGGTGCTTAACCCGGTACTGCCGACCTGGCCGATAGTCTGGCCTTTGGTTACGGTTTGACCCTGGTCAACCTGAAGTAATGAACAATGGGCATATACCGTTGAAATTCCCGCTCCGTGGTCGACGACTATCATTTTACCGTACCCGCCGTTACGGCCAGCGAACACTATCACTCCTGAATCTGCGGCCAAAATCGGCTCGCCCTGCGGCTTTGAAATATCAAGCCCACTATGATATCTGCGCTTTCTTAAGATTGGATGGTAGCGATAACCGAAATATGAAGTTATTCTGCCTTGTACAGGCCATATGTATTTCCCAGTTCCAAGAGCGATTTGATTTTGATTCTGATAGTTCCGGATTTGCGCCTCCAATTCCTTGGAGGTTTGCTCCAATTCGTCCAGAGCATCTTCTAGTGCTTTACGATTATTTTGCAAAATTGACAGTTCTTGTTGTTTGTTTTGGATTGCCGCTAATTGACGGCTTTGTTGTTGTTTATTTTGAATTTGCAGTCGGGCATACGCATTCTTTTGACTCTCCAGCTCATCTTTTTTATCGGCAATCTCGGCCCGCTTTTTGGCAATTAAATCCTGCTGTTTCTGAAGAGTCCGTAAAACCCGAAGATCCCCCTTGACAAAACTACTGAGTAATTCAAAGCGGGTAATGAACTCCGAAAAATTTTCAGAAGCGAATAGAATCTCCAGCGAACTTTGGTACCCATATTTATATATAGCAATTAATCGCTCATCCAGAACTCCTTTCCGGCCCCCAATTTCAATTTTTAGTTTTTCCAGTTCCGATTCGGCATTATTAAGTTGATTATTGATAACCGTTATATTCCGCTCGGTAGTTCCCATATTGGTGTTGATTTGGTTTAGGCTTTTACTAATCTGTTCCAACTGTTCTTGTGTTTTGAGTAAGCTGCCTAAAACCGATTTTTCCCGGCGTTTGGTCTCCGAGAGCTTCTTTTTCGTCTGATCAATTTTCGTTTGAATCTCATCCGTGGATGCGCCCAACCCAACCTGCGCCCCGCTGACAAACAGTAGTAGAAAAAGAAAAATAAGCTGTTTTTGTTTTATCACTTTGTTGCCGCCCCCCAAAAACGGTGAAAAATACCGGATATTAAGGAATTGCAGAATCAAAATTCAGAAAGTCTTAAACCCGCAAGAATTTCTTAATGGACCAGGTGCTGCCAACTGCTCCAAAAGCGACTCCTACCATCGTAATTAGCCAGAACATCCGGTAATTAACGATTTTTTCGCTAAGCACCGGAATAAACGGGGCTGCTTCTTTAATATAGGCATACAACAGATGGTATCCCTTGGTAAGCAACAACAGGGAAATTATAGTGCCGCAAACCCCGATAAAAATCCCTTCCAACATAAAAGGCCACCGGATAAACCAATCAGTTGCCCCCACCAATTTCATGATTTCAATTTCCTTCCATCGCGCTAAAACCGTTAAGCGGATTGTATTGACAATAATATACAAAACCACCAAACCGATGATAGTAATCAGGCAAATGCCTAAAACTCCAATAATTTGAATAATAATCAGCATTGCCTCTACAAATGTCTTTCCGTAAGCGACTTCATCGATACCATCAAGAGAATCCAGTTGTTTCACCAACTTCTTGACATTAACTTTCGGATCCAACCTGATATCCAACGTATCAGGTAAAGGATTATCGGCGGTTACAAAAAGATTTTTTACGCCTAAAGACTTTTCCAGCCACTCTGCTCCCTCTTCCTTGGAAACGAACCGGACTTCCTCTACCCCTTTGAACTCACTGATTGCCGCCTGTAAAGGCGCCGGATCCACATTCTCTTTTAAGTATACCTTCAACTCCAAAACACCTTTGGCCATTTCGGCAAAATGAATGCAATTGGTAATCACAATAAAAAAACAACCTAAAATTATCAAAGAAAAAGCCACTGTGGTCACCGCCGCCAAACTCATCAATCCGTTACGGCTTAAGCCAATCGAAGCTTCTTTCGTAAAATATAAAAAGGTTTTTGCCTTCAAATGTCATAAACCCCCTTTTGTTCATCCCGAACAATTTGCCCGTTCTCTAGTGCAACAACCCGGCGGCGCATGCGGTCAACGATATTTTTGTTATGAGTTGCCATAACGATAGTGGTTCCCCGTTTGTTAATCTCCATCAATAAATCCATAATCCCCCATGAAGTATCGGGATCAAGGTTACCGGTCGGTTCATCGGCCAATAACAACAAGGGGCGGTTCACAATGGCGCGGGCTAATGAAACCCGCTGTTGTTCACCGCCTGATAATTCGGTGGGAAATACTTTGGCTTTATCTTTCAGCCCAACCAACTCCAGTACAGCCGGTACTTGTTTTAAAACATCCTTGCGGGAGGCTTCGATAACCTCCAGAGCGAAGGCCACATTCTCAAAGACCGTTTTATTCGGCAATAATTTATAATCTTGAAAGATGACTCCGATATTCCTTCGAAAGATGGGTATTTCATGATTTTTCATCAGTGAAAGGTTCTTGCGTCCGATCAGAACCTGTCCCTCCGTGGGAAGCTCCCTGCGGATCACTAACTTGATAAAAGTTGTTTTACCGGCGCCGCTGGGACCCACCAAAAATACAAATTCTCCTTTTTCGATAAATAAGTCAATCCCTGTTAGCGCTATAGTTTTATTGCTATATGTCTTTGAAACTCTTTGAAATTGAATCAACCCATATTCACCTCTGGATGCTTTTAATTTTACCGTTCGTCTTCCGGTCGACTACTCCTATCCAACCTTTGAGCTTCCTTGTTTTTCAAACAGCCGGACCGTGTTTTCATTATCATATTTTCGATTCCATAAGATCAGGTGACTACTTCGACATTTCCTACAAAATATCCTTTCATAACAATAATTCAAAAATCTGCCATTGATGGCACCCTATTATTATTTTCGACAGATTCATCAAATCGGTTAAGATCCCGGCGATTTAAATTTGAGATTTCTCCAAATCTGCCAAGTGTACTAAAAAATGCCGGACTATTAATTATAATAAAGATTTCACCCCCGTTTAATTTGCATTTGAAAAAAAAATAAGTTATTATTGATATAAATTTGTATAAATACTTATAATGAGTTAATGAGGTGTTATCGATGTTTTTAATTTTTGGAATCAGTCCGGTAAAAAAACCGGGAAATGGCACTTTACGGCATAATTGTCCCCATTGTAACGATATTCGAAACTTTCGGGAAAACCACGTCCGGAACTATATCTCTTTTTTCTTTATTCCCATTGTTCCTATATCAAAGCCTACCTCGTTTTATACTTGTCCCACTTGCGGATATATGGCAATCCCCGGATTTATTAATGAAGCCCCGGAAAAAACATCCCCGGAAACTGAAACAAATAACCGGATAATCATCTTCTGCAGACGTTGCGAGGGGCCTATGTATATTCCCTTGAACGAACACCGGCAAAAAGTTACCTGCCCTCATTGTACCATGGAGTTTATTGTCAAAGGCATAAAGGGAATGATACCAACGGCGTCAGTGGAATTAAATACGTATTAAATCGTACTACTGAAATCAAATAAATCATGAAAAGCCCTTCTGTAAGGGCTTTTATTATAAAATAGGAAGCCCTGCCGTTTGCATTTTGTCCAACTTGCGATTTCGATGAGGTTACGTAAAATCACACATTTAAGAATTTAAAAGAATTTATGAGAAGATAACGGAATTTTATCCTTGACTTGAGTTATAAGCAAGTATATAATGAGAACAAGCATTTACTTCTAAAATAGCTCCCTAGAACTATTATAGCGTAGCTATAATTCAAAATTATCCTCAAAAGTTTTGCTGAAAAAACAAACTTTTTATGGATAATACATAATTATATCTGAGTAAATCAAGCATCAGGATACCAAATTAAAGAGGTGAATCCGGATGGGAATGACCATCACTGAAAAAATACTGGCTGCTCATGCAGGTAAAAAAAAGGTTGCGCCGGGGGATTTAATCAATGCCAAAGTAGACCTGGTATTGGGAAATGATATTACTGCTCCCGTTGCAATTAAGGAATTTTCGAAAATCGGGGTTAACCGGGTATTTGACCAAGAGAAGATTGCCCTGGTTCCTGACCATTTTACACCCAATAAAGATATAAAATCCGCCGAACAAGTAAAGATTCTCCGGGAATTCGCCCGGCGCTACGGTATTGCTAATTATTTCGAAGTCGGTGAAATGGGAGTGGAACATTGCCTGTTGCCTGAAAAGGGCTTGGTTTTACCAGGCGACCTGGTCATTGGCGCCGACTCCCATACATGTACTTATGGAGCATTGGGCGCTTTCTCCACTGGGGTGGGCAGTACCGATATGGCTGCAGGAATGGCCATCGGCGAGGCTTGGTTTAAAGTACCGGAAAGTATTAAATTCAATTATTACGGAAAACTGCCCCGCTGGGTCGGGGGTAAAGACCTTATCCTGTTTACCATTGGCAAAATCGGTGTCGACGGAGCATTATATCAGTCCATGGAATTCACCGGGGAGACCATTGATAATCTGTCCATGGAAGGCCGTTTTACCATGGCCAATATGGCTATCGAAGCCGGCGGCAAAAATGGAATTTTTGCGGTGGATGCCAAAACCAGGGAATATGTCGCATCCAGGGCGAAACGCTCTTATACGGTTTATGCCAGCGATCCGGATGCTGTATATAATAAAGTATACGAATGGGATGTTTCCAAACTGGAACCCCAGATTGCCTTCCCGCACCTTCCTGAAAATACAAAACCATTGTCGGAATGCGGCAATGTTTCAATCGATCAGTCCATCATCGGTTCTTGCACCAACGGCCGTATCGAGGATTTACGCGAAGCGGCCCAGGTATTGAAAGGGCATAAGGTCAATTCCAATGTCCGGTTGATTGTAATCCCAGGCACTCAGGATATATGGCGGCAAGCCATGCGCGAAGGCTTGTTCGAAATCTTTCTGGACGCCGGCGCCGCAGTTTCCACCCCTACTTGCGGTCCTTGTTTGGGCGGGCATATGGGAATCCTCGCCAAAGGGGAACGGGCCGTCGCTACCACCAATCGTAATTTTGTAGGCCGAATGGGCCATCCTGAAAGCGAAGTATATTTAGCCGGTCCGGCGGTGGCCGCCGCTTCGGCGATTGCCGGAAAACTGGCCGGCCCCGGGGAGGTTGGAGTAAAATGAGTTCAAATATTTTGCAGGGAAAAGTTTGGCGGTTCGGCAATGATGTGGATACGGATTTGATTATTCCCGCTCGTTACTTGAATACCAGCGAACCAAAGGAACTGGCCGTCCATTGTATGGAAGATGCCGATCCCGGCTTTGCCGGCAAGGTAAACCTTGGTGATATCATCGTTGCTGGAAAAAATTTCGGCTGCGGCAGCTCCCGTGAGCACGCCCCCATCTCCATAAAAGCCGCCGGGGTTTCCTGTGTCATCGCCGCTTCCTTTGCCCGGATTTTTTACCGGAATTCCATAAATATTGGTTTGCCAATATTAGAATCCGCTGAGGCCAGCAAGGCAATTGCCGAAGGAAATCAGGTTGAGGTGGATTTAAGCAGTGGTAAGATAATGGATCTGACAACCGGAAAATCATATCAGGCCGCCCCCTTCCCGCCGTTTATGCAGGAGTTGATCAATGCCGGCGGTTTGATTGAATACGTAAAAAAACGCATTACAAACTAAGTGAAGGAAAAGGGATTACATGAAGATACTGGTATTACCTGGTGATGGAATCGGCCGGGAGATCGTTCCCGAGGCTGTCGCGGTTTTGAAAACCGTTGCCCGCAAATTTAACTTGGAGCTATCCTTTACCGACGGATTAATCAGTGAGGATGCCTACGAAAATTACGGCCATCCGCTTCCGGAACAAACCCTGGAGCTCTGCAAACAATCCCACGCTATCCTCTTGGGTGCCGTGGGCAGCCCTAAAATGGATCAACTGCCGGTGGAATTACGGCCGGAACGAGCAGCCCTTTTACCGCTGCGTAAAAAGTTACACTTGTTCGCAAATTTACGGCCCATTAAGGTATATGAGACCTTACTCGATTCCTCACCCCTTAAACCGGAAGTGGTCAAGGGTGTAGATATCCTGTTTTTCCGGGAATTAACCGGGGGATTATACTTCGGCCCCAAACAACGCGAGGTTTTGGCCGATGGCTCCACACAGGCCATTGATACCCTGGTATATAAGAATATCGAAATCCAACGTATCGTGACCCAGGCCTTTGAAGCCGCCCGCAGCCGCCGTAAAAAACTTACTTCGGTGGATAAAGCCAACGTCCTGGAAAGTTCGCTGCTTTGGCGGGAAACCGTAAATGCCATAGCCAAAGATTACCCTGACGTTGAACTAAACCATATGTACGTTGATAATTGCGCCATGCAACTAGTGCGTTACCCTTCCCAGTTCGATGTGGTTGTCACTGAAAATATGTTTGGCGATATCCTGACGGACCAGGCATCCACTCTCGGCGGTTCATTGGGCATGCTCCCTTCGGCCAGCCTGGGAGGAGAAGTTGCCCTATATGAACCGGCCCATGGCTCAGCGCCCGACATTGCCGGAAAGGACATGGCCAACCCCATGGCCACCATTCTGAGCGCCGCAATGATGCTCCGCTATTCATTCCATCTGGAGGAACCCGCCCAAGCCATTGAAAAAGCCGTAAACGCGGTATTGAATGAAGGCTATCGCACCCCCGATCTCATGGCTCCAAATATGACCAAAGTCGGAACGGTTGAGATGGGAAAATTAATCCGGGAACGAATTTAGAGAATTATTATTTTTTAGTTCAGAGATATTCGTATATTTCATTGATCTTGTATAGCATTACAAAAAAGAAAGCCATAAGTTATACTGGCTCTCTTTTTTGTTAAATGGTATCTTTGAGTAGAATACCAAAATTTATTATGATATGATTATTCCATAGTAGTTAAAAAATATAAAATTTGGAGACGAAATTATGAAAAAAATCTACACAATACTATTATCTTTCTTATTAATCTTTCTCATACAAACTACGGCTTATGGAAATCTTGAATATACCATATACATGGATATAGATTTAAATAGTAATTTTCAAATTACCGAAACTATATACAACACAGATAGTTCAGCCCCTTGTCAATTATATAAAATTGGCGGAGGTATCGGAAACGAAAAAACCAAATTTTACTGCGAACTATCGGCGGGCTCATCAACTCAAACAGCAATGATAGATGACATTCACTATTCTTCCATCTATTTTAAATGTCAAACATCCTTATATAAAAACGATAATTTTAATATAAATCTAGACCTGTTATATAACAATACTTTTATTGAGTATTTAAACTTTACAGGTTTTTACGTAGGTGCGGATTTCAATTATTCCTCAAATAGATATTCTATTAATGGATATTGTAGTTTATCATTTGCGAACACTTGTACTGACCATCTTAATCATGCCATTTTTATCGGTAATAAACTTTTTTATAACTATGGAATAGTCTTTAACTATACTTTATCAGAAAAAACAGTTCTTTATGTCGGATATAAAAATGACAGTTATTTGTTGAGCGACTCGTACGATAGTATTAGATATTCTTTTAATGGGATTTTAGGGGGAATTAGATTTAATTTCAAATGATAAAAACTACATATTAAAGGAATAAATCCAATAGACCCTTTGCAAGATTAACATAAACTAGGCAATCAAAAATATTTTGATTTCTTCACGTTTTATGATATAATCAATTATGTGAAGGAGTTGGAAGCATGGGTAAAATTGTGTTCCTGCGAGAACCACCGGAAGACGAACCCATTTATAAAATACCCAAAGGTTACAGTGAAGCGGAGTTTCTCCAGGACCTAAAAACCAAGGGAGTCATCCAACCGGGACGAAAGATTAAGATATGTTTTGAGCAATAAAAGCCCATTTAATGGGTTTGTTTTTTTAATAATCGGGGTTAGATGGGAAACCTGTGAAAAAATAATTATTTGGAAATTCCCCCTCTGCTTATTTTTCTTGCCTGTTTTGATCGCCAATCCGCGGGCAGCCACACGGCTGGCAACGGCCTTACCGGTTAAAACCGTTATACAAGCTTCTTAGTGGAGTCCGGTAAACAGATTGAATAAATAGACCAAATAAAATAATCCGGAATGATTTTTTATCGGTTTTAACCGATAAAAATTGGAACCAGACGTACGATTTTAACCCACGGGTTGCCCAAACATGACCTAACCTTCCATAGACGGGTGTCAATGAAACACTAAAACTTAAACCGGCGGCAAAAAAGGCACAAAAACAAAAAGTCCCTTTGTTTAGGGACTATACGTATCATATCTTGAAGAAATCTGGAGCCGACAATCGGACTTGAACCGATGACCTGCGCATTACAAGTGCGCTGCTCTACCAACTGAGCTATGTCGGCATAAATTATCAAACGCAATAAATATAATACCACATTAACCATGCTTTTTCAAGATAGTTCATCCCCATGCAATCAGGGCAACGAAGAAGAGCCTCTCATTAAAATACCCGAATTTGTCAAAAAGCTTGACAAATTCGGGTTGAATTTTTACCTTTGCCCTTTACCCTTTTTGCATCACTTCCGCCACACGGAAGGGGTCGCTGGAGATCACACTGGCTGAATACAGCTCCATGGCGCCAAAATCAGCGGTCTTATTATTGGGATCGCCGCGATCCACGATCCGGATCACCGCCGGGAAACCCGACCAATCCTCCTTCGAAGGAGCCAGCGGCGGTAAATACAAAGCCAGATTGAAACTGATGGCGCACACACTCATGTATTTCTCTAAAACCCGGTGCACAGCGTTATATAAATCAGCCCCGGGTTCCGGTGCAATCAGAATAATCTCCTTTTCCTTCACCGGAGTCAGATAAGCCAATCCCTTCACTCCGCCTTCCCATTCCCAGCCGAGTCCCAAACTACTGTGAATCTGGTGCAGATCCTTAAAATAACAGGTTCCGTAGCTTTGTTTGTAACTTTGGAAAACCCGGCGCAACGCTTCGATTTTTGGATAATGGATCCCTTTGGTCAGGGTCATTTGAGCATGCCCGTGAATAATGGAAGCACCGCTCTTCCATAGACAGTTCCACATAAAGAAGTAATACTTGGCTTCCGGATCCTCCTGCATTCCCCGTTTGGCCCATTCTAAAGCGGTTTCAAAATAATCGGCAATGGCGTCTTTGGCTACCATCAACGGATTATGTTCGTTAAAAATCACCAATCCGTGATAACCATCATATTTAGCAATATTACTTGCCGTAATCGAGTGTTTTCCCGTAACTCTTCCAAAAGTATCGGACGGAGTCCCCTCAGTCGGTTTACAAAACGGATCCCCGGCGCTATTTTCAATAATTTGCCGGGTTTCATCGTTGACTTTGCATTCCATGGGACGGCTGGCCCGTATTTCATTAAAGAGAGAACCTTCCATGGTAAGTAGATTAGTCACCTTAACGATTTTCTGATTTTCAACCCGTTCCAGGGATTTAAAATTTTTATTGATCCAACCCAGCATGGCTTCAGGTGCCTGGAGCTTTCCAATAGTTGTATCCACTTCAAAATACCGGTCGAATAATTCTTTATCCTTAACCGGCAAGGAGTTTTTCAGATTCTCCAATTCGGTGATTGCTTTTTGACTGGTGGTAATCATTGCCTTCCCCCTTTATCCCGGCACATTGGCGTATTCGTTCCGATGTTCCAACCGGTGGACCAATGCCTTCCGGTATAGCTCCACATATTTGGCGGCTGAGTTTTTCCAGGAAAAATCAGCGGTCATCCCTTTTTGGATCAACATTTGCCACCGGTCATGATAATGATACGTTTCGATGGCTCGGACTATCGATGTATACATTGCCAATGAATCATAATTTTTAAAAGTAAAACCATTTCCATTATTGGTCATTGGATCATAGTTGGTGACCGTATCCTTAAGACCACCTGTTTCTCTTACAATAGGTATGCTGCCATACCGCAACGCCAGCAATTGACCTAATCCGCAAGGCTCAAAGCGGGAAGGCATCAAAAACATATCGGATCCCGCGTAAATCCGCTGCGCCAGCTCATTATTGAAAGTTAGAAAAATCGCTGCTCTTTCCGGATATTTGTGCTTTATTTCCGAAAATAGATTATGGTAGTATTCGGAGCCGGTCCCCAACAGAATCAATTGAAAATTTAAATTGCTCATCATCCCTTCGATGACATGGCCGATAAGGTCAAAGCCCTTTTGATCCGATAACCGGGAAATAATTCCGATTAAGGGAATATGGGTTTCCGGCGCCAATCCCGCATACTGCTGCAATGCTTTTTTATTCTCTGTTTTGCCATTCAAGTTATGAATATCATAGTGTTGGAAAATGCGTGGATCCGTTGCCGGGTTATTGACTTCGTAATCCACCCCGTTTAAAATCCCATACAGGTGGTCGCGTCTTTCCTTTAAGAGCCAGTCATAACCTTCCCCGTATTCAGGTGTCAGAATCTCATTGGCATATGTTTCACTCACTGTATTTACAATATCTGCAAAGAAAATACCGCGGCCCATCATATTAATCTGATTCTCGGGAGAGACCCCCGGAGGGACCAAGTGCTGATATTTGGCAATACCTGCAACTTCAAGCACCCTTTTTCCAAAAACGCCTTGATACGCTAAATTGTGAATAGTGTATACCGTTACTGTATTTTGGAAAAAAGGATCGTCCCGGTAAATAGTACGTAGCCAATTAGGGATGATTGCAGTATGCCAGTCGTTACAGTGAAGCACATCGGGTTTCCAATTTAAATGCTTCACCATTTCCAGGGCTGCCCTGCAAAAGAAGATAAACCGGTCGGCATCGTCCTGATACATGTAAATGCCTTCCCGGTCGTAGTACTTGCTATTTTCCACCATATATATGGGAACACTTGTACCGATTTTTCCTTCCAGAATGCTGGCTGCTTCCGACTGTCCGTCCATTGGTACATCAATATTTGATAAAACCTGGCCCAAATTGTATTTTTGACGGTCAATAAAACCATAGTGAGGCATTGCTATACGGACATCATGACCCAACTCTTTTAAAGCCTTTGGCAGGGCGCCGGCTACATCGGCAAGACCTCCGGTTTTTGCAAAAGGTACTACCTCGGCGGACAATAGCAGTATTTTTAAAGGACCTTCATTCATAACCGCTTCACTCCTCAACGTTGGAAAATACTATTTTAGTATGGGCATCCTATCCGAATTTTAACCTCCCAAAAATTTTTTAGTGCTCATCTTTTACTGGCGATTACCCGGTAACCGCTCTGTTTCTCGGTCTCCACCACATTTCCAAAAACCTCAAACATTTTGGTTTCTAAACTTTTAGCTCCCTGGCGGGTGAGAATTACCAAGACCAAAGAACCCCCAGGGGTTAGCGATTCCCATGCCTCCTCAACCAATGCATAGAGCACTTGTTTCCCGGCCCGAATCGGAGGGTTGGTAACTACTAAATCGAAGCGCAAGTCAGGAAACGGTGTAAATCCTTCTCCGGATCGAATCTCAACATTATTTATCCGGTTCAAAGCCGCATTGCGGCAAGCCAGATCAACTGCCCGTTCATTAACATCACTCATATAGACTTTTGTTTCCGGTAATGATTTGGCGATAAATAACCCAATGGGGCCATAACCGCAGCCCAAATCATAAACAGTATGTAAATCCGGGGTTATGGCAAGAGATTTCATTAGCAATTCCGTACCGGTGTCAATTCTATTCTTTGAAAACACACCCGAATCAGTGAATAAACTTAATTTAACTCCCCGTAAATTGAACTCAACCTTTTTGAGATCATGCTCTGAAGAAGGTTGGGTCGAGTAATAATGGTCGGTCATATTTACCACTCTCCCAGTATTTAATATGCATAATTGCTAAAGTAAGCAAAAAAGGGCTGTCCCAAAAAGTAATTTAAACGTCCCGGATACCAATATATAATATGCCTTAATCTTATTGTGGCTATATATTGTGTATCTTGGCGCAATTAAAGTACTTTTGGACAGCCTTTTATCAGTCCGTTATATGCACTGATTTTATATACCGTTATAATGAACGTAAATGTTGGCCTCCGCCAAACTTGAGGCTAATAAAAATAATAGGCCGTAAATAAAGATTTCCAACTGATCTTTTGAAAAGCTGACCGGCCAAATTTTGCGTTTTTGCTCCCAATCCCACGACGTCCAGGAAGAAGTTCCCAACCAGGCAAATTGGGTTGTTGAAATTAATAACAACATATAGGAAAACCATGTCCATAATCCAAACCTGGCAAATAGGATCAATCCTCCCACGGCTTGATTCGGGCCGTAGGGAAACGGAATTGAATTGGATGCGGTGGCGACGCCCCATAATATTGTGTAAAAAACGAAATACACTATGCTTAAATTCCAGCGTCCCACTTTGAACAAATTAAAAATAAAGATAAAGAATACCACAAATACCAAATGATTCACGAAATACTTCAAGGTTAAATAGGCAACATTAATGAAGTTGCCAACTTTGATTTGCAAGCCCAAGAGGTTCCAAACAGACTGAAAGGTTTGATCGCCCCACGGACCCAAAGCTTTGATAACTTCATTTTTGAACAGCCATTTTCGGACTACAAAGGAGTCCCGGAGTAAACCGGGGCTTTTGAATACAAATTCAAAAAGGGCCCAGGTTACAAAGAATAAAAGCAGTCCAAAGATTAAGAAGCCGCCGATACGATAGTACAAATCATCATGAAATAATAAATTATAAATTTTTGAGCAGAAACCGACTTTTTTAGTCTCACTTTGAAATTTTGACGCCGGATTCGATGGATTTTCTTTACTTGTAGTTGACTTCAAAGTGCTCTATCCTCCTCATCTAATAAAAATAAATTAAAATATAATTATGTACTATTCGCCAAGCTTCTCTTTTTCCCTTCTGTTCCCAACAAAAAGACTGCCAATCCTTTATTTAGAATAATTGAAAAAAAATAGATTACTTAACCGGCTTCCCTTCAGTTTGAGCCAGTTGTTGAAGCAATACTTTACTGACTCCGAGCCCCTGTTTGGCAATCATTCCGGCAATTGTATCCTGAAACATGCTTTGGTAAAAATCACCGCTGAAGCCGGAACCGAATACCCTGGTATTTCCCATCATTGATTCCAGCATCTTTTTAACAAGCATCGTCTCAAAACCGGTACAAGCCTCTTGCAATTTTTTTTGCTCGGGAGTAAGTGCAGTATTTGATTTTACATTAAGGCCATTTTGATTTCCGATTGGTTGAACCATGGAATACTCTCCTTAATAGTCATTAGTTTTTCACTTAGTCTTCGAGTTAACTAGTTTTCCTGCTCTTTAACTTTCTAATGATCAGTAATGTAGCTAATGTTCATAATTTAAATAACTGGATAACTAATCATAAATAGCCAATAACTAATAACTGTTTTACATGAACTCCAGATCTCCGTATAACCCTCCCGCTTCCTTTATGGCTACTACAATGGCAACAATATCACGGGGAGTTGTACCCACTGAATTTAATGCCCTTACAATGGCGCCGATATCCGTTCCTTCAGGCAATTCAATTAATCCACGGCTATCTTCGTTAACTTGAAGCAAATTTTGCTGCATAATCGCAGTTGTTCCATAAGAATACGAGGCCGGTTGCGAGATTTGCGCACCGGAGTTCACCTTGACAGTGATATCTCCATGAGTTACAGCCACTTTGGCAAGTTTAACCTTCTCCCCGATAACGATAGTCCCGGTTCGTTCATTGATGACCACTTTGGCAATTCCATCGGGTGATATCGGCAAAGTTTCAATTTCGGCGATAAACGTAATGGGATCCGTCAGCTTCTCCCTTGGGATCAGAACTTCAACCATTCCCATATCGATTGCTTTGGCCACTCCTTGGACGATGTTATCATTGATGGTTTTAGCCAATCGGGAAGCCGTGGTAAAATCGGGATTATTCAATGCCCAGCGCAGTTTTCCGTTAACATCCAAACGCACCGGTACTTCATTTTCAATTAAGGCCCCCATGGGAACGATTCCCACAGTAGAAATATTTTTCTGCTGAGTTGTACTTCTGGTTCCCGCATTGTACCCCCCGGTATAGACCGGGCCCTGAGCTACCGCGTATACCTTGCCATCGGCACCGGTCAAGGGTGCTTGCAGCAAAATACCACCCTGTAAACTTTTCGCGTCTCCAAAGGAGGCAACTTGAACATCGATTTTATCGCCATTATGTAAATACGGCTGTAAATTAGCAGTTATCATAACTGCGGCCACATTCTTTGGTTTTAGGTCTCCCACCTGTATGGTATAACCTAATTTGTACAGCACATTGGTGACAATTTGAATATTCACCTTGGAACTATCACCTGTACCGTTGAGTCCAACGACCAAACCCATTCCAGTTATTTGGTTATTGCGAACTCCTTGAAGCCGCGCGATATCCTTAATCCGGCTCACCGTACCCTGGCCTTTGACAATTCCAAATATTCCGGTTAAATTTAACAAGGCAGCGATTAAAAACCACACCATAATTCTTTTTCTCATCAGTTTCACCCACCATCGCTAACTATAATTAGTTCTCTAGTTTATAATTTCTAGTTCTCTGTTCTCTCATTTCTAATGACCAATAACTAATAACCGTTTTCATCTAAAACAGCCAATGAAAAATTTTAGCTAGAATACCCGGCGACTGCGAGTCACCAACTGAGCCTTTTCCTTGAAACTCGATAATTGCATTGGCAATCCGCGTTGAATAGACCATATTATCCGTGGATATATCATCGGACCTAACATTACCGGTAATGATAATTATCTGCTCTTCCTTGTTGACCCGTATCACTTGCCGGCCTTCCAACACCAGAATTCCATTAGGATAGATATCTTTTACCTGAACTGAAATCGTAGCTTTCAAGCTTCCGCCCCTGGTTGTCGTTCCTTTGCCGTTGGAACCAACATCCCAACCGGTTCCCACATTAGGAATAAAGTTCAACCAGCCGGTGCCTGCGGTGGCAGATACTTTACCGCCTTCGTTACTTTTGGTTTCAGCCTGCTGCGAGGCAGTTGCCTGCTCGACAATTAATATTGTGATTAAATCGCCAACTTCAAAGTTGCGTTGTTTTGAACTGTATAACGAACTACTGCTGCTAGTCCATAAAGAATCTCCAAAAACTGCTGATTGTATGATAAACAACCCTATGAATGCCAATATGATTGTTACTATCATTCTTTTCATCGCAAAATCACCTCCACCATTTCTTCGCCAATAACCCTAGCCCGAAATATTTTTTTACTGGAACGGTTGACGACCTGAATTTCATCTCCCAGCCAACCATCTTTCTTAGCGGTACCAAATGTCCGTATCTCTATTGAATTGCCCTTCACAATGACCTGAACTTCATGGTCTTTATGTACCAAAGGAACCGTTTCAAAAAATTCGGTCCGCAAAATTTCCCCACGGCGGATTAACTTGGTGGCCCGGATTTTTCCGGTTATTTCACCGGTATATTCGCGGCCATTTACTAACTCCGTCTCAACAGCCTCGAAATCCACACGTTCTAGTTTCTCTTTGCGGGGAATATCCCGGACCGCCCGGTATAGTAGGGCAGTCTGATGCAATTTTCCGCTAATATTAAAGATCCGGTTATGTGCTCCAAGCCCTGATAACGTTAGTTTAAACAACACTGTTCCGGCTTCCGGAAAATTCCCCATGACGGAAGCCTCCAGCTTCCATTGCGCATCCTTCTCCACCCAGATTTCGGGAGGTAAATTGCGGATTTCGATCCACCTTTTAATAATCCCCGGTTTTTTGGGCGGAAGTATGTTGGCAATAACCGTCTCAAAATCCCGGGCTCCAATACAAACCGCTGCAACCCGTACTTCGACCTGTTCCCCCATTTGCAGCACCACTTCCTTCCGAAATTGGTGCTGCTGTATAATTTGCATCAAATAACTGCGGTTGAAAGTCCGGACTTGTCCGGGAAGCGGAGCGGACCCCAAACTGACACTCATTAAATCTTCGCGGTCCGCTGGTGTTCCTCCGTGAATGGTTCCTAAATCTCCTAATCTTAGCCCCGGACCCGGCACTACAATACTGGCGGGAATTTCAAGAATAAGAGCCGACTGGTGATTACCCGCCAGTGTTACTCCTGACACAATCATCATCATCAAAATGAGAAAAACAGTCTTTCTAAGACCAATCATCACAAATCTACCTCTAACGGCGTAAATTATTGGCGACTTGGAGCATTTCATCAGATGCTTGGACTGCTTTTGAATTCACATCATAGGCCCGTTGGGCTACAATCATGTTCACCATCTCTTCAACGATCTGCACATTTGACATTTCCAATGCGCCCTGAATAATGGTCCCAAGCCCTTCAGTTCCCGGCGTGGCAATTACCGGTTCACCGGATGAACTGGATTGGACAAATAGATTCCGTCCCATCGGCAGCAAACCTGCCGGATTAATAAACCTGACCAATTCAAACCTCCCGATCTCCGTTGGAACGTTTTCACCAGGTAATACCACCGTTATGGTTCCATCCTGAGATATACTCAAATCGGCGCTGCCATCTGGAATCGTGATCTCCGGGACTACATAATTTCCTTCATTGTCCAGTAGCCGGCCTTCGCCATCGACCTTAAAATTGCCGCCGCGGGTGTAGGCTATCCGCCCATCAACGAGCTGAACTTGAAAAAACCCGTCGCCTTCCACCATTAAATCGAATGGATTACCTGTTTGCTGGGCGCTTCCTTGGCTAAACAAACGGTTGGTGGCTGCCAACCTTGCGCCGAGACCGACTTGTAATCCAGTTGGAAGTTGGCCGGGAGTACCAAGGGCGGAATTACCGGGAGCCCGCAACGTCTGATAAAGTAAATCCTCAAATTCGGCTCTAACCTTTTTAAACCCAACCGTATTCACGTTGGAGAGATTATTGGATATGGTGTCAATATTGGTTTGTTGCGCTATCATTCCGGTTCCTGCAGTCCATAAAGCTCTTATCATTGGCAAAGCCTCCTAATCAAAACCAATTATATTTAAATAAATTATTTAAATAAATATCGAAGGAAATAAAAAACTGTCCAAAATTTTTAAAATTGGACAGTTGAAGTATAATAAACATGGCTGAACAGAAAGAAAGCTTTCATCATTCAGCTGGTTTGACAGTGGAAAGATCTCTTTCGTTCGATCTTTCGTTAACCCCCGCAAGCGGTCCGGTTACTTCAACTGCCAGTCATATTCAGTTATTTAAAAAGTGTTTGCCTGGTTTTAAGCCCGGGCTAATTCGTTAACAGCTTTACCCAGAGTATCATCGTGAGCTATTAAGGCTTTCTGATTGGATTCATAATTTCGGGTAGCGGTAATCATTTGCACCATTTCATATACGGTATTGATATTGGAGTGTTCCAACGCCCCTTGAACAATTTGATAATTTTCGGCCGGTATGGGATTTTCGCTGGTATAGAGATATTCGCCCATTTTCACCATTCCATCAGTGCTGAATATCTGCAACCGGTTTACCACACCTTGCCCTTGCGTAATCAAACCGTCTTCGGTTATATGAAAGTCTCCTTCCAATTGTACGGGACCATTTTCCCCAAGCACTCGATTTCCTTCCTGAGTTACCAAGTAACGATCCCTGTCAATTACAAAGTTCCCGGCCCGCTGGTATTTTATCCCATTGGGAGTTTCCACTGCAAACAAGCCGGAACCGTGAATTGCCAAATCCGCTGGATTATTGGTAACGTGCACCGGACCATTGGTAAAATTCACATATTGGGTTACGGCTTCCACTCCCAAGCCCAATCTTCCGATGGGTGCCACTCCTCTTTTATTATAGGCGTTCAAAAAAAGTTCCGCAAAAGGAGTTGTAGTCACATTGTCCTTTTTAAAACCTACCGTGTTGACATTGGCAAGATTGTTGGCAATCACATTCTGCCGGTCGATTTCCGCGACCATCCCGGTAGCTGATGTATAAAGGCCTCTTAACAATTTCACACCTCCTTTTCACTACTTTATATATGTATCGGAAGATCCCCCGAAAAGATTTACGATTAAATTTTTACAAAAAAAAATTACCTAAAATGATTTATTCTATTAAATCCTGTAAATCCCGTCTAGAAACTGAGTTTGTGAATTTAATAGGTCCAAAAGAAGGTAACTGGACAGGATTAAGGGGATTTTTATAAAGGAAAGTCAAAAGCGGAAGTATAAATTTTTAATTCAATTAAATCCCGTCTAAAAAACTCTTTAACCCGCTTGACGGTGTTTATTTCGTTTCTCCTTCCATGTTTGACAAAAACTTTGGTCTTAGGAGCCTCATAACCGTTTTCGTGCTATTATTTAATGAATTTAACCAACAAAAACCCGGATATACTTTTGACAAACCGGAATAGTTGTCGGGTAAATGCCTTGCCGAAACTGATACCGATCTTTTGAGTCCGGGATAGCTGATAAATCATCCGGGTCAGTTTTGCCGCGTCATGCCTGATGACACTGGATTTGGCAATAATTTTGGCTCCCAGCGGAGTAACTCCGAGACTTTGAATTTTATCAAAATCGGCCAAAACAGGTTGCCCACCCTCCAGTTTGTAACGTTCCACCGTTTCAGGAGGAATGGGTTCGGTATTCACCAGGACAATATCCATCAAACCTTCGCCGCTATGATCAATAATTGCTTTTATATGATCACTGGCAGTGTAGTTATCAGTTTCGCCCGGTTGAGTCATGGCATTACAGATATAAATTTTAAGAGCCGGAGCTTTTTTAATAGTATCCGCAATTTCTTTCACTAATAAATTAGGGATGATGCTGGTATATAAGCTTCCTGGCCCAATAATGATTACATCCGCCTCTTTAATGGCATTGAGAGCCTCTGGAACCGGCCGGCTGTTTTCCGGCTCAATATACAACCGCCGAATAGGCGTTTTAGAACGCGAGATTTTACTCTCCCCATAAACGAAACCGCCATCGGCCAACTCGGCTTTTAAGATAACATTTTCCAACGTCGCGGGCAAAACTTGACCGCTGACAGCCAAAACTTTGCTGGACTCTTTGATAGCCGCTTCAAAATCCCCTGTAATATCAGTCATTGCCGCTAAAAATAGATTGCCGAAATTATGGCCTGCCAAGGGGGAATCTCCGCTGAACCGGTACTGCATCAGGCGCTCCATCAGCGGTTCCAAGTTGGCCATTGCCACCAAACAGCTCCGGATATCACCGGGAGGTAAAATGCCAAACTCCCGGCGCAAGCGGCCCGAGCTTCCCCCGTCATCCCCCACTGCAACAATTGCCGTTAAATGCGCCGTGAGTTGCTTGAGCCCTCTTAAAATTGTACCTAATCCGGTACCTCCGCCAATAACCACAATTTTCGGCCCGTTATTCCGCATGCCCCGGTGTTGAAGATTTGCATTGGAGAACAATCGCTATAACCCCTTTTTCCCCGGTTATTTTTATAGATAAACGAAGATCTGCTCATCATACATCATTTTTTGCCCGGAACATTTAATTTTACACCAAAAATTAACGGCGATCAACATCCCGGTGATAGGTAACCACCCGGTATCCTTTGGTTCGTAAATAATCCCCCAGTTTATTGGCAACAGTGATGGAGCGGTGCTGTCCACCGGTGCAGCCAATACCAATAATCAGGTTGGCTTTCCCTTCTTTGACATAATGGGGTCCCAGAAATTCTACAAAATCATATAATTTTGCCAAAAACCGCAGGGTAATCGGCCATTTTAACACATAATTGGAGACTTCCGCTTGATTGCCGTTAAGCGCCCGGAGAGAGTCGACGTAATGGGGATTCGGCAGGAAACGGACATCGAAGACCAAATCGGCGTCTAGCGGAATGCCGTTTTTAAACCCGAAAGAAACAATGGTAACCAGCATTTTTTCCTGCTCCGGCAACTCCCCGTAGTATTGATTTATTGACTCATGGAGTTCCCGTACCGATATATCCGTGGTATCGATAATCCTGGTCGCTTTACCCCGGATCTCCTCCAGCCGCGCACTTTCGGCATGAATTCCCTCGGCGATTCCTCCTGTCTCCGAGAGGGGATGTCTGCGCCGGCTTTCTTTAAAACGCCGTATTAAAACTTCTTCCTTGGCTTCAAGATATAAAATTTCGTAGCTGAAACCGTTTTGCTCAAGACTCTCCAGCGCATCAAAAACGTCATCGAAAAAGCTGCCTCCCCGGATGTCAACCACCAATGCTATCCTATTAATACGGCCATCCGATTGTGCGCATAATTCCGCAAATTTGGGAATTAATACGGGAGGCAGGTTATCGACACAAAAATACCCGAGATCTTCGAAGCAACGAATCGTCTCGGATTTTCCAGCCCCCGAAAGGCCGGTTATTACTACAAACCTGATGCTTGACTCCATGAAAAACACTCGCTTTTTTAAAATTGATTTAGTAATATTCTTCTTTTCATGGATTTTTCCCTGCAAACTTTCATGAACAATTTGCGATTCCAGTCAAGCATTCAAGTTTTTTCACGGACATTCAGCAATTGATCGGGTTTAAGTCCCGCCGTAATGGCCGCTTTTACTCCGGATGCCAGCTTTCCGACCCGGTCGGGACGATGGGCGTCACTGCCGATGGCAAACTTGGCTCCTTCACGGGCGGCTGCCTTGATGAACTCAATTGATTTTACACCGTGTCTGACATTTATCTCCAAAGCAGTTCCGGTCTTAACGCAGGCCCGGGCTAGCTCCGGGGTATCAATATTAATATGCAGACCGGGATGCGTGATGATATCAATTTGATTTCGATAAACCGCTGCCATGATTGCCTTGGTATTATTGTTTCTCGCTTTCTGCCGGTATCGTAAACTGAACCGCCCCAAAACTTGCTCAGTAACAAATTTCATACCATCCCGCAAGTTTTTGGGATTGACCGCGGTATGGAACCCGGCAAGCACTTGATCCAATTCCCGCTGCAATGCGAGGGGAATATCCAATTCTCCTTCATAACTTATAATGTTGGCTTCACATCCCGCCAATATTTTCAGGCCGTCGATTTCTTGTTCAACCCGCTTCGTTTCAGCCATAATTCGTTGGAATACCTTTAAATCAGCAGTCCCCACATGGCCCCAATTTGCCGGTCCGTGGTCCGCTATTCCTAAAATCTCCAATCCTTGCCGTTTTGCTTCTTTGGCATTATCCAAAATAGTGCCCGTTCCGTGCGAATATTTGGTGTGCGTATGGTAATCCGCGAAAACCTGCCACATACATTTAACCTCCCCCGTTAGTTTAACCGGTTTCCGGGGTTATCAACTCAATAAAAAACAAAAAACCAGGCGAAGCGCTCTGCCTGGAAAATGTTAACTTCAGATTATTTATGGTTTACGTGATCATTAACGCAATTCGTGGTGAATTGATAAATTGCTTGATTTCTCTCTTGCTTGTACTGTTTTACCCCACTTTATTCCGTTTTTTATCCTCATAACGTTCTATAGCCAACTGCAAAAGACGGTCAATCAGATCCGGATAACTGATGCCCGTGGCCTCCCACAACTTCGGATACATACTGATCCGGGTAAAACCGGGAATGGTATTAATTTCATTTACATATATCCGCTCTTTTTCCGGTTCCACAAAAAAGTCGACTCTGCCCAATCCGGCGCAATCAATTGCTTTAAATGCCCTTACTGCATAATCCCGGACCTTTTCAACGATGGATTCCGGCAGTTCGGCGGGAATGATTAGTTTTGAATTGTTAAGGATGTATTTTGCCTCATAATCATAGAATTCGGCGCCCGCAACAATTTCTCCGGGAACCGAAGCCATTGGTTCATCATTACCCAATACGGCGCATTCAATTTCACGGCCCGCCAACATCTTCTCAATCACCAGTTTACGGTCGTAATTTGCCGCCAGATTCATTCCGGACTCTAATTCTTCGCGGTTGTGCGCTTTGGAAATTCCCACGCTTGATCCCAGGTTGGCCGGCTTTATAAAACAAGGATATCCCAAATTGGTCTCGATCTCTTTGATAACCCGGTCCGGAGTTTGCTCCCATTCATGCCGTAGATAGCTCAAATAATCTCCTACCGGAAGCCCCTTTTGTTTAAAAACCGCTTTCATTATCGCTTTATCCATCCCTACGGCCGAAGCCAGCACGCCGCCGCCTACATATGGTATTCCTGCCAGCTCTAGCAAGCCTTGGATCGTTCCATCCTCGCCAAAAGGACCGTGCATGACCGGAAAAATTATATCCACGGTCTCACAAAGGCCGGAAAGCAACTTGCCCCGGTTGTTTTCCAGGCAAATTATCGAATCCGGCTCCGGTATGCAATCACCATCCGGCAGCAAACGGACTTGTAATTCCTTGCTTTCAACCAGCGCCGCCGGAGATTGTCCCGGCAGCCAGCGGCCGTCCTTGGTGATCCCGATCGGGAAAATTTCGTATTTCGCTTGATTCATGGCGGCCATCACTGAATTGGCGGATAACACCGATACCTCGTGTTCTCCCGACCGGCCTCCGTATATCAATCCAACCTTAATCTTTGACACGCAAACTCACCTGATTCCTCATTTTAAAAAATGATTGCCAAACACAAAAACAGTTATTCTTGATCAATATATACATTCCTTCTGGAATAGTGCTAAAAATATCAAACTTCTTGTTCTTCCAATTTCGGACCGGCACCGGCATCTCCTGTTGATAAACGTTCAGTCCTTGTGTCTTTTGATTTATGATTACGGGAGCTATTTGGGTGTGTTCTACCCGTTAATTCTTGTTTAATCTTCTGAAATTCCGTTATACTGATTTCACCTTTAACCAGCCTTTCTTTAGCTATATACATCAAAGATGAATCATCACCTTTATCTTGTTGTAAAAGCAACCTTTTACGCCAACGTTTCCGCGCTAAATATATAAGGATGATGCCCAATACCAAGTATACCAGCCAGCTCTTTGCAGGCCAGGGTGCATAGATTACATATTCCCAAATTTTAATGGCAATGGAAGGCAAAAAGAAAAAAATAACCATGATGCTTGCTATCCTGGTTAACCCTTTCAAACCCATTTTTTATCCCGCCTTTGTATAAAATCTTCTTTATTGAATATTCATCATAAATTTCCCAATTTAGTGTATCCGTTTTTTTGATAAAAATGACCTGCCAATCATGAAATAGTTGCGAATTCCCGAGTTCGAATCATTAAAAAACGTGGTCAAATGTGGATTTTATGTACCATAAGACATTAAATGGATTATTACGTATATGTTCATATGATGAAAAGCGATGAATTCCAAGTCGCTAGCAGGATTTTTCCGGAAAACCGTGGAACGTAATTTATTAACTCGCTATTTTATAGAAATTTTAGCCATGGTTTTAAAGAAAATAAAAAAATGGTCGTTCTTTGGATGAGCTTTTTATCAAATGATAAAAAGAAATTCATTTTGAGAACAGTCGAAAGGATCTTGGTGGTTTTCATTGAATTATATCACTGTCATGTTTTGCTAAACACTATTTATTTATTGATATTTATTCGAGTGTACCTGCAATTTACGCTGTTCAGCCCGTAAGGGTTTATAGCCATATAACCTGCAAGCGGATCCGACAGAGGGAGGAGGTGAAACCTTACTTTTATTTTAAGTGTCAAATACCCGATTGACGAAACTTGAAAAGTCAATTGTGGTTATGAAATGGCTACTTTCTTATAAATAAAAGGGGGATTAAAACTTGAAAAAGCTATTAGTCGTTTTATTAACCGTTGCTTTAACGTTATCTTTAGTAGCAGTTGCTTCGGCGGCTGACGTCAGCACCTATATGGGCGGTCGGTTCTATATCAACTACAAATCCAACAATCCTACCGATAACCCAATTAGTTGGAACAATGCCAGTGCTGATGGAGGCAAATATACGAATCAAACCTTCATCACCATGAACTGGAGTATTAAAGCCGAGGTTGACAATTCATTCATTAAGTTCCAATGGCTTAATGAAGGATGGTCATCTCCAAGTACCGAAAATTTCACCTATTCATTCGGTCAAAATAACATTGCCGATATATTTAGTTGGCAATACAATACCGGTGCCGCAGCAACCACCCTTATCGGCCAAATTCCTATTACTGAGTTGGACACCATCGGACCTTATGATCCATTCTTCTTTAACCGTCCGGCAGGTGTTCTGGCATTAGGTCTTACTACCGATGCCTTTAAGGCAAATGTCGAATATGCTCCGAATAAGGGCAGCTACAGTGAAAATCCTTGGGTTGCCGCATTCACCTATAATTTAGACAATGGTGATGTTCATGTTGGCGCGTCTGGATACTCTGATCTTGATAACGGTACGCTTAGTTCCAGTTATATCGTTGGTACCAAATTTAAACTCGAAGGTCTCGGTACCTTGGTAGCTGACTATTATGGCAAAAAAAGCTATGGTGCCACCGTCTACAACAGCACTTTTCAAGCCGGTATTACTCTTGATGATTTAAAGATGGGTGTTGTATTGGCTTATGTAATGCCTAACGATAAGGCCGATTGGACCTATCCCGCTCTTCAATTCAACTATACCGGTATCAATAAAGTGAACCTTGGCCTCAAATATATCTCCGATGATGGTAATGACACTGCTCCTGGCGATCCCGGTTGGGGTCATGAAGGTGGTTATGAAGTATTCGGCTCTTACAACGTAGGCGCTTTCGATGTGAGACTCGCTTATGTAAAACCGGGTAAAGCAGACGCTTATTTCGTACTCGGCGCTAATGGCCAAATCTGGTAAGAATAAACTCTTCAATAAAAAAAGGCTCTCCTGCGGGAGGGTCTTTTTTTTATGGTAAAATATACTTATTCCGACCGTGCAGGAAAACATCCTTTCGTCGCGAACTTGCTTTAATATTAACCAGCAGCGTCAGTTTCTATAATCCGACGTTTCAAAAACGGCCGCATCATTTGAGCCTCGATTCCGCCGGTCTTGAATATAAATTGATAAACCAGATAAAAGAACGAATATAAAGAGATTGATCATTCAATTAGCTTATTGTCATTTGATAAAAATCTAACTATTTAAAGGATAATCAAGAGGATCTTAAACATTTCTATTGAATTATATAGCTGTATTTAGTTTCATATTGAAAGGAAGTTTTTTAATCGCACTCCATCTTCTTATTCGTTGGTTTGAACAGCTTCTTTTCGCTGTGAAATATAGATTATCTATTTATATTTGCCCGAAAGTTCTTGTAATTTATGCTGTTCAGCCCGTAAGGGTTTATAGCCATATAACCTGCAAGCGGATCCGACAGGGAAAGGAGGTGAAACCTTACTTTTATTTTAATGTGATCATGGTCGCAACCGACGAAACTAGGACAGTCCGTTGCCGATCATTAAAATGGCTCACTTTTTAAAAATAAAAGGAGGATTTAAACTTGAAAAAGTTATTAGTCGTTTTATTAACCGTTGCTTTAGTATTTTCTTTAGCCGCCGTTGCTTCTGCAGCTGCTACTACTGCCTATGTAGGCGGTTCAATCTATTTCGCATACAGATCAAACAATACCGACTCCAATAACCCGATCCAATTCGGGCCGTGGGCAACCCAGAACGAGCTTCATATCACTGGTTTAGTTGAGGACAAAGATACCGGTACCTGGGCTAAAATCACTTGGGATGCCGTGACTGATTCAGCTGCCCCGGCGCTGGGTTGGGCAGGAGCCGGTAATGCTCACTATGCCGCTGGAGTCAACAATATCGCTGATATATTTGATATTCAATTCAGCACCGGTAGCGTGAACAGCACTCTTATCGGGCAACCTGCATTGAGGGGTAGTATTGACGGCTGGTATCCAGATCCAATCTTCTGTCACCGTGGTGATGGCATGAATCAAACAACTGATGGTATGTTAGCATTGAAACTTCATACTGATGCCTTTACTGCCAATTTTGAATATGTATTAAATACCGGAACTACTGCTCCAGACGGGTATACAGTCGATGATCATTTCATCAACTTCTCCGCTAACTACAACTTTGAAGGCGGTAAAGCTTATGTGGGTTACACCACCTATGCCGATTACCTGGTAGGTGCTCAGTTCGGAATTGCTGACGGTGTCACTTTGGCCGTTGATTATCATGGCGATAAAGACGATACTACCCAAGAGATCCAAGGTAATGTCGCTATTGAAAATGCCAATGCTACCCTGTATTATAACGTGAAAGGTGAGTATTTCGGTATCGGCGGCGAGTATAACTTGTCCGATAAAACCAGAGTCGGCGCCAAATACTTCTCTACTACCGACGCTTCATATGAAGCATACCTCATTCAAAAATATGGTGTGATGGAAGCTAAAGCCGGTTATGCCGATCAAGGCGCTGGCGACGGCTATTTCGTAGCCGGTGTTCGCATTGGTCTCTGGTAAGATTAAGTACCAAAAAAGATGACTCTCCTGCGGGAGGGTCTTTTTTTTGCCGTTATCTTCCTGAAATTTGCGGCAGGAAAAACCGGATCCGCCAAGAAGTTTTTATTTATAGAGAACTGATAACTGGTTGGAGATATTCCATTGCAAACCGAAATTGATGGGTTACATCAGGCCGGTTGGGACGGCCGTTTATATTATTACGCCCTCAGCGGCAGCGAACCCTCCGGCAAGGCATTGTCCGAATGCCGCCGGGTCCAAGTGCCCTTGACCTTGATCGCTCCCGAGGATGAACTCATCTGCCGCAAACAAGGCCTGGCCGTTTTGCGGCAATACCGGATCAAACGTTTGGCCCGGGAGGCTTCGGATGCGGGCGCGGTCTTGACCTATGAGGACTTGGCCGCTATCTTGACCAGCAGCGTCAGCACCATTTTCCGGGATATCGGCGAATTAAGGGAACAGGGCGAGTTTATTCCCACCCGGGGCCAGGTGAAGGATATCGGCCGGAATATTGACCATAAACTCCAAATGGTCCAACTTTTTTATGGGGAACAAACGGATTATGGGGAGATTGCGCGGCGTTTTCACCGCACCGGTGCGGAGGTTGAAAAATTGATTGCGCGTTTTAATGAAGTTATTTCATTACTGAACCGGAAGATGCCGCTGCAAAGCATTGCCAAGGTAACAGGATTATCTTTAAATTTGATCCAAAAATACGTACATTTGGCGGAACAGCTCAAGTTACTAAACCGACCGTTGGTAGCGACGGATAATGATGAGTCGAAACATGCTAATGAATAGCAAAGATCTTCACTCCGATACCGCTTTGATAATATCAACCACTTTATCGACATCGTAAGGTTTTACGATGAAATGTTTGGCGCCGGCTTGAATGGCTTCCAATACAATGTTCTTCTCTCCCAAAGCGCTGCAGACAATAATGTTGGCCGCCGGATCCGCTGCCATTATTTTTTTAATCGCGGTGATTCCATCCATTCCGGGCATGGTGATATCCATGGTTACCAGGTTCGGTTTGACTCCTTCGTAAAGATGAATTGCTTCTTCACCGTTGGCAGCCTCCCAAATCTCACTATAACCATTGGCTTCAAGCAATTTGCGCAGCATTGTTCTTGCTAAAGAAGCATCATCCACAATTAAAGCTTTCATGTTTTCCTCCATTGCCCTGGATAAAGCACTGCCATTTAGTCCAAAATTAAAAATCATAAATCCAAGGCCACAATTTTTGCGGCTGCGGTTACTTTGGTAAAACTTTCGTCATTCAGCTTTTGCATTCCTTCTTTAAAGCCGAATAAAGGTTTTATTGGGTTTTGACTTTTGACCTCCGTCTTTCAGCTTTTGACGTTATGGTATTTTCTGATAAATGCATCCTTTATAGGCCAGCCAGCGTGGATCATTGAAGCTGTTCAGAGCTTCCGAATGACCCATAAACAAAAAACCGCCCTCACGCAGATGAGAGTAAAATCCGTCAGTAATTTTGACCCGTGATTCATTGGTCAAATAAATAAAAACATTCCGGCAAAAAATCATATCAAACCGGATATAGGAAGGTATTTGAAGCTCTTCATTCAGGTTAATTCTACGGAAAACTACTTTTTGGCGTAATTCAGGCCTGATTTGAAACCGTAAAGGTTCTTCCGATATCTTTTGAAAGTATTTTTTTATTAAAATGCCGGATAGTCCGCGGAGTTTTTCAATATGATATATTCCGTTCATTCCTTCCTGCAGTTTTTGAATACTTACATCCGACGCCAAGATTCGAATCTCCCAGCCCGGACTTAGCGCTTCGGAAAGCACAATTGCCAAAGTATAGGCCTCTTCTCCGGAGGAACAACCCGCCGACCAACAGGTGATTTTACGGTCATGGGGATGCCGGTCAAGTATGCCGGATAATAATTCCTGTTGGAGGATTACAAAATGATCCGCCTCCCGGAAGAAGCTGGTAACATTCGTAGTAATCAAATCATAGAAACGGTTTAATTCCGCAGGACTGGATTCCAATATTTTAAGGTATGCTTGGTAATTATCAATTTTTAATTCTTTAAGGCGCTTACCTAGTCTAGAAATGATCAAATATTTTTTTTGGGCGCCGTAACCAAATCCCAAGGTTTGGTTTAATAACTGGCAAATCCGGTTAACGATATGGTCATCCATCTCCTGATTAAAATACGCCATTTTATCACCATTTTAAAGTTTTACTGTGCCGGAATTTCATTTGATCCCGAATTGCTGGCTGAAGGGTGCAGTGCTTCTTCAATCTCCTCGAAATTAACCACTTTATCCAGATCGAGCATCAGAATCAACCGGTTTTCCAGTTTGCCGACAGCCTTCAGATACTTGGTCTTCTCTTTGGAACTAAATTCCGTCCGTTGGATATTCGGTTCCGGCACGTTGACAATATCGGACACTTTGTCCACAATCATCCCAAAGATCTTTTCACTGGCCTTAACAATAATTGTCACCGTAAATTCATCATGTTTTACCGGTTCCAGCCCGAAGATTTGGCGCAGGTCCAAAACAGGTATGATATCGCCCCGAAAATTAATAACCCCAAAGACACAATCCGGCGCTCTAGGAACTTTCACGGGTTTTGTAAACCGGACGATCTCCTGGACTGTAAGGACATCAATCCCAAACTCCTCATCATCCAGGTTAAAGATCATCTGCTGATTTTCATTGCCGGCTCCTATAAACTGCAGGTTAAGAATATCCATTGTTTTATCATTGGTTGTCATTGATCATCCTCCCCCTTTTGCGCCAATCATTTCATGAACATTCAAAATCAAGGCGATTTCACCCGTTCCTAATAAGGCAGCTCCGGATATTAACGGGTTTTCCGGTAAGGCGCGGTTAATCTGCTTGATAATAAGCTCTTCCTGACCCATCAATTCTTCCGCCAGCAATCCAATTTTTAAGCGCCCGTATTTTACAATGATTAAAGGTGTTTTATCACGTGGCGCCGGTTTTTCATAGCTGAAAAAGTCATGCAAATCTATGACCGGTATAGCTTCATCCCGCAAAGTATAAAGCTGTTTATCCGCGAAATGGTGAAAATGCAACGGATTCACCGCTAGGCTTTCAACAACTTGGCTAGAAGGGATCCCGAATAACTGACCGCTAATCTTTATTAAAAATGATTGAACAACCGCCAGGGTTAACGGTACTTTAAGGTGAAATACGGTTCCATTATTCGGTATAGTGCTGACTTCGATATCCCCTTTTAATTCTTTGACGCTATTTTGAACCACATCCAGGCCCACACCGCGGCCTGATATGTCACTAACCTGTTCGGCAGTAGAAAATCCCGGATGGAAAATCAGTTTAATAATTTCATCTTCCGCCAATTCTTCATCAAATCTAATCAAACAATTTTTAAGCGCCTGTTCTCTAATTTTTTGGAGGTTCAAACCTTTACCGTCATCCTTCACCGTAAGTATGACATTATCCCCTTCTTGGGATGCCCCCAAGGTGATACAGCCGTAATCGGGTTTCCCCATAGCCGCCCTTGCTTCACGATCTTCCAAGCCATGATCGACAGCATTGCGGATTAAATGAGTCAAAGCATCGGCGATTCGTTCAGCAACCTGTTTATCAATTTCGGTATCTTCACCAAAAAAAACTAATTCCACCATTTTTCCCTTTTGTTTGGCAATATCCCTGACGATCTTGGGAAACCGTAAAAATAACTGCCGGACCGGTATCATCCGCAGATCCATGACTTCACGGTGCAGTATCCCGGCAATCTGTTCTAACTTTTGAAACATCCTGGTAAATTGGTCCCAGTTTTTCTTTTCGGGATATCCTTGTTGAAAAAGCTGGTTAAAACCGCTGTTCACTACGAGTAATTCGCCGAGATCATTGATTAATTTATCTATTTTTACAGCGTCAACCCGAATAGTTTGTTCATATTGGCGCTCAATTTTTATGGGAATCGCTCCTTCATCAGGGCGATATACCCATTTGCGAATGCTAATGCCGGAAGACTCATACAGTGGGTATGTGGTGATTTTTTTTTCTTGCTCCAGGGTTAATGGTTTTTCAGTTAATAGAACAATTTTAAAGGTGGAAAAATAACCGTTTTTTAGGTTATTCACATCCGGAGCGGTTTTGAAAATAATACCCATTCCTTCCATGAATTTTACAAAAATTAATGCGGACGCTCCTTGCATCTCGGAACCCGCGACAAACTGGACCTCAATTCCATATACAAATTTGTTTTCCTCCTGCCAGGTGGCAATATGTTGTTTCTCCTGCTCGGAAAGGAATAAGCTGATCGCAAGTTTTTCATCCGGCTGGGTTGCTTCTTCCCGGTGATGAGTAAATACTTGCTTCCAAGACTCCAACACTGATACTTCATTCCATTTTTCACGCAATACATAATCTTTAACTACATCTGAGAATTGAAGCAATAGATCGATCTTTTCGGAATCGAGGTTCATCTCTCCTTTGCGTACTTCATCAAGCATACTCTCGGTTTGATGCATAACTTCTTTAAGTTCCTTTAGAGCCATCATTCCCGCGGAACCTTTGACGCTATGGGCTAAACGAAATAGTTTATGAATTACCTCGTTTTCACTGCCGGGGGTTTTTTCTAATCCCAGTAAAATTTCAACGAACTTTTCCAGTTGCTCGCTGGTTTCAGTGATAAATAGCCGCCGTAATGATTCATCCAACTCTCCGGTGCTTAGAGACAACGCCTTCACCTCTTTTGACTTTGGTTGCCGTTATAAACGGCGCAAAAATACTTTGCTGTCTTCCAATACAAAGTAGATTTTTCGGCCGGATACTCCGCCTAAATCCTGAGCTACTATCGAAATTTGTTTTTGGCGAAGATAGTTGAGAATAAACTTGATATTCGATGTGGCCACGTCGGATTCGCCATCTGCCAGCGAAAGATCCAGCATTTTAGCTCCACCAAAGACTTTGGCTTTCAGATTGGAATGAATGGAACCCATTTTATAAAACTTGGAAAGCATAATCTCCATTGACTGAAGCCCAAAACGGCCGAATTCCGAAACATGATTCTCCCAAGCCCTGGGCAGCATAAAATGATTCATCCCTCCGATGCGCATCAGGCCGTCATACAGGCAAACCGCTATACATGAACCAAGGACCGTACAAATCACAACATCCGGATCGCTGGAAATGTAATAATCGCCGCTATAAATGGTAACGATTGTTTTATTTTCAAACATCCGCGCGGTTCCCCTGGCAAATTTTTTCGGTAAAATTTCTTATATTCTTTTATCGGTTTTTTCCTTTCAGTTCTTGATAAATTTACGAATCTGATCCGGCCTTATGTCTCTTTATCGCCTTTTTCACCTTATACTGGGTAATCCCGGAAGTTAGTCATAATGTATTGATTTTACCCTTTCACTTTGCACTTCCAAAACAAAGCAAAAAACTCGCCTTTTTAGCGAGTTTTACTTGTTTAGTTTGGTGCCGAAGGCGGGATTTGAACCCGCACGGGATTACTCCCACTGCGCCCTGAACGCAGCGCGTCTGCCAGTTCCACCACTTCGGCGAATAATTTGTATATAAATTATAATCGATTTTGATGGAGGTGTAAAGATGCAAAATTTAGATCAAAGCAGGATAATTCGATTTTATTATCTAATTATCTGTTTGAAATGATTATACAGCCTGTTTCAAAGACAAATGTTGATTTGAATTAAAATGGAGGTAAGACTTATGGCAATTTCCACCAAGGTACAGAATGCATTGAGCGGTTCGTCCATGATCCGTAAAATGTTTGAAGAAGGAGCCCGTTTAAGCAAAATTCACGGGCCCGACAAAGTTTTTGATTTTTCCATCGGCAACCCGGATCTCGAACCGCCGGAAGCTTTTAAAAACCGTCTGCGGGATTTGGCCAACAACCCCATACCGGGAATGCATAAATATATGAGCAGTAACGCCGGTTACCCGGATACGCGTAAAAAAGTGGCCGCACATCTGAGCGGTAAATCCGGACTCAACTTGAATGAAAATCATGTTGTCATGACCGCAGGCGCCGGAGGTGGCCTCAATGTGGTTTTCAAGGCATTGTTAAACCCCGGGGACGAAGTGATTGTCAGTGCCCCCTATTTTGTAGAATACGGGTTCTATACCGATAATCATCAGGGGAGGTTGGTGGCAGTCCGCGCCAAAAGTGATTTTCAGCTTGACCTTGAAGCCATTGCAAGAGCCATCACTCCCCGGACAAAGGCTGTTTTAGTCAACTCTCCCAATAATCCCACCGGGGTAATCTATCCGGAGGATACACTTCGAAAATTAGCAGCGACCCTTGCCCAAAAAGAGGCTGGACTGGGGACGGAAATCTACCTTGTCTCCGATGAACCATACGCGGGATTGGTATATGATGGTGTAATCGTTCCGCCGATATTAAAAATATTCGAACGCGGAATTGTAGTAACTTCTCATAGCAAGGATTTAGCCTTGCCCGGGGAACGAATCGGTTATATTGCCATCAATCCCAATATACCGGAGGCCGGAATTCTTTTTGATGGTTTGGTTTTTGCCAACCGGGTTTTGGGCTTCGTTAATGCTCCAGCATTGATGCAACGGTTAGTGGCTGAACTTCAAGGCCAGGTAGTAGGGGTGGCTGTATATCAGGAAAGAAGAGATCTGTTATATAATCATTTAATCAAAATCGGTTTCGAGGTTGCCAAACCGCAGGGTGCATTTTACCTGTTTCCCAAATGCCCTATCCAGGATGACATTGCCTTTAAGGATGCCGCTTTAAAATACAATCTGTTGTTGGTGCCCGGAAGCGGCTTCGGTGCGCCGGGATACTTCCGGCTCGCCTACTGTGTCTCCAAAGAAGTCATCGTAAATTCATTGCCTGCATTTACAGCGTTGGCGAAAGAGTTCGGGTTAAGTTAATCTTGTCTATGTTATTTATAAGGGCCTATTTCAAAAGATAAATTATTACGGACCATTCTTTATATTTTTCCTTGCATTACAACCGCCGGACTATGTAACCATAATTTTGCGATAACGGTCTTCACCACATCGGGATCTCCGCTGGTATAAAAGGTTTCCTTTCCCGGATCAGCGGTTGGGTGTAATAAGCTATACTCATCCAAGATTCGCTGGGTTTGGCGGGCTACCGCCATTCCCGTATCTAAAACCGTAATCCGGTCACCGCAAATGCTTTGAATGGCGGGGAACAGGAACGGGTAATGAGTGCATCCCAGAACCAATGTATCAATTTCTTTTTCCAATAGTGGATCCAGATACTTATGCAGCACTGTTTTGGTTTCAGGGGTGTCCAGCTTCCCGGCTTCGACCAGCTCTACCAGACCCGGCGCCGGTTGCGTAAATACTTCAACCCCGGTTGCATATTTGGCCACCAGGTTGGAAAAGCGTTCTCCGTGCAACGTTAAATGGGTAGCCAGGACTCCGATTTTACCATTCCTGGTTACCTGATGGGCTGGTTTTACCGCTGGTTCGACTCCAACCACCGGGAGCTCCGGATATTTAGCGCGGATCCGGTCAAGACCGGCTTCACAAGCGGTATTACATGCTACCACCACCGCCTTTGATCCTAAATCGACCAAAAAATCGGTGACTTCCAAAGTTCGCTGCCTGATTTCATCAACCGGTTTGATGCCATACGGGCAGTGCGCCGAATCGGCAAAGTAAATCAAGTCCTCCGCAGGCAATTGTTTCCGGATTTCTCTCAAAATTGAAATTCCGCCGACTCCCGAATCAAAAACCCCAATCGGACCATTTTTGACGCTGTTAATTCCCACTGAACTCACCTCGTGAATTAGTTATTCGTTATTAGGAATTAGAAATTAGTTGTTGGTTGGTTATCTAGAAATTATGTGAAAGTTCCTTTCAGTAAAATAAAAATTTATTCACCTAAACATTCTCTAGTTATAGAATGGGTTTAACGGACGGTGGATTATTCCAAAATATTCAAGTCTTGGCTTCCTCTTCAGTTACCGCCGGTCCTTCCTGGCCCCCGGGATAATCTTGCCGGCGCAATTCTTCAATGGCTTGCAACGGCTTTTCCAATTGATGACGTTTGGCGGATACAAGCGCCAAGTATTCCTTTTGGGCATCCTCCAACCGTTTTCCCAATCGCTCCAAAGCACTGCAGAAGGACTCCCATTGCCGGTGGAAACTGCCGATTGCCGCCAAAATTTTGGAAGTTGTTTGCTCCAGGTTGAAATGCTCAACCGCCTGCCGAATAATTGCCAAAAAAGCATATAACGTTAATGGTGAACAAAGCACCACTTTGTTTTTTAATGCTTCATCGATAATTGAAACATCAATTTCATGGATAACTCCATAAATCTGTTCATTGGGTATAAAGACCAACACATAATCAACGGTATTCTCCTCGGGATTTATATACTCCCGGGAAGTAACCTCTCTAATCCGGTTGCGCACATCCTTAATAAACTGTTGCCGGTAGGATTCTCTTGCCTCGGGATTCTCAGCCCGAATCAACTGCAGGTAATTATCTAAAGGAAACTTTACATCCATATTGATTATCAATTTTTTCGGCAGCAGAAAAGTAAAATCAGGGCGGTTGCCCGCCGCAAGAGTGGATTGTTTCCGGTAATTGATCCCTTCAATAAAACCGGCGGCCCGCAACACATCTTCCGCCATTCGTTCTCCCCATTGGCCCCTTAAACGCGAGTTGCCGAGAATCTCTTTTAAATGACCGGTGGTTTCCTGAAGCTTTGCGGTTTGTTCGACAGCCAGCGCCAATTGGACATTGATCTCACCGAACTTCTGTTCCCGGTCCTTTTCTAGTTGAATGACTACCTCATTTACTTTCGACAACTCCTTACGGATTGCCTCCAATGTTTGATCGATCATGCTTTTTTTCGCATCCAAGTTTTGTTCGCCGCACAAGATTTGCCGCTTTAAAGCTTCACCGGTAATATTCAATATATATTCGGTATTTTTGCTTAACGCCTCATAAGAAATGGCCGTAAAGGCTTCTTTTAACCTTTCATTGATAAACTCCAATTCATTGGATCGTTCCGTTTGATTTTGCCGGATCAATTCCAGGGTAAATCGACGGTTTTCATCGTGCTTCAACCAATTGACGACTACCATCAACCCGATTCCTGCCAGCAATCCAAAACAAAACATCAGTAAATAATTAATATCCAACATTTATAACTCCTCGGAATTTTATAGAAATCATTTCCTCATTGGTCCGGATTTACCTGCTTATCCTTTTAATTCTCATAAAATTAGCGCAAGCGGATATATTATTTATGAGGTAATTGAACCTCAATCCGCAACGTCCCTGGGGACGTTAAAATACAATTGAGTTTTGCTAATCACGTTTAGAAAACTTGCCGAACCGGATTCATTGTCTGTATCGGCAAGACTTGAATATGATTGGCTTTTAAAATTACCGGACTCAAGTTGAAATAAATAGCTAAAATTGGAGAATCATGCGCTTTTATGACCCGTTAATTCAATGGTTTATAAATAACCTGAACTGGAAAAAAGTAAATCTGACGCTGGCCTTGGTTGTGTCCGGCGGTTTGCTGCTGGCCTTTTATCTGCCCCTACCTGTTTCCAAAACGCCAGTGGCGTCAGAGGTATATGATTGTAACCGTAATTTATTGACAACCTTTTTCATTCAAAACCGCCGCCCGGTTTCGTTGAATGAGGTTCCGCTTTTTTTGCGCCAAGCTTTTTTGGCTGTAGAAGACCATCGGTTTTATCAGCATCACGGCATAAATCCGGGCCGGATCTTAAAGGCCGCCTGGTATGATATTACTCATCACACTCTGGCGGAAGGCGCCAGCACCATTACCCAGCAGCTTGCCCGGAACGCGTATCTGGATCAGAGCCGGAATTTTATCCGGAAATTGAAGGAACTGTTTTATACCGTAAAACTGGAATTACATCTTTCAAAGGACCGGATTTTCGAGCTTTATTTGAATCAAATCTATTTCGGGCACGGCGCTTATGGTCTCAAAGTAGCTTCCGAAACATATTTTAACAAACCGATGAACCAGCTTAACCAGGCTGAAATGGCATTATTGGCGGGACTTACCAAAGGGCCGGCTTATTATTCCCCCTATATCAATCCGCCGGCGGCCCGGAAACGGATTGATCAAGTTCTGGAACGGATGCGTAAATGTGATTTAATAACCCACGCCGAGATGAAAGTATACCGTAGCCAAAAATTACACCTGCCCGGCCTCCAGAATAAAAAACTGCCGGCGCCTTACTTCCTTGATCTATTGCAAGATGAAGTGGCGCGTATCTTTCCCAAAAACCCCGGTTTAATTTTCAAAGCCGGTTTTAAAATTGAAACCACTTTAAACCCGCAAATACAATATTCTGCCGAACAGGCAATGAAGAAACTGCCCCGGCTTTTAAAAGACTCTGCCGGTTTGATTCAACCCCAAGGCGCATTCATTGCCGTGAACCCCAGAAACGGGGAAATTATGGCCCTCATCGGCGGAACAGATATCGAAAAGTCCCAGTTTAACCGGGCTACCCAGGCCAAACGGCAACCGGGTTCAGCCTTTAAACCTATTGTGTATGCGGCTGCTCTGGAGCGTGGTTATACACTGGCATCCCAGCTTGACCGGACTCCGGTTACCTACACTTTAGGAGCCAATACTTACAGGCCTCTGGATAACAAAGACGAAAACGCCTCCGGTTTGATATCGCTCCGCGAAGCGCTTGCCTTTTCCAGTAATGTCGTTTCAGTAAAACTGATGAACGAGTTGACTCCGGCCACAGTCGTCAACCTCGCCAAAAAACTGGGGATCTCCTCTCGTTTGCCGGAATTATTATCACTGGCCCTTGGAACCGGCGAATTATCCCCATTAGAATTAACCACGGCTTATATTCCCTTCGCCAACGGCGGTATCAAATATCAACCAACCACCATTCGCCGAATCATCGATCAACATGGGAGAACCATATATCAGTCGGCAAATGAACCGGTTAAAATCATAAACCCCGGAATTGCCTACCTGATTACGCAAGCTTTGACTGATGTTTTTAAAAGCGGTGGGACTGCATCCAACATCGGCAGTTCGCTGCAACGGCCAGTAGCAGGAAAAACGGGTACCACTAGGGATAATAATGACGCCTGGTTTATCGGCTACACTCCTGATCTTTTATCTTGTATTTACATCGGGTGCGATCACAACGAGCGCTCGCTTCCGGGCGCCGCGAACCGAATTGCCGCACCGCTTTGGGCCGATTTTATGTCCGGCGCCTTAAGCAATCAACCTGCCACTGACTTTGAAATTCCACGCGAAGTAGCCAGTACCTCTATCTGCAAAGAAACCGGAGTATTAGCCACTGCTTATTGCCCCAAAAAAACGGAATTCTTTTTAACAGGTACCGAACCCACTGAATACTGTGCCAAGCATCGCTTCATCGACTTGGAAATCTGCTCCCGTTCGGGTATGTTACCTGGCCCTTACTGTCGTCTTCGTGAAATTAAACAATTTTATTTAGGCAAGCAACCGACTGAAGTCTGTAATACCTGCCAAAAACTGCCGTCACTCTTCGAATGGCTAAGAAAATTTTTCAAAAAAAGTAGATAATTCATGCGCTCTGCACGCCGGATAACGAAGCCAGGGCGCATATAAGTAAGCCCACCTCATTCTCTCCTTTCCTTTCCAGGATTGCAGAACTAACCCATTCTATCCAATCCCACCGTTTCCCAAAAGGAAAAATCCAATCATCAAAGAATTTGCTAAAACAAGAAATTGTTTGACAGGCAAGATTGATTTTCCAAGCCTAGGCCAGTAAAACTGTTCCGGAACTGTCGTACCGAATTAATTACAAAAACTACCACGGACATGCCCAATACGTTGTTCACATCGCACTCCTCCTTTTCAGCAATGTCCGCAGCCTACTTTTTGCCCGCCGTGGACAAAAAGGAGCTGAGAATGTGCAATTTGTGAAAAAAATGATTGTTGTTACCATTGTAGTCGTAACTTTTGTAATGCTTCATGTTACCATTGCTTATGGACTTAACTATTATGTACAACCTGGGGATTCGCTTTACACCATTGCCGCCAGATATGGAACAACAGTATCAGCCTTGATGCAATCCAACGGTTTATGGTCAAGCAATATTGTGCCGGGACAAGCTTTACGAATTAACACACCGTCAAGTTCATCCGCTTATACGGTTCGTCCCGGGGACACGCTTTATTTAATAGCCCAACGGTATGGAACTACAGTTGAGGCTCTAAAGCAAACCAATAACCTGTCAAGCAATTATCTTACGGTAGGCCGGCAATTGATAATTCCCAAAAACGGTTCCTCATCAAACCCGACTACCAGCTATCAAGTGAAATACGGCGATACATTGTTTTTAATCGCAAAACGGTACGGTATCGGTCTGGATGAGTTGCTTCGAGTCAATAACATGACGAATCAATCAACAATTTATCCCGGTCAGACCGTAAAAATTCCGGCGGCATCGAATCAAAACAATGGAAATAGCTCCGGTAAGTATAACTTAAGTCAAAGCAATATTGATTTATTGGCTCGATTGGTTACCGCCGAATCGGCCGGCGAACCTTTCGAAGGCCAGGTGGCGGTGGCTGCATCCATCTTAAACCGGTTGAAAGATCCGCGTTATCCAAATACCATTCCGGGTATCGTCTATCAAATTGATAACGGACTTTATCAATACAGCCCGGTGCTCGATGGTAGCATCAATAATCCGGCCAGCGCCAGTTCCTACCAGGCGGTAAATTCCGCCTTATCCGGATGGGATCCCAGCAAGGGGGCTAACGGTTTTTACAACCCTGCAAAAACAACCAGTAAATGGGTAAGATCACATCCAATCACAGCGGTTATCGGTAATCATGTGTTTTTTAGTTATTAACGTGCATCGCTCTTGTATATCACTCAATTACAACAGAGTTAACCATTAGTCGTGAGTTTGAATCCTGTAGTTGAGAACAATCGCTAGAACTTTAAAAATCGGTGTGTATAGGCCAAAATTAAGTTTTCACACCGCTTTAAAAAAAGCCCGCTTATGCGGGCTTTACATATCCCGTGCAACAACCCAATTTCTTCAATAAAATCATAAAAATATCCAGTAAAATGTTTTTTTATTTTACAAATTGTTGTATACTTATAGTGGATGTATCTTGCCATGCTATTAGTATTGCAACCATCATAAAAGGTTGGTGAAGCCTGTCCATGAAACACCTTTTATCACTTATCAATTTTAAAAATCCTTGGTTTTTGGGAATTGTCAGCGGTATTATTGTTGTAGTCATCGGAATTACATTATTTGTCATATCCGAATTCCGCAAACGGAAGATTCTCCGGGCGCAACGTCTTGCCTGTCTTGATAATGCGGAACGATTGATGGAAAGCGGCATGATTGATGAAGCGCTGGCAATTTACGATGATCTATTGCCTTATGTCTCCAGGGTCCGGGATCCAAAAATGTATGCCCGGATTAAGCACGGCACCGGAATGTGTTACAAAAACCTTGCAACCATCAAAGACCCGGAAGAAAACTTATTACGGTCAATACTTTCATATGAGGAAGCTTTAAGTGTTTATTCCGACAAGAGATTTCCAGTGGAATATGCCCGGATTCAAAATGATCTTGGCGCTGCATATGGAACAATGGCTGATATAAAAGATAAAGAAGTTAATTTGGTAAAAGCTATCCGCTCTTGCGAAGAAGCTCTGAAATACTTTACCCAAAAGAAATATCCCCTGATGTATGCCACCATTCAGTATAATCTAGGCGTATCCTATGGTAATCTAGCCCAAGTCCGTGAAAAAGACAAAGAATACAATCTATTAAAAGCCATTCAAAATTTGGAAAGTTCCTTGCAAGTCAATACTGTTGATGACCATCCTATGGATTATGCAATGTGTATGTATCACCTCGGCGGATTTTACAAGGAGTTATCCAGTTTTCGGGACCGGGAGGAGAACCTGAATAAATGTATCAAGAGTTGTGAGGAAACCACGAAATTCATCACTCACGAACAGTATCCTTCATTTTTTGTGACGAATCAAATAAATTTGGCGTTGGCATATAATTCGCTGGCAGAAATTAATGAATCCGAAGAAAATAATAAAAAAGCCGTTCAAGCTTATAGAGAAGCCTTAAAAGTATATACCCTGGATAATAATCCAATCGACTATGCCAACACTCAAAATAGTATCGCCGGAATCTTTCTTGAACTGGCTAAATTAGCATTTCAGGAACAACCCCTTACGGAAAACCAGACTGTACCGGAGCCTCCTCCCGTTGCCAATACACCTGAGATTCCTGCGGAAGGTGAGAACCAAGCGCAGCCTGTAACCCCGGAGCAGCCAGAAATCCCGTCGCAGCCTCAGGGGGAACAAATAGAGCCCGACCAGGCAACTATGGAACAGACCATAGTATCTCCTGCTCAGGCAGAACCGGCTAAACTGAAGCCAGTGGATTGGAGAAAACCGGAGGAATATTTAATTGAGGCGATCAGAGCCAGTAATGAAGCATTAAAGGTTTTTTCATCCCCGAATAAATATCCTCTGAATTATGCCTTAACTCAGCATAACTTGGGGGAAGCTTACAGCATGTTGTCCGATATTCGAAATAAAGAGGACAACCTGGTCAAATCCATTGTTGCTTACGATGAAAGTTTAAGGGTCTATACGGCCGAAAAACACCCCGATATTTTCGCCACCACCCAGTTGAATATCGGTATCCTTTATTATACTTTGGCGGAAGTCCGTAACCGGGAAGATAATTTAATAAAAGCGGTTTCCTGTTTGGAAGCAGCTTTTGCCCATTATACGCCATCTTCCGCTATGGAATATACCGCCACTCAAAATATGCTGGGAAGTGCTTACCAGGCTCTGGCCGATCTCAACGATGCCGTATTATACCTGCCCAAAGCAATTAATTCTTATGTGGATACACTTTCAGTATACAACCTGTTGGAGCATCCTTTTGAATACGCCGCCATCCAACGTAATTTAGGCGATGTATATCTCAAGTATTCAAAGATAGCCGATACTGAAAATAGTTTACTCAGCGCGGTTCATGCTTTTGATGAAGCTTTAAAAGTATATACCTTGCAAGAATATCCGAAGGATTATGCCGATATTTTAAATAACTTGGGGTTAAGCCGTCAAGCCCTGTCCGAGTTGCAAAACACCGAGGATAATTTGGCGAAAGCAATCGAACACCATGAGACCGCTTCACGGCTTTATCAAAATGAATCACCTCTTGAATATGCCCGAACCTTGGTCTACATCGCCGATGCCAGTAAAGCATTGGCCAAATATCGCAATAAGGAAATGAATCTTAATCGATCCATTAAACAGTATCAAGAGGGCCTTAAATTGTTAACGCTGGATGAATATCCGAAAGACTTTGCCGCAACTCAGCTTAAGCTGGCACAATCTTATATTGACATGTCCGAGGTCCGGGACCGGGATCATTTTCTTACGAAAGCAATCCGTACCTTTGAAGAAAGTCTGAAGGTATATTCAATCTGGGAGCATCCTTTGGAATATGCTAAATTACAGGATGCACTGGGCAGTGCATATTTAAGTTTAGCGGAGATTCAAGAAACCGAAGATAATGTTAAAAAGGCCTTTTACGCTTACGAAGAAACTTTGAAGGTCTATACCAAGGAAAATTATCCGCTGGACTATGCTATCTCCCTGAATCATATTGGAGTTGTTTACAAGGCCCAAGCCGAAGCGCTTGACAGTTTCCGTTTCGACACTCTCGATGAATTCCGCAAAGCACGGGCTGAAAAAATTAAAAATGCCATTGCCGCTTTTCATGAGGCGCTAAACTTTTTAAACGCCAAAGAGCATCCCGCTGATTTTGCCATGACTCAGAACAACCTGGGTGCCGCCTATAGTTTAATGGCTGAAATTGAAGACAAGGATCGTAATTTGGATAATGCAACTTTAGCTTACCAGGAAGCCTTAAGGATTTATACCCCGGAACAATATCCCGCTTATAATAAAAAGGTGAAAACCAATCTGGAACGAATTAAACAACGATTTGCACCTAACTTTAAAGGGAATTTGAACTCCAAACCCGAATAACTAAAATCCTTTCAAAAGAGCGCTGCCATCAGGAAGTGTGAGAAAACCAGTAATAAGGGCCTACTAAAAAGTTAGGCCCTTTATCCATTTTAAGAAGGTGAAAAGATAAACCCTATCCCTGCTTTTGCGTTTTTTTACCAAGATTCTCAATATTTAAATTCTGCCGGATCTCGGACAATTCATCCTGGAATTTTTTAAGTTCCTCCGTGATCTCCGTAAACCTTTTGGAATACCTGGCATCGTTCCTACTGACTTCACTTAATAACGAACAGGTGTTTTCAAGCCGGTTAATCGCCTGTACAATTTTAGTTTCCTCTAATACGCTCACCGGTAGTCCTCCTTTGTTTTAATGATAAAAATATTTCTTCTATTAGTATAATCGTTCCGCCGCCTAAAGCCAAGTTATTAAGGAATTTTTTTAGATCTTATTTTCACGCAATGATTATTTCGGACTCATTTTATCTTCCCATTTCAAAACCTTTATTCCGACTATTCTACGTAACCATTGGGATAATTTTTGTGCCAGCGCCAAGCATCGGCAATGATGGTCTCCAGTTTGGGACGCCGGGGATTCCATCCCAATTCCTTCTGAATGCTCTCGGAAGAAGCGACCAGAACCGCCGGATCCCCGGCGCGGCGCGGCCCTTCTTTGACGGATATTTTTTGCCCGGTTACTTGAGCGGCGGTTTCAATAACCTGCCGGTTGGAATATCCCTGACCGTTACCCAGGTTATAAACACCAGACCCCTTTCCCTGGGCCAACGCATCCAAAGCCAATAGATGCGCCCGGGAAAGATCGGCAACATGAATATAATCCCGTATACAGGTACCATCGGAAGTAGGATAATCTGTGCCGTAAAGCTCAATATGGTCTCTTTTTCCGAGAGCTGCTTGTAATACTATCGGAATTAAATGTGACTCGGGCTGGTGATCCTCCCCGATATCTTCATCCGGATCGGCGCCGGCGGCATTGAAATAACGTAAAGCGATAAACTTTAGTCCGTATGCCTCATCATAGGCCTTCATAATTCCTTCAAAAGTAAGCTTGGAAAAGCCATAGGGATTAGTGGGATTTTTCGGGTGGTCTTCAGTTATGGGAATTCGTTCCGGTTCACCATAAACCGCGGCAGTGGATGAAAAAACGATTTTGTTTACATTACATGCCATCATGGCGTCTAAAAGCGCTTGACCACCGCTGATGTTATTTTGAAAATATTTGTCGGGTTTGTTCACCGACTCTCCCACCAGACTGTAAGCGGCAAAATGAATAACCGCCTCAATTTGCTCCCGCTTTATTAGTTCAGTAACGAATTCGCGATTACCAATATCGCCTTCAATGAATTTACCAGCCTTTACCGCCGCCTTGTGCCCTTTGATTAAATTGTCAAGCACCACTGTTTGATGGCCCCGGCGATTCAAATCAAGATTAACCTGGCTCCCGATATACCCCGCCCCTCCGGCAACCAATACTTTCATGCCAAACACCTCATTCTACTATATTTGCCCCGGCTGCTGCCGTGCTTATATACATTTTCGCTTCAATTCCGGTTGTCTGACGATAAATATCCGTAACTTCTTTGGAAAATTCAGTTACGGCGCTGGAATTAACCAAATTAACCGTACAACCGCCAAATCCTCCCCCGGTAATGCGCGATCCGATAACACCTGGAACCTTCCGCGCCAAATCCACCAGTAAGTCAATCTCCGGACAACTCACCTCGTATAAATTCCGGAGAGAATCATGCGAAGCGTTCATTAGGTTTCCGAAGGAGTCCAGATCGCCTTGTTGTAATACTTTAATACTTTCCAACACCCGGTTGTTTTCGGAAATCACATGCCGGCATCTCTTGTAAACCACCTCGTCCATTTCCTGTTTGAAGGCATCCAGTTGGGTAAGGGTAGCATCTCGTAAAGCTTTGATTTCCGGATGATGTTTTGAGAGGATAGCAACTCCTTGTTCACATTCCTGGCGTCTTTTATTGTATTCCGATTCCACCAGATTATGTTTAACACCGCTTTGGCAAATAATAATACGATTATCACCCAATTCTAGTGGTATCTGTTGGTATTGTAACGAGCGGCAATCCAAAAAAAGCGCATGGTTTTGGCAACCCATCATTGAAATAAACTGATCCATAATACCGCAGTTCATCCCGACAAATTTATTCTCCGCCTGCTGGCATAGCAGAGCCAATTCTGGCGCGGTTTTGACAAAACCATTCAGCTTCTGTAGCACAATGGCTGTAACCACTTCCAAAGCCGCTGATGAGCTTAAACCCGCGCCTTGGGGAACATTTCCCGTGAAAGCCATATCCGCACCGCGAAGCGCGATTCCGGCGTTTTGAAGTACTGAAAACACGCCCCGGGGATAATTACTCCATGGATTACCGGAGTCGAATTGGATTGGTTTATCCAAAGAAAACTCGATTTGATGGTTATAATCCGCCGAATAAATCCGGACCAAGTCATCAAAACGCGGCCGGGCGGCCATCATCATCTGAAAATCAATGGCCATTGGAAAAACAAAGCCATCGTTATAATCTGTGTGTTCCCCAATCAGATTGACCCGTCCCGGAGCTCTTCCAATTACGATCCCTTCAACATCGCCATACGTTTGCTTAAAAAGGCTCCTAATCTTCGCTGCATCATTTCCCATATTCTCATTCCTTCCCAGAGGTTTCCGGATAAAATCTCTAAAAAAATGATTCGCCATTTAAAATACAAATCCTTTTAAACCCCGATTCGTAACGTCCTTTTTAAGAACGTTAAAGTACAATTTAATTGGTTTGAAAAGTTACTTGCCGAATTCAAGTTTGAAATTAATTCCTGCAAAAACACTAATGATTTTCTGAAAATATCCGAAAACAAAAGTGGTGATCCTCTTGAAAATGAAACTGCGGCAAAAATTGATTTTATTATTCATAATGCTTTTTTTATTGATCAGCGGTGCGATTTTTTGGATGCTAAACAATACTCTATTACAGATATTGCCGCAAAGCTTCAATGAAGTTCAAAACGGTATAATAGGGGATAAAATCCGCAGCCTAAACGTAACCGTGGCTGTTTTATTGTTAAGCGCAGGTCTTATAGGAATCATTTTAGGTATCCTGGCGATCAATATCATTTTAAAACCGGTTTTCACTTTGTTACATTCGTCCAAAAATACGGCCTCCGGGAACCTATTATCTGAAGCTTTCGTAAAATCCAAAGATGAGTTCCAAGAAATAGCCGATAGTTTCAATCAAATACAAACTCAACAAAAAAGAGTGATTCAAGCCATATACCAGTCGGCCGCTCAGATTCAAGCGATCTCCGCCCATATCTCCTCCGGAAGTGCCAACCTGATTCAAAATACCCGGGAACAGGAAACAACCCTTTATCAGTTAAAAAATATCCTTACCCAAACGAATTCCACCATTCAACAAATGTCCGCCAATACCGGCCAGTCCAATCATTTAGCCCATACTACCTGTCAAATGATTAAAGCCAGTGATGAGGTCTTCACAGAAACCACCCGGATAATGTATCAAATCACCTCCAGCAGCAAACAGATTATGGATATCATCAAAGTGGTAAATGAAATTGCGTTTCAAACCAATCTGCTGGCCTTGAATGCCGCTGTAGAAGCCGCCCGGGCCGGGGATCAAGGACGAGGGTTTGCGGTGGTAGCATCTGAAGTCCGGAATCTAGCTGGAAGATGCGCCCAATCTTCAAAGGAAATTGAAAGCCTCATCTCCGAAAGAGTATCTCTGGTTGATTGCGGAGCTTCTTTGATTCAAAAAGTTACAGCCATCTTGGATTCTGTTATCAATCATTCGAAACAAAACGCTGAATTGATTCATCAAGTGATCGCTGCTATCAATGAACAAGCAGGTGCATCCCGCATGGTCCAAACCTGTATTAACCAATTGTCGCAAATTACCGAACTCAACACCACCGCGATTCAGGAAATTACCAATTACGACAAATTACTACATGAAACCACCAGAAAACTTTTGGTAATTGCCAGCCATTATAAAATAGGGTAAAATGTGACAAAACCCTATCGCGATGGATAGGGTCTTTAATCCGGGAGCTGCTTTATTCAACACTACATAGCAATGTAGTTAATTGCATACCATGCCGGTTTTCAATGGCGCCGGTAATATAAAACAGGCCGGCCAACTCCCGGTCGGGAGTACTGATAAACTCTTCGCCGTATTTCACTACATCAGAACTTTCCGCCATAATCCGCGCCTTGACTGCCTCATAATAAGATGAAATCTCCGGTGGGGAAACGGTTTCAATCACCGGCTCAGTCCCGGTTATCCGGCGATAAACCCGCTTGAAATTTGCTGCATGCTCTGCCTCATCCCGCGAAAACTCCAGTAATAATTTTTTATCTTGTTCATCGGGGGCTTTACCGGATAGTTTTTGATAATACATGGAATCTTGTGTTTCGTCCCGGATATATTCCAACAGTCTCACTTGCAAATCATGATAACAGTTCTTTTCTTCACTCATTGAATCCACCTCCACAATATCCTATGCCCTCAAAAAATTTTCCATTACTATATTGCAAAATCAGTAAAAGATCTTGCAACTATTGTAGGGCGGCTATAATTCAAAATTATTAGTAAAGTTTGTTTTTTATGAAAAACTTTTATAGACAGTTTGTTTGATTTATTGTATATTATATTTAGTGATGTTAAATTTTTATTAAATGTTTGCGATAACATGCAAACCTATCAAGGAGGTGGTGATCTGGCAGTAACAGTTATCACTTCTTAAATATTGAATTGAAGGAAGTTTTGAAAAATGAGGAGGATAGTTATGCTTATTACCAAAAAAAGAATTATGTTTATTATGTTAGTCGTCTTTTTATTGGTGGCTGGCGCCGCTGATTCGGCAACTAACCCCGCAACGACCTGGTATTTATACAATACTTCCGTATCAGGAGTTACACCTGCAGGTCAGATTTTACAATCAGTCAACAGTGATCTGACCGGATGGCAGCCAACCAGAGAAATTACAACCACAGCGGCTTACTGGTATACGGACACTCAATCCGGTACATATACGGTAGGTAACTGGCAGTTCATTCTATGGACAAACAGCCCGGGAAGCTCATCTGTCGTGAGGGTGGAAATATATAAAACCGACGCCACCGGCGGCGGGGCTGTTTTAATCGGCGGCCAGCAGCTGGATGTAAACGCCACCGGCGGCGGTAATCATTTCTCTACTTATAATTATAATGGTATCGCAGCCGTATCCTTAGCCAATCAACGCCTGATGGTAAAAATCTTCAAGGTATCCGGCGCAAACACCACCATCGCTTATAACACCAATGATTTCGCCACCCGCTTGTTGACACCGCCAATCGGTACCGGGCCGACAGCTACACCCACAAGAACGGCAACTCCAACCCCGACTCCGGTAGTTACCAGCAAAGTATTACCGGGGAAGATCGAAGCCGAGAACTATAACGCCATGTCCGGTATTGATACCGAAGCTACCAGTGACACCGGCGGCGGATTGAATGTCGGCTGGATCGATGCCAATGACTGGCTGGATTACAATGTCAATGTTCAGGTAGCCGGAACCTACCGGATTGATTACCGGGTAGCCAGTACGGGTACCGGCGGAAGAGTGGATTTCAGAATCGGGGGAACTACTTTAGCGTCAACCGCCATACCTAACACCGGTGGCTGGCAGGTTTGGGCCACTGTACCGGCTAATGTCACTTTGAGCCCCGGAAATCATACCATTCGCTTATTCGCCAGCGGCGGCGGCTGGAATATCAACTGGTTCTCGGGTACGGCCGTAGTGGACACTCCGACTCCGACTTCACCACTTCCCACGGCAACTCCGACAGCTCCTCCCTCCGGTAAAGTAATACCGGGTCAAATCGAAGCCGAGAGCTATGACGCCATGTCCGGTATCGCTACCGAAGCTTGTTCTGAGGGCGGACTTAATGTGGGCTGGATTGAAGCCAATGACTGGCTGGATTATAATGTTACAGTCAACTCTACCTCTACCTATTGGGCCGAGTTCCGGGTTGCCAGCTCCGTTACCACCGGTAGCTTTAGTTTACGCAGAGGATCCACAATTTTAGCAAACTATACAGTTCCTAATACCGGCGGTTGGCAAGCATGGACTACTGTGTCATCCAGTGTCAACTTGACGGCTGGCGCTCAAACCCTACGTATCTTGGCAACAGGAAGCGGTTGGAATATCAACTGGCTGCGATTCGGTACAACGGCGCCAACGACACCGACGCCGCCTTCCGGTCCCACACCGACTCCGTCATCGAATTTCTGGGATCGCTCCGGTATTCCGACAGCCCGGAATGTAATGATCTATAAGTTCTTGAACCGCACCAACGGCCAATATAGGGATGATCAAATTTATTGGAGTTTCAACGGTGTAACCAAAACCATCGCTGAGCAAAACTATATCGATATGCCCGCCAACTCAGCGGGGCGGGTATACTTCAGTCTCGGCGCGCCGCCGAATCCTGCAAATCAAAATGCTTATTGGGATTTCATCGAACATACGATTAGCAGCACCACCTGGAATGGGAATACCACTAGAGTGGATTCATGGTGTCTACCTTTAGCCATATTACTCCATTGTAAAGACGGGTATGAAATAGAACTTGGTGATTCTCAATGGCTCTTTAACACCAATCGCGAAACCATATTTAACACCTACAGGAATTCGGTGCCGGCTGAGTTTCAACAAACCGCAACCCTACATTATCCGTATCGGATTGTTGCTCCCGGATCTACTCCTGTATTCCAATCTGGCGGCGCCTACGCAAACTACTATACCGATTATGTAAATCAGGTCTGGGCTCTTCACGGATTATCCATGGCTAAGCCCAACACGCAAGAAGTCTTCGGATGCGCAGGTTCAATGGGTGGTTATCCCGCTATTGCCGCTGCCCTTAACCGGCATACCGGACACCTGGCACAATCCAGTTGGGGAAATCCGGCGAATTTCTATCTTAACGCCCCGGCAAACTACTATGCGAAATTCTGGCATACATACGGAATCAATGGGTTGGCCTACGGCTTCCCATATGACGATGTTGCCGACCAGGCGGCCTATACATCCCACGGGAATCCGGAATACTTGTTAATTGCCATCGGATTCTAAGCTTTATTCGAGCCACTTAACCGAGAACGGCGGGGATTTCCCGCCGTTCTTTGCATTCCCTTATTAATTATCACTGATATTACAGCCGGATTCCCATTCCCAGGCTTATATTGGTATAGGCATGCTGCACGTTCAAAAAGGAGGATTCGGCTTCGCCGTTGTTGCAGGAGTACATTAACTGCATCTCAACGGCTTTTGACAAAATCAAACCGGTTCCAGCCGCATAGTATAAGCCGCCATTCAAGGCAAAACCGTCGATGGGATTATCCTCTTGATAGAAATTATACCCTGCCCGGCCGAAAACGAAAGCCCGCGTTTTTTTGGTAATGGGAAACTCCGCCCGGACCATTCCGTAAACCGGAAGAAAGCTGAAACTGTTAATGGCGCCTTCCGCTTTGCGGTATAACTGATATTCGGCGCCCGCGCCGTATATCAATCCTTCCACAGTCCGCCGGGACATTTCGCCGCCGAAATAAAAACTGTTGCCTACCGTTTTACTGTCGCGGGTCGATAAACCGAAACCTCCAACTGTCGTATAAACTGATTCCACGGTTCCGCTCGGCTGGAAACCCGCCTTAATAGATACCTCTGCCAATGCACCGGTGCTTAGTATTAATGTGAGTCCCATCGCCAACAACATAATCGCAATCTTTTTCATAAAGTATAAACCTCCCCTTTACAATCTGTGTCAACTCCGGTTCATGAATATGGCCGGAATTTGATGATGAAGATTCTTTTGGAATCCGGGTTTTCCTTGTGGCAATGTTATGAAAGAAAGGGATCAAGAGGGATAAATCAAAAAATAAACCATTTGTTTTTGACAGGGGAAGAGCATTGTAAAAGTGAACCCGATTTGCTATAATAATAATGTTTCTTTTCATCAATAATTTGTTCATTAAAATGGCCCCGTAGCTCAGAGGATAGAGCAGCGGTTTCCTAAACCGTGTGTCGGATGTTCGACTCATCTCGGGGCCGCCATATATAGTAAGGTTTAAGCCCTCCCGAAAAAATCGGGAGGGCTTTTTTGCTACATTTTTGCTACGAGGAAACCTAACTCTATCCTCTGATCTGGGGGGCTAGAAATAAATAATCTATTTTAATTCATATGGTAGGTTAATCGCTCTCATTATTATGTTTACGTTTCCAAAGAAGTAACTCCAATTTTGAAATGCAGGGCTTAAATAGTTTGTAAATAATGCTTCTTAAAAAAATTAAGACGACCCTATTTGGTAGGATCGTCTTTTTTGTTTATTGGTTCATATGAATCACTATCACCAAAAGTCCATTTAGGCTTAGGTTCGGGGTTTTGTAGTTCTTCTTGTTCTTTCAGTTTTTGCACCTGCGGCCAGCCCTCATTTCTCAATGAAGTTGTCTGCTTTCTTTGCTTTTCTCTCGAATCTTTCAAGTTTCCAGAACCCCCTGATGTTCGGTCCTTTCCAACTCATGTTAACCTGCGCTGGCACTACGACCTCTGCTGACTTCTGACAGTTTAGCCGTTTATCACTAAACGGGTTACTGCTTCGAAATTCATCTCGGCAGTTTAGCTGTTAGACCTCCGCGGTGTCATCGGCAATGATAAAATCAGCAATAGTGGCAATTGAAAATTCACCCACCTCCTAAAAAAGGGAGGAAACAACATGAGTAACGAGGTAAACCATCTCCAAATCGCACCTGGAGGTGGGGAGCAATTGCTGAACCAAGAGCAATGGGCAATGGTCAAAGCATTATCCAAAATGGGTTACAAGATTCACAAGATTGCCCGAGAGCTGGATATCGACCGGAACACAGTTCGTAAAATCCTTAACCAGGAGAAATACGAACCATATCAGCGAAAAACCAAGAAACCATCCGTGCTGGAACCGTTCATAACTTTTATTTATAATAGAGCTCCCCAAGTTGACTTCAATGCGGCAAGGATCTATGAGGAACTAAAACCAAAAGGATACACCGGCGGTTATAGCCTAGTGAAATTAGCCGTCAGGCCCTTACGGGAGGCGGCCATTTCCGCTGCCGCAGCGACCATTCGTTTTGAAACGCCACCAGGCAAACAAGCCCAAATGGATTGGGGAAGCACTATAACCGTCATCGGCGGTAAGCCAAAACGAATCCACATCTTTGTCCTGGTTTTAGGTTATTCCAGAGCCTTATATGTCGAATTCGTCGATGATGAAAAGCTGCCTACCTTAATCGCGTGTCACGAACATGCTTTTGAATGGTTCGCCGGACTGACGGAAGAAATCCTCTATGACAACCCGAAGACAATTGTTGAAAAACGCGATAACGGCGTCGTAGTTTTTAACCCGAAATTTCAGGACTTCGCCCGCTATTATGGTTTCAACATTCGGTTATGCCAGCCATACCGGGCTAGGACCAAGGGCAAGATTGAAGCTGGCGTCAAATATGTTAAACGGTCTTTCGTCTTAGGCAGAGAGTTTTCTTCCCTGGAGGAAGCTAATGAACAGGTCCGTCATTGGATTCGTCATATCGCCGACCAACGGAATCACGGCACAACACATCAACGGCCTGTTGATAGGTTAACAGAAGAAAACTTAAGACCAATCGGGACTAGGCCGCCATTTATCATTCAAAGCTCGTACCTTCGAAAGGTACCGGCTGATTGTTTGGTTAGTTTTGAAACTAATCGCTATTCGGTTCCCTGGCAATATGTGAATCGAGAAGTGGAGATCCAGCCAGGGCCTAATAACGTGATCAGGGTTTACTATGACGGGAGCCTCATCGCCCCACATTTACGTGTAAATGATAAACATAAAGTCATTATTGAACGTGAGCATTACCGAAATATCTTAAAACAACCGGAAACTAATCCGTTATCCCGCTTTCATGGCATTAATCCGGATGTCGAGATACGGAACCTTTCGGTTTATGAAGAACTAGGGGGTGAAGTTCATGGACAATAACCCCCAATTAGCGAGGATCACCGAAAACTTACAAAGACTTAAATTACAAAAAACGTCCCAATGCCTTGAAACATTACTGCAAGATGCCAGCAAGGGCGAGTTAAGCTATACCGATTTCCTCGACCAATTATTGGCCGAAGAAATATCAATGAAACATGAAAAACATATTTCCACGAACACTTCCCTGGCTAAATTCCCGTTTGTCAAAACGTTGGAAGCTTTTGATTTTTCGTTTCAACCATCGGTTGACCCAAAGAAACTTCGGGAACTGGCAACTTGCTCTTTTGTGGACCATGCCGAAAACGTGGTATTTCTCGGCCCTCCGGGAACCGGAAAGACTCATTTATCGGTCGCCTTGGGCTTAAAATCGATTCAACGCGGTTACCGGACGCTCTTTATGTCAGCCGCCGCCTTAATTGTTTCTCTTACTAAAGCTTACGCGGAGAACCGTCTTGAAGACAAGCTTAAAACTTACTGCGTCCCGAAGCTTTTGATTATCGATGAGATCGGTTATGTGCCGGTTGATCAACATGGCGCTCATTTGTTGTTTCAGTTGATTTCAAGGCGTTACGAACGCGGGTCGATTATTATCACCAGTAACCGTGGTTTTACCCAATGGGGTGATATTTTTGGGGATACGATTATCGCCACGGCTATTCTGGATCGGTTATTGCATCATAGCGTCGTCATTAACATTAAGGGTGAATCTTTCCGGCTCAAAGAGAAGCAGCGAGCCGGTCTTCTCAAAAAGTCGGATGATTAATTAATCAGGGTGGGTGAAAATTCATTTGCCATAAGTGATGAATTTTCATTTGCCATTGACACGCGGGTAAGCCCGCGCCCTTTCCTCCCATTTACCTGCTGCATTTACACCATAAGCCTCGGATAGCATTGGACTTCGTTTTGTTGCACAAACTCGTCCGGCTTATATATGCCTTATATGCAGTTCCTGTTCGTCAGGCCGGGACTTTGTCTCCGGCTTCCTTCAGATTCCATCTCACAATGGACACCCTTACCTTTGGCTAACGGTTGGTGCTATCAACCCCCGTAATGGTCTTTCACCATCTAGGTCGCGCGCGTGCCACGCACACGCAAAAAAACGAGTTTCGTATATTTCCGAAACTCGTTTTTTTATTTCTTCTTTCAGAGACTGATCAACTCCAGGTGAAGTCGGTCACAAGAAACACCAAGATCTCAATTTCGTATCATCATCAATCTACGGGAGCTAAAAGAATTATTTGCAAAAACAAACTCAGCCCATTCTTTCGGTTGGCTTTAATGAAAGATTGTTGAAATCGGGGAGACCCCTGCAACATGTCAAAGAGTGAATTCAAATTATTAATTCAGATTACCTAATAAAGAGTGTGCATCAGCCGAAACACAGCCATGTTAATTAGTATTCATTTGCAATAAAAATGACAGGAAACTCAAAATCATATAAAATTAAACGTTATATGCAATTTATTTGACTAAGCAATAATTTAGAAACCAATTTTACTCAAAAACTCGCGCTTGTTTAGTATGATTTAATTTAATTTAATTTAAAATCATAACCTCTTTTTCGGGCTGCTTTCCGTAGACGTTTACACTTATCCCAAGAACTATATATCGACACCTCTGGCAAAAACCTTGAGATTTTTGCCCATTCAATATAATTCATATCATCTCTCTCTAAAACAGAATGGACTTCTTTGAACGCAAAATATGCAAAGTCTTCAGAATAATTAATTTGCGCCTGCAGAATTATAGGCAAGATGAATCTTGCATAATATGATCTAATAGTTGCGCTATTGTAATTCTCACAAAAACGATAGTACAGATTTAACCAAGTACTTGGTTCTTCATGCAAAACCGTTGTATCGTATGGGTCAATGTTTTTAATCGAAGCCAAAAATAGATTTGGATTTTTAGTAAACTTTATTGCATTTAAAGCTACCTCCGTATCAGATACACCAATACTTATCCATTGCTGAATTTTTAAGAATTCTTCTTCACCTTCAGCCCACTTCCAAAATAACTTGACAGCAAAAATGCCAAATGCACTACAAATATAATGAGCTAAATTATATTTACTGACATTGAAAACTGTAGTTAAAATATCTCCAAAAGTTTTCTGGTCTTCATCCATTTTTGACGCAAATGGGGTTGCAAGAAATAAAATTGTTTCAATTTGAATATTTTCAGACTGTTCCCATAGTGCTTTACAGATTGCAAGTCTCCAGTTTAACTTAACAAAAATAGATCCGCTGGAATTATTCACAGTTACTAGCTTTGAGTAATCATCTTGCGTAATATTAAGGGCAAAGGCAATCATAGCCTTTTCTCCCACGCAATTTATATCGGAATTTAGCAAATTTTGAAATAAATCCACTGTCTCATTGCGATTATAATTTAAGAATTCTTTTACTATAGTATCAACTGATTTTTGCGAAATTAGATTCAAAAATTCACTATTAGCATCGTCGACACTATTCTTTGTTACAGTTAAACAGAATTCTTTATTTCTTCTATTAAAATCATCAGCGGAATAATCACTATCAAAAAGCTTTACAAATAGTTGATTACTAGCATATTCTTTATAATTACCGAAATTACACTGATTCCAGTAACTTATAAATCTATCCCAATCAAACGTTTTTTCCCTTACGACAATCTGATATAGCCCATACAAGCCTTTGAAATTTGATCTGTTAAAGGAATCCATGCATACATCTTGGGCAAATACGTTAATTTGTTTTTTTAAATTTTTTGACTCCCTATAAATTTGAGTGAAAGGAGATGCACAATTTACTTTTTCAGAATCAAAAAACATCATCTTACTTTCTGAGCGAAATAGACTTTTTGAACAGTCTCTTGGAGCAATTTGTAGATCTAATATTTTATGATTTACTAGTCTATTTGCTAAAGAACCCGTACAAAAACTGATATCCTTAAAGAAAGGATACCCAAATTGCGTTAGGAGAATTTCAAATGCCTTATTATACATATCAATTTGATTCGCCATTAAAACGATGGGATCACTATAGTTCAGAAGTAAGTTGAAAAGCATTTCGGCAACCATGTCGCCTTCTTGGTTTCCTCTGGTATTAGTGGCATTAGGATCTATAACTGCGTCTTGAACATGTATCGGCTGAAAATATTCCTCAAACATTGCATGGACTGGCCTATGGAATAAGTTTTCAATGTCTAAATATTTTAAATCATCCTTTAGTAGATGATCAGATTTCAAGAAAAGTGTATGTGTCCAAACGCATCCAGGACGGCTCATTTCAGGGGCCGCCCACGTTTTACTAAGAGCATAACACTTATCCTCTATAAGAGGGTAGCCTGTTAAATATCCGTCAAAATGGCGTGGTATCTCTGGGCCAGACACATCAGTCAGCGGTTCCAGAATTTTTAATGTCTGGCTTGATAGTGATGTGGATGCAGCAAGCAAATGATGTCCGTTTGAATATCCAAATAGTGCTTGAGCGATTTGCATGTAATCCTCTCCAGTTAAATACTCATCACTTCCCATAGTGGAAGTGTAATATCATGGCTTCTATTGCCACTATTGTCTATTACGATAATTCGCTCGGCTGGCTTCCATCCAAATTTTGAAAGGAAAGCGTTTACATCTCCTTCAAGTGTTCCCCCTTGCGCACTAACTCCATAGTAACATACTTGGATTTTGGGAGAATTACTGGTGATATATTGCCACAAAAGTGGTAACTGTTCTGAAACAACCTGTTCCGGTTTATGATCAGGTGTCCTCTCTTCAATTATATCCCAAGCAGAAACAATAATCGATAATTTATACGGTGCATTATTTTTTAAGAAATCAACTAACTGCAACATATCAACCAATTGTACAGCAGAAGGCACGGCATTATTATACTCATTCTGATTATTTTCAATTTTAGGTTCCGAAGCAGTTTGGATATTTTTCCGTTCTTCAAATGGTACTGACGAAATATATTCCGGTACATTTAAATTCTTAGGATTTAAAAAGAGCATAAAGCTTTTACAATCTTTTATGTATTCTGCAGTGTTTTTATCTATTTCACGGTTTTTATATTGCTCTTGAAATAATTCGCCTGATAAATCTGGAAATGATACCGTATAAGTAGTGTTTTGTTCATCAATCACTTCTAAGGTCAGTCTTTGCTGTTGCATGGCAGGCGCTGTCCGAGCGACCTTCTCACCACTAAGCCATGTATCAATTAGTCGAGTTAGATACTGATGGTCTCCATTAAAATTTCGCCATCGCAGCTTAGTGGGTTCTTTTGCTTGCTTTAGGGTATACGATAGTGCAGCCAAAAATGTAGTTTTTCCTGTTTCCGGAAAGCCTATAATAAAACAATTTTTCTGTTTCATAGTATCATCTTCTCCAGCCAAACAGATTTACTTGAGACTTCATGTGTTGATTTATCACGAAAATATCATTACTATTTTGGGCGTTATTTTGCAGAATGTTAAGTAGCATATCTTGAACCCCGTATCCAATGGGCAAAATTTCAAGGTTTGTTGGCATTGCCGCAATATTCATATATTGAAGTTTGCTTTGCAACGAAGGCAATTGGTCGGTAAAACATTCTTTTACTCTCTGAAGAATTTCCTCTTCGTTTGCTTCTTTAAGTTTATCGTATTTACTGATTGCAACAGTTATTCTAAGACCTTTAGGTAAAATATCTGCGCCTAAAAATGTCTGAAGCAGTTGAATGGACTGCTCAATTTCAGCGAACCTGGTTTTGATTTCTAACAGCTTTTCTCCATCTAAAAGAAGTACAAGTTGATCAACTGTGTTAAAAAACTGAAAAGCCTCTTTCGCAGCGTGCGTGTTTCCAATTACATGTTCAAAAATTTCTCCCGATACATCGGATATGAGTAAATTGCTTATCTTTTCTGTACTCGTATCCTTAAAACGAAGATGAAGAATACTATTTTCTTGGTCACGAGATGTCCTTGGTGTACTTGGTTCATTTCGTCTAGAGTTAATCCAAGTATTATAAGCTCGCGCCACAAAAGCAGGCAATGTCCTTGATCCTGCAAAAAGAAGATCTTTAGGTCTGGGACCAATCAAAAAAAGCTGGTAAAATAAGGTGAGCAAGGTCGTTTTTCCGCTTGCTGTCCCGCCTGCAATCAATACATAATATGTATCCTCACTTGCTGATACTGGGTATGTCTCAGATAAAGACAATTCTCGGCCCGTTGGTAATTTAACAGAAGAATCTTCAGCCGTATTTATATTTTCTACTTCAATATTATCGATATCGTCGATGACTTTAGCATTAGATGTTTCCTCCATAGTTAATTCTCCTTAGCTAACATGTCATATGCTTCCATCGCCTGCACTTCATAGTATATTTGCATCGCATATTCTAATGGAGTTGAATCTCTCATGCATTTTTCACTCATGACCTCAATTTCAAATTTTGGAAGCCATTCTTGCTGTGTGTTGGTATTATTAGATCTAATAATAGCAGCACAAATTGGCATGTCATCGCAAAAGTTATGACTTTTATATTTTTCTGTAAATCTTTCTGTCCATCCCTTATCTAAAGACGTTACAATATTGCCAAGGGAAATTTTATCTGATTTTCCTTTGCAATTATTAATAACGCAACTCAAAATATTACAAATTGAAATAGGACCAGGGAGATTTGTAATAAGGTCTGCAGCCTCTTTTCCAATAACCAAACATCCTGAAACTTTATCTATTTGTTTGTAAGGTAATTCTAAATCATTGCTACAACCAGACATCATCCACCATAATAATTGTGAATCCTCGTACAAAACTGACTGTCGTGTCTTGAATACATCAATTTTCTGATAAATATCTTGAATGACTTTTTGTATTTCATCAAGCGCACTGACTGTTTTATTTGGTGCATCCGCGTCGAAACTATTCTGTTTTATATGTGTAGATGCAGCGCGAATTGAAGCTAGTTTAATGTTCGGTGAAATATCATCGTCATTTTCACGTATTGCGGAAGCATCCTCTTGATATTTATACTTAATAGCGTTCAAAATTTCATTTGAAACGCATACCCCATTTTGTCGATATTCGAATACTAGTGTTAAAAATTCAGCAAGGCTATCATAATATGGTCTATTAGTTGCCAAATCCAGTAAAACAGCCCCCGCCCAGAATCCCAATTCTTTACGATAGATAAGGGAAAATGTTGGATCCGCATCACAGAAATACTTCGCGAAATTGTTCCCGAACTCTTTTGCTACAGATCTTTCAAAAAAAAGTTTTGCAAGATTTAGAAGATCTGTAGGGCTGCAGCTTTTCTTAAAATTTTGGATACTTTGCCATCTTTTTTCAAAACAACCTTCCACAGGTTCACGATTAATTTTTTGGTACCATACGCGCATATTTTCTTCCAAAGTCATAATTTTATTTCCCTCCTTTTATTTCTCTTTGAATTTCACGATATAATTGATCTATTTGGTTGCTTTCTTTAGCCCTGTCTATCAAATATCCTATAATGTCAGCATGTTGCTTTCCTTCATCTTCCGGCCTTCCCAAGTTGAACATACTAATAATTTTCAGCCTAACATAATATGGAAGCATCAAAAACGAATAAATAAGATCTCTTCTGTAATATTTCCCTTCAGTCTCGGAAATTGCAATCGGTTCTGTAATTGTTAGGTCATTAACCTTAAGATCAGGTTCTTTATCAAGTTTTTTGCCAGATTTTTTATCAGGCTCTTCATTTAGATTGAGCTCAAATGTCTCACATAACTTCTTTCCACCGAGTATTGGATCCGCCTCAAATTTGCATTCATACTTATCCAAAACACGAGGATAAATACTCACAAATAGTTTGTCTTGCCTAGTCTCCAATGTAATCCAATTATAGCGCGGTAACCAATCACTGTCACCTCGAACTGGTTGTGTTGCGCCACTTCCAATGATGATGCTCTCGCCTTTTCTTTCAATTGTCTGAATATGTTTATGTCCATAAAGTTGAAGTGCAACGCGTTGGTTCATTTTTTCCGCCAGTTTCTTTTCAGGATCAAACCAACACTGAGGTGGGTGATGGCATATAGAAAGATAGACGGTGTTCTCTTTTGGCACAGGCATCTGTGCCCTTCCAATGCGCATAGAACGTTCGACTTTTCTGTCATCATGGTCGTGATGATTGGAAATAAGTGTTGAATTTATACACCAAATTGAAAGTTTATATTCGCAATCTAAATCAATAAAGAACTCTCTGCATAAATTCTTGCTGTTCAAGTTGCAATTAAATTTTCCCGCAAAAGCCTTATTATAGTTTTTTATTGGCTCATATAACAGTTCTGCACTTATCTCTGAATGCGCTATTTTTTCTAAACTGGCATCAAAAGCATCCATTGTGGACGCAGCCGCCAATTCTCTTTGGGTACTCTCAATAATATAATCACTTCTAGGTACAGCTTGATCAACATCATGGTTTCCCGGAACGCAATAAACCGAAGAACCCGGCAGGCCCAATATATCACACAATATCCTCAGAAATTCGCTAGCAATATTATATTCATTTTCTTTGCCACTAAAAGCAATGTCTCCACAAATGAGTATGCCATTGCAGTTTTCGATGCTTTTTTGATAGTTTTCTCTAACATCATCAAGCAACATATTTCTCAAATCATTATCAACGTCATATTGATCTCCGCTGTATCTATTAAAGTGGACGTCCGATAAGTGAATAAACGAAAGCATATAATTCCCTCAATTACTTTGAATTAATAAATTCCTGTGAATAAAAAATTTCCAATATGTAATATCCTACCATGCCGCTTTTTGCGTATTAATAACTTTCCATAATCACTAAACCGCAAACATCATAAACGTCCGAATATACACCCACCAAGCAATACATTGTACTTTCCAAAATTTATAATTTATTTAATATTCAACTTGCTACGTCGAAAAGTGTGCTAAAGCAACATTCCAGATGAAGTTGGCCTTTTCTTGAAAGTTGATCCATAGTTGCATCTCCTAAAACATAAGTTGTTTAATATTTTTAATTGTTTCACCACTAACTAATTTATCAACAAATAAACTTTATCCATTTTATTATTTTCGGCGTCTTCCAAATTAATCCTTGTATTTTTTAAATAATAGTCGAACAATGTCTCCTTGTTAACAACCAAATTTAACATAAATATCTATGTTTTTACAATGATATATTTATGGCTTTGTACGTGATATTATATAACTATATAATATAAAAATATGAAAGAAATTACAATTTGCTATATTGAAGTATATAGAAATTAAGAGAGTATATATAAAAGATATAATAAAGTAGCTGTCCATTTAAATCATATAACAATGCATTCATGCCACGGATAAACCAAGTGATTATCCAGGTTTAGAAATATTTCAAATAGAATTAATGTTAAACTGATTCAAGAAAACTATGATGATATATTACGGCTTGCACACTCGATTCGAGAGGACAAGGTAAAATGGCGTTGAAAATCCTTGCTATAACAGAAAAGCTGCCCCTGCGGACAGCTTGGTTAAAAAGATCAATGTATATAATATTCCGGGCATTCCTGCCGGGATTGCCTCTTTGGATTACCGGCGAAAGAAATTGCCACACCTTTCCTGCTATTGCTTAACCCCTGACGCATTATACTTTACCAGAAACATATAAAAGTCCCCGATGCTGGTATTTCCTTCAAATGCACCGTTTGTCGATCCGGTAACATAGACATTATCACTGCCATCCGCTGCTATTCCATAAGGTAATTCCCTATAAAAATAGTACAATTAGACAACTTTGTCCATTTTTATTTAACAATAAACACATTCAGGGGTCTCCCCTGACGTACGCATATCTCAAAATTACATTTTGAGATATGCGTACGTGCGCCTTATCGGAAAAGTCCATCTTGGGATGGGGGATTTAGCATTTGCCATCCACTTGCAATGAATGCGGCAAAACCAAAAAGTCGGCGCCCGTAAATAATCGCTGCTGCGAAGTTTAAGTAGCAATAATGATTTTTTCATTCACATATAGAACTTTTCTCAACGACTAATCATCGTAGTTTTTTTCGTCAATTTTATTAAAACATAGGTGAGTACAAATCCGTATACTGAGGAGCTAAAATAATCCGCTACGGATGTTTCGAAGGAAATATTTTGCAGATGCGGGACTTTAAGCATGTAAGTTGTGGTATATGCAAAGAACCAGATAGCTAAACCAAAAAAGATACCTTTTATGTATAGATAATGACTTGAAATCAGACGAATTAAATAAACGAATATTACCCCGCCCATTGCGGAAAATCCTATATGTCCAATTGTACCAAAAAAAATCTGCCAAAATGTTTGGGGCTTACTCCCAAACAATAAAATACTGGAGAAGTCCCAAAATCTTAGTTCTCCAAATTTTAACACATCAATAAAGAATAGATCAATAAGTAATGCGGATATTCCTGCAATGGTCCCAGCAATTAAACCATTCATAAATCGATCCTTCATTTTATACCTCTCACTTTGGACCTTCTTTAATAGAATCCCCAAGTTAAGGAAAATCATTCGCTTGGATAAAGAACATCATCTTAGCTTATTATGACTAAAAATATGAATCATTTTCATTTAAAAACAATAAATACTGGTGGGCTACAACTGCCACTTCGTGGAATCCGATTGATTCCGTTCCACCCCTAAACTGGGACATATAGAGCGATTTTTGATTTCATTACTTACAAAGTTCGATTTTTATTTTAGCCTTTTTTTCCGTGATTTCCTCACAAGTCTTAATCTCTTCCAACAATAATTCTAGAGCTGCAAGTGTAAAGCATTCCTCACTTCCCTTTACCCCTTTGATTTCATAACTAAATTTTACCCCTGCCATTGTGAAAAACCTCCTTGTTTTTTATTGAACTTAACAAAACTATATTATTTTCTTAAAAGCCTGTCCTCCGGTGATATTCATTCAATAAATTATCCAGTTCGATACTGGCGATTAAGACTTCGGTATCGGTATAACCTTTTTCATCCCATAATTATTGCATCTAGGATTCTGTGCCAGTAACACTTTTTTGTGGCATAAGACCACAATATTTTGTGTTAGATCATATTGCTATATACTAAATATGCTTCGAAAACCTATTATCTGCACAGATTCCTAATTGCAGGCAGCCTTGATTTGTTTTTAAGTATTTCTAAAGAAACAGAATGTTATTGATCGACATCACACTTTGATACTTCAATGTTCACATTTTAAGCTTTCCAAATTCAATTAAGTTCATTGTATTCTTAAGTCCTTTACATCAATTCGGTAGCTTTTACCAATATATTATACAGTTATTTCAATAATATTGAAATAAATATCATTATAATTGCAATATGTTTCTTTTCTGCCACCTCTATAATGAGACATAAAGAGGTGGATTTATTTGAAGGATAATTTTTTAGAAAAATACCGGGAGATTGGCAGAAGGATTGCCTTTTATCGCAATAAACGGGGTATCTCACAGGAAACCTTGGGCGAAAAAATCAATTATAGTAAAAGCTATATAAGCAAGATCGAGGCCCCCGGTTCAGATGTTCCTTATTCATTAGATATTTTGTTTGCAATAGCAGCAGGATTAGAATTAGACCCGGTTATTTTTCTTTTACCGATAAGTGAAGAGAATTTCGAAAAATATAGAACTGATACATAAACTGGGTTAGAAAAATTCATGAACTTTTTTCGGTAGATTCCAGGTATTGATAGTGTCTTAACGCACCATAAAACCAAATGAAATTCATTGGGAATCTCAGGAACTCATTTCAGTGACCTTCTTGGATTAGACCACTTGGGTAAAGAACAGTCCAATAGCCACTCCCATCATGGAAACAGCCGCAATATAAAAAATATTATAGTACTGCTCTTTGCGATTCGGATAAAAATAAATAAAATAAAAGCTGATGACCACGCCAGCAGAATCCATAGCGGTGCGCCCAAAAAGTTGAAAGGTTCAAGCTTCTCTTGTAATAAAGGTTCAGGATTCGAAATAACAGAATTAAAACGGTATCAATCGTTGAACCCCACAATAAACTAAACCAAAATAACTTTTTGACTTCCTTTTTTGGAACAAACACCAAAACCAAGAATAACATGAGTAGTGCGGATATTGATAACTTAATCGACTATCCACAGTTGACTGTCTTCCTTTCTGGAATTTAGTATTAATTTTTACAAAGGCAAGGAGATTGTAAGACTATGGGGTTGTTTTATTAGACTGATAAACATCTACCCATATTATACCATGTATTTCAAAATTAATGCAATATATGTTTCATTTTTATTGAAGTGCATTTGCGCCTTACTGCCTCTATAATGAACCCAGGGGGTGAGGCAGGCATTGCGCAGACCAAAAAAGTACATAGAACAATATAGGGAAATCGGAAGAAAAATAGCTTTTTACCGTACCATTCGCGGCTTGTCGCAGGAGGCTCTAGCCGAAAAAATAGAAGTTAGCGTAAGTCATATTAGTAAAATCGAGGCTCCACAAGCGAATACGTCCGTTTCGGTGGACATGCTGTACTTAATTGCAGAAGGGCTGGGCATTGACATCGCTGCATTTTTTAATCAGGATTATCTTAATAAGTCGGATATAACCTTGTTACTTCAAGAATGTCCGCCTGAGAGACGTAAGTTACTCCTTGATGTGGCTAAATTAATTGCCAAGCACGAGGAAGCCCCATAATAAAGGCAGCATTTATTATTGCCTTTTTTATTTCTATGTCATCCCTAGAGCCTATAATAGACCGGATATCCCTACAGTTCAATTCACTTAATTAATTTTGATTATAACTAATACTTTATGTGACTGCCCCTGGTTATTTTCTTAATGGTACCGTGTATCAAATGTTCGATTCATCTCGAGGCCGCCATACTTTGAAGCCCGTAAGGATTGTCAAGAATGAGCTTGACAATCCTTTTTGACAATCTCATTTATTATGATCGCGATTGCAACAGTATATTTCCCCTTATAATAACCGTAAGGTGAATTTAATCTCTGTTGCATCGATTTGATTTATACACTCCTTGATCACTTCGGGCCCATAAACACTTGCAAAAGCTTAACGGATATTGATTCGGTTTTATTGAAAAAAAACTCCTATATAGTGTATAATCAAGTGAAACTGTAATTATTCGACGAAAGGGGAATAAAATGTTAAGTATTATTGATCACGTTAGATGGCGTTTGCTTGCGTTGAAACATACATTGTTGAGCGTTCCCAAAACTGTTTGCTTTAATTTGAATTACTTCAAATTCCGGGATGCAATAAAATTTCCCATTCATATCCATTATCGTGTCAAGTTATATGATATGGATGGCAGTATCGTCCTAACATCAAAACCCAGATTTGGCATGATATCAATCGGATTTCCATTTATAAGCGCGTTGTCTGAAAAAATCTCTAAATGGCATGTAACAGGTAAGGTAGTCTTAGGGGAGAATGTTTATATTGGGACAGGTTCAGTTATCGATGTGAGTAAAGAAGGAGAGTTGTATATAGGGAATAATTTCTGCTGTGGCGGACATACAACCATAATATGCAGCAAAAAAATAGAATTTGGTGACGGATGTGGTGTATCATGGGATACCTTATTTCTAGATACTGATTATCATAAGATTTATAGTTTAGAAACGGAAACGATTATAAACCAGCCAAAAGAGATAATACTTGGAAATAAAGTCTGGATAGGCTGCAAATGTACTTTCCTTAAAGGTGCTAAAATCGGAAATGAATGTATCGTGGGAGCAAATTCATTCGTACATAAAGAAATTGAAGGTGACAATCAAATAGTTGGCGGCAACCCGGCAAGAATTTTAAAGGAAAAAATCAGATGGGAACCTTAGATTGAAACAAAACTGAAATCCAGAGAAAAATCAACAATCATCATGAGCATTGAAGGCGGCCGGATAGGTATGAGAACATTTGCGGATAAAGTTATAGAATTTAACCAAGCACTTGATTTCAGAGGAAGATTACCTGAAGGAATCAGAATTATGAATCCTTTTAAAGAAGACGCTAAAATAACTACCATTTCTGCTTACTTTTATAAGAAATATTATAATGATTATAATACCCGTCGTTTAATTTTGGGCATTAATCCGGGTAGGTTCGGTGCAGGTGTAACAGGTATTCCTTTTACGGACACTAAACGGCTTACGGATAAATGCGGAATAGCATATTCCGGCAAGGAAACTCACGAACCTTCATCCGTTTTCGTTTACGACGTAATTGAAGCATACGGGGGTATAGATAAATTTTATCAAGATTTCTATATCACCTCGATATGCCCCCTTGGTTTTACAATTAGCGATGGTAAAGGGAATGAAAAAAATTATAATTATTACGATAGTAAAGAATTAACTGAAGCTGTTGCCACTTTTATGGTTGACAGCATTAAAACGCAAATTGGGTTTGGCATCCAAACAGATATTTGTTATTGTCTCGGGACTGGTGAGAATGAAAAATTTTTACGCTTAATGAACAGTAAGAGCGGTTTTTTTAAAGAAATAATTGCTTTAGAACATCCTAGATATGTTATGCAATATAAATCAAAGCTAAAGCAGCAATACATTGATAAATATATTAAAGCGTTTGGGAAGGTAATATGAGTAATAACACTTCAAGTGTAGGAAGTAAGGCCTGAAGCTGTTAGTTGTAGCTATCTGGTTGCAGTCATTGCAAAAAAATTACCGAGGGTCCCAATTCCCGGCATATACAAATAAAGTTTTCTCATTTTTTGCCTTCCGCTCTTACTCCTTGAGCTCCTTAAATATATTATGTAGTTCCTTTTCTTCCAACAACATTCAGCGGCCGCATCATATCATAGTCTTCGTGTTCCAAGAGATGGCAATGCCAGACGTAACGCCCGGTATATGGACCAAAACGGACAATAATCCGGGTTACTTCCGCCGGATTGCTTCGAATCGTATCTTTCCATCCCTGTTCGCCGGGTCCCGGCGGTTGCGGCGGACCGGTAAAGACCAACTCTTGCGTTTGGTTGAAATGTTGCACGTCAAAGGATTGCCTGTTCAAAAGTTGAAATTGGATCTGGTGCACATGAATCGGGTGTGCCGCAAAACCGGAATTAATGAGATTCCAGACTTCCACCTGGCCCCGCCGCGGTTCTTCCGTGGCGGGATCATGCCAGGACTTCCCGTTTAATAAAAACTCAAGCCGGTTATATTGATCGCGTCGAACTACCAGGCTGAGATCCCGTTTCACTTTAACCAGGTTTTCCGGGATAGGTGTCACCGGGTAAAGCTGATCTGGGATACAACTGTTATCCTGATCCTTCAACGGCAGTATGACCCGGAACTCCATAATCTGACCGGTGGTTTCGGGATCCACGGGGGCTCCGGAGGGAAACGGCGAAGGGGCATCATTGCGAAGGATGAGGTGTTTTCCTCGATAACCGGTGAAGTCTATAATCACATCGGCCCGTTCCGCCGGCGCCAGGATCAATTCGTAAAGTTTGGCGGGGGCTGTCAGAAACCCTCCATCTGTGCCGATCTGGTAGATCGGAAGATCCAGATCAAGCCTCATGCTGTAAAAACGGTGGTTCGACCCGTTTACGATCCGGAACCGGTATTTTCTTGGTTCCACTTCCAGGTATGGCCAGACCTTTCCATTCGCTAAAATTGTATCTCCGTCAACTCCGGGTGTAATGCAAGGGTTAACCCCCGGGACCGGCGGTTGCGGTTGGCTGGGATAGAATAATGAACCGTCGGAATTGAATGAGCGATCTTGAATTAATAAGAGTATCTCATATTTCCCTTTGGGTAGGTTTAATTTTCTTTCCCAGCAGTCCCGAATCAAATAAAACCCGGCCAACCCCGCATAAACGTTTAGCCGGGTAATTCCTAACGCATGATCGTGATACCACAAGGTTGCCGCTTGTTGCCGGTTAGTATAACAACAGATTTTCCGGTCAAAGAAAGGTCCGGTTTGTTCAAAGCCCTTCGTGAACCATGCTTCCGGAAATCCATCACTCTCCGGCCGGACTTTGGAACCGTGAAGATGGACGACGGTCCGGACCTCCGGGGCATCCATGGCCCCATGTACTGTTTTATCCACCGGAAGAAAATGTTTCTCGGGCAAATGATTCTCCCATTGAATCAATACTTTTTCGTTACGGTTGGCTTCAATCACCGGGCCGGGATATAATCCTTCATAACCCCAAATTAACGTATCCGGCAGTTGGCGGTGAAGCGACTGATACGCTTGGAGCATCCGGACCTCGTAATAGGTTTCTTTTTTGGTTTTACATTTTGGTTTAAGCTTCCCGGGTATCGGCAGTCGGTCGAGATACTTTTTTAATACAACCATCGATAACCCTCCCTGATTTCTATTTTACTTCAGTTTATGTTAAAAATCCGTTCGGGGAACTTTGAATGATAACTTTCAGCCATAATCTCACATTGACAATCCGGTTGGAGTATTATTATGATAAAATCAGCCATAACAACTAAAAATTATTTAAAAAATGAATATCTGACTGATCGTTTTGTGATTTAAATTGTTGGAGCCAAAGCTGTCTGTTACTTTTGCATCCAACCATATACTTCAACCAGGCCTAATTAAAAAATTGGCCAAAAAGAACAGTTTTGGACTTTAAGGTCGCCGCTTTTAATTTCTATGAACAAGGAGATAATTATGAAAAGAGTTAAAGGACAATTTAATGAAGCGATAGTGTTTACTGATAATATTGAAGAAACAGCCTACGAACAAATCCGGGAATTATGCAACCAGGAATTTGTTAAGGAGAGCCAGATCCGAATCATGCCCGATACTCATGCCGGTGCCGGATGTACCATTGGTACGACCATGACCGTTAAAGATAAAATCGTCCCCAACTTGGTAGGAGTCGATATTGGTTGTGGAATGTTTGTAAGTGTCTTTAAGAAAACGAAAGTCGACTTCGAAAAATTAGATAATGTTATCCGGAAAATGGTCCCCAGTGGTTTTGGAGTCCGGCGAACTCCACATGAGTATAACCGCTATGTAGATCTTGAGAGTCTAAAAAGCAAACAGCATCTGGATTTAAACCGGGCGCGATTAAGTATCGGTACTCTCGGCGGCGGGAATCATTTTATTGAAATGAATATTGACGACCATGATAACCTGTATTTGGTGATTCATTCCGGAAGCAGATATTTAGGGAAACAAATTGCCGAGTACTATCAAAATCAAGCAAGCGCAAATATTGTTAAGGCAGATAATGAAAAAACCATTCAAGATCTTAAATCCCAGGGTAAGCATCGAGAGATTCAGGCTGCCATCGCTAAAAACAAAACAAAGATCAATCGGGAACTGTCATATGTTGAAGGTGAAACTTTTGATTATTACTTAAATGATATGGGTATTGCCCAAAAATTCGCCGAATACAACCGGAAAGCCATCGCTGAAGTAATTATAACGGAAATGAGGTTTTCGGTAAGCGACAGTTTTACAACCATCCATAATTATATTGATCTTGATGAGATGATCCTCAGGAAAGGAGCCATCTCTGCTAAAACGGGGGAAGTTGTAATTATTCCTATCAATATGAAAGATGGCAGCATTATTGCCACTGGAAAAGGAAATGCCGGATGGAACTATTCAGCCCCCCATGGAGCGGGAAGACTCATGAGCCGTAAACAAGCCAAAAGAAATCTTACATTGGAAGATTTTAAAAAATCGATGGCTGGTATCTTTACGACTTCGGTATCCAGGGATACGCTTGATGAAGCACCATCCGCCTATAAACCAATGGCAGAAATTATTGCCAATATTCAAGATACAGTGGAGATTAATAAAATTATCCGGCCCATCTATAATTTTAAAGCATCAGAGGATTAGAAAGGTAATTGGGTCAAAAGGCCTATTAATGATTAGTTAGATGTGAATGGATGGGATTTTCGCAAAGCTTTGAAACTTTTTCGTAAATCTAATTCTCCTTTACTTGAATGGCTTCAATCCCCGACAAAATATTGGGAGAAATATTCAGTGGCCCAAAAAATGAGAGAATTAAGCCCATTAACATTTTCGCCTCAATCTTGCAGGTATCATTAATTAACCACGAGCAAAAACTAGTTGACTAAGTCAACTAGTTTTTGCTATACTAATACTAAATAGTGACTTGTTAAAAATAACCAATAGGGGTGCCTCTATGGGAACCGCTGATGCTCAAACAATCGCAGCAATTCGAAGTTTTAATCGTTTCTATACCAACGTATTGGGTTTGCTCGAGCGGCACATACTCGACAGTCCATATTCTTTAACCGAAGTTCGTATCCTGCTTGAGATCGATAGAATGAAGGATTGCATGGCAAATCTACTGATGGAAAAGTTGAATATCGATCGAGGGTATATGAGTAGGATTTTAAAACGTTTTGAAACCGATGGGCTTATTTGTAAAGAGAAATCTGCGACCGACGGCCGTGCGTTTATTCTTTATCTAACCCCGGCAGGGAAGGAACGACTTGGCGTTCTTGAGGATAGATCAAGCAATCAGATTCAACAATTGATCAAACATTTACCAGAAACTGAACAAATAAAACTGGTGAAATCAATGAATTTTATCGAAGGAGCGTTACTGGACGGTATTCACTCGCGTAGGGAGATTACTATCCGAACATACCAGACAAAGGATCTTGAATATATCATCAAAAGACATCGTGAATTGTATGAAAACGAGTATGGGTTCGGTCCCGAGTTCGGAGATTACGTTGAAAAATATGTGCTTCGATTTCACCAATGCCACGATGAAGAAAGAGAGAGAATCTGGATTGCGGAAGCTGTCGGAAAACCGGTGGGTGTAATCGCCTTGGTGAAAAACGATGATACTACAGCCCAACTCCGTTGGTTTCTGGTGGAACCAGAAATGCGCGGCAAGGGTTTGGGACATCGGCTTATGAAAACAGTAATTGATTTTTGCAGAACAAACGATTATTGCCATATACAACTCTGGACCGTAAATATTCTGGAAGCCGCCCGTTATCTTTATCAATATTATGGATTTCAACTGACGGAGACCAAAGAAAACAATACGTGGACCAGGAATTTGATTAAAGAAGAGCGTTGGGATTTGTATTTATAACACTAATTTCAGCGTAGAACTTAGATATCTACAGCAATGAGATTCCTAATTAAATGAGTGTGTATCTATATCTAAAAAACTTCGTGGTTATCGAAAAATTGGATATACTATTCAGCAGAACAATGATTGAATAACTTGATGAAGAGGTATGTTTAATGAAGGATAGATTTATGAATGGATTGGTCGCTGGGATAGTGGCGGGTTTTGCTCAAAGTATTACCAGCGCCTTTTTAATAATTATTTTGCATTTTGGGAATTTAGCATTTACTGATTTCGCTGGAACCATGATTTATGGAAGGAAACCAACAGCTGTAAATGAATATCTATTTGCTATGCTAGCCCACCTTGGATATGCAGGTTCCGTTGGTATTGCTTTTTCTTTCCTGCTGCAGTATATGTCCAAGGAATATCTTTGGGCGAAAGGAATTTATTTTGGCCTTGGAATATGGTTCTTTAGCTATGTAATTACTTTGCTCTTTAAAGTACCGGGGTTGATAAGAATTTCGTTTGAGTCAGCGGCGAGCAATGCTATTGGTGCTTGTGTCTATGGATTAACACTAGCTTGGGCAATTAATAAACTAGAACATCGCGAAGAGATTTGAGAGGTATTATTCAATCAATAATAAAGGGCCGGCTTTCAGGCTGACCTTGATCCTTGCTTTACCTTGTCATGCCACAATGAATAGAAAATTCATTTAAGATGCTATCCAATCTCCCCCAGTAATTTCCTGAACATTCTGGCATTAATTACCGCTTGCGCGTCATGATGGTTATTAAAGAGCACGAAAATCTTTTGGGTTTGGTTCTTCAATCCTAAAATTTTAAGCACCCACTCCTCCAATTCATTTTTTGCATATTGGTAGTCATACCGCTCCCATGGCTGATCATTTTTCCACCACTTGGCGGCATTCCGGCCATGAAAGCGCAGATAACCAATATCGGAAGTCCGCTTGGCCAAGGGCGGGAAAAGGCCCTTTAGTTTAGGCTCATCAACGCAGCAAAATCCAAAATTAAGCTGTTCCAGCTTGATAAAAATTTCTTCCTTTACCCATTCAATATTGCGGAACTCAATTACCGCGGGCAAATCGCCCAGCTCTTCCCGGGCGAATTCCAAGTAAGATTTATTTTCCGGAGTGTACTTAAATCCCCAAGGAAATTGCACCAAAACACACCCGAGTTTTCCCGCGGCAAGTAATGGCTCCATTGCCAGGGTGAAGCTCTGAAAATTCTTCCTGTCTTCCGCCGGAGTGAATGTCCTTTCATGAGTCATGGATTTATGCGCTTTTACCGCAAAGATAAATTTGTCAGGGGTCTTTTTCGCCATAGCAGCGATATTTTTGGGATTTGGCATGGCGTAATAAGTAAAATCCAGCTCCACTGCGGGAAATTCGGCGGCATAGTAAGAAAGCATATTGGATTGATTAATGCTCTCGGGGTAAAAGACCCCTTTCCAATCAGAGTATGAAAAGCCGCATGTTCCGATGAATATTTGGCCCTGGCCCAATGGTATTACCTCGCTTTACTCCGGTTCCCTCATTAACAAATTCGTTCCATGGGTTACAATTCCTTCACCCATATTTGCTTTTTAATGAGTCTAAAGCCATAGTAAGTTCGCTCATCCATTGCGGAATATGCAACCGTCATCATTCTCTATATCACCCTTACGGGAAGTATTCCTTAGAAGCTTTCCGGGTCAGGGCTTTTCATTATTTATTGAAGCCGCTGGTCAAGGAGAAATTTGATCAAGTCTTTCAAGAGGCGATGATATTATTAAACAAAAGCCGCCATGGGTAACCTGGCAAAAGTCTTTTCCGATACAAAAGAAAGGCGAAATTATCGTGTTATTTTTAGAAGAAAACTTGGCGAGCCTCGACAACAGTTTAATTATCACTTTATCGAATTATTCCCTATAAAATACTTTAAAACCCTTCGTCAAATATTTCAGCGCAATTGCAGCACATATACTCCATATAATAGAACCAATTAACATTAAAAAAGATTCCTTCGGCGGGATATGTCCGAATAATGGCAATCTATATAAAGTGCCCGGCACCAGAAAAAATAGCCAAGCAGTCGTCCCAAGGCAGATAGCTTTTAACAAATAAAATTTACTGGTAGTATATTTTATTAAATACGAAAAAACTATTCCCAGCAATCCGCCAATAAGGATCTCAAAAGTCACACCGATTATAAAAGCTAAAACTCCTTGGTATGGTTTAGACATTGTCAATATTTTCCCATAATCAGTATATGTTCTGTCTATAATAGCCGAAAAACTTAGTATTAAAAAATAACTCTGTAGAACTAGATCGCCTATCAGTCCTGCAAAAAGCCCTGGAGTAAACCTGTCTTCCATACATTAATATCTCCTTTTAAGTCCAACCTCTTTGAATAATAATTCCCCTTTTTAAAAAATAAAATTATAAATCAAATGAAAAATTTTCCTAAGCACAACCACAACCCCAATGTCACCTTGCCTATTATTCAGAGATACTTTCTTCTCCCTGAAGCTTTGATTTTACTCAGTGCCAATATGCTCGTTAATTAGGCTAACTTTGGAGAATTGCAATGCATTGAAACTTCTGGGAAAACAAAGTAAAAAGTGGTATGATCCCGTATGTTTCTAAGGTTAGCACACCACTTTTTACCGTTATACACTAATTTAACGGTTAATATTAATTATAAACAACTACTACATCACTGGAAATTAACCCAATTGATATTCCAGCCATTGGTTACCGCATAAATCCTTAATGTCTGACTACCGGCACTCAAGTTAACCGTCGCCGCAGCTGTCTGCCAAGTTTGCCAGCCGCCGGTATTGGGAATCGTGACGGTTGTCAACACTGTATCTCCCAATCTAAGTTGCAATTGGGTATCAGAATATGGACTGGCTACCCTGAATTGCACCGTATAGGCCTTGGTGGTTTGAACAGTTACATGATAATCCAGCCAGTCGCCGGCATCAATCCAGCCTATACTTAGACCGCCTTCGGAACAGGTTTCAGTTTGAACCCCCGACATCACGTCGTAACTCTCCGCCTCAATGTTACCTGGTATTGCTTTTCCGGAAACAGGAGTTGGAGTAGGCGTAGCCGTCCGGGTCGGTGTCGGAGTGGCTGTTGCCGCCCTGGTCGGGGTTGGCGTTACAGTCGGAGAAGAAGTTGGAGTAGCGCCGTTCAATACATATATTGTGGTCTCCCATATGGAATATCCGTGGCCGGTTGTCCTGCTTGTACCATACATCCTTACATACCGGTAAGAACCGCTGATACCGGTTGTAATTATGTTATGGTTCGCAGTGCTGGAATTAGTGACTGTTGCCAAATTCGTCCAGCTACTTGTATTGGTTGACCCCTGAATGGTATAATTGGCGGCACTGGCCACTTCCCAATCGATGATGATTTTCGATAAGCTCTTATTGCTGCCAAGGTCCCAATAAATCCATTGCGGATCTGATTTAGCGCTTTCCCATCTGGTGCCGGCGTTCCCATCATAGGAATAACCAGCCGGCCATACTGCCGTTGATGCGGTTGCCGACAATATGTTAGCAATAACTTCTTCTCCCGGCGTCGAAGTCGGAGTGGCTGTTGCCGCCCTTGTCGGAGTCGGTGTTGGTGTTGCCATCCTGGTTGGAGTTGGTGTAGGGGTGGCCGTCGTAATTGTTGTCGGGGTGGGAATAACGCCGTTCAATACATATATATAGGTTTCCCAAATAGAATAAGCAAAGCTGGTAGTTCGCGCCGTGCCATACATCCTGACATACCGGTGGAAACCGCTGATATTGGCGGTGATTATGTTGTGATTCGCCGAGCTGGAATTGGTGACAGTTGCCAAAGTCGCCCAGTTAGTCGCATCGGTTGAACCCTGAATGGTATAATTAGCGGCGCTGGCTACTTCCCAATCAATGACGATCTTTGATAAACTCTTGTTGCTGCCGAGGTCCCAGTAAATCCACTGCGGGTCCGAAGAGGCGCTTTCCCATCTGGTGCCGGTGCTGTTTCCATCGGAGGAATTACTGGCCGGCCATACTGCCGTTGATGCGGTAGCCGACAATATGTTGGCAATCACTTCTCCCCCCGGTGTCGGAGTTGGAGTGGCAGGGGGCTTCGTCGGTGTAGGCGTTGCCGTCGGAGGTGTGGTGGGTGTCGCAGTCGGCCCCGGCGTTGGAGTCGGTCCGGAAGTCGGTGTCGGTCCCGGTGGTGTCGGAGTGGCTACTGTATCAGAACCAACCGTATAATAGACATTATCAATGTAAAATACATCGCCGGCAGTCACCGGTCCCTCAAATAAGAACATCAAATACTGTGACACCTGTGAAAAATCGATCCCGTAGAATTGATTGCACGGAATGGAAATGGTATGCCATTGTCCGTCGTTTACATAGCCGAATTTGCTAAGGTTGTAATAACAATCATAACCGTTGGCGGATTGCATACTGAGTCTGATCTGGGATGTCGCGGTGGATTTGATATCAAACTTGACGATACTGTTTCGAAACGCCGAAAGATCCCTGGCTTTGGTTGAAACACCCCAACCGAACCAACCGGCTGTCCCAACCGTCACCTTCCATCCGGTGGAGCCTTCCCGAGCGGCGGAAGCATCACTGACAATGGTAACCGAGTTTTCCCACGCATCCAAGTTGGCCCCATTGGTAAGCACATTATAACCGTTATGGGTTTCACTGTTAATTACGATTTCCTGTCCGCCGGGTACAACCGGTATCATATATGTATCAGTGTTGGTTGTCCAGTAAATATCATCCAGATATACTACATCACCGGTAGTTGTACCTTGATTGCTCCAGATCATAAAGTATTGCGTCACCATGCTGAAGTCCAGGCCGGCAAAATCAGCCATTGGAATCCGGATATTGTGCCATTGACCATCATTGGCATATCCGTAAGCAGGGGACAAGGTCACATCTTTTCCGATACCGGCGCATTCAATTCCCACTCTGAAACCGCAAGTGGCCGTGGTTTTAATCTTAAAGCAGAGGTAGGAATTCTTATAACCGGCTAAGTTATCTCCCAAAGGCGGTCCGGCCCACCCCAGGCCCATCCAGCCGGCATTTCCGACGGTCAACTTCATGCATTGACTGCCTTCACCTCCGGTGCCGGGAGCTTCCGTCACCGCTGTACAGGTATCAGCCCATAGGAATAACTGGGCACCACGGGAACCAGCGTCAAGTCCCGTATGAGTCTCGGTCAAAATAGCCAAGGGCTGGGTAGCCGGGGGCGCTGCCGGAAGATTCAAACTGGAGTCCTTATACACCCTGACCCAATCTACTTGTAAACTTTGCGGGAAAGGCGCCGTAACCTGTGAAGGGTTCGTAATTGCAGGATTCCAAAAATTACCGCCCACCGCCAAATTTAGAATGATAAAAAACGGAAAATTGAAACAGTTTGATCCGCTGGGATCACCGATATTCATAGAATAAACCTGAATGCCGTCAAATAAATAGCTGATTGCAGTCGGGGTCCAGTTCATTTCATAAATATGCCAATCATCGGCCAGTCTCTGGCTGAAGGTATACGAGCTACCGGAATCACCGCCGCCGGTATAAGTAGGAGACGTCACATACCAGTGAAAGCTTGAAACAACGGTATTATCTCCGGCGGTTCCATTGCCGCCGGCCATTTCCATGATATCCAATTCACCGCATTTCGGCCAACCCTTAGCCGGATAATTGTTTCCCAACATCCAGAAAGCCGGCCACATCCCGTATCCATAAGGCAGTTTCATTTTGGCGGCTATTTTTCCATAGCGGGTAGCAAACCTGCCGTAAGTTTTGATTCTGGCGGCGGTAAAAGATTTACCGCCATAGTTCTCTCTTAGTGCTTGGATGTTCAAGACGCTGTTATTGAGAAAAATATTTTGCGGCCGGTCGGTACAGTATTCCAGTTCTCCGGTGCCGAAGTCGCTGCCCACCTCAATTTGCCACTTGGAAAAGTCCAGGCTGGTTCCGTCGAAATCATCCGACCAATGTAATACCCAGGGCGCGCCTGGATTATAATTGTCAGCATATGACGAACCATACATAATATTAGTGCTGAGAATTACCACAAAAATCAAACAACTGATAAAAAACATTGACGACTTTTTCATATTACGCTTATAAACCTCCTTTAATTAAATATCAACTCTTACAGGATATAGCTTTTACAGCGCAACCAGCCCCCTTTCAGAATATATATGGCCCTTCTATCCAATTGAGCAGTCCTCGGAAGAGGGTTTTTCAAAATCGCACCCTCTTCCGGAGATGCTCGTATATAGGAGAGGAGGAGAAAGGGCGTGTCCAATTGAACGCATCTATATAGTAGTATCATTAAAGATGCAAAGGTTAAATTTCACATTAGTAAAAATTGATCCAATTTAAGTTCCAGCCATTGGTCACCGCGTAAACCCTTAATGTCTGAATATTACGCTGAATATGCACCCCCTATAAATTTGGCAAAATCCCAATCTCTTTTGGCCTCGAGTCCATAAAATCTATATATGTTTAATTGCAATGTCCCAAATCTCATGCCATCCCTTGCTTTTCTCATTGGATTCATCGAATTGCAATGTATTCCCTACATTGTAAACAAATTTCTTGGACTCGAGTACACTCGGATTATATTAATACCCAGGTTGAAACTGTATCCTATCATAAAAATCCGGGTTAATACTTATTCACTCCGGACTCGAGTCCGTTAAATATTAATCTTAGCTACACTATTTCGGATGACTAATTCAGTTTTAATAACCTTTGTGCTTACAGTTTCATTATTGATTTTGCTGATCAACATTTGCGCAGATTCTTTACCTATCTGGTATAAAGAATTTGAAACCGTAGTTAATGGTGGATCGGTGTATTTGGCTTGGGTGATATCATCAAACCCAATTAAAGAAATATCTTCGGGAACCCGTATCCCCTTCCGTTTAAACGCCGCCAACATTCCAATGGCCATGGCATCATTAAAAGCCAAAATGGCTGTCGCGATAAGGCCGTTTTCCACAAATAAAATACCGCTGTTATATCCCTGCTCGTAAGTGGTTTTCCCTATATAATCCGTATGATACAAATCGCTTTGAAACGGCAATTGCTTTGCTTGCAGCCACTTTTTATAGGCGTCAATCCGTTGATCATACGCAAACTGCGCTGAAAATAAGACAATCTTACGATGGCCGCATTCATACAAATAATCCAGGGCCTGGGTTATTCCATGGGCAATATCCACTTTAAGATGCGGAATCTCCAAATCAAGAGTCGAATAGTTGGTAGCCACCAATTTGACACCGGAATTCTTATACTCTTCCTGGCTGTGGCCTATCGGGATATATGAGAGAATTACTCCATCATATTGTCTTTGTTCTATTACTTTAAGATCATCATTACTGCTGACTACGATATGATAACCGTGCTGCTGGGCGACTTCATTCATTCCCGTATAAATCTCAACGAAAAAGGGGTTTAAGAGTGCCGGAGCATGAAAGAGAATTTGATAGGTCTTTTTCGTCTTTAGACCCCTGGCTACCATATTCGGACAATATTCCAGTTCCTTGATAGCCTGGCTGACTTTTTCGATGTTTTCCTGGGATACATTGCCCTGGTTATTTATCACTCTTGTTACTGTAGTCTTTGATACGCCGGCATATTCAGCGATATCTTTGCGGGTTACCAATATATTTCTCCTTGAACTCGAGTCCACTATTTATTTTAAGTATATCATAGTTACAAAAAAAATACAATTTATTTATGCATATGTAACAAATCAATCCAAAATGATAATAATCAGCAAAAAGTAATATTTACAATCTACTTCGATAATATTCTACACCCGGTTTTTCCCTGTGTTGCCCTATTTTAATACAGCGAAGCCCTATCGATAAAATTATCTGTGATAATTCCCTAATAAAGCAAAGCTTTATTCACAAAATAATCTATTGATAATTAAAGGTGCGGGTGCGCCTTCTTGAAGGCGAACCCTGCCGGGACCGGGGTATCCTTTTTTCCCCAACCCCGTGATCGCTTTTTTGAAAAGCGCGCGGGGTTGGGGTTGGTTAGCCCGAAATAATACTGTCCTATACATCAAGTTGCCTAATAAAAGGATTTTACCATCTGATACCGATGGTCACGCTGGTTGGTGGATTCGCATTATTCAAAATCTTGACCGAACTCTGGTCATTGACATCATCATAGGAAAACCCATACGCCCTTCCGTCAATGCCGATCCGGTGCCAGAACATGGCGTAATCGTTTTTAACGGCATTGAGATAGTATTTGACCGGGTTCCCCCAGTCCGCGGTGTTTTTTGCAACTCCCCGGTTAAAGGCGGCGACAAATTCAGCCTCAAGGGCCAATTCAATTGTGTTTCCCGTTGCCAAAGCGCCCGCTCCCGCCATTACATCAGATGTAGTAGGTTTATTGATATAGTAGGGGCCGGCATCATTTTGATAAAATTTTAACTGATTATTGACAACATATCCACTATAGGTGCCCAGCACAAACTGATTGGTGGTATAATAATTCCATACCTCGTCGATATAAGCCTGCATATAGTTCCCATAAGCTCCGCCGCTCTTGAAGGAAGCCGCAGAACGGGGTGCCACGATCCGGTATGCATTGGCCAATCCTCGGAACGGAGCAGCCACAACCGTATTGTATTGGCTGAAGATCTCATTCCGGACCATGGTGATTCCAACCGTTTGATCATATCCGGTGGCATCCTGCCTCAACCTCACGGTCATCGGGAACCCAAACTGGTCCACCTGAGTGGTATTGCCGCCAAAAGGAACCTGTTTGTAAATATAGGTGAATTCATACCAGTCATATATCACATCCGCATTTGGATCCGAAGGATTATTCAGATCGGGTCCCCCCCATGCATTATTCCCAATCGGAATATACAAGGGTGAACCAAGGGAAATATAACACCTGCCACCGGTAAAGTGAGCGGGTATATTGACGGCTTTTGTGTCCGCAAGGGTGAATGAGTAGTATGGATAATTTATCCCGTTCTTGGTCAAATGATCCGGAGCATTGGCGTCGGCCGGGTTGACGGGAGTCATGGTACCGTCCGCCTTCAGATAACACCACTGATCCTGGGCATTCATCCCGAAGAACCTCACATATATCTGGTTATCGGCATAATATCCCCGGGTGTTGTTCTGAAAAACCATAGGGAAAGTCCCGTTCCCGGGTGTTGGAGTGGGCCCCTGCGTTGGCGTCGGTCCCGCAGTCGGAGTGGGAGCCGGCGTATTGGTCGGTCCCGGAGTTGGGTTCGGACCATTCAATACATAGATATAAGTTTCCCAGATGGAATAACCGTAAATGGTAGTCCTGCTGCTGCCGTACATTCTTACATACCGGTAAGAACCACCTAAATTTGTGGTTATCTTATTATGATCCGCCGTGCTCGAGTTGGTGACAGCCCCGAGGGTGTTCCAATTGGCTGCGTCAGTTGAGCCTTGAATGGTATAATTGGCTGCGCCGGCTACTTCCCATTCGATGATAATCCGCGATAAACTCTTGTTGCTCCCGAGATCCCAGTAAATCCATTGGGGATCTACGCCGTGAACGCTTTCCCACCGGGTTCCGGTAATGCCGTCGCCAGAATAAGCGGCTCCTTGAATCGCTGTTGATGCGGCGGCCGATACGATGGAAGTTAAAACATCTCCACCCGGTGTTGGTGTGGCTGATCTGGTTGGTGTGGGCGTTGCTGTTGCCGCCCTGGTTGGCGTTGGCATCGGCGTTGGAACTCCGTTTAGTGTGAAACTGACCCAGTTGAAGTTCCAGCCATTGGTTACAGCATGTATCCTTAAGGTTTGACTGCCGGCAGTCAAATCAACGTTAGCCGGCACAGTGGCCCAAGCTTGATAACCACCGGTATTCGGGATGGTTACGGTTGCAAGAACAGCATCTCCATTCTTTAACTGGAGCTGAGTATTGGCATAAGGGCTGGCCACTCTGAAATTAACCGTATAGACCCCGGTTGTCTGAACCGTAACATTATAGTCCATCCAGTCGCCGGCATCGATCCAACCCACATTTTGTGTTCCTTCGGAACACACTTCCGCCTGAACCCCCGACATGGCGTCATAGTTTTCGGCTTGGATGATCCCTGGAATTGTACCGGCCGCTATAACAGGTTCGCTTATCCCGGCCACGGCTGTTAATAGTATCGCGATGAATATAAGTACTATATATTTTTCTTTTGCCATAATATTTTAATTACCTCCTTTACGAATAACGAATAACCAATAACGGATAACTGTTTTTAAAAGGACTGTAACCCGGCCCCGTAAGGATAAAGAGGATCTCCATAATTGGTCGGCACCGTTTGGTTGTTATAAATGTAGTTTCGAATTTCCGCCCGTTGGGCATCGGTTGCACCGAGGTCATATGGCAGTTCCCATTTTTCTAATTGATTGGCTACTTCATCCGTACCGATTTGCGCAGTGGACCTGGGCAATTGAAATGGCAATTTGCCGGTGGGAGTATAGTCGCCGATGCATAAACCGGCAACCGCTTCCCCGATGGCGGTTCCTCCCCGGTAAACCAGCATCAGAGCGTCGGAAAGATTAGCCACATCCGTCAAAACATATGGCCGCGGTGAAATAACCACTGTTACCACTGGTACTCCTTGAGCTTTGAAGTTTTGAATAACAGCCAGTTGATCCGCCGGGATATTCGGGCTCCTGTTAGGCCATTCCGTGGCATGAGTATAGCTTTGTTCACCGATAACGACGATGGCAACCTTGGCATTGAAGGCGGCATCCTGATAAACATTTACGCCCTTGGACGACATCTTATTCTGAAAAGCTTTTACGTAGTTTACGGCATAAGGGTCACTGTAAAAAATCGACTGCCAGATTACGTTGGGATCATAGTCATTGATAATCCAGGTGGCCCTCGGACCGCCCACAATCATGTTATCCCCGGAAACGAGCCTGAGCGGCAATATGCCGTTGTTCTTTAAAAGGGTAATTGATTTTTGGGCGGCGTTTAATGCAATATTATGATTATTCAGGGCATTCCAGGTACAGGCCGGATCGCCGTAAGGATTTTCAAACATTCCCAGTCGTAATTTCATCTCCAGAATGTGTCGGGCCGCATCGTCAAGCCGGGCTTGCCCGATACCCGCCAATACCGTGTTCAGGTCGGAACCAGAGGAAGTAGCGCCTCCCATTACATCAATTCCGGCTTTCATACTCCGGATAGTTTGATCGGAACTGGCCCCAAGCCAGTCAGTAACGATGAATCCTTTGAATCCAATGACATTCCGCAGATAATCAATGGTCGGCTTACTTTCATTGGCTCCGGCGCCGCTGGGATCCAGGTATGGAGAACTGCTGTATCCGGGCATTACCGAAACCGGATTTGCATCTATTGCGGCAAACCAGGGTTTCATATGATATTTAATGGTCACCGCGTCATATTGAAGCGGTCCCTCACCACCGACGCCCTGGCTCGGCCAGTGTTTCACCGTGGTCATCAACGAATGGGGATTGGGTTCCGGTCCGCCCTGCAGGCCGCATATGAAGGCCCGGAGTAAAGCTGCCGCTTCATCCGCATTTTCACCGCAGCCTTCCTGGAATCTCGGATAGAGAACCTTGGTGTCGACTTCGGCCAGCGGCATCAACATTCCGGTGAACCCGAATGATTTTTGCTCAACCCGCTGCAAATTACCGCATTGGTAAGCGATGTTCATATCCCGGGTGGCGGCTAGACCTAGTTGGGTAGGATATATGGTCTTCCAACCATGGATTTTATCGCCGGCGAAGGCGGTGGGAATACCCATCCGGGTCTTGGCGCAATTATACTGGGTAGTGGTCATACCGCCTTCGACACCATACGAGAATGAGAAGCCGTTCAGCGGATTGTCACTTTCAGCCCCATAGAAGCATTGCCTGAATTTCTCCTCATTGGTCAACCGGGTCATCAGATCGTCGAGCCGGTTTTGGATCGACAGATGCCAATCTTCGAAAGGTTCAATGGTTCCATTTTTGTTCATATCCCTGCACCCGTTAACGATGTTGATACCGTCATCGGCAGTTTCCAGCGCCGGCAGGTAAACGCTAAAGGTTGCAGTATTGGAACGTTTGTTACCGCCGCTTCCTACTGCAATAATATACCACTTATACGTCCAGCGATCCGGTAAATCTTGCGCCAACGTATAACTGTTGGTTGTGACGGTGGCCATCTGAGTGAACCGATCCAGCAGGTTGCCGGATTCATACCAGTTGTAATCGGTCCGGCTGATATTGAGCCACACTTGATAACTGGTGGCCCCGGAAACGGCATTCCAGGATAAGGTCGGCCGACGGCTGTTGGTAATCATGGCCCCATTGACCGGAGCCGCGGTGTTGAAATCAGAAACCGGCGAGGGACTCGGTGTTGCAGTTGGCGGTGGTGTAGGTGCCGCCACATTATAAACCTCCAACTCCCATAATGAATATCCCCAAACCGTACCGCGCTCGGTGCCATACATGCGGATGTACCGCCCGCTACCGGAAACGTTCAGGTCCTCTGTACCGCCTGGGCCGGAGCTAGTGGCATAAATATTGCTCCAACTGGCAGCATCGTTGGATGTTTGAATGACGTAAGATTTGGCGTATGCAGTTTCCCAACGCAGGATTACCCGCTTGATGGTTTGGATCGAACCCAAGTCCACCCGGAACCATTGCGGATCACTGGCGTCGCTTCCCCAACGGGTGATAGTATTACCGTCCACTGCAAGATCCGCCGGCAGACCTGCCTGGGTTGAAGAAGCGGTAGCTGTCTTGTTTAAGGCCAGATTAACCGCATCTCCGGTAGGTGTAGGAGTTGGTGTTCCCGACACAACAATTACATTGATGGTCAAACCTGAATAAACGGTCATGGTCAGCGGATCGCCTTGATGGGTTCCCCCGCTTGAATCCTGCGCCGAGAATCGGATGGTTTGTCCAACCCCGCCTTGGCTCCTCAAAGTCATTGCGGCGCCGTTGTTATAATCAACATTCACCGTTTGCGAAGTGTTTTGAGTTTTAATCAAACTGGTCCCGTTGTTATCCGCCGGATTCAATACGATCTCCTGGTATTGCATGTAAGGAATTATAATTGGGACGGTTATGACCGCTCCTGTGGGGCTTGGCGTTGCAGTAGCTCCGCCGAATACATATATCGAAGTTTCCCAGATCGAATAACCGTATGGAGTAGTTCTAGAAGTACCGTACATTCTTACATACCGGTATGAACCATTGATTGTCGTGGTAATTTTATTATGATCGGCAGTGCTGGAATTGCTTACAGTTGCTAGATTCGTCCAGTTGGATGAGTCCGTTGAACCCTGAATGGCATAACTGGCTGCGCCGGCTACTTCCCACTCAACGCTGATTTTCGATAAACTCTTATTACTGCCGAGATCCCAGTAAATCCACTGCGGATCTGCTCCATGAATGCTCTCCCAGCGGGTTCCGGTATCCCTGTCATAAGAATAACCGGCTCCTTGGATTGCTGATGACGCGGTAGCCGATACAATGACGGCCAGAACATCTCCCCCCGGTGTTGGAGTCGGTGTTGAAATGGGAGTAGGTGTAGCCGCCCTGGTTGGTGTGGGTGTCGCGGTGCTGTTTAATGTGAAACTCATCCAGTTAAGGTTCCAACCATTGGTTACTGCATGTACCCGTATGATTTGGCTGCCGGTAGTCAGGTTAATGTTAGCCGATATGGTAGCCCAAGCTTGATAACCGCCCGTATTCGGAATGGTTACGGTTGCAAGAACAGCAGCTCCATTCTTTAATTGAAGTCGAGTGTCGGCATAGGGGCTGGCTACTCTGAAATTAACTGTATAGGCCCCGGTTGTCTGAACGGTTACATTATAATCCATCCAATCGCCGGCATCGATCCAACTAACGTTTTGGGTTCCCTCAGAACACGCTTCTATCTGGACTCCCGACATGGCATCATAACTCTCGGCTTGGATTGTGCCCGGGACAATGCCGGCCGCTGTAACAGGTTCATTCACCCTGGTTAATGTGATCAATAATGTCAGTGTCAAAACTATGAATATGTATTTGTTGTTTCCCATATTGTTTCACTTCCTTCCTTAAAAATTATAATATCGTGAATGAAAGATGCTTGATTATCTCCGGCCTCCCTCCTTTCCAACGGTACGGAATAGTATCCGACATTTTTATTTAATGTTTTCGCAAACAGAACCCGGCACTAATATTCGCACATTATCAATATGGTCTCGAGGCCAATCTTGACTTATGCGCACCGTAAGAATATCAAATATTAACTATTATTTAAAATACACCTCGCTTCCAAACCCGGATTTTAATGGATTCGAGTCCACATTTGAACCGCTATCCTGTCCCATACTTAGTATATTAAAGAATATCCTTACATAAAAAGCAGTTTTAAATCTTTTATCAAGAGATTCTGGCTACACTATTACGTATTATTAATTCAGTTTTAATGGTTTTGGTTTTTACTTCTGCCCCATTGATTTCACTGATTAGCATTTGAGCGCATTCTTTGCCAATTTGATATAAAAAACTGTCCACAGTGGTTAAGGGTGGACTGGTGTATTTTGCTTGAACGATATTATCAAAACCTACTATCGAAACATCTTCGGGAACCCGTATCCCTTTATGATTAAGCGCCGCTAAAAAGCCAATCGCCATAGCGTCATTAAAAACCATGATTGCCGTAGCGTCTAAACGGCTTTCAGCTATTAATACGCCTGCATTATATCCCTGTTCATAATTGGTCGCGCCCTCAATTTGGTTATTATAAATTAAATTGCTTTGAAATAATAAGTTCTTCATTTCCAGCCATTTCTTATAGGCGGCAACCCGCTGATCATTCTCAAACGGCAATGAAACCAATGCAATCCGGCGGTGTCCGCATTCATACAAATAATCAAGGGCTTGCATGATTCCACTGGTTATATCAACTTTAATATGAGGAATTTCCAGAACGCTGTTTGTATAATCGGTGGCCACCAATCTGACGCCTAAAATCATATATTCGCTAAGCCGGCGTTCTTTTGGAACATAAGAAAGGATAACGCCATCATACTGTCGCTGTCTGACGATATTAATATCATAATGACTGCTGACTACAATATGATAGCCATGTTGCCGGGCGACTTCATCCATTCCCGTGTATATCTCAACAAAAAAAGGGTTTAAGAGTTCCGGTGCATGAAAAAGTATCTGATAGGTCTTCTTGGTTTTTAATCCCCGGGCTACCATATTTGGATAATATTCCAGCACTTTGATAGCATGGTTAACTTTTTCAATGTTTTCCCGGGATACATTGCCTTGATTATTGATAACTCTTGTCACTGTTGTCTTTGATACACCGGCATATTCTGCAATATCTTTTCTCGTAACCAAATATATGCTCCTATTTGTATCCGATTATATTTTTTATTTAAAAGTGTATCATAATCAAGTAAATAATGCAATTTACATCCAGAGCAAGCAAGGGGAGAACATTCCCCTTGCTTGCTGAAATTTATACTTACTGTATTATATAAATAGTGGTTTCCCAAATGGAATAAGCCCAGCCGGTAGTCCTTGCAGTACCATACATTCTTACATACCGGTATGAACCGTTGATATTGGTGGTAATTATGTTGTGATTCGCCGAGCTGGAATTGGCTACAGTGGCTAAATCCGTCCAGTTGGCCGCGTCGGTTGAACCCTGAATGGCATAATTAGCGGCGCTAGCCACTTCCCAGTCAATAACAATTTTCGCTAAATTCTTATTGCTGCCGAGATCCCAGTAAATCCACTGCGGGTCGGAAGAAGCGCTCTCCCACCTTGTTCCGGTACTGTTTCCATCGCAGGAATTACTGGCGGCATATACCGCCGATGATGCGGTTGCGGATGATATGGTTGCTATAACTTCACTTCCTCCGGGGGTCGGTGTCGCGCCGCCTGAAACATATATCGTAGCTTCCCATATCGAATAACCATAACTAGTAGTCCGCGAAGTACCGTACATTCTCACATACCGGTAAGAACCACTGATATTGGTGGTAATTATGTTGTGATTCGCCGAGCTGGAATTGGTTACGGTAGCAAGATTCGTCCAACTGGTTGCGTTGCTTGAACCCTGAATCGTATAATTAGCAGCGCTAGCCACTTCCCAATCAATAACAATTTTCGCTAAATTCTTATTGCTGCCGAGATCCCAGTAAATCCACTGCGGGTCCGAAGAGGCGCTTTCCCACCTGGTTCCGGCACTGTTTCCATCGCAGGAACTACTGGCGGCATATACCGCCGATGATGCGGTTGCGGATAATATGGTTGCTATAACTTCACTTCCTCCGGGGGTCGGTGTCGCTGTTGCCACCCTGGTCGGGGTTGGCGTGGCCGTCGCCGTCCTGGTGGGAGTCGGCGTTGCAGTTGCCGCTCTAGTCGGAGTGGGTGTCGGCATTGAAGTTGGAGTCGGGGTCGCTCCGCTCAATACATAGATATAAGTTTCCCAGATGGAATAACCATGGCCGGTAGTACGTTGAGTACCACACATCCTTACATATCGGTAAGAACCACCGATATAGGTAGTAATGATATTGTGATTTGCCGTGCTGGAATTGGTTACAGTCGCCAGATTCGTCCAACTGGTTGCGTTGGTTGAACCTTGAATCGTATAATTAGCGGCGCTGGCAACCTCCCAATCAATAATGATCCTTGCTAAACTCTTGTTACTGCCCAGATCCCAATAAATCCATTGCGGATCCGAAATAGCGCTCTCCCATCTGGTTCCGCTATTTCCATCGCAGGAATGAGCGGCTGGCCTGGTTGCCGATGATGCGGTTGCAGACGAGATGGTTGCGATAATTTCATTTCCTCCAGGTGTTGGTGTTGCCGCTCTAGTAGGGGTCGGTGTTGCTGTCGTTTCCCTGGTCGGAGTCGGAGTAGCCGTCGCCGCCCTAGTCGGGGTGGGTGTTACGGTCGGTCCCGGAGTCGGGGTGGAACCGCCCAATGAGAAACTAAACCAGTTGATATTCCAAAGCGATGTCCCGGATGTAACTGCATAAATCTGTAATGTCTGGCTTCCGGCGGTTAAATAAGCCGCACCGGTCACCGTGGCCCAGGCCTGCCAACCCCCGGTATTGGGAACCGTAACCGTTGTCAGAACCGTAGTCCCTTTTTTTAGCTGTAATTGAGTGTTGGAATTTGGAGTGGATACCCGGAAGCTCACCGTATAAGTGCCGGTTGCCTGGACATTCACATCATAATTCATATAATCTCCGCCATCAACAAAACCCACATCGAATCCCCCGCCGGTATCGCCGCAGCCTTCAACCACAACACCTACTGAGGTATCGAAATTTTCAGCCTCGATCTTGCCGGGAATTATTTTTGGAGCTGGTGTTGAAGTCGGAGGCGGTGGTTCCGGCGAGCTGGTAGTATATGTTATGTAAAATTTTTCGGCATTGCCGATAGTGGCTGCAGTGGCATATAAATAGGCACTGCCATCAACGGTTACATATTTGCCATTGCCAACATTCCGTAATGATTTAGTCCCGTCGGCATTGGTAATGACCTGGAAAGTTTCATTGGGTCCGATGATTGAAGCTGAAGCGCGTAATTGACCACTGGCCACAGAGACATACTTGCAGCTTTGATGACTTAAGTACGCTACATTGCCGCCTCCCAAATCCTGTTCATCAAATGTCTCCCAATTATAGGCGCCGTCACGATTAGCCAGGAGCGAGTTGGAAACGTACGCATCACTGGTAACAAATTTTCCGTTAGTGAATGACTTGAAATTGGTAAATTTACGGCTGGGCAGTGGCGGGTATACACCGCCGGAGCGTTGGTACACTCGGACATAATCAATGTAATAGTATTGCGGAAATACGGTGCTGGAATCCGGCGGCCCCGGCCAATCACCGCCCACCGCCAAATTCAAAATGATAAAGAAATCATGATTAAACACCCATGGCAGACCCGCGCCCGTGAGAGTAACATCGTCAGCCGTTCTCAATTGGAACAATTGACCGTCAAAATACCAGCGCATAATTCCCGGCTCCCATTCAATTCCATAGGTATGCCAGTTATTTACGTATCCCCCGGAGTAATCAAAAGGCGCGCCAATACCACCGCCGCCACTATAACCAGGTCCATGGAGAGTCCCATATATGGTGTTCGGCGCATAACCCACGTTTTCCATAATATCGATCTCACCGCATCCCGGCCAGCCGGCTGTGGGATAATTGGCCCCCAGCATCCAGAATGCCGGCCAAATCCCCTGTCCATAAGGAAGCTTGGCTCTCATTTCAACCTTACCATAGGTCCATACTTTTTTTCCCTGAGTGGTGATACGACCGGAGGTATAGGCCGGGCTTCCACCGGTTTTAATAGCTTTGAGAACCAAAAGACTGTTGCTGGGATTGCCGGGCTCTTGCGTTAAATAAATATTGTTCGTACTGCTTACATAAGCTTGCAACTCGCCATTGTCTGGATTTGAAGTTACTTCTATGTTCCAATTGTTTTGATTTACACTTGTACCGGGAGTTCCACTGAACTCATCGCTCCAAACCAATGTCCAATCACCATCTGCAGCATTAATGGCTCCACCCACCACTGTCATGGCGAATAATGAAATTATCAAAATCAATAATATATGTTTGATTTTGAACATAAATCTCAACCTCCCTCTTTTCAATTCAAATCATGCCACACTACTGAATCTCATATTTAGCTTTTAGAATCCCTCCTTTCCGAGTTTAATTAAAATTGCTTCTCATAGATGCCTGTATCAACAAACCCACTCTTACTTTTTAACGCCCCCCTTCACAAAAATTATGAGTGAGTTAGTTTACCTATTTAACCGTAACTGGGAATTTATTTATCCAATTGGATACGAGTCCACTTAATTTATTTGGCAATACTCATAAATAAAGAAATCAATATGATTTGTTGGTCTCGAGTCCATGAAAACAAAAAATTCTCCTTTTCGCAAACACATAAGAATTATTTTTGGACTCGAGACCATTTTGATATTTTTATTATATCATAATCACCTAAATATTGCAATTTAGTAACAATGGATAATTAAGCTTTAAACATGCCATCATTCCATACTATTTTCACTTTTTAAAAAATTTATCTGTTTTTTATGGACCAGCAAATTATGTTCAAAAATTATATAGCCTACTTTCGACTGCAAACCGGACACCCCTGCAACACTAAAGGTTTTTCCAAATGTCCCTGGGCTAGCAGCTTCTCATTGTTAAAGATTTCAATGGTAGGACCATCGGCAATAACTTGTCCGCCGCTTAAGACGATAGTCCGTTCGCATAAATCCAGGATTAAGTCTAAATCGTGGGAAGCAATGATTTTTGTATGTCTAAATCCGGCCAATAACTGAATCAAATTGCGCCGGGCCCTGGGGTCCAAGGCGGAACTCGGTTCATCCATCACCAAAATATCCGGGGACATAGCCAGTACCGTGGCGAGCGCCACCGTTCTTTTTTCGCCGCCGGAAAGCTTATAGGGAGGCCGGTCTTTTAAATGATAAGCGCCGACTCGCTGCAACGCCTCCGTTACCTTTTGTTCAACTTCCTCTAAGGGCAGTCCCTGATTTAACGGGCCAAAGGCCACATCATCATATACCGTCGGCATAAAAAGCTGATCGTCCGGATTTTGGAAAATCATACCTACATTACGCCGAATTTGTGGAATCGTTTTTGGGGTCAGCGGATAATCCCCAACCCGGACCGTTCCGGAGACGGGCAGGAAATTACCGGTCAACTGCATTACTAAGGTTGATTTTCCCGCGCCGTTAGCTCCGACAATGCCCACCGCTTCACCGTGCGTGATTCGAAAATTAACTCCCTGCAAAGCCTTGGTCCCGTCAGGATAAACATAAGTCAAATCTTTGGCTTCAACCAAATGGTGGCTCATAGTCTCGCCTCCATAAATAGTCTCCCTAACAAACCAGGGATATTAACCCATCTCGTCAGGATAAAAAAGCAAGTCCAGCCAATCAAATAAACCCCATCACCAATTCCAGCCTTATTATTTCGCCGTGACAAATGGAGTTCGCCCTGAAATCCCCGGCATACCATTGCTTGATAGATCCGTTGCGCCCTATCGATGGTTCTCAATAACAATTGACCTACCAAGGATCCCCAAGCTTTATGGTGGATTCCCCGCCCTTCACAGCGCCGTAACTGGTAAGCACGTATGCTTCTTCCGGTTTCCTCCATCAACACGCTTAGATAACGATACATAAAAAGCAATTGCATGACAAAAACACGGGGAATCCTAAACCTTAACAAAACGCCTCCAATTTCATTGATTCCGCTGATGGCTGCCAGAATCAGGGCCGCCATAACCGTAAAACCGAATTTTACCAGCAACACCGCTAAAGAAAGCCAGCCTCCGGTAAGAACAAATCCATTCACCTGAAATAACGGAGTATGATCAAAAACCGGATTAAAGATCCCGACAAAAAACACGAAGGGAGTTGCCAGCAACACCCTTATCAATAAATACTTTAAAGGGAGTTCCGCCAGGGAGATTAGGAAAACCGGATATAAAATTAAAGGCAGTAAGCCCAATAAATCATATTTGGAATAGGAAACAACCGTAACGATATAAAAAAAAGTTACGATTAGTTTCACCCGCGGATCTAATTGATGAATTACCGTCTGTTGCGATGCTATTTCATCAAGCCGCCGGATCTGGCGCCAGGCCATATCCAATTTTGCCACGTTCATTCTCCCCAAAATATAAACTTAATTAAAAGAGGGATAAGCCCCCACCGCTAAAATCATAATATAATCAAAGTGATATTTCAACTTATATTTAATACCCTTAATCCAAATCCGGGGTGGTTATGATTATCCCAGTATTTTCAGCGAACTCAAAATGGGTATGAATCGGCTTAACCGATGAAATTCAAAACGGTAAATCTCCGGACCCTTCCCCCAATTGCCAAAGATCGTTTTTGGGAGATCGATTTCCTACGGGGAATCGCCATTATTCTCATGCTTGGATTCCATTGGATTGTTGATTTGGAACTTCTCCGGGGATATCAGCCTTCTTTGAACCCGTTTCTGCTATCATCATGGCAAAAAGCAACCGCGATCTTATTCCTGCTATTGGCGGGAATTTCTTTAACATTGCAACGGAATAACTTTGAAAAAACGGGTAAATGGAACAAAGCCCTTAAACGTAGCGCGCTAATTTTGGGTTGGAGCCTTCTCATTACATTGGTTACGCTGCTATTGTTCCAGGAAGCTCTTATTGTATTCGGAGTACTACACTTGATCGGAGTTGCGGTAATTATTAGCCAGCCTTTATTACACTTGAAAACCTGGAACTTGCTGCTGGGAATTATCATTACCGGACTGGGCATTAGCTTGAATTTTCAAAGATTTTCATTCCCCTGGCTGATCTGGGCCGGGTTCATTCCCGATGACTTTTTTTCCATCGACTATTTTCCGCTGTTCCCGTGGTTCGGTGTTATTCTTATCGGAGTATATCTCGGCAATATTTTATATCAAAATCAAACCCGTAAATTTACCCTCAAGGACCCGAAGTCAAAAGTCATTCTTTGGCTTTGTTTTCTGGGGCGCAACTCCCTGAAGATCTATTTGCTGCATCAACCGCTTTTTATAGCGATATTATTTCTTTAGTAGTGATGCCTATCATATCATGCTAGTTATAATACTCCAATTTCCACAATCCCCTTTTGGCTTTCCGGGCTTGCCGCTGCAGTTTGCCAAAAAAACCGGCGTATCTCACATTGGGCGGCACGGTCATTGTTTGGGCGTAGCCCATTTTGACCAAATAAGCGTTGACGAATATTTTGTCCAGGTATACATATACCAAAAGGCGTCCATACCGGTCCCGTTCCTGGACATCTGTTTGAATGCGGATTACCCGGTTGAATACCAACTTCCGGTTAAACTGATATGCTTCTTCCCCAAAAGCTTCCTTGCCTTTCCGGGGATGACGGAGCTCCGGTGAATCTACCCCGATATATCTTAATTTCCCTAGCTTCTCAACCCTTATGGTATCACCGTCAATGACTTGCGTCACCCGGTATCCCGGCAAATCATCCGGAACATCCCAGGATTCCGGCTGTAAACTTGCCGCAGCCTCGAAGATCAAGCAACATAAGCCAATCAATAATAGAATCAAACTTCGGGAAGACAGGTATTTATGTATAAAAACTTTATCCGTCTTTGTCATATTCTTAACTTTTATGGCTTTTCGCTTCCTCTCTTGCTTGTTACGAACGTTAAGAGTCCTTCATTGTCTCCGGCGCGTAAGGCCGGTCAAACCGTAAATCAAAAGCATTATTCTCTTTTAACTTGGCGTTCCAAAAGAAGTCCATTAATCCGGTTAATTTCATTAGATATACTCCCGGGAGCATCCAGGCCGGAAAACGCTTCATACCGCGGATTTTCTTCAGTAATTGTACATCCAGAGTCCTGTTTTGCCCGAAAATCTCGCCAAGTGAATAAAACTGTCCAAAAATTTTGCGGGTCACATGCGCCGGCATCAACTGGATTCCCTCGCCTCCGCCCTTGACGATAATCCCGGCGCATTCACAGCAAAGTCGCCGGGCAAGTTTAATCAAGTATTGCTCCACCGCCTCTATTTGAATAGCCTCCGGAAAACCGGACTGGACCAAAAATAAGACCCGCTTGGGCTGACTCTCCACAGCTGCTATCCGGGGTCTTAATTCTTCAATAAAAGCTTTGACAATGCCCGGCATGGCGTCGGTATAAAGTGGAAAAGCCAGCATCACCGCCTCGGCCTGATTGAAAATTCCGGCAAACCGGGAATGCTCGGCAGTATCTTTAAGATAATGGGCCTCAAAGGAATTGCCGGGAGTTTGAGTGAACCCGTTCAGAAAGTGTTCGAGAAAAACCTTGGTATTGCTTCCTTCCCCGCGGGGAGAGCCGTTAAATATGGTTAATTTCATTAAGTACCTCCTCATACGGCGTTTCGGTGGTAGCAACGAACGCCATCCGGTTTTGAAAGTTCAGTGATAATCTCTGAAAGCTTTTGGAAAGAATCGCTAAATCCTCTTGATCAGTATCCGGTTCTTTGGCAACCAGAACTCCAAATTCCGGCATTTTATCATATCGTAAATAATGATGGCATTCGCCACGATAGATTTTAATGTACGGCAGTATCAGAGGAATCAGCCGGTCCATGGTCTTTTTCAAAGAACTGTGGACAAAGCCCATCATTAACGGCGCCGTAAAAATAACCAGGTCCGCCGTTACTATCTTAGGATAGATTTTCTCCATATCGTCCCGAAAGACGCATTTCCCAGGAGTCTTCCACCAACAAGTCCAGCATCCGCAACAATAATGAATGTTCATTTCTGCAAGATGGAAACGTTCGAGTCCCCAACCACTCTGCATCATCCGTTGTGACAAATTGTCCAGATAAACATCCAGGTTGGATCCATGCTCAAAAAGACTACCATATAATATTAAGGCTTTCATTGCTTACCTCCTATCCCTTCCTTGTTTCTGAATCACGCAGTATGGGTTTAAACCCAGGAGCGATATATCTGCGGAAATTTTTGGTATAATTCCACGCCAAAAACTTGCCAATACCCGGGATTTGTTCCAAAAGAAAGAACAAGCGGTCAATTACCGTCATTTGAAAAACTTGAGTTATACCGATTGTTAAAATTAATGTTATTATCCACACGAGAACCCGGTAATCCGCCTGAAAATAATGTGTCATTTCTCCAGCTGCCCAAAAAGAGGCGGTAACCAATATTATTTGGATGATACCATGCAGAAACAGCCTCGGTATGGAAATTTGAATGGCTTTTTGGGGACAAATATTTATACACCTCCCGCAATCTTCGCACTGGAAGTCCCAATGCGGTTTTTGACGAATCATCCCTTCCATTTTGATAACATTGACAGGGCATGTTTTTACACAAATCCCGCATTTATTGCAATTCGAATCGGTGATATAAGTTTTTCCCAAGAATCTCCTTCCAATCAAGGCAAACAACGCTGCAATAATACTGGTAATAACATTTCCCAACCAATTGCTTTGGCGAAGCATAGGTTTTTTTTTGATAAAAGACATCGCATACTCCAAAGCCATTTGATCTCCTCTATTGATAATATCCATAGCCTCCCGCTCCAGAGGCGGGTTCATCATCTGCGTCCAGTTATCCGGATACCGGGCTCCACCTGTCAGGAAAACATCATACTTCTTACGCTTAAGTATCCGTTCCATTTCTTGCAGGGCTTGGCAGGGATCGCCGCCATATGTGGCGAAAATTGCAGTTTTAGTATTATCAGCGCGTGGCAGCCGCCGGATGTATTTTTTGACAAATACCGGTGCCGCAAAACTCAATACCGGAAATGCAAAGATCTGAAAATCAACTTTTGCCGGAATACTCGGCCGATTAGTCCCTATCAATAATTGCTTAACCTCGAAGCCGTTTTCCTTTAAATGCTCTGTAATCACATCTATGGCGCGTTTGGTGTTTCCCGTACCACTAAAATAGTGGAGTAAAACTTGCGGCAATTAAAACCCTCCTTTAAATATTTATCAAATGATTTATCAATTATCACGGACAGTTTTCAGAAAACCTGATACTTAAATAGCGGCTTTCAAAGTTAAATCATGAAAATAAACATTAGATTCATTGTCTTCGGAAATAGTAAAGATGGGCTTGACATTACCGGATAATCAACTATACTATAAGTATAGAAAATATATTCTTAGTATATTAAATATACTATTAGTATACTGAAATGTCAAGAAAGGGACCAAATTTTTGTGGATATCATCTCCCGGAGAGACAAGGAAAAGCTCTTACGTGAAGCCGATATAATTGCGGCAGCTGAAAAAATATTTTACCGCAAGGGATTCGCATCCTCATCAATGGACGAGGTTGCCAAAGAGGCTCAATTCACCAAACGGACACTATATCAATATTTTACGAGTAAAGAGGATTTATATTTGGCTGTAGCTTTAAAGGGTTTCAAACAGCTTATTGCCTGTTTTAAAGACGCAGTTTCCAAAGGAACAACCGGTTTCGAAAAAATCCGCCTTTCCGGCCTGGCATATTATCAGTTTTATAAAAATTTTCCGGATACTTTCCGGTTATTGAATTATTGCCGGTTTATCAACGCCAGTGAGGAACACGGTTCCCGGTATCAAGAGATGAAGCTGCTGGACGCTTCAATGTATCAAATGTTTATCAACGCGTTTGAACAAGGCCAAACCGACGGTAGCATCCGGACCGACATGGATCCCCGGAAAGGCGCCTATTTTGTTGTTTCGGTATCGGTTGGATTATTAAACTTGCTTTCTGAAACCGGTAAAACTTTTGAACAGCATTATGCAATCGATCAAGAGGATTTTATTCTGTTCTCTCTGGATATGTTATGTGATGCCATTAAGAGACCAGCGTAGATTGTAAATACATTTATAGACTGTGTGCTAAATATTTAAAACAAAAAAGATATACAATATCTACGGTTTTATTTTATACCGTCATAAACTGTATATCTTCTTTTTATGCAGAATATTTTTCAGGCAGTCCGTTACTTTCACCAAGCTTCAAATCTATTCCAACGAAATGACGAGCATTTCATTTTCCACCGTAAAATCATAACGCCGGTTTTCAACCGCAATCTGAAACCGGTTCAAAAATTTTTTGGCGACTATCATTTTAGTGGTCAGTCCTTGAATCCGGAAGGAATCCGGTGTCGGTTCCGCAGTAGGCAGAACACCTACTTTTTTGGTTTCCGGATCATAAAATAATTCAATATGACTTTTATCTTGAAGATATTTCTCGACTACCGGCTTATAAAAAGCAAAGCGGCCTTTATTGTTAATGCCAATCGTTTTCGCAGAGACTCCCTTTTTCACATATTTTCGCTGATATTTAACAAATCCCATCTGGTTTTTTACTCCTCTCTAGATTATTAATATCTTCACCTAAAGATTATCATATTAATTGGTGTTTGTATATAAATGTTGTAAATATTACAACTTTTAGTTAAAAGTCTTTTGTTTTATAGAAATTCCGAGAAGAACTGTTACTTTTCTGCAAATTGTTTGATATCACCGGCAGCAGTATCAGGGTATGATCGTTGCAAACAAGGCTGTCAAAAAAAGCTGTATATAAAAATTAAGATATATAATTATCCCAGATTATTGATCTAGGATATTAAATATCTTAATTATAAAAAATATAAGTTCATTTTTGCAGGAAAACTTTATAAACTCAATTTAATCCGTTTTGTATTTCCGATAACCAAATATACCATTTAACCTTATCCGTTTTATTCACTTGGAATTTTTTGCCGTCCGCGGTTCGGGTCATTGCCATCCCGTCTTTTATAATCGAAATATGACATCCTTCATTGGGCCTGATTCGTTCCGCCCCCATCTTTAAACCGTGTTCATCCGTTTTAACGTAATTTAAGCGAAATGAAGGATCGGAATTGGTTGGACCCTCATCGAGCTTATAAATTCCATTGAGTTCATTGTTTTTATTGTCTTTGCTTTTAATTTCACTCATGCGAACACCTTTACTTCTATTTTTTTGCCCTGATTTGGCATTTCTGATTAATGTATTACGAAAAATATTCTTCAAAAACGGCCTGATTCCTTTTTTGAATACCTTATTATACGAAAAAGGAGCAGCCTTGAGTTACAAGGCTGCTCCTTTTGGACTTTTCGGCCGAAAGCAAGATAAAGAATTTTTGTTATCCTGCAAAGAACTTTTTCACACAACTTCTATTGATTATTGAAATGTAATTACGAAACCGCTTTGAATCAAATATTTCTCCGGTGCTTCAATATTGCTGGTCACCAGGTTTCTGAAAGTAGCTGAACCATTACTAGTATAAGTCATGATAGCCATTCCCAGATGCGGTTGTGTGAATCTCGAAGTTGTTGTATTATCTTTTCCGGTGCCATTAATGGTTATGTTGTTGAAATTGATGCTGGTAAACCCGCCGCCGTATCCGATTTGGATTGCATCCCTTTGGGCATTGATAATATCGATATTTTCAAATGTAATATTCCGGATACTGGTGGTGGAAGCTTCCAAATCGATGGCGCCGCGTTCGCCGTTGTAACAGTCATGGCTAGTGCCGCTATTGATGATTGTAGTATTGGAGAACGTGATTCCCGTATTGTTCTCAAAATGATAACCCCGGAATACCGTGTTCAATCTGATACCGGAACCCATAAAGCAGTCTACGATATAATTATTTGCCACTGAATGTCCGGAACCGCCGAAGATTGCAATAGCCGCCGCCCGCCAGTTGTTCTCGATGGTATTGTAATTGAATTTATTATTTACTCCCATTGATGCGCCCTTATAGTTGTCAGGCCATACCGCCAATCCATCATCGCCATTGTTTCTGACATTGCAGTTCTGAACTATGGAGTTGCTTGTTCCCTGGCAGAAGTTCACACCGTCAGCAAGGTTATTTCTGATACAGCCATTATAGATCTGCATTTTTTATCGTTGATAACCGGTGAGCAATGACAAAAGATTTTCTTCCCACAGTGAGTTGATCCATAGCTGCCTGTACCATACGTTCCATATGCGTATCCACTGAACTTGTAGCTTCATCCAGTATTAATAACGGAGTATTTTTTATCATCGCTCTTGCTATGGTAATGAACTGCTTTTGTCCTTCTGAAAGACTTGCCTTATCATTGAGTATGGTATCATAGCCTTTTGGTAAAGTCTCGATAAAATGATGAAGCCCAACGGTTTTACACGCTTTTATTACCTCTTCTTCAGTGACCTCCTGCTTGCTGTATTTGTCATAAAAAATGCACCCCAAACATTAAATTTTTGTCCCATGTTTGGGGTACATTTCATTCAACCAGTGGTTTTGATTTTCGTCAAACTTTTTGTGGTCTAATTATTTTACCACTTGTTGGTCCCTATGGGAATCGTAAAGGTATAGCTATTTCCCAAATTATTCATGTTGGTGATTGTGCAAGCTGATAAGTTTCCGTATACACCAGGTGTTGTTGGGCCTGCTGTCATTGCAATGTTCGCATAATCAAGCCCGTTAATTTTCAAAGCAGGTGTAGCTCCTTCGGAATTGAACCTAAATAAACAGCCCTTGATCGGAACCGAAGAATAATTGGATGTCTGTCCTGCAAAGCCTGTACCAAATATATCAGTATTATTAAAGGAGATATTTGATGGTGACTCAAATATACGGATACCGTGCTGCTGCGAATTGTAAACATAATTATTGGTAAATGTGAGGTTGTTAATAGTACCGCCCTTAATATCAATAGCTGATAAATCCTCGCCCCAGCTATCCGCAATTGTACCGGTGCGTACTAGAATATTATTGGTAAAGGACATACCGGTATTATTAGTAAATTTATATCCGTCAAAAATTGTATTCAGATGGATACCAGCCGACATAACGGTATCGATAATATAGTTATTATAGATTTGATGTCCACTACCGCCATAGATGGCAATACCACCTGCGCGCCAGATGAACTCGATGGTATTATAGCAGAACTTGTTGTTCGTTTCATCTTTAGCGCCACCCCAATTGTTGTTCCACATAGCCAAACCATCATCACCGTTGTTACGGACACTACAGTTATATACCGTGGCATTGCTTGTGCCCTGACAGAAGTTGACACCGTCGGCAAGATTATTACGGATACGGCTGTTAGAAACTATTACACCGTCAGAATAATTCATCGCTCCGTTGTAATCGCCAAACCAGAAGCCGCATTCAAAGTGGTCTTCCCAAATGTTATCAATAACACAACCGGTCCATACGTCCATAAAGCACTTTTGAATGGCTTGTTGATTGTAACGTGAGCGGAGGTTGGAATTAATGTACATATCAGAGAACCAAACGTTTTTGCAATTACCGTCATTGATATTTCCGGAAGCAGCGTTACCGCCGGAGATACCGCCCGTTTGTGGAGCGGAATTGGTAAATTGGAGATTGGTATACCACTTGCCAGCACCCATGATCCTAATGTTTGATGCATATAAATACCAGATTTGGTTCATATGATAAGTGCCTGCAGGGAAGTAAACATCCTGTTGGTCGCGGTTAGCGGCTGCAACACAATTCAAAATTCCAGTCAGGTCATCAACCCCGTCATTGGGAGTCGCGCCAAAGTCTGTTACTGAGTATGCACTGGTCGGTTTTTGTATTTGAGCTGGAATATCTTCTACCTCAACAAAGTCAACGCCATATTCCAAACTGCTTGCTCCCGAACTTTGAATACGGAGCTTGTCGCCGGATTTTAGTGCTGTAGGAAGCGCAAAGTGAACTTCGTCAAATGCAAACAAAGGCGCGCCACCATCATTAGTATCGCTTGGGTTCCCGCCGGCGAAATATTGCCACATCCAGTAGGATGAGAGGTTGACAGTTTTTACTTTGGAACCGTTCACATATACATCCAACGAACCGGTACGACCCATACCATCACTACTGTCCGGCATAGTGAATCTCATGGTAACACCAGCACCAGTCGTGTTCATCGTCCACTCAGCATAAGAACCGTTAGAGGGGAGTCTCACATATGACTGCTCGCTGGCTTGGGTTGCGATATTCATTCTATTAAAATCTGTTGATGTTGCTAAAGCTGCTCCGCCACCAATTGCCGCAGCTTTAGAATCATAACGTTTATAAGGCATTGTTGCGCCAATAGACGCCGTGTTGCTGTTCGCTCCTGGAATCGCGCCCAATAAATCGGAAGCTTTCATGCTGGCGAGTGGACTTTTACCCACCGGTGGTATTGGTGTCGGGCCCGGCGTCGGTGTAGGTCCACTATAAATAGTGAAGTATTTATCTAACCGATTATTGTTTTCATCACTTTCAGCCATACGATTTACATCGTCGACCCATGCATTGACAGTATGAGACCCGGCAGTAGCAGTCCAGGTCGCGGAACCGCTTGGGCCGCTGTTGGAGATCAAGGTTACCGATGCGCCCGGCGCTAAGGCAGTGGTATAGGTATCGGACCAGCTAACTTGGGTTCCATCAACCGAGAAACTGACACCGATGATGGTTCCGGCGGGAGTATAACCGTTTCCTTGATTCTTAACGACCGCGCTGAAGGTTACTGCGTTCCCGATTAAAGGAGATGCCGGATTGGAAATGATATCAGTTACAATCAAATCCGGTGTTCCTCCACCAGGCGGCGGGGTCGGGGTCGGAGTCGCCGTTGCCGGAGGTTGGGTCGGGGTTGCTGTAGCGCCGCCCGCGATTCCCTGGAACCAGTTGATATTCCAACCGGTGCCGCCGGCGAATAAACGGATGGTTTGAGCGCCAGCATTTAAGGTAACATTGGCCGAAACCGTGGTCCATGACTGCCAGCCGCCGGTATTGGGTATGGCGGTGGACGCCAGCGTGGTCCCGCCGATCCGGAAATCAACCCGTCCCGTGGTATTCGGGCTGGCTACCCGGTAATCAATCCGGTAAGCCCCCGTTGATTGAACCGTTACATTGTAATCCAGCCAGTCATTGGCATCAATCCAGCCGACATTTTGTGTTCCTTCAGAACAC
>JARKQY010000023.1 GCA_029974635.1 Bacillota bacterium | reverse complement strand
CCGGAGATGACGAAGTTGGGGAAAGGTCCGCTGGTGGTCCAAGCCCCGGTGTTTCCGGCTTTATCGACGGCCCGGATCCATAGCTGGTATTCTCCGCCGGATGATAGGTTCGGATAGGCGTATGTTTGCTGATGGGGGCTTATCGTTTGCAGCGCGGCGCTATCCGGCTGGGCTGCCCCGGTGGTCAGGGCGGTTTCATAACGCTCAATGCCTGAGCCGGGGTTGGCCATGTTTACCGGGTTGTCGTTGACCAGGTCCCAGGCCAATACGGCCTTCCCGGTATCAGGATGATTGCCGGTCTGGAACCTGGCGGCCAAGGTGGCCACGTTCGGGACTGTCCGGTCGCTGATGATACTTTGGCTGATAATATGCATATTGCCGTCGCTGTCCACCGCTTTGACGGAAAATCTGATTCGCTTTCCGTTGCTGGTGACTGGGACCTGATAAGTGTAGCTGGTTTGGGTATGATTCCGCATAGTCCAGTCCAGTTCGGTGGTCCATTCCTGGTTATCAGCGGTTGACTCGACTTTTAGGTAGTATTTATCGATATTGACGTCGGCTATCGGGTTCCAGGAGCAGGTTATCGCCGGAGCATTGGTGTAGCCTTCAGGGGCAGGCGGCGGCTGAATCCCGATATTGCCGGAAAACAGGGTCTTTAGGCCTCCGATTCGGATGGTGAGCGCTCGGCTGGTTTCGTTTCCGGCGCGATCCGTCGCCTTTACGGTCAAGGTATATGTCCCCGGAGCGGCGGGCAGTTCGTTAATAGTAATTGCTCCCGACTTGCTGGCTGCGCCGTTCAGGTTATTGAGTTCCGGGGATAGGTCGTCGCTTCTCCCGGTGATCCGGGTTGCCATTTTTTGCAACCCGGATTGAGCGTCCGTGGCCGTGTAAGTGACGGTTAGCGCGGTATCGCTCCCGGGATAGTAGATATTGCCGCCGGACGACGGCGCTGATAGGCTCGCCGCCAGCGCCGGGGGAGTGTTATCCACCTTGATGCGGATTTTGTTGCTCTGGACTCCGGTATTGAAATTCCCTTCCCAGAGTTGGGCATATATTTGGTATTCCCCGCTGGTATCCGCCGGAACCGGCCATTGGCGGCTGGCGCTTTCAGTGTATGGTATGGTGGAAAAAGAAGTTCCGGTCCCGCCATTGAGTTGTTGATAGAATTTCAATTGAGTATCGGGGGTTGCCGCTATATTTACCGGATTGTTTAAGGCTAGTTGTAAATTGACGCTGGAATTCGGGGTCCCTTTGACCCATTGGTTGTCTTGGGGGGATGTTAATATCATAGTGGGCGGGGTGTCGTTGTAGCAGACATCCATCCGGGTGGTGCGCGCTTCCCCAGGGCCATGATAGTTGTAGTGGGAACCGCCAAAAATCGTTATGGCATATGTATTACCTGCATATGCAACAAAACTGTCGGTTATTGCCGGGTTCCCTCCCACTTTCGCGATGATGTGCGCAATTGTGGTCCCGTTGGACTCATTGATAATTTTAAAATAGCCTAATCTGAGATATGAAGCGGCATAGTCCCCGCTATACCAATCAAAACCACACTTGTAATTGATTCTCGTCGTGATTTTCGGTGTAAAGCGCCGCGTAGCCGATGAACCGATCCCCGTATGGGAAAAGCGGACTAAATTACCCGACCTCATATATGTAATTTCAGTATCAATTTTATTGGTAACAAGACGGCCGCCGCCATTCTCACCTACACTCGGTGAGGTCACATAGGTGCCTGCATTAACTTCAATAGTATAAGCGCCGGCGGGTAGGTAACATTCCGGCGCCGTAATTGATTGGATCTCATTACCATCCCGTTTGATCCGCAGATATCCGCCGGTAGGCTGTCCGGGACCTAGCGAGGTGCCCTCGACATAAACCGTCTGGTCCATTGATAAAATAAACTCATAGACCTTCGGTTCATTTCCAGTAGAAGTAATACGCAAAGTTTCAATCTCTAGTGCCGCCCCGCTGGGAACTGTCAAAATTAAAGCTCCGCTGATGCTCAAAAATATCGCCATGACCACTTTGATACGCCCTAAAATGCTCACCAAAACTCCCCCTGGAAATTATTTTACAAGCATTATACCTTTATTTTTCGTAAAATGCAAGCAAATTATTACATCAAAACCGCTTCTTTACATGTTGTATCGCTTTGCAATGCTCCATCTCCGGAATGTCTCTTTTTACCAATAAAAAAACAACCGCCCTTTTCAGGACAGCTGTTGAATACTCGAGCCCTTGATCAAATTATTTTGGGAATAGCCTACCCCTCTGATTTTATGTAATAAGGATCGTTTTCAATCCGCTCATACTCCTCTTGTTCAAAGCTGTACGCGATTTCCTTTTGTAAATCCTCAAAATTTTCTAATAAGGCGATGAACTTTTGAATAATATCGGCGTCAAATTGGGTTCCGGCGCCGGCTTTTAATTGGGAAACCGCCTCTTCCAGGTCCAGCTTGGTCCGGTATAACCGATCGGAGGTCATGGCGTCAAAAGCATCGGCTACGGCAAGAATTTTCGCCAAAAATGGAATTTCGTCACCGGCTAAACCTAATGGATAACCTTCGCCGTCGATGCGTTCATGATGGCACATAACCAGGGGCACCACTTCCTTAAACATGGAAACCGCCCCCAGAATGTTGGCGCCTTTGATAGGGTGTTTTTTGATTTCCAGGTATTCCTTTTCGCTCAATTTGCCGATTTTCAGCAAGATATCATCGGCTGTGCCAATCTTGCCGATATCGTGAAAAATGCCCCCAATGCGTAACAATTCCAATTCTTTCGCGGAAAGCGAAAATGCCTCGCCAATCTTTATGGCAAAAAAGGCGACCCGGTCAGAATGCCCCCGGGTATACATATCCTTGGCGTCCACCGCCAGCCGCAGGGCCTCAATGGTCTCCATATACCGGTTGCGCAGTTCGCTGTATGTTTTAATCAATTCTTCGTTTTTAATGTTTACCATCGAATGCAGAAAAGCATTGTTCAGGGACGCCGCCGCCTGGCTCGCGTATATTTCCAGCAGCTTCAAACCCTCTTCAAAATCCCGGCTCTCAATAAAGAGAACCCCAATCACATTGGCCAATTCGTTAACCAGCGGCAGTATCACTCCGGTATCCATTTTGACAACCTGTTTGTTCAGCCGCGCATATCCAATCTGTTCGATTATCTCCGGACCCAGCATCCCCATGAAATCATCCATATTGGTGTGGTAAATGCCGATTCCCTTAAAGATAATATTCTTCGCCGCTTCAACATGAGTGCTGTCATCCACGAGAATGAAAGCGTTTTCGCTATGGACCAGGGGCAGGATGCCGGTTAAGATCTCCTCTAAAATGCTGTCAATGGGCTGCAACTGATATATTTGAGGGACTGCTTGCAAAATCTTATTTAATCCATCCTTAAACTTCTTAATGGTGCGCATTTGGGAAATGGACTTGATGGCCGACTCGATTAACAGTAGCAGCTGATCGAACTTATCACTCTTCTCACAGTAGGCTTGGATATCCAGGGCTCTGATGGTTTCCAGCGGAGGGGCCAGATCCTTATGGCCGGTTAACAGTAATATGTAAATTTCAGCATTAAACTCTCTGATTCTTGCGACAACTTTATCCCCGTGCATGGGTTCCATGATATAATCGAGGATTAATAAATCAAACTCTTCCAAACGAAGTTTTTCTATGGCTTCCAACGGATCGGTAACCCCGGTGTAATAATAACCGGAACGCTTTAGCAACACCTGAATTGAGCGGATAATGCCCTCATCATCATCCACAATGAGAATTCGATAGTCAGTCAATGGCCGTTCTTTTTTTGTCAGTCGCATCAAGCACCCCCCGATCCTAAGGTCCAAACCGCAACAGTTAAAACCGGGCATCAAAGGTTCCGTATCTGAAAGGCCCCTTAACTTCACGAACAAGGTATTGAAAAATAAAAAGTGCTTCCTTTGCCCTCCTCGGACTCAAACCACAAATCTCCGCCGAATCTTCCCTTGATGGTTAAGTTCGACATAAAAAGCCCCAGGCCGGTTCCCCTTTTTCCTTTGGTGGTAATCATTTCTTTCAGCAAACGGGTTTTTACCTCGGGCGGCATTCCTTTGCCATAATCCTTAATTGTAAAAACGATCTTCGTGCCCTGCCGGGAGACTTTAAATTCAATCCTCCCGCCTTGACCGTCATAGGCTTGAATCGCATTGATTATCAAGTTATTGCATACTTGAACCAGATTATTAACTTCACCGTTGATGGTTGTATCCAAGTCAGCCTGCACATCCGTTTCAATGGTGCAATTATTCCGTTTCAGTTCGAACTTCAAGAGGAGTTCGATCCGTTTTACCAGTTCTTCCAGGGTGAAATTGGTATAAGTCGAGGCATTCAACTGGACCGCCTGCTCCCGCACAGCCGAGATCAAATCCGACATAAAGGAGCAATAGGGTCTCATGGACTCGAGCCATTCCATCATTTCTTTGGCGATCTCATGATGATCTTCTTTTGTAACACTTACATTATCGACAGATTCATCGTATTCTTTAACAAGATCTTTTAGAGCCTCCATGCCCCCCGCGATGGACATGATGGGTGACCGGATGTTATGGGCGATACCCCCGATCATTTGCCCGAGGGTGGCCAACCGTTCCCGTTCCAACAATACTCTTTGATTTTCTTCAATATCTTTGATGTGTTGTTTCTCACGCTCCTGGATTTTGTTGAAGGCAACCACCAAGTCGCCGATTTCATCGTTGGAGGTGACGGGGATCTTTGTTTCCAGGTCCACGACGGCGCCTTTAACAATATCGGTTAAATTATTTACAACTAAAGATATATCCTCCGTAATTGTGTTTGAAAAATATGAAATCACAAAAATACAAAAAACAAATAAAATAATAAAACTGATTAAGATGAAAACTGCCGCTTGATTGGAAGCAACTTCATATTTAAATCCGACAATCCACGTTTCACTATTCATCTGAATTTTTACCATTGTTCCTTGCGTTTCGCCTGTTAAATCTGAAATTCTACCATCATGACTCGGACTTAAATCATAAATGTAATTAATAAAGATTTTACTGAATTTCGATCCATCCGATGTAATAATCCGTCCTTGAGGAGTTATAATGAAGCTGCATCCACGAATTTCATTAACATGTATTTCATTTAATTTCTGTTTTATCTGGAATAAACTTAATGTTTTGCCGGGCTGACTAAATGTCTCAATGAGTTTTTCCTTATAAATTGTAAAAATTAAATTGCCTTTTTCATCAATTAATCGTGAATATCCTACTAAGGACGTAAACAGAATCGCAACAATAAATACCGGGAGAATTTGTAGGAACACTTTATCGCGCAAACCAATTCTTATTCCTTCTAACCCATTATTTGAAGGTGTTTTAAGAAGAATTGCCGTAAATACTTTTTTGGCGAAAATAAAAGTTATAACTGCAGCCATAGCAAAAAATGAAAAAACCATAATAATTAGTTTTAAAATTGCAAAAATCGGTGTTTTATTCCATGATAATAAAAGCATTAAAATTATAACGAATGTAACCGGAAAAACAATTTGAACAATATAAATAACATAAGGGAGATTTAAACATTTCGTCCGGATTCGACGAATATTTTGAAAATCAATATTTTTTATATTTTTCCACTCATCGATACCTTTAAGTATGTTAACCAAAAAAATGGTACCAAATAGTAAAGCAAGTGCAATTATTATTATAAACTGAAGAAGATATGACATTCCAAACCATTTTTCCGCATAATTCTGTTCAACCATTCCGGGCGCGTAATTTAATATAATAGGGATAATATAATAAAAAATGAGAGAGATAAGGATAATTGAAATATTATAGATTAATATAATACTCAAGGAACTATGTTCCTCGGCAAATTTCCATATGTAATTGAGAATCAAACGTATTATCTTTTTATATTCTCTCATGATTTCAGGCTCCTTATACTCAGCGATAGTTTTTACACGCTTAAAGGCATTAAATATCCTACGTTCCGCATGTAATCCAGCGATTTAATAATATACTCCAAATTAATATCAGGCCACTCAAACCTGATTTGTTGTAAAAAAGCTTCCGTTATTGCGTATTCAATTCTTACTTTATATTTTTCGCTAAACACATTTTCATTAAAATTACTTACTAAATACATTATCTCACTATCATTATCTTGATACTTTGAAATGTAATTAATAAACTCTTTAAATGAACAATTTTGTAATATTTTAAAATTATATCCAAGCGGTCTCATTAATTCCAAAAATAAATACCTGATTCTTATTTGCTTATAATTAAATAAATGAAAAATTTCATTCTCAACTTCCTTCGCCGAAATTAATTGCATTATTGCTTTACTGCAATAATCAACCGGCGTAAATTCGAAGTATTTATCCAAAACTTGATCAGGTATTACTCCTACGGTGATTATTGCTTTGATAACATTATGATACATATTTTCATTAATATTAATTTGAAAATGTCCGTCCGAATATCTTTCGGAGAGATTCCCCACCCTGAAAATATTTGCCTTTAAACCCGATTCAATTGCCTTAAAAACTAAGTTTTCGGCCTGGAATTTGCTCATTACATATAAGTTATCGGTATAATTTTGACCAATATAAAAATCATTTTCAGAGAATTTTGCATTCTTACTGTTTTGAGCGACAATATTGTCTCCTGAAACACTTAATGTAGAAATATGGTTTAATTTCTTTTGAAAATGCAACGAAAAATCAATGATTCGCTTCGTTCCCAAAACATTATTTTCATAAAAATCTTCATAAATACCAAAATGTTTAACCAGAGCAGCTGCATGAATCACGATATCGGTTTTAGTTCCCAGTTTTATATATTCCTTATCTGTAAGTCCAAACTTTTCTAAACGAAGATCTCCGCATTTTATTAAAATCCTTTCATCCATTAATTCCCGATATTTTTTATTAGGAAAATAAAACTCTAGCAGCTGAATTAATTTTTCTCGGGCTTCGATATTACTTCTTCCTCTTATCAAACAAAAAATTTTGCTTTGGGTCGTTTGTATGATTTCACCTAATAAATGAATTCCTAAAAATCCGGTGACACCAGTTAACAATATGTAACTAAATGAAACTTTTTCACCACTTAAAAAAACTTTTTTAGGTTCTTTCTTTCTTTTTCGAAATACAATATCATTTTTATTAATACTAATGATCTCCTTGCCTCGGACGATCTTTTCCGAAAGTTTCTTGATCGATGGATAATTGTAAAAATCTTGTGGGGTTAAATTCCAATCCAAATTATATACGGAAGATAAAACTCGCAATATGGATAACGAATCTCCCCCTAAAGTAAAGAAGTTATCATTAATCCCAATGTGCTTAATTTGCAATACCTCTTCAAATACTTTTTGGAGTGTCATCTCGGTATCATTTCTAGGCCCGGCGCAATTAAGATTTTGATTCGCTGTGATATTTGGTTCCGGCAAATTCTTTTTATCTATTTTGCCATTCCAAGTTAAAGGAAATTCGTCCACTTGTATGAAGTAAGATGGAATCATATAACCCGGTAGCTTCTTAGACAAAAAATCCCGTAATTCGGCATCCGATAACTTTTCATCCGAAACAAAATAAGCACATATATATTTCTTCCCATTAACGCCTTCTCTATCGATTACTATAACTTCCTTGATTTTATAAAATTGAATTAATTGACCTTCAATTTCACCCAATTCAATCCGGAACCCTCTCAATTTAATCTGATTATCTAAACGATCGATAAACTGAATATTTCCATTGGTTAGCCATTTAGCCAAGTCTCCTGATTTATAGATTTTTTCATTCGGATTAAAGGGATTGGGAATAAATTTTTCCATTGTCAATTCGGATCTATTTAAATATCCTTTTGCGATACCATCCCCTGATATACATAGTTCTCCGGGAATGCCGACTGGTAGCGGATTAATGTTTTTATCAACTATGTAGATCTTCGTATTTGACACCGGACCACCGATTGGTATGGTTCCTAAATCTTCATTGATTTCATTAACAATATAATACGAAGCAAATACTGTGCTTTCTGTCGGTCCGTAAACATGAATTAATTTATCTCTTCCCAAAAGATTAAAAGCTTTTTTTACATGTTGAAATGATACTTTTTCACCCCCGAATAGTATCTTTTTTACATTTAACAAACATCCCGCATTTTCATCTATTAACACATTGAATAATGCCGTAGTAATAAAGAATATTGTGATCTCTCTTTCGCAAATAACATTTGATAATTTTATTATATCAAGTAAAATAGCTTTCGTTACTAGAACCAGTTCGGCTCCATTTAGCAATGCCCCAAATATGTCAAATGTTGAACCATCAAATGCGTAATTCGATATTTGAAGAATTCTGTCGTTCTCAGAAATCGTAATATAGTTAGTATTTTTAACAATACGGTTTATATTGTAATGAACCGTTAATGTTCCTTTTGGTTTTCCGGTTGAACCGGAAGTATACATTACATAAGCCAAATGTGACGAATTATGAATTGGCATGAGGTTTTCATCCAGTTCTTGCCATATCATATCATTATCAAACAGAATAATTTCTTTACTATTTATATCCCCGTGGTCCAACCGATACTGATGGCGTATAGCTGACTGGGTTAACAACAAAACCGCACCTGAGTCACTTAAAATATTGATGATTCGCTCCTCGGGATATTCAGGATCTACAGGTAGATAAGCTCCACCTGCTTTTAGAATACCCAATATTCCAATAATCATCTCCATCGAACGTTCAACCATTAATCCAATAATATCATCGGGTTTTATTCCTCTTTTTCGTAAAAATCTAGCTAATTGATTCGATCTTTTGTTGAGATCCTGATAAGTTATTGTTTGATCATTTAATCGCAAAGCTACTTTGCCAGGAGTTCTTGCCACTTGTTCTTCAAATAATTGATTAATCGTTTTATCTTTAGGATAACTAGATACAGTATTATTAAAATGATATAATACTTTAACCTTTTCAGACTCCGGTAGTAATTCCAATTGAAACAACTTTTTGGTAGGATTACTTATCCCATCGGATAAAATACTAAGAAAACATTGAAATATCCCATCTATCTCGTCTTCTGTAAATAAGTCAACATGATAATCCATATTTACAATGTATTGCCCCTCTCCCTCTCTATCATGAATATGAATGTTTAGGGATTCGGTCTGGTAACCGTTAGAAAGCCATCGTATTTTATACTCTTCTGAGTATTTACCTGTATGTAGCCTAGCGTTTTGATAAGACAAAGTGATGTAATAAATATGCTTATTTATTTTATTTTGTTTCCGGAATTCTCTTAATAATACTTCATTAGGATATCTCTGATGTTTTAAAATTTGCATCCATTCCCTTTGTACATATTGTATAAATTCTTTAAATTCCATGACTGGATCAACATTAAGCTTTACCGGTAAGGTATTGACAAAAATTCCAATGGTATTTTTTTCGATATTGTTAGTTCTATTTAAAATGGGGCTGCCAACAATTATCTCTTCCTTCATGGTAACCCGGTGAATATAAATGTTTAAAATAGATAAAAAAGTAACATATGGGGAAGTAGCTTCTTTTTCGCAAAATAAATTAAATAAAGCAGTTATACTTGGTCTTAATATAAAAGTTTTTCGTTTAGCTTTGGTATTTTTGTAATTGTTATTGATGGGTTTCAGACTGGTAAATTCAGAAAATGACATTAATTTTTTACTCCAGAATTCCTTATCTTTGATAAATTTAATCGAATTAAAATACTCCTCTTCGTTTTGTATATAATCAATATATGAAGGCCCTTTCCCGAGATTGTCTTGAATACCGCTTTGCAATTGATGATAACAATCCATAATTTGATTTATCGTTAATGCCATTGACCATCCATCCGATACTATGTGATCACTTTTTATAAAAACACCTCCTTCATTACTATTTAATTTAAATATGACAAAAGAGATTAGGCTTTCATCAGTTAATCTAAAAGCAACCTCTGATAATTTCTCATCCCATTGAAACAAGCAATTTGGATCATAGTTTTCTCCAAAATCATGAAACTTGATTTTTACCCGTTTATAATCATCAACATACTGTTTTAGTTCATTGTTCTCTTCGCAAATTCGCAATCTCATTCCATCATTCTTTTCAATTACTCTATTTATTGCAGCCTCAAGTGCCCGGTAGTCTATTTGACTGCTTTTAATTCTCATAGTAACTGAAATATTCCCGATACTGGTCCCCGGATACATCTTCTCCGTATACCAAATCCCCTTCTGTGGATAGGTCAGCGGATAATACTTGGTATAGTATTCGAACTCCACCATCAGCAGCTTCTTATATTCCGACAAACCCTCCCGGTTGGCCATAACTCTTAGCAAATGATTTTGCGGAGTTAACCCGGATATTTCCCGGATGCTTCCCATGCTGTCCAAAACATTGGCTATTAGTGTAAATGTTTTCGTTTGAAACCTTGCAAAGAACCGGCTCACTTCCACTAATATCGTCTGCAAAATTGACTCAGTATCGGTGGCTCCAGCTATGAAATAAATCCGGCAAGTATCCATAATGTCGAAGGGATTCATCACATCCGGATAAGCCTCCGCCACTACATAGGCAATCACGGTTTGCGCCTGAAATACCCGCCAAATTTTGCGGCCGGTATCAAAACCGAAGGATTGGCAGGTACTCCTTATCTCATCAAGATACAAATGCTCCGGCTGATAATGGTAGCATTGGTTTTCGAGGAAGGACAGATTCCCGGCAGTATATGCCAAAAACTCTGAAGGTTCGTCAAGGGCCTCAATCCGATAATACGGGCCCGTACCATGGGAAAAATGGGTTTCTACAACGCGATCCCCGGAGGCACTGCATTCAAAAGAAGCTAACCGGTCAACGCGAAATTTATCCCGGTCGTTGATCCGGGCGTTGATTTTATCAAACAACTCTTGATGCCATTCGGCATCACTGCAAATATATGTAAGATAATATTCACAATAAGGATGATTCAGCATAACATCAGCCAGCCCGATATAGATATCGGTTTTGGCCCTGGGATTCAACCGGGCGCCGGGCGCCAGCAGCAACTGCTGCCCGAAGAAAGTACGGTCATACATCCGGAATACCGAGCCCACCGATAACAGTTTCCCGTTTCGTAAATAGACCAGGTTGGCTGCAATCTCCGGTTTATAATTTAACTGCTCCAGACGGCCAATATGGTCCATAAAAAATTGAGCTTCGTCATCCTTGGGCTTCAAGCTGATGTAACGCGATTCTTCATAGAGGCCCGCCAGTTCCTCCATGGTAAAGTCGGCCAACGGCTTAAGATCCGGATAATTTTTCCCGAATATATAAGTAAATAATTTCTGATAGCCAGTCCACTCTAACTCTATAAAAACCAACCCGTAAACATACTGGCCGTTGTTATGACGGCTGACGTGCTTAACTTCGGCATCAGCCCGGATCTCAATTTCACCGCCTATTTCGACCAATAAATTCCGGATTCGTTCCCCTTCTTGAAATAACTCATCAGCAGCAAACAAAGACAACCCTTTGGTATTGATATCCCGCAACCGGAACCGCTGGTTAAAAGAACTCAAGGCAACGCATGCGTTAACATCAGGTTCAATTTTATAGCGGTTGAGTAAACGTTTAAATGAAGTAAAGATAGTGGCAGGGTATTGAATCGTAGCCTTACAGCCCGATAGGCCGGTAATTCGGGCCGAAAATGAATAATAAATCTCCTGATAAAAAAAATGGATCTCCAGATCCAGTCCGATATAAAGTTCCATTTTTACATTTTCCGTAGCAATGGAAAGCTGGTCGTCTTTTTGTGGACTAAATGACATAGTTGCATAATCTTGCTCATGATTGCCATGAATTACGATTGGAATTTCCTTCCGGCGGGATAAATTTTTAAATAAATCTAAAACATACTTTCCATCTTCAATTCGTTTCAGGTTCATCATGTTTTACTCCAAGAAAGTATTTTAGATTAAACTTACATATGGTAACAAAATTATATTACAATATTATTCTACGCAAAAACCGGTTCACCTGTAAGTTGTAACTTTTTTATAAAAAGCAACATAAAATATCAAAAAACGTTACATATTCCATATTTTTATTATTAATTTATCCAAAAAATAACTTTTTTTATATTAAATTACCATATTCTAGAAGTTAATCCTTATAAAAAAACCTCCATTTTAGGGGTTTTTAACGAAATTTATCAGAAAATAAGATTTTAAATACAACCTTACCGGTTCATCCATTACCGGACGTAAAGATATTAAATATTCCCAAACGGCGTAAACGTTCGACAACGTCATTCACCGACGATTCATCAAATTTTTTCAGGATATTGGCGATATGGGTGCGGATGGTGGATGATTCAACATGCTTCATGGCTGCAATCTGGGTTTTTGTATTGCCCTCCGCCAATAACCGCAATAACTCCAGTTCCGAAGGGGTTAACTGGTAAACAATATTCAGGGTCGCTATCAACGCGTTGCGTTCGGAACGCAGCAACCGGAATTCTTCCCGGATCATTTTGGCAATACGCGGCCGAAGCGGAGATAGATTACGGGCAGCGGCCCGTACCGCTTCCAGAATATCGGCGGCCGAAGAGTCCTTTAGCACATAATCGGTGGCGCCGGCTTCAAAAGCGGCGAACACGGTATCATCATCACTAAAGTGAGTTAAAACCACACAACGAATATTCGGTTCCCTGACGGCCAAAGTACGGATTGCATCAACTCCGGCGCGGGGAGTCTCCATCTCCAGATCCATCAGTAACACTTCCGGGTGAGTGGCCAGGGCCCGTTCAACCGCTTCAGCGCCGGTTCCGACAGCATCGATAACTTTCATATCCGGTTCATGGCTTAAAACCATACTTAGATATTCCCGGATTGGCAGCATATCGTCGGCAATAATCAAACCAATTTGAGGTTGCGACCCTTCTCTACTCAACTCCACTGTAAAACCCCTCCTTGAAGAGAACTATGATTCTTCGGACAAAAATGAGGGCTTAACCAGCGGTGGACCCAGCTTTCCGGTACGCCGGTCAAACTCCGGATAGATGTTCCAGCCTTGATTCACTTCCGGATGCTCGCGAAAATACTTTTCCAACCGGTTATTCCAATGTTGATCCAATCGTTGCAACTCGACTTTTAAATCACCACCCTTAATCAAAATATCTTTAAATACGGAACAAGGATTACGGAACGGGGCCTCCCATCCGGGCAAAATCGGGTAGGTTGCCAGATAATCCTGATTCAAGGTCCCGGCGAATTCCTCAAAGCCATGTAATTTGGGCTGCTTTCTAACATATTGTTTAATGATCAGCGGATCGGGATCGATACATTTGCCGCGTTCATACATTTTGGCGCGTATTTCATAGCGGTTAAACCACTTAACAACTTCCCAGGCTTCGTATTTATACCGGGTCTGTCCATTGATGTTCCAAAAACCGGCAATCATCATTGCCCGGGGTTTACCGTGAAATTTACCGTCATAGGTTGGAATCGGCGCGACACCCCAGTCGCATTTGGCGGGAAACTGGGAATTGAGTACTCCGACATCCCAAAATTCCCCCATAAACATTCCGATCCGCCCCTCGGCGAATTGAACCCGCAAAGCTTCGTTGGTCAGGGAGGCTGTACCGGGAAATAAGGAACCGTCCTTTTGCATGTCCAGCAAAAGCCGGAAGACACGTTCATAACCTTTCATTGCCCATTTGCCGCTTTTCCAATCCCAATAAGCCGGTTCACCGTTGGCTTCCGCCCATTGGCTCGGCATCCATTCCATGGGCCACGATTCGGCGCCGCAATAGGCAAACCCGTAGCTGCCTTTCCTGTAATTGGTCATCCGTTTGGCCATACGAAGTAGTTCAGGGTATGACCGGGGCGGACGATTGGGATCCAGTCCCGCGGCCCGGAATAAATCCTTGTTATAGATTAAGCGGGAATTAAAAACTTGCGCCGGGATGGCGAAAACATGCCCCCAATGAGTGGTCAACCCTTCGATCCAATACCAGGACGGCCATTGCCGTTTCCATTGCTTAAAATCGGGAAAATCATCAAACCATATTTGGGCTTTGGCTTGAAAAGGATCCGAATATCCGGTGATAAAACCGCTGCTGTAAAGGTCAGGCCCCTGCCCCTTTTTTTGGGCCTCCTGAAACAGATTCCAGGAATCATCCCCCAGAATCCGCATGGATACCTCGATTCCTTTTTGACGGCCGGCAGTGGTATTAAACTCGCTAATCAACTCTTTAATGACATCCGTCATATGCCGTTGATGAGTCCAAATGGTAAGTTTTACAACCGGCTTTGAATTGCTAAATACCGGAAAACTCAACGACAAAATCAGCAGCAATCCGAATATCGTTGGCGGTAAATTCCGGAGAAATAAAATTATTATCTTACAGGTAATATTTTTGGGTGTCATTTTAAAGTATACCTTCCGGTTTTTATCTTACGAAGTCATAGAGTAAAAGTAGTCGCAGGTTCTGACGTTTTATTTCTTGTTTGCACCCTTTTTTCCTGCATAATCTTTAAAAATGAAGTGGAAACGTATTATTATAAATTAAGGGCTAACGCCCCCAGGGAAAAGGAGCGTCAGCCTTATTTGAAGCTTTAAAATCCAGTTAAGTTTGGCTTACTTTTTCTTGGCTAACCAAGCATCAAGTTGTTTTTGCTCTTCGGCAATGACCTTATCCAGACCGGCTGCTTTAAACTTGGCGACTACATCCGGGATGGTTTTGGGATCGGCAGCCCCGGTTACGAGAGCAATCACATAAGTATTCCATACGTTTTGACAGGAAGCAATCTCATTTCTGACGGGCTCGGCGTCAAAACTAAAGCCCTGACTCTTGGCGGCCAATGAAGAGTCGTTAAATTTCTTGAATAACTCCCATTTCTTTTGGTTCTCGCCCTTCCAGAAGTAATTGATGTATTGATTGCCGAACACCCAGGGAGCACCGGGACGATACCCGACGTTTTCTGCGGTTTTACCGGGGGGTGTATCAATGACATTATTCGCTATTTTTACATAATGTCTGCCTTCAATACCGAAGTTGATTAAGTTATTGAGATACTTGTCGGTATTGAACAGCTCCAGGAACTTGAGGGCCATTACCGGATTTTTACAAGACTTGGGAATCGCTTGCATGGAACCGATACAATCGTAGGTCTGGGCAACCGGCTTCGTAATCTGAACCGCTACTTGCGGAACGCCCCAGGAAGCAGATCTTTCTTCATCGGCGCATGGTTTATAAGATTCGATTTTACAGAAGACTTTACGGGCTTTAATGTCGCCTACGAAATCGTTGGTCATATTGGCGGCGTCGGCCGGAATATAGCCGGCTTTATACCATTTATGGACCAGTTCGCAATATTCCTTAAATTCCTTGGTTTCCAACATATTAAAGACTTTCATATCCTTGCTGTCATTATAAAGGGCAGCCGGGTTCTGATCGCCAATCGGCCGGTCATAGTCAAGGATTCGGGAGGCATTCTCACCGCCGATATTTTGAAAGGGGATAACGCCGGGTTCTTTTTCGCGAATAACCTTCAGCATCGGCTCCAGATCCGCCAGGGTCTTAATGGATTGAATATCGAATTTGTATTTATCGACAAAATCTTTGGTGAACATGATGCACCATGCATGGGCTACTTCTTTATTGGCCGGGATCGCATAGTTGCGTCCGTTAATCTGAGTAGCAGTGATAAAAGAGGGATGGAGTTGAGCCCTGCTCTTCGGTGCGTATTTCTTCCAAAGATCGGTGATGTCCAGGAAAGCGCCCCTGGCGACGTTAACCGTATAAAGATTGGCCCAGGAAGAAGTGAAACAAATGTCGAATGGTTCACCGGAAGCAATAATTGTCCGCATACGGTTGTTATAATCATCGCCCCAGGTGTAGCACTGCAGTTTCAGGGTGGCCTTCAAACCTTTTTTCTGAATGTACTTGCTGGCTGCATCTTCCACCAATTTGACATCCGGTTGCTGGCCGTTACCGATGAAATACCATTTGATCTCATACGGAGCGGCCGCAAACACACTGGTTCCCGTTAAAAGCACTCCCACTAGCAACAATAAGACGGCAATCCTCTTGATGTTTTTCATGTAAAATCCTCCTTTTATTTGATATTTATTGCTTAACCAGTTTTACTGGATTTAGCCTTTGATAGCACCGACAGTCAACCCTTTGGTAAAATATTTTTGGAAGAACGGGAAAGTTAAAGCAATAGGGCCGACAGCAATAACCACCATTGCCATGCGGGCTGATTCCGACGGCATCCTGGAAAGAATATCCCCGGCCTGGCTACCGATATTACTGGAATTTTGCAATAAAAACTGCATCGAGACCTGGATTTGATATAACAGATAAGGCAAGGGCATCAATTGGGGATTATTAATGTATAAAGCAGCCAGGAACCAGTCGTTCCAGTATTGCAGCATTGCCAATAGCGCAACCGCCGCAATACCCGGTAATGCCAGCGGAAAGATCATTTGAAAAAAGATCCTGAACTCCCCGGCGCCGTCGATTTTCGCCGATTCAATCAAGGAATCCGGGATATTCGACCGGTAAAAGGTTCGCAGGATGATAACCCAAAACGCATTCATCAAATACGGAAAGATCAAGCCCCACAGATTATCCTTCAAATGAAGCAAATTGACTCCGATTAAATAGGTGGATACCATACCCCCGCTGAATAACATGGTAAAAATCATATAAAACGTAAAAAAGTTTTTATACTTAAAATCTTTGCGGGAGATAGGAAACGCGTAAAGCGCCATTACCAAAACGCTCAGAATCGTTCCGGCGACTGTAACTATCATGGAAACGACATAGGCGTTCACCACTTGATTGGCCATGGAAAAAATAAATTGATAAGCATAAGTGGTAAAATTGCGGGGCCAAAAACTATAACCGTGGATAGTTAACATTTTTTCATCGGTAAACGAAACCGCCAGCGACATAAACAACGGCACGATACAAAACGACGCATAAACGAGTAAAATCAAGTTCATCACAAAATTCGACTTTCTGGAAACCCGACCAAGTTTGTTAATTTCAGTTTGATTTTGCGCACTCATCAATCTGCCCCCTAAACATCCATTCCATTTTTAACTGAAGTAAAATAGCCAGAAAAATATCTTAAAATATACTTGACTCGCGATCGATTTTCTTCACAAACAAGTTGGCGGCGATAATAGTGATAAAGCCCACCACGGATTGGAAAAATGCCCCGGCTGATGACATTCCGATATCCCCTAGCCCAATGAGGGTTTGATATATATAGGCATCCAGTGTCTGGGTCACCGGCCGTAACAAAGCCGCATTTCGCGGTACCTGGAAGAACAACCCGAGGTCGGTGTTAAAAATCCGCCCGACAAAAACCAGGAACATGACGATGATTACCGGTGCAATTTGCGGGAAAGTTATCTTAATTATCTGTTGCCATCTGTTGGCGCCATCGATCCGGGCCGCTTCATATAATTCCTGATCAACCGCGATAATCGCCGCCAGATAAATAATGCAATTATTGCCCACCCATTTCCAGGCATTAACGATAATAATAATCAACGGCCAATACTTGGGTTCGTTATACCATGAGATGGACTCTTGGCCAAATAATTTCAAGACCGTCATATTGATAAAACCTTTATCCGGGCTTAGATAGGCATACACGAGATAATTAAAAACCACCCAGGAAAGAAAAAAAGGTAAAAACATCGCGCTTTGATAAAATTTGGCCAATTTCTGGCTGTAGATTTCATTCAGCATAATGGCGAAGGCGATGGAAATGACGGTACAGGTGATAATGAAAGCCAAATTATAAAATAATGTATTGCGGATTATATTAAAGGCATCCGGTGTAGCAAACATAAATTCAAAATTTTTGAAGCCGCTCCATTCACTCTTTAACAGACTGGGGATAAAACCGCCCTCATGAAACCGGAAATTTTTAAAAGCAATGATGGCGCCGAACATTGGCAAGTAGTTATTTAAAAATAACACTAAAGCCCCTGGCAAAAGCATTAAAAATAAAGCCTTGTTTTTTACCAGTTCGTGCCAAAACCCATTTTTTGGTTTGATATCGATGTCATTTGCTTTGAAAATACGTTTAAAACTTAGATTATTGCGTACACTCATCAAGTAATATCTCCTTCCGAATGCGACTAAGTTTGCCGGATTATTTTATTCTCAACTCAATGGAATTTCGTTTGCCCCTGCGTAGTATGCCATTTAATCTTTTTGTAACAATTTAATTATCCCAGAGAAAAAAAAAATCGCCTAGGTTGAATTTTTCTAGGCGATTTTTTAGATGATTTTGAATTACTTTAAAATTCCGTTGAGATTTTTTCGACACCTCAAAACCACCTCTACAGTGGTGCCCTTACCCAACTGGCTGTGCAGATTAATAAAGCCGCGGTGCATTTTAATCACCCGGTGACAGTATGTTAAACCCAATCCCCAATTGTTTTTGGCCGGTTTGGAGGTAAAAAAGGGCCGGAAAACCTTATGCAGGTTTTCCCTGGCGATACCGGAGCCGTTGTCGGTAACCCGGAAATAACCCCATTCGTATTCCTGGTTTATTTCTAAATATAAGGCAGGATGGTATTCTTCACCCTGTTTTTCAGCCATCGCATCGAGAGCGTTTTGGAGTAAATTATCCAAAACGGAGATCAGATGTTCGCGGTCCCCCCAAATATAAAGATTTCCGGTTGGGTATTTGCAGGAAATTTGGATCCCTTCAAGCCGGCTGGAGCAGCAGTTCATTGCCGCTTCCCAAAGGTCCCGGAGTAGCAGCCACCTCAAATTCACTTCCAGCCGCTTGGCCTGGATGTGCATCACTTCTAAACGGCCCAATGCTTCCACACAGACATCCTTGGCCCATGCTATCTGAATTCTGGCCTTTTCAACCGGCCCGCCAACCAGGGCGTCCAATTGGCCGGAAGCCATATCCATAGCCATTTGAACCGCCAGAAAACGGTTTTTGAATGAATGTAGGGCAAGACGCACCGCCTGGTTGGCAATATTGATCTGCTGTTCCAAATTCCTGACGCCCATGGGCCAGTTGCCCAAAAAACCGTAACGTAAAATGGCCACCATTACGGCAACCATGGCGATGATAGCCGCTAACGGAACCGCTCTTAAAAAAGTGCTGTCGAATACCGGATACCTTGGACCAAGCGGTAAAAGAGTGGTTGCCATAGTATGCCCGTTCAATACGCTTACCCGGCCAATACAAAACAGCAGGATGAAAAATATTGTTAAAACCAGCACTCCGATTCCCACACAAAAAGCCTGTACTTTCTTCTGAATAATTGAAGATTCCCATAGGACCTTGCCCAGACGGACCAAGGAATAAATAAAAGCACTAATGATTAAACATAAGGCCAAGATATCCCATGTTCGCAAACCGTTTTCCCAAGACTGACGGGACTCGGGACTGGTTAACATGCCTGCGCCCGTGTTATAAAGCTTAAACAAATGTTCAGGATCGTAATACCATAGTAAAAAAGCCGATATCAGCGCCAATCCAACGCCCGCCGCAATCTCCGGCAATTTCCAATGTTTCGCCGAATACGCGGTGGCGAAGATTACGGTTGCAATAACAAAACCCACGGCGCTCCAGAGCCTAAACCGCATGAAATCGTAAAGGGAAAGCCGTTCCAAAAGCCGCCAGGCCCAGTCCGGCTGATCCAGCGGCAAACTTAAAATACCGTCCAAACGGTAATTTCCAAAACGGGGAACCAGTCCGGCCAATCCCACGATACAGCATCCGAAAGTAAACAAGGTCAAACCCAGCCAAATGGCTTGGCTGCCCCGAAATACCCGGGCTACCACAAACAATGCAAAAACCAGAAAAAACATCGCAATAAAGAGCATCGGGTTGTTCCTAATCACTATATTTTATATGTGAATTCCCTAAATTTTCTGCTTTTCCTGCCAGGGTCATCCTAAAAACAGTTATTCATTACTGGTCATTGGTGATTCGTAAAAAGACACTAGCGGTTCCACATAAAGAAGTTGAAATTTTTTAATTGACAAAATTTAACGGCTAAATTATAATGACATCGATGACATTTTTTTGATTTGGAGGGTCCTTTTTTGAAATTTGGGTATTTTGATGATAATTTTCAGGAGTATGTTATTACTACACCGCAAACCCCGGCTCCCTGGATAAATTACTTGGGAACCCAGGATTTTTTTGGCATGGTCTCCAACACCGGCGGCGGATATTGCTTTTTCAAGGATGCCCGGCTGCGGCGCCTGACCCGCTATCGTTACAACAACGTCCCCACTGATACGGGCGGCCGGTATTTCTATATCAACGAGGGGGCTAATATATGGTCGCCAACCTGGCAGCCGGTTCAAGCCGGACTGGATCATTACCAATGCCGGCACGGATTGGGGTATACCAAAATCAGCGGCGCCAAAGATCAACTCGAAGCGGATATCACTTACCTGATCCCCTTGAACCACAATTGCGAAATACATAAAGTGACTTTAACCAATCATAGTTCCCGGGTTAAACGTTTTAAATTATACTCCTGTATTGAGTTTTGTTTCTGGAATGCTCTGGATGACATGACCAATTTTCAACGCAATTTGAGCACCGGCGAACTGGAAATCGACGGCAGTGTTGTTTATCATAAGACTGAATATCGCGAACGCCGCAATCATTACTCTTTTTATAGCGTTAATCACCCTTTAAACGGATTTGATACGGACCGGGAGCTTTTTTTAGGCCCCTATAACGGCTACCATAATCCGCAAACGGTATTTGCGGGCATATCCCATAATTCCGTGGCCGCTGGCTGGTCGCCCATTGCTTCGCACCGCATTGACCTGGAATTACAACCGGGATCGACTCAAAGTCTAATCTTTATCCTGGGTTATATTGAAAATCCTCCGGAACAAAAATGGGAACGGCCCGGTATAATCAATAAAACCGGGGCCAAAGAGTTAATCGCCGCTTTCCATTCCCCGGAGCAAGTTGATAACGCATTGTCCGGCCTAAAAGAATACTGGCACAACCTATTATCCGCATATCAATTACAGTCAAGCGACTCCCGGCTAAACCGGATGGTGAATATATGGAACCCCTATCAATGCATGGTAACTTTCAATCTCTCCCGCAGCGCTTCGTATTTTGAATCGGGAATCGGCCGCGGTATCGGTTTCCGGGATTCCAACCAGGATCTGCTGGGCTTTGTCAGTATGGTGCCGGAACGGGCCAGAGCCCGGATTTTAGACCTGGCCGCCACTCAGTTTCCCGACGGCAGTGCGTACCATCAGTATCAACCTCTGACGAAAAAAGGTAATACCGATATCGGCAGCGGTTTCAATGACGACCCGCTGTGGCTGGTTTATGCAACCACGGCTTATATCAAAGAAACCGGCGACTATGACATATTACGCGAAAAAGTCCCCTTCAACAATGATCCCGCCCTTTCGGACACCCTGATGGAGCATTTACGCCGTTCCATCAAACATGTTACTGCAAATTTAGGACCCCACGGTTTGCCGTTGATTGGCCGGGCAGATTGGAACGATTGCCTAAACTTAAATTGTTATTCCGATACTCCGGATGAGTCCTTCCAAACCTGTACCAATAAAGACGGTAAAACCGCGGAATCTGTTTTTATCGCAGCCATGTTTGTATTTATCGCTTCGGAGTATGCCAAGCTCTGTCAACGCTTAGAACTGGCGGCCGAAGCGGCCGGAATACGAAAGGAAGTTGCGCAAATCCGGGATGCTGTGATTCGCTTCGGGTTTGATGGTGAATGGTTTCTGCGGGCTTATGATGATGCCGGCAAGAAGGTAGGCAGCCAAGAGAATAGTGAGGGACAAATCTTCATTGAACCCCAGGGTTTTTGTGTAATGGCCGGCATTGGCCTGGAAAATGGTTACGCGGCGAAAGCCCTGGATTCGGTGAAAGAACGTCTGGATACGGCCCATGGCATTAAGTTGGTAAACCCGGCCTATACGTCTTATCACCGCGAATTAGGCGAGATTACATCCTATCCGCCCGGCTATAAGGAAAATGCAGGTATTTTTTGCCATAACAACCCCTGGATAATGATTGGAGAAACCATGCTAAACCGGGCTGACAGGGCATTTGAATACTATCAGAAAATTGCTCCGGCTTACCGGGAAGAGATCAGTGAACTGCACCGGATGGAACCTTATGTTTATTCCCAAATGATTGCCGGTGATGAGGCCCGGCATCACGGGCAAGCTAAGAATTCCTGGCTTACCGGGACCGCGGCCTGGAATCTGGTAGCTATCACTCAATATATCATCGGGGTTCAACCCGATTTCGACGGTTTACGGATCAACCCCTGCCTCCCGGCGGAATTCAAGGAGATTACCGTTACCCGGCGTTTTCGTGGTATTCATCACCGGATCCGGATCAACAACCAAGGTACCGGAAACTACCGGTTACGTTGCAACGGCGAAGAAATCGCCGGAAACATGATACCCTTTGGTAAATATACACCCAACCCTGATGGAGTTATCGAAGTAGAATGCACCATATAACGAATTTAAAAGAAAAGAGCATGATTGCCATGGCAACACTTTACGATGTCGCAAAACGGGCTGGGGTATCCCCTAAAACCGTTTCCCGGGTATTTAATGAATCGCACTTAGTCACCGAGGAGACCAAAAACCGGGTACTTTCCGCAGTCCGGGAATTGGATTATCATCCCAACGCTATCGCCACCAGTTTAAAGAAGCAGCGGACCAACACCATCGGGTTCGTGGTTCCCTATGGCTCAAGCTTTGTATTTCAGGATCCCAACATGATGGAACAGTTGCGGGGCGCCCATGATCAACTGACCCGGGAAGGTTATGAAGTAATCGTCTCGGCTCCTATTTATCAAAAAGACGCCCTGACCGAGATTTCCCGGCTGGTGAAACACCGGAACGTTGATGGTGTCATCCTTTACCCGGCCAGTGGAGTTGACAGGATCATCAATGAATTTAACCTCAAAAACTTTTATTATGTCACTTTAGGCACCTGTTTTGAAGGTCAAAAAACCAATTTCGCCGATCTTAACGTAGCTCCGGGAGCTTATCTCGCCGCCAGACACTTGGTCTCACGCGGCCATAGTCAAATCGGGCTGGTAAATAAGCCGCGCAGCTTTTTTATGATTGGCAAGGATGATTTATTATATGGATATCAAACTGCTTTACAGGAGTCCAACCTGAAGTACAACGTCAATCTTGTCCGGGAAGGTGATTATACTTTCGAATCAGGTTATCATGCATTTAAAACATTGAAAGAACAAAACCCGGAAATTACGGCGGTCCTTTGCGCCAGTGACCCTATGGCTTACGGTGTAATCAGGGCGATTGAAGACGCCGGTCTGGTACTTTCCCGTGACATCGAAGTAGTTGCGGGGGATAATCTACCGTTAACCCAAAAGCTATTTCCATCCGTCTCCAGCATCAACAATCCGGCATACGAACAAGGGAATTTGGCGGGAAAAATGATTATATCCATCATTCAAACCGGCTCCGAAAGCCCGGGCATCACTTTGAAAACGGAATTTGTAGTCCGCAGCAACCGAATCTTATAGTGGAAAAGACCCATAAGAAAGGGAGTTAGAGTTAAATGGAAAAAGGCAAATACGGTTTTTTTGATCCTGTCTCCCAAGAATACGTTATTACGGTTCCGCAAACCCCCACTCCCTGGATTAATTACTTGGGAGACGGGGTCTACGGCGGAATCATCTCCAACACCGGCGGGGGTTATAGCTTTGATCGCGACCCCCGTTTTAAACGAGTACTCCGTTACCGGTATAACTCTATCCCAGAGGATCAACCGGGCCGATACATTTATCTTAAAGATACCGAGACCGGTTCTGCTTGGTCGGCCACCTGGCAACCTGTCAAAGCCGGATATGATCTTTATGAATGCCGCCATGGAATGGGTTACACCAGTATCAGGCTTGAAAAAGATTGTATTGCCGCCAGTACCGACTATTTTGTACCCTTGGGCCGGAAAATGGAGATTTGGCGTCTCAAGCTTCACAATCGCAGCAACCGGAGACGTTTCATTACCTTATTTTCTTATGCGGAGTTCTGTTTCTTCGACGCCGCTAAAGACCAACAAAACGTGGACTGGGTACAGCAGATTGGCCAGGGCGAATTTGAAGACGGTTTCATCTTCTGGAACGCCTTTATGAAAACCTGGGATTATACGTTTATGACTTGCGACCGTCCTCCTCACTCTTTTGAAACTGTTAGGGACAGCTTCGTTGGACGCTATCGCGACTTAAGCAATCCGGTGGCGGTGGATAACGGAGTTTGTTCCAATAGTATCGCGCATCGGGGCAACGGCGCAGGCGTATTATGCCATCAATTGGAATTATCCCCCGGTTCAACCGAAGAGGTCATTTATATATTAGGGGTTACACCCACAAAGGATGCCATTAAAACGGAAATCAAAAAACTGCTCCATCCGGAGGAAGTTAACCAGCTTTTTCAAGGACTAAAAAATTATTGGCAGAATTATTTGCGTTCCATTCAAGTGACAACTCCTGATCCGGAACTGAATTTGATGCTGAATACCTGGAACCCATACCAATGTAAAATTACTTTCAACTGGTCCCGGTTCGTATCATTATATCAACTGGGAATCGACCGCGGTATGGGTTTGCGGGACAGCGCCCAGGATATCCTGGGCGTCTTACAGGCCATCCCGGAACAAGCCCGGGAATTATTGGTCAAATTGTTCCAATGTCAGTTCGAAGATGGTCATGCGTATCACCTTTTTTATCCTTTAACCGGCGAAGGCAGCATGGGAGAGGCGCAAGGCGGAATGTACAACTGGTATTCCGATGATCATCTTTGGCTCATCGAAGCCACCATGGCATATTTAAAGGAGACCGGAGACTTCGGATTCCTTGACCAAAAAATTACTTTTGCGGAAAGCGATCAACAAGGGACGGTATGGGAGCATCTAATCAAGGCGATTAATTTTACGGCGACCCATTTAGGTGAGCACCAGCTCCCCTTGAATGGTTTTGCCGATTGGAATGACGCCCTTAACCTTGATCGGGGCAAAGGCCGGGCTGAGTCCGTCTGGACGGGCATGCTGTTTTGCCGGGTGTTAGTCCAAATGACTGAATTGGCAACCTATTTAAATCAGCTGGAAATAGCGCATACCATGAATCAGATACATACGGCAACCAAGAACGCCATTAATGACTATGCCTGGGACGGCCACTGGTATTTGCAAGCCTTTGACGATGAAGGAAAAAAAGTAGGTTCCCATTCATCCGAAACCGAGGAACAAATCTACTTAAACCCCCAATCCTGGTCGGTTTTATCCGGAGTTGCCACCCCTGAACGGGCTGAAACCGCAATTAAAAAGGCTGTTGATCTGTTAGGCACCGAATTTGGATTAGTTTTGCTTTATCCTGCTTACAAGGGTTACCGTAACGATCGCGGCGGGGTTACCACCTACCCGCCGGGGGCCAAAGAAAACGCCGGAATCTTCGTTCATACCAATCCCTGGTTTATTATCGCCCAACTATTGATAGGACATAATGAAGCAGGGTACCACAATTACCGGAATATTCTGCCGGTATTGAAAAACAATATCCCGGACCGTCATGAGGTGGAACCCTACGTTTATTGCCAAAACATCCTGGGTAAGGAACATCCGCAATTCGGCTTGGGGCGGAACTCCTGGTTGACCGGGACCGCCGCCTGGGCTTATATCGCAGGAACTCAATATATTTTAGGCATCCGCCCCCAATTTGACGGACTTCTGATCGAACCCCACGTACCCGCCGCCTGGCAGGAATTCAAAGTCAAACGTTATTTCCGGGGCCGGGAGTTAGATATTTCATTCCACCGCAACCGGACCGAACCAACAAGCAACTTCAGCATCCAAGTTTTAGTTAACGGAGTATCGATTGATAGCGCCGGATTCATCCCGCTAGAGTTACTGGAACCGGATCAAAAGCATTTTATTGAAATCCTCTTAGAGGACAAAGAAAAGGCTGTTAGCTAACAGCCTTTTTTTATTTTGAAAGATAGGGTGGATAACTCTTAACAGATATCCATTCCGCCAGACAATAGTAGCAACAACAGAATCAGAAAAATAATGAATGACTCGCTTCCGCAACCCTCAAAAAGCTCCTCGAAGCAACCGCGTCTTGATTCTCTTTCTTCACGCTGACGATGCTTATGATGTTTTTTGCGTTCTTTGCTACAACGGTCATCCCGACAATCTCCAAATTTACCCATTTCCCGATTACTCCTATCGACTAGATTACCTGATACTCCTTAATTGTTCATATTGTTCTAGAACAATAATGTTGGAGAAGTATTTTAAGAAGGTGTTTACAACAAATTCTATGTAATAATATCAGGCTTAATTTATTATAAGCAAATGAATAGGTTTTTGGACAATGAATATATCCTGATTCTTCATTACTCGGGCATAATCGGTTGTATACAATTTCCATGATTACTCACAAACCTGTAAAATTAACAAAATTCTGCTATTTTGTTAATTTTACCTCTACTACTCATATTTACCTAAAGGTTTTTAACTTTTAACAATGAACTCATATCATGCCAAATAAGTTGGGGGATAGAAAATTTGGTTTTTTCAGGAAAAAATACTATTTTCGAAAGGAGCACTAAAACATGAAATCAGTAAATCGTTTGTTGCTAGTCGCATTGATAGTTCTCAGTTTATTGGTAGTCGGCATTGTTCCCGCCTTCGGTTACACCACCTATTATGTTTATGGGAATCAATACTCCACCAAATCAAGTAATGGATTTTATAATCCCGGTACCATCGTTGTGAAATATGGCCAATACTATCAGCCCACTACCCCAACAGCTCCGGTCGTAAAACAGCCGACACCGGCACCGCAACCGCCGGCAGCTACCCCGCCGCCGGCGTCCCCTACCGTTCCAACTACTGGCTTATCGGCAGATGAAACGAAAATGGTGAATTTGGTCAATCAGGAACGGACCAAACAAGGAGTGCGGCCTTTGGGCGTAAATATGACGCTGGTCTCCCTAGCCCGTCAAAAAAGTCAGGATATGATCGCCAAAAACTATTTTAGCCACACTTCCCCCACGTATGGTTCACCCTTCGATATGATGCGCAATGCCGGAGTCACTTATAAAACCGCCGGTGAAAACCTTGCCGGAGCGGCCACCACGGAAAGCGCCCATCAAAATCTGATGAACAGTTCGGGTCATCGCGCCAATATCCTGAATGCCGCTTACAATCAAGTTGGTATTGGTATTGTGTCCGGTGGCGCTTACGGTAAGATGTTTACTCAAATGTTCATCGGCAACTAAAGTTGCGTAAGGCCTGCAAACAATCATTGAGGAGGCACTTTGCCTCCTCAATGATACTTTTAACATCATTTCGATTTTGTGACCCGGGAAAAGCACCTCCAGGAGATTTTTTTTAGAAACAACCTTAAACGCCAAACAGCAAGCCGGATCTTCTTCGGAATCCAGGTGACCATTCGCCAGCAATGTAAGAAAAACGGGATGAATACCGGACTAAAAATCCAATAGTATAAACCGAACCCCCCCAAGATTAATAACCATACATAAAAACGCAACTCCAGCCAGGTACCCCAGAATAAAACCGGGGTTATCAAAATCAAGGCCAAACCCCAAAAACAGAGATCGCCGCAAAAATTTACAATCTTACGGCGGCGGCCGTTCTTGCCAATAATTTTCCCCCGGAATACCCGGTATAAATCAAAAAAGGCCCCCAGCATCATTCCGGCCATAAGAACGATGAATATTGAACTGAACTGAATATTGGCGTGGTCTATGTTTTCCATTTTAGCCCCGGATGAAAAATTACTTATATTGCTCTTATTTAAAAAACAATTTGCGCCGGGCCCACCAAAATAAAATCAACCAGCAAGCGAAGGCGGCGCCGAACAGCCACTTTAATCCATAGTGTAACCGCATTGACATTTTCAACTGTTGATCCAGCGTATCTTTACGGATCTCTTTCCAAAATTCCACAATATTTTGAACATAATTCCGGGTTTCGCGATATTTTGGGGCAACTCCGGGCCTTACATTGGAGATGCCGGCATTATAAGCCTCCAAAGCCAAGTCAATCCTGCCTTCATATTTGACCAACAATGATTGAAAGTATTTTGTGCCGGTTCGAATATTGCCTTCAGGAGCAAAAATGCAATTTTCACCTGCTTGACAGACGATTTGATTGCTATGCATTCCCGTACAGGTCGAACCACTATATTCCCGCCAAACTTCAGGCATAATTTGCATTAGCCCTTTTGCGCCGGCGCGGGATACCGCCTTGGGATTAAAATTGCTTTCCGTCCGGATCATGGCAAATACCAGATTGGGATCCACCTTATATTGCAACGCATTCTTATTGATGATCCGGATCATGGGTTGGAGATCGCCGGCCAGGACTTCATTATTCTCGGTAACCTCCGCCATCATTTTCAAAGTTTTCAAAAGCGGTTCTTCGGTTACCAATATCCCGAAACCAGTCAAAACCATCACCACGGTGGTAAATAAAAAAAAGGAAAAGACCCAAATCTTGTCGACGGCCCCTTTGTTCCGAAAGGAATCAATCAACAACACCAACGGACTTAATAAAAACTTGATGAAAATTAGCAGCCAGCGGAAGAAGGGCGCAGTTTTACGCTTTTTTAATGTATTACCGGTTCGGGAAGGCATCGCGACACCTCAAAAAATTATAGTAAGGATAAAAGAATTCGATGAGAAGTCCCGGATTCCCTCCCTATTCACTTCATTAACCGGCTGAAAAATCCCTTCCCTTTTTTGCTAAGTGCCCCCTCAATATAAATTAATGAATGAATCTCACCATCGATAAGCAACTTTCCTTGATCCAAATTTAACTGCTGGATATGCAAATTGCTTCCTTTTACCTCCAGGGCTCCGGAGTTGGTTTCCAAATAAATCGCTTCCTGATCGTAGCTCCCCAAATTTTGAACTCCTTCAATACTGAGGAATCCCCGGTTTACCAGCGTCAATTGGTGCTGGGACTGGATCTCCATACTACGTTTCTTCTCCTCCATAAAACCCACTCCCTTCTGGTTGAAAAGTCTTCCCTTTTTATTTTTGGGAAAAGTATTTTCAAAATTAAATTCAAGTGTTCAACTATAAGCTATTCAAAATAATCCAGAATAGAATTGTTTGCAACAAAAAAGAAGGCGTACTTAGCGCCTTCTTTTTTGTTGCAAAATAATGTTTAAACTACCATATTTTTGAAACATGTGTTTTGGGATAATAATGCTGGACGATCTCTTTATAGCTACGGTTTTCCTTTGCCAACGCATAAGCGCCCCATTGGCATAAGCCTACTCCATGCCCGAAACCGCGCCCTTTGACCTTGATCTCTCCCGGCCGATTCTCAATATCATTCGACAACCAGATGGAACGTAGTTTTTCCGGTCCAACATTGATCCTGAAATCACCTCCGGCTAACGTAGCCGAACCTTGGCTTCCCGTTAATTTAAGCAGAGTAACCCGGTTGGTTTGACTGCGCTTGAGAATTTCCAATTTATTAACGGTTCCGATGGATTTCTGATTAAGCTGTTTCAGGGCCCTATCAATATCAGCACTGGTTAAACTAGCTTGCCAATATAATTCATCGGTGGGAATCACTTTTTCTTCCGGACATTTTACGGGTTTGATATACGGCGGTTCCGGTCCTTTATAAGCCAGTCCTTCTTTGGCATAAGTGGTTATACCACCACAGCTGGCTGAATACCAACCCTTAATATACCGGTTTTTGTATGTCAATACTAAGCCCTTGGTTAACTGCACCGCCCGGCGAATCACCGGGGTTACGGCCTTAGCGTTATAGGCCTGGGCTTCTTTTTCATCGGTGGAAATGTCAGTGCCGTGAAGCTTACGGGTGCCGCCCCGTCCCAGAAATTCCATGGTAAAAGTACGGGCGATAATTGCCTGGGCGGCATAAGCATTTAATGACCAGCCGGGCTTCATTTCTCCGGCAACAACTCCGGTTAAATACTCTTCAATATCCATCCTCTTTTTCTGGCCGGTGTCCTTATCATACACTGAAATAACCGGCGGTTTTCCAAAGCGGGTTACGATGTTCTTAAAAAGAACATCCTCTTTCCCGGGGCAACCTGCATTAAACAAAACAACAGCCATCAGTAATAATGCCAGCCAGTGAATTTTCGGGGTTTTCATCCTACCCTCACCTTTCCCAAAAATTATACTCATTGGCTAGCATCTCAATTTTAGCTGATTTTATACCGTCATTTAGCATCCTGTAAATCCCGTTAATCCCGCTAAAACGTTCTTCACCATTACGATCAACTCTTGCCCTTTTAGGGCTATTTGGCTTTTTCCCAAAGCTCGTCCATCTCAGCCAGGGTCATCTCCTTTAAACTGCGCCCCAATTTTTCCGCCTCCCGTTCCATAAACCGGAAACGGTGGTTAAACTTGTCCATTGTACGCCGTAAAGCCAGTTCCGAATTGATACGTAAAAAACGGCCGACATTCACCAGCGAAAACAGAATATCCCCCAGCTCATCCTCCAGCCGCTCCCACTCCGGGCTTCCTTTTTGCGGCAGATTATCCGGATCCAAAATCTCTTCAAACTCCCGGAACTCCTCTCTGGTTTTGGCCAGCGGCCCGGCCAGATCTCCCCAGTCAAAACCCACTTTAGCAGCCTTATTCTGCAATTTTTCAGCTTTTTGCAGCGCCGGCAAATCTTTGGGAACTCCATCCAGAGCCGATTTCCGTTCCCCCGGCATTTCACTTTTTTTGATTTTTTCCCAGTTTTCCACTACCCCCGCCACACCGGACACCTTGGTGTCGCCGAAAACATGGGGGTGACGCCGGATTAACTTGTCGGAAATGGAATCAATCACCGCATTAATATCAAATTGACCGGTTTCAGCAGCCAGTTGAGCGTGAAAAACCACCTGTAGCAATATATCACCCAATTCTTCCTTCAGCTTGTCCGGATCTCCGTTATCAATGGCTTCAAGGACTTCATAGGTTTCCTCCACTACATAGGGTTTAAGGGACTGGTGGGTCTGCTCCCGATCCCAGGGACAGCCTTGTTCTCCCCGGAGCTTTGCCATAATTTCCACCAACCGTTGCAGGTTTCCTCCTGAACTTGTTGCAGAGCCGGTTTCCGAATCGGTTCTTGGAGCTGTTTTCAGAACGGTTTTCGGAGCGGCTTGAAATCCACCGTTATCATTTGAACCTGTAATCATTATCCATTCCCCTTTATGCTCTGTTCTTTACGATCCATTACGAATTTTTTTACCTCTTCGAGATCCTGGAACCGAATTCCTCCCGAAATCAATAAAAAACCCAGGTAGATTAAAGTACCGCAGCATCCGATGAGGATAAATTCCCATAAAAAATCCAACTGCAATACCCGCTTAAGATACCATCCCGCTGCTGTCATCAATGTCCCGCCGACAACGACAGCCGGAAGAAACCGGAGTCGAACCCTAATCAGTTTTTTCACAACAGCCAGATTTAAGCAAGCAGTCAGTCCGGCGCCGCAAACCGTTCCCAACGCAGCCCCGGTCAAGTTTAAACCAGGCCAACCCGTGCATAAAAAAGTCACTACAATCTTGAATATCGCTCCAATCAAAAAATTCAGCAACGGTAGGTTGGGGCGCCCCAAACCCTGCAAAATTCCGGCTGTGACTTGCTCCAAACCCAGAAATATTATCGCAGGCGCGAACCAGGATAAGACCTCAACGCCTCCCACGCCATAAATTATCCGGTAAATCCAAGACCCGCACAAATAAAAGATCACGGCTACCGGTACTAGATAGATCAATGCAAATCTTAAACCGTCCTGAACGTTATTCACCATTAGTCTCTTCATTCCGGCGGCATTGGCGGCGGCAATCACCGGAACCATATTAGTATTGACGGCCCCGGTGACAATCATCGGTAAATAGATTACCGCCCAACAATTCCCCAATATTCCAAGGGCTGAAGTGGCTTGTTTAACCGTATAACCGATGCTTTGCAGTTTGGCCGGGACAATAATAGTGTCCAGGGTTTGCAGTAACGGCATTAATATTACCGCAATGGATATCGGTAATGCAAATTTCAGCAAACGCCCGATGACCGGTAACATCTTCTGAAGGTTATCCTTGAAATTTATCGCCGCGTTCACCGGCTGCATTTTATCGACTTGCCGCTGTTTAAAATACATGAAACATAAAAAGGCCAATCCCGCCATACCCCCGGCGGTCGCCCCGAATGCCGCCCCGGCCGCCGCATGTTCAATACCCTTATGAATTAAAATGGCCGCTAAAATTAAAGCCACCGATACTCTGACAATCTGTTCCGTGATTTGTGAAATGGCGCTAGGCAACATATTTTGGCGTCCCTGGAAGTAACCCCGCAATGCCGCCATCATGCTCATAAAAAAAATGGCCGGGGCTAAGGCCCACATTGCATATACCGCCCGGGGATCAGCTACAACCCTACCAGCCAACCACGGGGCGCTTAACCACATGGCCAATGAGCCTAGTAAGCCCAAACAAAAAACTAGCACCACGGCGCTTTGAAATACCTTCTTCCGATTGTTAATATTCCCGCGGGCCGTTTCCTCGGCAATAATTTTGGAAATAGCAATGGGCAAGCCGGCGGTTGATAACGAAAGAAAAATCAAATAAATGGGATAAGCCATTTGATAAAGCCCAATCCCTTCCGAGCCGATCCACCGCGCCAATGGAATCCGGTAAGCTGCGCCCATCAGTTTAACAATCAAACCGGCGCCGGTTAAAAGCGCCGCACCCTTTACTATGGATAATTTGTGGTTCATTTCTACCGCCTTGGATGCAATATTATTTTAAAACCGCGTGGTGTTTTTCCCTTAAATGATACGCATACGGTGGCGGTTTCATGATAATAATGCAAATCCCGGTAGAAATATATAGATGCCTAGAAACGATTCCGGGTGGGTAAACAGCAAATTCAGGGCACTTCAATAATACCCGCACGGTTTATTTTCCGGCATAATAAAAACGGCTGAGTGGATCTACCCAAGCCCAGACGTTTTCGTATTTCTGATTTTGAGAAAAAACATTTGGCTAAACGGGCCAAATATTCTTAAACACTCCAGTAAACCAGCGCTAACACCATCATAAAAACCATGATACCGGAAAGAATAATTATCCCCACCGGGAAACGGTATTTATCCTCACTATATACCGGCTCAACCGGTCGCATCGTACTCAGCGGAATCCATTTTAAAGGATTGGCGAAAAAAGAATTGATTTTGCTGAGCGCTCTTTTACCATGAACCCCCGCCGCCTCTTGGATCTTTAGAACTCCATTAACTGCGGCATTAACCAAATAAATCAATGGCCGCCGGTAAAACCAATCGGTATCCACGGATACGGTAGGTTCCCCACCTAATTTCGGAATAAAAATCCAAAAAACCGCCAGGGTCGCCGCCAGGAGCTGAATCGTCGAAATAACATGATCCATGGTAAAAGGCTCATATTCCGCGGCGAAAGGTAAATATTGATATAGTAATGAAGGAAACACCCCGTACAAGATGCAGAGAAACGCTCCGCCAGCCATGGCCACATACATGTTTATGGGAATCTTTTCCGGCTTAATCCCCCGGTCAGACCCAAAGAACATAAAGTAAGGGAGTTTTAAACTGATGCTTAAAAATGTTCCGATACTGGCTAGATATAACAGGAGTTCCACCACCGGCATATGGTTATGGGAAGCGGCGGAGATAATCATGGACTTACTGATAAACCCGTTAAACAGCGGCACACCTGAAATAGAAAAAGCACCAATGATATACAAAACGACAGTTGCAGGCGCCCGTCGGAAAAATCCTCCCAACTCGGAGATTTTACGACGCCCTGTAGATAAAATAACCGCACCGGCCCCCATAAATAGTAATGACTTATAGAGGATGTGACTAAAGGCATGAGCGGATGCCCCGTTTAACGACAGATTCGTGCCCATTCCGACAGCCGCCACCATGTATCCGACCTGGCTGATAATATGATAAGCCAAGAGCCGCCTAATATCATTTTCCAACACCGCATACACCACTCCGTACAGGGCCATAATAACCCCGGCCCAAGTAAGAAACTCAGTGCCCGGGAAAACCCTAATCAGACAATATACAGCCACCTTGGTAGTAAATGCACTAAGAAAAACACTACCCGTCACGGTTCCTTCCGGATAAGCATCCGTCAACCAAGCATGGAGCGGTGGAATCGCCGCATTAATGGCGATACCCAGAAGAATAAGCCAAAATCCGGCATCATGATTACCCGTCAGAGCGGTGATTGCCGTCTCACCCATCATGACCTTGATAAAGATTCCGGCCAACAAAATATTGCCGCCACAGAAATGGACCAAGATATACCTGAAACCCGCCCCAATGGCCTGGGGCACTTTCCGATACCAGATTAAAAGAGTGGAAAAAACAGCCATTAACTCCCAAAAGAAGATCAGAGTAATCCAATCACCAGCAAAAACAACACCCAGGGAACTGCCGGCATAAGCCAAACCAGCTGCACTTTCCCCGGCTTTCTTGATATGAAGCGCGTATATATTGCCAAGCAAAGCCATGATACTGAAGATTAAACCAAACATCCAGGAAAGTTGGTCAACTTTAAGGATAACCAGGTCAATTTGATTAATAAAGCGATATGTCCAAACTGTCCCGTATTTTAAATGAAATACCGCAATAATGCCCAAGAGCGGAGCCAAAACCATTACAGTCCGGCGAATTCGTTGCGGTAAAACGGCAGCTAAAAGAGCTCCTATTAATAATAAAAAACCCGGATGAAACTCAATCATCGCCCTTTTCACCTCCGCCATAATAATCTTCCTTCCGCTGAATGAACAATTTGCCCAGCTTTTTAGAGATAACAATAATAGCCACACATCCGACAAAGCCGTAGATTACATCGAAACCTATTAAACCATGCCACCAGTATTCCACGTGGTGATCAACAAACACAGCTTCAATGAGGACTGATAAAGCCAATATCACACCACTAATGACCAAACCTTTCTTTTTTGACATTCTACAATCCTCCCCCAGACACATTGCCACCAGTAATACTATTGGCCGCCATAACTGCCAGATCGTAGAATCTAGCTCCCGCATTAGGGAATACTCCCAGGACCAGAGAACAGACTGCTGTTATTAACAGCGGGATTAACATCGCGGGATTGGCTTCACCAAGGGAATCATGTCCATGACCAATTTTCGGAACGGATTCTTTAAAAAAGGCCATATAAACTACGGGGATCAAATAAGCGGTACTCAGCATGGCGCTGCCGATTAGCACAGCGATAAAAATCCCTTTCCCACCCTGAAGAGCGCCCAAAGCAATGTTCCACTTACTGATAAAACCCACTATAAAAGGTAATCCAGAAATCCCCAAAGAACCTACGGCAAAAGCCCCCATGGTGAAAGGCATTTTTCGTCCGATACCTCTCATTTCACTTACATTGGTTAAATGGTGGGTCGCATATACGGCCCCGGCGCAAAAAAAGAGAGTTATTTTCATAAAGGCATGGGCGATAATATGATATATCCCTCCTAAAATTCCTAACGGTGAAAGCAAACATACGCCCAGCACCACGTAAGACAATTGGCCTACCGTGGAAAAAGCCAAACGTCTTTTAAGATTATCCTGGCCAAGAGCGATAAGGGAAGAAATGATAATGGTCAATGCCGCTACCCAGGCCAGGATGGTACCTATGCTAATCTCCGTGAGCAGTTGCGGACCAAAAATAAAACCAACCACACGGATAATACCGAAAACCCCGGCTTTAACGACGGCAACCGCATGGAGTAGAGCGCTTACCGGGGTAGGAGCTACCATAGCGGCGGGGAGCCAACCGTGGAATGGCATAACACCTGCTTTAACCGCGGTTCCCAATATCAATAAAACAAAAATGGCCTGCAGAATCCCCGTCGCCGCTTTGCCCGCCAAAAAGCCTCCCGGCTGAAAATCGGCGTTTCCTGCAGTTATCACCTGGGTCCAGATGACTCCAATTAAGAGTAATTGCCCGGCTATGAGAGTATAGACCAAATATTTTCGTCCCGAGGCTATGGCCTCCGGGGTACGCTTGTGAATCACCAGGGGATAAGTGGCGATGGTCAAGATCTCGTAAAAAATAAAAAAAGTGAGTAAATTGGCTGAAAATGCAATACCTATCGTTGCTGAGAGGCATACGGCGAAACTTGCGAAATAACCGGTTTGATGTTTTTCATCCAACTTCCGCATATATCCCATCGAATAAAAAGAAGTTACCACCCAAAGAGCCGAGGCCAGAGCTGCAAAAAGCATCCCCACGGCATCCACCCGGAAATGCAAGTTAATTCCGACGGCAATATTTATTGGCGCTGTTTCAAACACCTTTCCGGATAAAACGCCGGGCAGCATGGAATAAACTATGGCCGCCTTGCCTAGCGCCGCCAGAACCGTCCATGATTCCCGAAGGTTGGGGCGGCGGCCGCTTAACAAAACCAATCCGGCGGCGACCAGGGAAATCAGTATGGCCAACAGGGGCCGGTAATCAAGTACTATATTATCCATCTAATGAGTACCCCCAGGAAGAGCGTATTGCAATATTTGGGTAGCAATCGGTTCATTCAATATCCCGATAATTAAAATTCCGGCCCCTAAAACTACGATCGGAACCAGCATGGCAACCGGTAATTCGCCGCCTTTTTCCGGAATTTTCATCTCCGGCGTCGCTTTTTTCATATATACATGTTCAATCACCCTGAAGAAATAAACTGCATTCAGGAGACTGCTAATGATGATGACGATTATATAAGGCCACATCCCGGTTTCCATTGCCCCTAACACCAAATACCATTTGCTGAAAAAACCGGCCGTAGGCGGAAGCCCCACCATGGAAAGAGCTGCAATTAGAAATGCCCCCATGGTTAACGGCATTCGTCGACTTAGTTCCGCATATTTCTCAATGGCATGCTCCCCTGTTTTCCATTTAACCCCCCCGGCTACAAGAAAAAGACAACTTTTCATCACCGCGTGGTTCAGAAAATGTAAGATCGCTCCAATAAGCGCGAAAGTATTGCCGATAGCCAGTCCTAATATGATGTAACCGATCTGGGCTATGCTGGAATAAGCCAGCATCCTCCGAAAATCAGTCTGAGTAATCGCCATTACCGAACCGAAAATAATCCCAATGGCCGCTGCCCATCCGATTATGTTAAGGGCGGCAGATACCGGTCCACTGGCCGCGCCAAATATATAAAAGAAAAAGCGGAAAAGCACATAGGCCGATACTTTGGTCATTACCCCCGAAATAAAGGCGGTTACAGGAGGCGGTGCATAGGTGTAACTATCCGGTAACCAGCCATGCATTGGAAAGAGCGCCATTTTAATACCCATTCCCGCCACCAGCATGGCTACCGCAGTAAAGATCACCGGGGAATCCATGAGAGGCTGAAGTTTTTGAACCAGATCCGCCATATTTAGGGTTCCAGTAACGGCATAAAGATACCCAATTCCCAATAAATAGAAGGAAGCTCCCACCGTTCCGATTAACAGATAACGAAAAGCGGCCACGGTAGCCTTATAACCTCCCGAAGCAATTAAAGCATAAGCAGAAAGGGATGAAATCTCCAAAAAAACGTATAAGTTAAAGATATCGCCAGTTAGCACCATTCCCATAAGGCCCGTGGTCAGCAGACAATAAAGCGCGTGAATGATTCCACTTCGCAACTTGGTTTCTCCATTAAAAAAAGGCCCCGAATAGATAATCACGACCAGGCTAATAAAAGAAATCAGCGTCGCAATCCCACTGCTTAAAGGATCAAGAACATATTCAATGCCCCAGGGAGGTGCCCAACCGCCAAATTGATAATGAAAGGTACCTTCAGATAAAACGCGGATTAAAACACTTAAAGCGCTCATGCACGAAACAAGCAAGGTGCCAATAACCACAACTCTTAATGCCTTGGTGGACACGCAAGAAATCAAAGGGGCAATCAAAGCGACCAAAAGCGGTGCAATGATAATTAATGCCGGAAGTTGTTCCCTCATTGATTCATCCTCCGTAACATTTCGTCCTCTTCAAGAGCGCCGTATCTTCGCTCAATAAACAATAAAAAAGCCAGGGCCACACCTGTTGTGGCGAGGCTCACAACAATCGCCGTAAGCATTAGGGCATGAGGAAGCGGATTGATATAATTCTCGATTCCTTCCAAACCATGAATCTCGATGGGTATTGTACCGCCGGCTTTTTGCCCTAGAACCAGGAAAAAAATAATTACTGCCACTTGCATAATATTCATTGCCATCAGTTTTTTCACCAGGTTATTTTTATAAACCATGCCAAAAAGCCCAATCATAAAAAGGGTAATAATTAGCCAATATATGACATGTTGAGACAATAGCTCCTTCATGCCGTCACTCTTCCCTTCTGGTTAACGAGTCGAAAATAACGATAATGGTGGCCATAACACAAATGGTAACTCCGATTTCAATCCCCAGAATTCCCAAAGCGTGTCTTTCAACCTCTGTCATCGCAAGCGGAAATACCCCGTATGCCAAATAATTGCCCTTAAATACCATGGTTAGTACTCCTATAAGAGCGTATATAAAAGTGCCGATTCCGGCCAGAATAAGCGCAGTGGCGCCTGATATATTGAGTATGGCTTTTTCTCCCCAGACAAGCTTATCCAGAACTATGGCAATCCCCAACAAGGCTCCCGCCTGAAAACCGCCTCCCGGACTATATTCGCCATTCATTAACACATATACCCCATATATCATGATAAACGGAATAAAGTAACGATAGGCGGTACTCAATATAATGCTATCATATTCCTTGTTCATTTCTCTTCCTCTTCCCGTTGCGATTGAGTCTTTCGAAATGTCAGCAGCATTAAAAAAGTAGCGAGGCCTGCGGTAAAAATGACGGTTGTCTCTCCCAAAGTATCATAACCCCGATAGTCAGCTAGAACCGCTGTAACAAAGTTGGGAGAACCGGTTTCTGCATGACTTTTTTCAATATAGCGGGGAGAAACATGGGTTGCCGCCGGAGAATCCGGATCGAACAAGGCCGGTAAGCCGCCGGTTGAAACAAATAGCATAATACTCATCATGATTACCACTAAAAAAACTAAAAATTTGGTCACCTTGAGCACCCCCTTCGCATTCTCCGAAGAGCGCTAATGAAAAATGTAGTGGCCACCACCCCGATGACGGCTTCTGTAAAGGCCACATCCGGAGCTCCCAGGGATAAATAGATGAAAACGGCAAGAAAGCTGAATGCGCTAAAAAGAATAATCGACGCCATCAGATCCTTAAGAAAAAGGGCAATAAGGCCTGTAACTGCCATTGAAACTAGCAGTACAAAAATTAATAGCAGCATACCCACCTACGACTCCCCCTTATGAGTCCAAGGTTTAACTCCGGACCGGTAAGCAGCTCTCGCCAGGACATGCGTTCCAATAGGGTTGGCCAGCATAATTAAAACCGCGATGATAATAATTTTGACGCTCACCAGGGAAAAACCATTATAGATACCTAACCCTACCAGTGTTAAAGCAATTCCCAAAGTATCCGCTTTTCCGGAAGCATGCAGCCTAGTGTAAAAATCAGGCAAACGAAGTACCCCGATAGCAGCGACAACTGTAAAGAAAAAACCCGCAAGTATTAAAAAAACCGCCAATATCTTCATCCCTTGCCATTACCCTCCCCTTCAAGATATTTGGCAATCACCACTAGCCCGATAAAACCCAGGATTGCATAAGTGATGGCTATATCAACGTACATTTCCACCCGCCCGCTGATGAAACCGGAGACAGTTAAAATCAAAATCACATTAGTGCCGATAACTGCCAGACCATTTAACCGGTCATAGACCGTAGGACCCTTAAAAACACGGATCATCATGAGCATTGTCAGGATTGTTAGGCCTGTCAACACTGCGATAAATAAATTGTCAATGGTCATACCGCACTCCCCTTTCCGCTATTAGCCGGTTTCTCGTTGAAAAGATCGGCTACTCGCTTAGACATATCCCCTTCTCCTTCCGCAGGAACCAGGGAGCGGGCGGCTTGTTCCGTAATGGCATGAACGTGATAGATCCCATCCTTAAGGTCAACGGTTACAGTACCCGGCGTCAAAGTAATGGAATTGGCTAAAAAGACATGTGCGATAGGGTTTGACATTGATTTCTCAAAAGTAATTATCGCGGGGCTAATGGGCATTTTCGGATCAAGAACCAGTTTAACAACATCAATGTTGGCCTTAATAATCTCCCATAAAAGCCAGGGTACATAAGCCAGTAACTTTAGATAAGGTAGGTTAAAAGCCAGGTAATTCTTGTTTGGAACGGTTTGTGAAGGGATGCGCAATAAAGGCCGAGTGACCCAGGCTATAACCAATGAAGCGGCGAAGCCTACCACCAGAAACTTTACCTGCCACATCCCCGACATGATTAACCAAAATCCAAAAAGAATCATTGTAAGCAGGATAAACTGCAATAACTCCGCTCCTTTTTCCTTGATCTTTTGGTCTCCATTGCTTTTCATTTTCACATACCACCTGCCTAGAAATATTCTAGTAAAAACAGCCACCCAATATCTTTTTCTTCGTCGCCCTATTGGTTAAAGCAAAGCTGTAATTAAAAATTAGCTATGATAACTCCTTGCAGGACGGATCAATACTCGACAATAATTTTTTTGATATAGCAAAAAGCCCGGAAAACTCCTTGCGTTATACCACAAGCATCATCGGGCATTGCCATCATTATAGCCAGCGCCAAAACCAAGGTTATGGACCACGGTCAATTTTCCCCGGCACTTTTATTTTCATTGTGGTCCCTCGATATAGTTCATTGAAGGGTTGCTTGATTTTATTTAAAACAAGCCGTTTCGGCCCGAATTTTTCTCGTCCAAGGATTTATATTAAGGAGTCTGTGCGGATAATATGTTTTTGATGCATATTAAGTGTTCAGTAATATAATTTAATCTAATATAGTGCAGTCTTAAGCCAGAGAAAAGTGCTACTTGCACAGAATCCTAGCCCCTTTTTCGGGATTTTAAATAAAAATCAAATTTATCAATATCGCCATTGGTTTTGAATGCTTTCCAAGGAATATAGATAAAGGATTTCTTGGAAAGAAATAACTGATAATAACCGGACTTCTTGACTACCCTTACAATCTCAGCCAACAAAATTTTTTGGGAAGAACCATCGGGAAATCGGCAGATAAGCGATTTATCATCGATTTCAAAGAAGCGTTCCTGGAAGAACCATTTATTTTTTTTAGAATTCATATGAATCCAACTTCGCAGCACCAAATATGAGAAAAATGCGAAAGGCAAAGCAATCAGCAGAATATTGGTCCACCCTTCGACCCCTTTGAATATCCCGTAGCCGCCCACCAAAATTAGAAAAACCACGGTCCAGGTATTCTTGCGTAATGAGCTAACAACCAGAATCTTTAAGTATTCAATTTTGGGAAATGAAAACTCTTTGGTTTTTATTAACATCCAAACCCCCCCCCGCATGTTATTTCATCAGTTCTGAATATCAAAGAAAGCCCGAAAAACACAATTTCGGGCTTTCCACGCATACTTTTGTCCGCTTAAAATTTAACCGCGGATTCAGACTTCTTGCCGAATCCACCCAACTTGGAATATACAATGGCACCCACCACGATTAATCCACCAACTATTGAGGTGATAATAACGCTGGCGGGTATATTTCCCTGATTTTGAATCTCATTCATAATCAAAATCGGGGCAGCCAATAAAGATACCAGGTTGATCACCTTGATCATGGGGTTCAAGGCCGGACCGGCAGTATCTTTTAAAGGATCACCGATGGTATCGCCGACGACAGCGGCTTTGTGGGCTTCGGAACCTTTGCCGCCATGAAGTCCGTCCTCGATGGTTTTCTTGGCATTATCCCAGGCGCCGCCGGCAGTGGCCATGAAAACCGCCAATAATTGTCCGGAGAGGATAATACCGGCCAGGAAGCCGCCGAGGGCTTCCACACCCAGAAGCATTCCAATGATGAGCGGAGTGATGACACAGATTAAGGCCAGGGAAATCAATTCACGTTGCGCTGCAGACGTACAAATTCCCACAGCTTGTTTATAATCCGGGGCAACCTTGCCTTCCATCAAGCCGGGGATCCGGAACTGACGGCGTACTTCTTCAACGATTAAAGCGGCGGCGCGGGCCACGGAGTTAATGGTCAAGGATGAGAAGAGCCAGGGAATCGCTCCTCCGATCAGCATACCAATAAATACAGCCGGGGCCGAAACCCGGATGCCGGTAGAAGATAATTGGTTAATTAATTCGACACCCTGTGCGGCTTGTACTTTGGCAACATCGGTTAAGAACGATCCAAACAGGGAAACCGCAGCGATAACCGCGGAACCAATGGCCACACCTTTAGTGATGGCCTTGGTTGTATTACCGACCGCATCAAGATCCGCCATGATTTGACGGGCTTTGTTGTCCAATCCGGCCATTTCCCCAATACCATTGGCATTGTCGGCGATAGGTCCGAAAGAGTCCATAGCTACGTTGTTACCCGTTAAGGTCAACATACCGATACCGGTCATAGCTACGCCATATAGAACAAATACGGGATCTTTACCCCAGTAAATGATAACTGATGCTAAAATAGTAACTGCGATTACGATAGTCTGCCAAACAGCGGATTCAAAACCCACGACCAAACCACGTAAAATCAAAGTGGCGGAACCAGTCTTGGTAGCGCCGGCGATCTCTTTAACGGGTTTATAGTGAGTATCCGTAAAGTATTTGGTTAATTCATCAAGGGCCAAAGCTAATGCAATACCAACACCAACGGACCAGAAAGCGCTCCATTCATGCATATAGAAATGAGCGAGGACTGCAAACGCTGCTAATGAAATGGCAGCGGAAGCATAGAAGCCGGTGTTGATAGAAGCCATTGCATCTCCGGTGCCATCATCCTTGCCTCTAACCAAATACGTACCGACAATCGAAGAAAGGACCCCGATACCACGAACCAGCAACGGGAAGACAATCCATTTTATTTCATGAGTAATTGCCACCAGGGCTACTCCAAGAATTAACCCGGAAACGATGGTAACTTCATACGATTCAAAAATATCAGCGGCCATACCGGCGCAATCACCAACATTATCACCGACCAAGTCGGCAATAACAGCTGCGTTACGCGGGTCATCCTCCGGAATCCCGGCCTCAACCTTACCAACCAGGTCAGCACCGACATCGGCGGCTTTGGTATAGATACCACCGCCAACCCGCATGAAGAGAGCCAGAAGGGTACCACCAAAACCGAAACCTAATAAGGCGTCAGGGGCAGCCATACCAAAAAACATAAAGATAACAGTACCGCCAAATAAACCCAGACCATCGGTAAGCATACCGGTGATGGTTCCGGAGCGGTAAGCAATTTTCAAAGCTTCCGAAAAGCTGCTGCGGGCGGCGGCGGCAACTCTAACATTACCTTGCACAGCCATCCGCATTCCGAACTGACCAACGATGAGCGAGAAGAAAGCACCCATAATGAAAGCCACCATCCGGCCCAATCCCATATAAAGTTTTAGTTGATCCGGAGTTGCGCCGGGGAAACGTTCTATCGCTTCGGCACTCGGCGGAACCACATAAACGGACAGAAATAATACTCCGGCCAAAACAACAATCAACGGCAAAATAGTCTTTAATTGTCGGTTCAGATAAGCATCCGCGCCTAGACGAATGGCGTTCCAAACTTCTTGCATTTTGGAATCACCCTTGTCCTTCCTCAATATCTGCCCGCGCAAGAATAAAGCATAGCCCAAACCGATAATAGAAATTGCGAATACAGCCCATAACGACCAAAATTCAAACGGTACTAGATTTAAATGTCCCATTTCTTTTCTTTTTTCCTTTCTTTTTCAAGTTGCAAGATTAATATTGCGTAATCCATATAGTTACAAACGCCAAAAGTATTGAACTTCAAGCCACACCTCCTTTAATATACAGGGAAAGAATCACGGCGGCTTTTTGGAAGTACTACCACTTAATTAACCGTAATTTCCTTGCAAAAATTTAAATATATTGATACAAAACCTAATGAGAATAAGGGTTTGAACCGGGCAAAAAAAAATTCAACTTATTGCCCATAATATAGTATCATATTGCAAACGTAAATAAAAGACCTTTCATGGAATGAAAAAAGCCGGCTAGCTACCGACCCCCGCAAAACCATGCAAAACAAATAAAAAAAAATTATTATGCGCCGGTTTTTCATTCTATAATAATAAGCCATGAATCCGCAAATAACTTTGTATCAAAAGAATTGCAATAATCAGCAACAATGCCGGTAACAAATTACCCACTTTGATTTTATGCAACCCCATAATGTTTATCCCGATTCCCATTACGATAATTCCACCGACTGCGGTTAATTCCCTGATGATTACCGGGTTGAAAACCGATTGTAACTGGGCCGCGAGGAGCGTAAGAGTTCCTTGATACAATAGTATGGATATGGCGGAACCGAGCACTCCAAATCCCATGGAAGCTGCGAAAGGAATTGAAATAATCCCGTCCATCATGGCCTTAGTATATAAGATGGAATGATCCCCCTTCACGCCGTCGTTGATGCTGCCTACTATTGCCATAGAGCCGACGCAAAACACCAGGCTGGCATAGATAAAACCTTTGGCCGGACTTCCTTCGGTAACTGCCAACCGCCGTTCCAGCCAACCGCCAAATCTCTCCAGAAAAGTTTCAATATCGATCCACTCGCCGATCATTGCGCCCAATGACAAACTGATTAATACTAAAATCATTTCTTGAGTCTCCCAGGCCATTTTCAAGCCCACCAAAAAAGTGAACAAGCCCATGACCTGCAAGGCGGTTTGAGCCACCCGGTCCGGAAAACCTTTCCGGAATAACAGTCCGATGGCCCCACCGACTAAAATAGTGATTACATTAACAATTGTGCCCATATTTACCTCACAAGGTCCAGCGTATCGATGTGTTTCAAAAACTCTCCCAGTATCATGATCCGGTTCTGAAGGCTGGGTATCGAAAGGTACTCGGCTTCGGAATGATGGCCGCCGCCCACCGGTCCAACCCCGTCAATGGTCGGAATTCCCAAAGCCGCGGTGAAGTTAGCGTCGGAACCACCGCCGGATGAATGGACTCCTACCTGAAATCCCATACTTAAAGCAACATCACGATACTTCCGGTATAATGCATCATTCCTTTCACAAAACGGCATCGGCGGCCTGGTAATACCCCCGCTGATTTTAGCGGCAACGCCATTCACTTTATTGGAGGCTGTAATCCGGTTTAAATCGGCCAATGCCTTCTCCTCCTGGCCGGCTTCGATAATACGCAGATCGATCTCGGCTTCGGCATAATCGGGAACAATATTGGGACGCAATCCCCCGCCCACAACCCCTACATTCAATGTAATTCCGGCATCGAAATCGGTTAACTCCTGAATTGCTATTATTTTATGGGCTAATTCCAAAATAGCATTATGCCCATCTTGGTAATTAGAGCCGGAATGGGCGGCCTTGCCGAAAACCTGCAGATCAAAACGCCCGATTCCCTTCCTGGAAATAGTGATATTCTCCCCTTCGGCGGGTTCCACCACCAAAACCGCTTGCGATTCATTGGCCAGCTTCTCGATTATCGGACGGGAACCCGGCGAACCAATTTCTTCATCGCTGTTGAATAGACACCCGATCTCCCAATCAGGCCATGCGTCCAAACTATTCAGATGCTCCAAGGCCCGAATGATGGTTACCACTCCGGATTTACAATCCGAAACCCCAGGCCCTCTGGCGGTATCGCCTTCGATATCAAAACCCCTTTTAGCAACCGTCCCCTTGGCAAAAACGGTATCGATATGCGCAATCAGTAAAACCCGGTTTCCCTTGCCGCGGCTTGCGAAAAAATGTACGGAACCGTCTGCGGCTTCCATTGCCTGTAATGCCATTTGCATTTTCTGCAACCGGCCGGAGAGTATCCGGGCGATGCCTAGCATTCCTTCGGAATCGCCGGTCCCGGAATCAACCTTTACCAACTCAGCCAATAGTTCCAAATTATTGTCCATCAATGCCTCCATGAATTCAATCAGGATTTGCAGAATTAAAAATCGCTCAAATCATATTCCCCTGCTCTTAAAATCCCGTTAATCCCTTCACCCAGTTAATCCTGTCCAGTTTCCTTGTTTAGGCCTAATTAACTTCATAAACCTATCTTTGGGCCAGATTACGGAATCTATTTGGATTAAAATATTCTATTACCTTCGTTATTAACTTTGCATTTATGAAAAATCCCTTTAGTCCCGTTAATCTGCTTTCCCAAAATGTCTTTGACCAGATTAAACTCATTCACCGATTACTCGCACAGACTCCCTCGAATGCTTCAAAACGAATTAGATTTCGTTCCCAATAAGTATTCTCCTGCCAAAAGAAAAAAATAAATGTCGGATAATATTCCCGGCATTTATTTTGATAGATAAGATTATATTCCCTTGGAAACACGCAATGCTTATGCTTTCCATAAACCATGCAAATTACAGTATTCCCTGGCGGTTACCTGAGTTGCCGCGATACAAAAAACAGCCTCCGGAATATCCCCGGGTTTTAAAAACTGACGGTAGGCCTTCCCGTCGGCCACCAACTCAATCCATTCAATATAATGCTTCTCTTCCATCGGATGGGGCACACTGCCGATTTTGACTTTATAACCATCCGCTACTTTCTCAATGACCGGAACATGTTTTTCTTTGGCCGCATCCACCGAATTTTCCGCCAGCAGCTTCATCGGCTCACCGCAACAAACCAATTGACCGCCGGCCTCATGAACTACTTCAACAATATTCCCGCAATGCTCACACTTATAAATCTCCAATTTCTTCGTCATTTAAATTTCCTCCTGTTTATTTTTTCAATATATATTACTAATATAGTTAATATTCACACCCAAAATTAGACCTTCTCCTTATCTTTCCCGGTGAACTCCCGGTAAAGCAGGTTGCCAGGACAATCGGCCAAGTGATCCCGCCCGCAACGCAGGCAGATTTCCTCAAGCTGGCTTACATCCTGCAGAGCTGCTTTTAAGAACGCAGTTAGCCCGGTTGTCAAAGCCTCCAACTCCTCATGCTTCATCCGGTCCATAATGGTTGCAAACTGTTGTGCTTCAATGCTTTCAATCTCCGTCAAAAGCTCCCGGCCTTCCACTGTCAGCTTGATCTTCAAAACCCGCCGGTCTTGCTGATCTTCTTCCCGAATCAAGAGCTTTTTCTTCACCAGCCGGTCGATCAACTTGGCCGAAGCGGCGTTACTAAACGACAAACCTTCGGCAACAGCTCCAACGGAAGGTTCGGGATGAAGGTTGACAAAACGCAGGCAAGATAATTGAACCTCGGTTAAATCTCCTTTTACCAGTTTATTCAAGGTTGGCGATACTATCCGGTAAAACATCGCCTGGCAAAATAATTTAGTGGTTCTGGTAATTAACTTCCGCTCCATAACCTAACTCCTTTTTTGAAACCTGAATAAATTTTAACATGGTTAATTAATCTTGTCAACCTATTCCCCTTTAAATTTCTTGTGATTACAGCCTAACCATAAACAAAAAATAACTTCCATGATAGATTCATTAATGTATGAATCACTGAAGCACAAAATAAATTATTTGATTTTATATAAGTCAAACAATAAAAAACACCTGCAATAAAAGAAAGTATAACCATTTGATATGGAAAATTGAATAAATGAGTAAGTCCAAAAAACAACGAACTTATTAATATTGGCAATAAAATATTATTATTATTAAAAAATTGGCGAACATAGTTAAATATCAGGCCCCTAAAAAACAATTCCTCTATTAATGCCCCATAATAAAGCATAAATACGGTATAAAGAAAAAGTTTATTCCATGAAAATTGAGTGCTGCTAAATACTACAAATTCAAGTTTTAACCCTAATATAATTACAAAAAGTATAACAGGAGTAAAAATTAATACCCATTTAAAAGATTGCCACGTTATATCAAAATGAAATCCGATGTCTATTTCCTTAAATACAACATAGAACCACAAAAGTACAAACGCCAGTATTAAGTATTCCGCGTTAAATTGTATGTCTTTATACTTAATCATAGGTATTAATAGCAATTTTGATTGAAAAACTCCTAGAAAATATATTAATATTATGATATCTTTCCAGTGATGTTGGCCTATTCTGGGTTTTAGAAAGTATATTGATACTGAAAGTAAAACAAAAATAATTAAGCTTTTTAATAAAAGATGATAATCAAATTTCAAAAATACCGAAAAAGCTAATAAATTTAATGTTAAAATGAAGAACAAGGCTATTATGAATGGATTTTTAGCTTTTTCCCTTAAAAACAGAATAAATTTTTTATAAGCAAACATAAACCATAATACCGTTAAGATTAATATATCCAAAATGATTATGATTTTTGAGCCGATAAAACTATTATTTGGCAACTGAAATAGTGCTAATAAGATTAACAAAAAGCCACCAAAAAATTTTATCATTTCTTTTGCTCCTTCATATTAACGTATAAAATACTATATCTACATCTACAAATTTCTAGTTTATTCATTTGAAATTGGTAATAAGTCACTTCTTAAACTGAATTGGCCATTCGTTCCAATGGAAATCTCAGTATTACTTGAGTTCCCTTATTCTCTTCGCTTAGTATTTCGATAGCGCCATTATGTTTTTGCATGACGTTATAGCAATATGATAAGCCCAGGCCATAATTAAAACGCTGGTTTTTCGTTGAAAAGAAAGGTTCAAAAACATGCGCCAGATTTTCCTTGGAAATTCCAGCTCCGCTATCTTGAATTGAAATGGTGACTTCATTTTCTGTTGTACGTAAATATATTTTAAGTGCCCCATTGTCCTTCATTGCTTCAACCGCATTATTGAAAACATTACATAATACATTTTGAATATGTAACTTATCGACTTTTACTGCAATATCTATCGAGTAGTTTTTTTCGACTGAAATATTTTTGGTCTCAAATAATGGCTTTGAAAGAACTACAGCATTTTCGACAACATCTGTCAAATTTATAGCTTGGTCATAAATTTTAATTTCCTGGGTTTTTTCTTGAATTCTTGCCATCATTTTCAGCATATGATCTGTCGATAAATTAATTATTTTAATATCTTCAATGGCCTCTGGATTATCGCCAATAACACTTTTTATGTTTTCTGCACAGATGCTTATCTTTAGGACTTCATTCTTAATCGTATGGTTTATTATTGAGGTTCCCGTTGATATTAGTTTTATTGTGTCATTGAAACTTTGTTTTTCAAATTTAAGCTTAACCCCTAATACTCCATATTTTGTTGCAAAAATTATAAACAAAACCAACAACAGTATTACCATAAAAACATTGTTTTTATAAACATGAATTATCCCAAATGCTGGATATATATAGTTTGCAAATGCTGAAAACAATGTCGGCGGAGCTGCTAATAATATTACTAATAATCTTTGCTGCTTTATTCTTTTATTTTGTTCTTTTAAGAAAGAATAAAGCAGTATTATATTTCCCAGAAAAATATATGGCGCCGCCCAAGAAGATAAAATTTTATAGGATGTAATAAATTTAGGATAAAACGGATATATCGCGTACATTATTATAATTGGAATACATAATAATGAACTTAAAATATAATAGGATCTGCGGTTAAAACTAAAGAGATTTGAATAAATAATCCCAAACATTAAACAAGCATACGGTTCAACATAATGCGACAATGAATAAAACAGCCCAATGATAAATAGCAAAACATCGATAATTGGGCGATGATTGGTTATATGGGGCAAAACATCCATTTCTAATACATTCGCCGCTCCCCCAAGACTGCCGGCAATGGCAATCATCGAACCCCAGATTATTGACTTTTCTTTGGGATTGCAATACATTAAAATAAACGCAATGATACATAGAGCTAGAAACAAAAAAAGCATTACTTATTTATCTCCATATTATTTTAGCCTCCTGGTAAATTCCGATACATCCTGATATCATTTGCCATGGTTCAATCCGCAAGTTCAGGAAAATGGCAACTGCAAAGACCAATAAAATAATTTTAATATTGATTGTCATTATATCATAACAGGTCGTCGAAGGTAAAAAAGAAAATACCAACTGAACAGCTAGTGTATAATAAAATTCGCAAGGGGAATTCAAAATATATGGTTAGCTGTATCCGATGCTCATCAAGGTTTGGTTGCTGCCATTCAAAAGTCATTCATCGGCTGCAGTTGGCAACGATGCAAGGTTCATTTTATAAGAAACATTTTAGCTCATATTCCTGGCAAGGAGAAAGAATTCTTTGCTGCAAAGCTAAAACACAGATTTGGCAACAGCCCGACGATGATTCAGCAAAACACTATGTCGATATGATTATTAAAGAATATGAACACCGGTTTATTAAAGCTGTCGAAACCATTGAAAATGGTCTGGAAGATTCGCTCCAGTATTATCGGTTTCCTGAGATTGATTCCAGAAAATTTAGCTCGACCAATACTCTCGAGCGTTTTAACAAAGAGATAAGGCGACGTTCAAGAGTTGTGGATATCTTCCCTTCAATGGATTCTTACATAAGGCTTGTTTGTTGTTATTTAATGGAATACTCGGAAGACTGGGAATCTGCTAATTGCTATATTCAGAAAAATATTCTCCAGGCTATTTTAGCTAAAAGAAAAGCTGCGTAACTTTCAAGGTTCTCGATGATAATTTGGAATTATTCTAGACACAATCTGCAATTCCGTCAACTTTTGCCATTTGAGATTGGCGTAAACAAGTAACATTCAACCTGAACTTTATTCATATTACTCACAAAGCTCAAATTCTATTTTAGCCTTTTCGCCGGTGAGCTTCTCACAAGCTTTAATTTCAATTAAGATTAACTCCATGTCTTCCAACGTAAAGCATTCTTCAATTCCTTTTACTCCCATGATTTCGTAATTGATTTTTACTCCCATCATTATCCAATACGTCCTTCCTTATAATTTATTTAACTTCATATTCTATTTTTTGCCTCAATTATACCTACTACCCTTGTATTTGTAATCAGGTCTAATCGTCACATTTAAACACAAAAACGTGACCTGAATCACGCCCATACTATATTATTGGTATTATTTCTAATAATTGTTTAACGTTATCGACTATATAAATAGGTTTCTCCTTTTTCAAATTTTCCCTTGTATTATAACCCCATGTTACAGCAATTACAGGAATCCTGGTTTTGTTTGCCGCTTGAATATCCCGATCTTCATCTCCAATATACACACTATTCGTGAATTGAATATTATTTGCCTTACATAACCGCTTTAGCACAATATGTTTGCCAAATAAGGAACTATCGGAGTGGATGAATGAAAATAGATCTAAAACGCCATTCCGAGATAAAAACAACCGAATATTTTCACCGGAGTTACTAGATACTATTCCTAAATCATACCGCTGCTTCAATTCTTTTAATACCGATTTCATTTCAGGAAATAGTTTTACCTCTTCCGCTATTCTTTGATTAAGTTCTCTTCGTAACTCTGATAAAGCATATGGGATTTCCCATTTTGGAAATTTTGATTTGATAATTGTCCTGCGTAATCCTATTCTTCTCGCTTCTTGAGAGTCAACTTTAATTCCATATCGTTTTAAAATATTATGGCCCATCTCTTCAACTACTTTGAGTGTATCCGCAATTGTGCCATCAAAATCAAATATTAAGTATTTCATTAGTCTCCTCTCAAAAACAAAAATTTTGCCTTAGATTTCTAGTAATTACTTGGAAATTCCTTGGCAAAATTTACATTTTAATAAAAATTTTACAATATAAAGTATGTTCTTAATACCGATTATTCTGACTTTTGCCGGGATTATCCGGGTTAAGAGGATTGGAAATCATTTATAAATCTTCGAACCCTAATCTTCCTGATCAAAAGTTCTCAGCCATTTCCCTAGGGATATACGCCACCCGGATATAGTGCTTTAAATATTTGGCGGCAGCCCGCTTGATATCTTCAGTTTTTACCTGGGTCAACTTGGCAAAAAGGTTTTCATCATAAACCAACTGGGTCTGCAAATATTGGCTTAAGGCATTTTTCACCGCGCTACTCTTTTCGGATTCCAATAAAACGTCATTGCCCGCCTTCATGGCATCCACAGCCCGGTCGATTTCCCGTTGCGAAATTCCTTCATTGATTAACTTGGCGACAATGGCAAGGGTCCTTTCTTCAACCCGTTTAAGAGAATCGGGACTGGTTGACGTCACGAATACCAAATTAGGTGCCTTAGGTTTTTGAAAGTAGTTATAAAAAACAAATCCGGCGTAAAATAAACCTTCTTTCACCCGTAATTCTTCGAAATAATGCATGTAGTCTTCTAAATAACATGAAATAACCCGGAATGCCGGAAAATCCGGATCTGAAAAGCGGGGAGCGGCGAACCCGATACTGACGGTAGTGGTCCGGCCGTTTAATTCTTCACGATCCAGTTGAATGTCTTTATCCGGAAAAACCGGTGTTATCATCAACCGGCGATCCACCGACTCAGTAATCATATCCGCGAAAAACTTGTTCAAATCCTTTATCGACTTGCTGACATTACCGGTAATAGATAAAATCGCATTACCGGGCTGATACGTCTGGCGATACCATTGATAAACATCTTTACCACTAATGGTTAAAAGATTTTCCGGAACCATTCGGTCGTTGTAGGGATGGTCCGAACCATAAAACTGGGCGGTAAAGTCGGAGTACGCCCTATAAAACGGCGATATTCCTTTTAAATCGGTATTATAAAGGCCTTTCAAATCGGTAAGCCAATCGTAACTGTAAATCGGCTCGGATAATAACCCCTTCACCTCGTGCAACGCCTTCTCCAAACCGCTGGATGTGGTCTTCATACGAATCAATGTATAATCCGGGAATGTTTCAACATCAACCGCACCGATCTTGGTTTTTGAATACCTAAGTTTAAAATAAACAATATTATTCATAATTAAAGCGGTACCTTTTTTGGAGCTGGGATCAAGTCCGCTTCCGGACTTTAGTAATAAAACCACATCAATCACATTGGATTTGGTTTTCTGCAATAATATATTCATACCGCTGACCGTTGTCCGGTCAATCCATGCGGCCGCCTGCTTCGAACGGTCTGCAGCATGAACTGGGACGCATAATGTTGCAGTTATTAAAAGGAACAATAAAGCTAAACCGCAGTATTTTTTATTCATTCCTGTTTACCTCCTGATTTGGCGTTCTTAACCAAAATCCAGGTCCGGGGAGGTTGGTTGAAATATTGGTCGATGACCCGCTCCAAATCCTTCACGGTCAGCTTTTTAATAATTGCTAAAGTATCTGCGGTGATAAAATCAGGATCGATTAAACGACTAACTTCGTATTGAGCAGCGCCTTCCGCTGTTTCCTGACTCTGAATCTCTTCAAGTTCCACCAGTTGAGCCAAATTTTGAATCTCCCGTTTCAGATCAACCTTTTTGAATTCCCGGAAATATTTAAGCATTGAGGCCTTATAGCGCTCGAAACTTGCGGTCTCAAAAGGATGATTCCGTCCCAGATAATAGATGCCGAAAAAGACCTTCTCTTCCACGCGCCTGTAAAAAACATTATAGACGTCAAATTCATTCTGTTCATAATTTATTTTGGAATCATACCCGTAGATCATCCCCAGCATTTCCATTATCAGCCGATCCTTCTCGGGAACCTGGCTAAACTGGTATCCCAGCATAATTTGATATTGATAGGGATAAAGGTTCCGGCTTTCCACCACATCCTTCTCCGGTAAATCAAAGTCTTGGGGAGTTATTTTCACTTTATTACTGTTTACCCCATAACCGTTACTTACTGTTTCCAGTTCCGCCAATATAGGTTTGGGATCAAAATCACCCGTAAGAACATAAGTGGCGTTTTCGGGTTGGTAATAAGCGCGCAGAAACTCCTCCAACTCTTTTGACGATATTGCGGCAATCGTCTCCGTATTATAACTAAACTCAGGCAAAAAATAGCGAAAGATCGGATAAAACTGATACCGTTCCGAATACCCCATATCTAGTTCATGCAATACGATTTTCCGTTCCAAAGCCACCGAATTCTCGGAGATATCGGTTTTCCAAATGGAACCGTTAAAGATCCGCAACGCAGTCATCACATTCTCTTTGGGAATAACATAACTGTAGGTGGTGGCGGAAAGATGAGTATACCCGCTGAACTGCCCGCCATTACGCATGGTTATTTCCGCAATATCATCGAAAGTATAACCCGATCCTCCTCTAAAAACCAGGTGCTCAGCCAAATGAGCGATGCCTTTCTCGCGTTCGCCGCTCATCCCGATTGGAAAAACTACATTTAAGGAGACCCGGGGCTGCCCCGGCATTATTTTATAGATTACTTTCAAGCCATTTTTAAGGGTAACTTTGTTAAAACTACCATTTGAAGCGGCCTCCAAAGGAAAGGAGGCAATTATTGTTAATAAAATCAATATAAAACTAATCCGGAGGATTTTAAACTTCGATTTCATTTGGTCTTTCCTCCAATCATAATTTTATCAGGGTATACGTCCCAGTTTACCGGAAGTTTTTCTTTCCCGTCCCGGATGGTAACGCCCGTTTTGTGAAGCGACATTTCATCATCACTAAAATAACCATCATCATTCAAATCAAAATAAAAGGCGTCTTCGGGATCATTATATTTGCCGTTGTTATTCCGATCAACCACCGCCGTCAATTTTTCGAAACCATCCTCCACCAGTCTGGCCAGAAACCAGGTGCGGACTGAAATATTCAAAAATGGTTTAGCCTGAAAAAAAGGCCCGGGTTTATTCAATAAACCACCCACCTCAATTTCCAGCGGGAAGCTTTGATTATTTTTAGCGCGGTAAGGAACCATCAGTGTTATCGGTTCCGGACCCTCAACCGTATATATCTCAAGCCCGTACCATTCATTTAATAAAGGATGCCAAGATTCGTTCGCGAAACTGCCGTCACCGTCAGTGTCAATATAGAGCCGCTTCTCATTGCCCACAATATCAACAATCACACCAAACTTTTGCGGTTTATCCCCCAAAACGATATAACCCGTAAAAGGCTGTTTCATTCCCAGTTTAGGCAGTTCCTTGAATTGATCCTGACCGCCGATGCTTAACTCCACTTTCTGGCGTGAATCCCAATATTCCTTGCTTTTACGAAACGATTGGGGTGTATGATTGGTTATTGCCAGTGAGGGGTATTCGCCCGGGAGCATCTTGCCAATAGTTACTTTTTTCGCCCATGCCATACATGAAAAAACAAGCACCAAACTGACAACCATTATTCCAATTCGTATTTTTTTCATAGCATTTCATCACTCCCAACATATATCTATTGTAGTGCGGCTACAATTCAAAATTATTCCCAAAAGTTTAGCAAAGAACAAACTTTTTATGGATAATTCTATGATTGTTCCATCAGTTCTTCCGGTGGTTTAAGGCCGACAGCGTCTCCAATAATGCGCTGGACCTCGGCGAACAGTTGTGAGAACTTATACTCCGCCATTATATAATCTCGGATATAAGGGTTCAATCCAATGACTTCAGATAATTTCCGCAGCTCATCTTCATAGGGAGTCAATATCTTCTCACCGCTTAACCTTTTTCGTTCCAGTTCCCATTGTTTTTTGCGGAAATCTTCCAGCATCACCCTGGCTGACTCGTGTTCCTCCAATATTTTTTGAAACTTTTTGTAGTTCTGATATTCCTCGCTATCTGCCAACGAATAGGCCAGTTGTTTGGCTAATTCAACGGGTTTCATCATCCCAGTCCCTCCTCCTCGATAAAAAGAACTGTCTAAATCCATAATCCATCATAGTATTTTCTGAAATTCGTGTTTTTACCTAAAAATCCTCCCAAACATACCACTTTCTACTATTAATTTATTTGGAAGCCCAAAGTATAAGCCCTATAGATTAGCACAAAATAAAAATCAATTTACTTTTCTCAAAAACAGGTGATAGTTTGCTGATTCTGTCGGTCCGGGCTGCAATTTTATATTTACTGGTTGTTTTAATTGTCAGGATTATGGGTAAGCATCAAATCGGCCAGCTTCAACCCTATGAATTGGTGATTACCATCCTAATCTCCGAACTTGCGGCGATACCCATACAAGACACGGATATCCCTCTGATTAACGGGATCATACCCATATTGACCCTTCTATTTATTCAGATTTCATTATCACTACTGACGCTAAAAAGCGAGCCCGCCCGCCGGATTATTTGCGGCGGGCCAAGCATCCTCATTGAAAACGGTAAAATTATTCAGAAAGAACTTACCCGGCTTCGCTATAATATTAATGATTTACTAGAACAACTCCGGCTGAAAGATTTCCCCAACATTGCGGATGTAGAATACGCCATTCTGGAAACCAGCGGTAAACTGTCGGTGATTCCAAAATCCCAAAAACGGCCGGTAAGCCCGGAGGACTTAAACATAGAAACCGATTATGAAGGGCTGCCGATAACTCTTATCATTGATGGTACTTTAAAAAGAGATAACTTGAACAAGATTAAGCAGGATGAAGACTGGCTTTTGAAGGAACTCAGCCAATACGGTCTGACAAGCTGGAAACAAGTGCTGCTGGCCATCTTGGACACTTCCGGAAAGCTGTTTATCCAGCCGAAAAATTAAGGAGGCCCCAATTCTTGAAAGCCTGGCTGATTGCGGTTCTTGGATTGATTTTATTTGTATTTCTGGCTGTATTAAACCAATCAATGCTTAAAAAAAACACTCATGAATTAAGCGGGAAATTAATAAAAGTGGAGACCGCCATTCTCTCCCAAAAGTGGATCGAAGCCGAACAATTGTTAAAACCAGTACAAACCCGGTGGGAACGAATTAAACCAGTCTGGTCCATACTCCTGCGTCACCAAGAAATTGACGCCATCGATCAGGCGTTAATACGGACAAAAAGAGCAATTCGCTCCCAAGATCTCGCCGCAGCCGAAGTTGAACAAGGCAGTTTAATGAAGTATGTCGAACACATTCCCAAACGAGAGCAGTTTAGCATTTCCAATATATTTTAATCATTATTTACAAAGAAAAACACCGCTCTGTCAACACAAAGCGGTGGAAAACTAATGAAAATATTATTTAAAGGAGGATACACTATATAACGGGGAATCAATTCCAAAGTTCCCCGCTGGTTGTTTCCATTTCGGAAATCAAATCCTACCCGGACAAGCCGGAACCAAATCAAAACAACATTTGGACAGCTTTAACGCGATATTCTTTATTCATTGAGATAGGATTTACGGGATTAATTAGGATTTGAATAATAACTCAAAGAGCATCTCAGTTAATGCTTATGATCCTCAATCCGGTTTCCGTTTTCATCGATAAGTTCAATTCGTTCCAATGATTCCCGGACTTGAGCTTTAATCATCTCCAAATATTCCCTACGCAACTGATCCCGTTCGCTTAATTCTTCGACCGTAAGGGTTCTTTGCTGGGATTCCCGGTATAATTCATTTAATCTCGCAATCAACTTTTGGTTCGCCACGAATACTCCTCTTTTCGCCAATTATCAATATAAAATAGCAATGCTGAACTCACCCTATTTCCCTATAGATTACGAAAAACAAAATCGTCATTTCTGGAATCCCACGTAATATAAGTGGGCTGGTGGCTATGATAAAAGCAAACGGAACCCGGATTGATGAGTTCAATGTGTTTGATCCGTTCCCGGAAGGGTTGATGAGTATGGCCAAAAAAAGCGACTTTGGCTTTATTTTCTTGGGCTGCCTTGATCAATTCTTCCAATCCCCGATTTACCCCATAATGATGTCCGTGACAGATAAACCAGGTCTTGGTGCCCAATTTTAAAGTTAAACTATCCGGATACATTCCACGAGGGTCATTATTCCCGTTCACGCCGTCAAACGAAAAATCCAGCACCCGGCGCAATCGCATTACATCTTCCAGACCGTCGCCCAGATGAACCAGCAGATCGAAGGGTGATTCATGTACCACTACTTTTTTTAATGCGGCGAAATTGCCGTGACTGTCGCTTAAAATAATGACCTTCATCTCAACTCCAGGATTGTTCTGGAAATTTATTTCTTTTTCTCAAATCAGAATTTCCCTCACGATTTAAAAAGGAATTATTTCTTCAAACGCCGAATAATGTCCGAAAATATCACTAAAGGGTAGCACAATGCAAAGATTCATCGGATTTATCTTACCTCTAATACTGGTTATCGTTGCCTGGACAATGCCCGAACCTGTAAATCTTCCGGTCACCCCCGTTATCAACGCTCAGAATGAATCCAGTGATGTGGAAACGGCTGGGATTGAGATAATTCCCTCCCCTACTCCAGTCCAGAAATGGGAATGGACAAAGCCTGCTGTAGTTAAAGGAGTTTATACCACCGGATGGATTGCCGGCTCCAGCAAATGGTTTCCGAAAATTGTTCAGTTCATCAATGAAACTGAAGTTAATTCATTGGTTATTGATGTTAAAGATGATAACGGCACCTTAAGTTATTCTTCGGAAGTCTCCCTAGTCAGGGAAATTGGGGCTTTCGAACGCAAAATAGCCGACCCCGCCCAAATGATGAACATCCTCCGAGAACACGCTATTTATCCGATTGCCAGAATTGTCGTATTTAAAGATCCCTTTTTAGCAAAGAAAAAACCGGAATGGGCCGTTAAAGATACAAACGGCGGTCTCTGGCAGGATCGCAAGGGTTTGTGCTGGGTGGATCCGCATAATAAAGCCGTTTGGGATTATATTATCGAGATTGCCAAAGAAGCTATCAATAAAGGATTTCAAGAGATTCAATTTGATTACGTCCGGTTTACCAGCGACGGCGACTTAAAACGGTGTGTTTATCCTTACGGCACAGGCGAATTACGTCAGGATATAATCAAAGATTTTCTAACATACGCCAAAGAACAGCTTAAACCTTACAATGTACCGGTTTCGGCAGATATATTCGGCCTTTCTACCAGTGATCAAGGCGATCTTGGGATAGGCCAGCAGTTTGAAAAAATAGCTCAAAGTGTGGACATCGTCTGCCCGATGGTCTACCCTTCGCATTACGCACCCGGCAGCTTCGGCCTCCGAATACCGGATCTGCATCCGTATGAAACTGTTTACCGCGGCATCAGCGATGCCCAAAAAAGACTTGCAAAGGTAAGCGAAAACGGCGGCTTGGCTGCTCAATTGCGTCCCTGGTTACAAGATTTCAGCTTGGGGAACCCTTACGGCAGATCCCAAATTCAAGCACAGATCAAAGCTGTCGAGGACGCCGGATTCAAGGAATGGATCTTCTGGAACCCGAGTTGCCGGTATTCTAGCAGCAAATATAATTAATTGTGATTCTCATAGGAATTGGCGGGTACTTTCAAATGCTTTAACCACGTGATCTTTGGCTTTTAATAAATCACGCGCCACAATTGCTTGAAATAAAGCGCGATGATTGGATAATACTTGCTCCGGTCCTAATGTTTGCAATGCATTCTGAATCGGAGTTGCGAATAACTGCATTACTACCCGCGCGATTCTGGAAAACGACGGATTATTACTAATCTGTAAAAGGGTCAAGTGGAATTGTAGATCCAAATTCGCCAGTAACTCCAAATTGCCACTGGAAATATTCGCTGCGAACTTATCCAATTCATTGGCCAGCAATATGAAATCGGCGTCGGAGGCTTTCTTGATTACCAGTTCAATGGCATCAACCTCCAATAATACCCGTAATTCAAACAGCTCATCCTTGGAGCCTTTTTCGATAATCAGGCTGAAAATCAGCGGATCCAGCATGGATTGGGAACCCGAAGTGGCGATAAAAGTACCTCCCCTTTTGCGGGCTACTAATACACCTAATCCGCCAAGGGTTTTTAAAGCCTCCCGCAACGAAGTACGGCTAACACCAAATTGTAGAGCCAGTTCAGGTTCCGGGGGCAACCTGTCCCCCGGTTTCAGCTCTCCCTTGATTAAACTCTGGGTAATTTTATCGATAATTTGCTGAACTACGGTACTTGATTGAATCGGTTGAAACAAGCCATCACCCCATATAGAATTATTTCAAAAGTATACCGTCTAATTCCACGGGAAATTAGTCCAGCGGGCATCGAATTTGATTTGTACCGTATACTGTCCGGCGGAGTATATCCGATCAGGATAGAGGCGATATGATATTCTTTCGATACGGGGCCGGAAACTTTGATCTATATAGGTATTCACAAATACCCATCGTTCTGTTAACTCATGGAAATTTACCCCGTCCCGGGACCAGCGCAATCTTGTCACCGGAATACGGTTTACCGGGTTCATGTTATCTACCAGGTAAGCGCTGGTCGCTCTGATGCCAACAAACCATTGTCTTTGATTTTTGCGTAGGGTATGCCTTGTTCTTAGCAATATCTGCTGTGTACTACTATAATATGACGGCAACGGATCAGGGTTGGTGATATTAAAAGCAATATTCCCCGGATTTACATCGATACGCAAATTGGGATCAAGAGCGCAAATCTCTCCTGACCCTATCGCCGGAATGAGTATGAGCGTAATCAAAAGAATCCGTCGAATCGCATTATATCGCTTGCCACTCATTTTAAACCCCGCTCTTCTTTTTAAACTCAAGCATTCTGTCTGATATAAATAAAGAATGACGCCATAAAAAAGGAATCCACTTAGAAAAAGAGAAATTTCAAAAATATGTTTACCAAAAACAATTTTATTAAAAAGCGGCACAGGATTATTATTTCGCTCACTTCGGGCATTTTCCTGCTAATATTAAATGTTTCTCCGGTCTTCGCCGGTGAAATCAGTCTGAATAGTAAAATTTCAGTGAAAATACCCGAATCGCAGTCCGGTAATCCCGGGGAATTCGTTACTTTCACCCTGGAACTGGAGAACAGGGATAATCTTCCGTTGAGTCTTGAAGTTAGCTGTGAAAATCCACCGAACTGGAATGTGCTTTATGAACCCGGTCTGATGGTTCCCGCTCATTCAAGGTCCTACTTTCCCGTGTCGGTTCAAATCCCGCAAAATACCCCGTCGGGAACCCAAAACCTCCTGATGTTCAGGTTTAAATTAAAAGAATCGTTGGCTTTTCCCGTTATCAGTGTTCCCATCTCAGTGAATCCTTTATCTAGCATCATTTTTGAACCTGATTCACTCGTCGCAAAAGGCAGCCCGGGTTCAGCGGTTCATTATCAGATTACGGTTACCAATAACGGAAACACCGCCGAAGAATTTTCAGTAAAATACCATTCGGAAAACTCCTGGAAGACCAAAGTGGAGCCCGTAAATTTTTGGTTATCCCCCGGCGAATCCTTAAAGGTCACCGTTGAGCATTCCCTGCCTTCCGTTCCTGCCATGGATTTCGATGCGTTAAACATAACCTTCAGCTGGAATCAAAATCAAAAAACTTTACAATTTACTTCCATGATTGATACTCCAATGAACCGGTTCACGGATGGTTTTTATATCTGGCAAGGCGGATTTCGCTTCTCTCATCCGGATCTTTCCAGTCTAAACTCCTATCCGGTTTACAATTCCTTCGCCCTCAGTGGACAAATCGGCCCGGAACTTTATTCCGAGTTTTACTTTTCAGACTTATTTGGTTATAACGCTCGTGGGTTTCTCGATCTGAAATATCCTGCCGGTTCAATTCGCGCTGGAAAGTTCTCCCTTGCCTGGCCGGGGTTGATGACCCCGTCCTCTTCTTTAGGCGCAATATATACCACCAATCAAATCAACGGACATAATTATTCCCTTTATACCTGGCACCCCGGGACTCCGGATGATAATACGACTGCCGTCGGAATTGAGACCGTCCTAACCGATCAATCGAAACTACGGTTCTTATATGACCCGCAAACCGCAAACCGGCAATCCATGCTTGAATATAGTTATTCAAATCTTCTTCCCTCACGGATACTTTGGAGTAATGAACTGGCATATAACATAGCCAATCCGGCCAATTTCGGATATAGTTTCTCATTGACGGGCCCAATCAACAACTGGTACTGGCACACCAATTTCGACCAGATTATGCATCACTTTAATTATATCCGGAAACAAAACGCCGCAATTATCGTCGGCCGGCCTTTATCCCCGTCAAACAGGTTTTCTCAGGAATACCAACTCCATTATGAGCTTGGCGAAACAACTTTCAATTATTATGACTTATTGCTAACAATCACTTATAGAACATCCGCTGATTTTGAACTTATATTTTCGGATAAGTATCATTGCCCTAACAATGATGTTTCCTCCAACAACACCTCGTTATTTATGAAATCCGGTTGGAAACAGGGACTTTTTCGCAACGATTGGTGGCTTACTTCTTCTTTCGATATTATGCCGGACGGCTTTTCGAAATATACCAAACTGAACTGGTTAACCGCTTATCCGTTAACCAAAAATTCCGATTTGTTGTTGAATCCTCAATGGATTGATACTTCATTGGCCAATACGGCTGATGATCAAACCAAACTCGGATTGGGGTATCAAAAACGCTGGGAATATGGTCCGGAATTAACCGCCTCACTTTATTATGTGTTTAACACGGTCTCCAATTGGAATGTACAATTTACCCTTGACTGGCCGGTTTACCAGTACCATCTGATCTTCACATACTCGGGATTTATTGGCGCTGCATCTGTTCGCAACGATATTTGTTCAATCAGCTTCAACCATGATATCATTGTTCCGGTAAGAAGGCCTCTTGGCAATATTACCGGAACCGCTTTTCTGGATATCAACCGTAACGGGATAATGGAACCCGGCGAACCATCTCTGCGGCGACTGGAATTATTGCTTGATCATGACAGGCCTTTTACTACGGATAACAAAGGGCATTATAACATCAGCGGAATTGTTCCGGGGGAACACTGGATTACTTTAAATCCCCTTCTGGAGGAAATATATCAGCCGTCAGCTTCCGAAATCAAATTGCACGTCAAACCATACCAAACATTGCAACTGAATATCCCATTTATCCGGAATCAAAATATTATCGGCCACGTCTATATTGATAAAAATAAAGACCTGATGAAAGATAGTAATGAAACAAGTTTAGCAGATATTTGGGTGGTTTTGTCCAACAAAGACGGCGCAGAAGTAAGCCGTGCCCGCACCGATCAAACTGGAACATTCGTTTTTTATCAATTAATTCCTGAAAAATATCAAATAAAAATTGATGAAGCCACTATTCCCGAAGATCTGTCACTCCCTCCCGGTATAATCCCGATGGACATTCATGCGGACCGGTTGCAAGATCTTCCGGTCATCGAAATCGGTTTAATTCCCTACGAACGTCCCGTTGAAATCGTCAATGAGACTTCATCCAAATTGGAGTTAACCCTAAACCGCGAAATAATCTATACGGGTCAAACTTTACAGGTAACGGTTACCAGCAGTTCACCTCTAAAAAATATCAGTTTGTATCTTCCGGATAATACGGAACCCATCAAGCTCAAAAACACACCCGGCCAAATCAAATGGACCTATTCCTGGAAAATTCCGCCCACAACCCCGGTGGGCCAAACCAAACTGCGGGTCGAAGCGGTGGAGCAAGACGGGAATAAAACACAAGCAGAGATTAACTGCATTATCCTTCGCTCTTACTAACCATCCATGATTGCAGAGCACAACCAGTAATGAAAATACTTTTTCTGGGAGGATTAATGAGATTTCACTATATTCACCTATGTCTCATTAGCATAAAATACTATGATTTTAACCTTTCTATCATCCTATAAATCGCGTAAATCCTGTCCAGGACTTTGTTTTAGGCCTATTAAATTCACCAGCTTATTTTTAGACGGGATTTACAGGATTTATTGGATTGAAACATTTTAAATCAATTGCCTTTTCTTTTATGTAAAATCCCCTTAATCCCGTGAATCCTGTCGAGATTGGTTTTTTGGATTTTTATTTTCGTATTAAAAAATAACAGAAAAATCCTCTCATCAGGATAAAGTGAATGAGAGGGCAATAAAAGTATAAAAAGAAGGAGGGAAAGGAGGAAAGTAAGAATATCAAAAAGCTATTAATCAATAAATAAAACTTGATATTGAAATCTTGCATAACGAACGGACGCAACATCTTGATACCGATAAAACAAACGATAATTATTCCAAAATGACCGGTAACCAGTTAATACAATAACGGGTTGAGAACTTAATTCTTGCCATATGATTCCATTGGCGGACCATTCGATGCGCAACGGGTTGTTTTTACAGCTGACCATCAACTGCCAGGGCCGGTCGGAGTTACTTAATATCGATACATTGACGGTTTCAACGGTATCTTTGGAATCTATCCGGGGAACGAGCCCCATCCTTTCAATATGATATCTGCATATACTTGATATCTGAACCGAGACCGGATTCCGGGCTTCACTCCTAACTGTCCCGCTTGCCATTAGCAACGCAATACTTGAAATAAGCATCCCCACCATTACTGTTCTGGCTATCCCAAACATTAGCCCCACATCCTTCATCACACATACTGCGATGACCAATGCAGGGCTGCCAAAAATAAACAAAATAAAAAATAAAATAAAAAAATACAACCTATTTTCGGCAGCCCGGCCATCATAGCACTTTTACAACTATATCGTTGTACAGTTACCTTAGATCCGTGGCTTTGCGTCTCCGGCTTTCGCCGGATTTGCCTTTTCGGATATGTTGTTAGTGTCTCAATTACAGTATAACATTTTAGTTACATTTTGGCAACGAATTTTTTTCATTTTTATAATGAAATTTACTTTACTTCGAATGAAGCCTGAACTGCTTTTAAACTCCGCTCTCCAAAATCGGCAATAGCAAGTCCGACATAATATCCTGGGGTTATGTTTATGTCTTGATCCTGCAATACAAATTCACGCACATAATCAGGTAAAACATAACCCTCACGGAACGGGATTTCCGCCACTTTTTTCCCGAAAATATCTTTGATTTCCAGTCGTCCTTTAAAACGAATAAACGATTTGCCGTTATTTTTTACCCGGAATAACGCCTCAACTTTTCGGGTTGCCGGATTCCAGTTCAGTTTTAACTTTTCAATGCTTCCGGTTCCAGGAGAAGACCCCTTGATGTCAATTCGCAATATAAAAGCCAGCCGGCCGGAGACGGCGACTTGAAACCGCTCTTTCCCCTTGATTAGGGTTGGATTGGTATCAAACATAATATTGGCCCAGTAACTTCCCGCGGCATCATTAGGTACCTTTACAGTATACAGTACCTTTTGCCCGCGTTTAGGTAGGAGCCTAAAATTGGCGGGCGTAAATGAAACCCACGCTGAAGCGGAGCGTTTAATGGTTCCTAATGGCAAAAATTGATAATCTCCGGAAGCGGTTAAGGACCAATCCATCGCATAAGCCTTGACATCGACCGTATCGGTATCGGAGCCGAAAATATAAAGTTCGCCCAGATATTCTTCGCCTTTATCAAGTTTAAGATTGATATCCGGCGGGCTGATTCCCAAATCCAACGCTAAAACCGCCAGCCATGAAGGGACCACCAGCACCAGTAATAGTATGAAAAAAACCGGCAAGCGGAACTTTGACTGCAACAGGGGCAATTTAACGTTCCTTTCTCAAATCAAAATACTGGATATCGAAAGTATTACGAATTTGGTGTAACAGTATAAGTTACAACCGTATTATAATCACCTGCTAATTCGTTCCCGGTCAAGTTCAATTGGAATGCAACCGGGTATGTAATATTATTCTGCGGGCCGGTCAAATTAATTAACGGTGTCGCAGTATTGGCCAACGGTATGAAACTGCCTCCGGCACCGACCTTGACATGCAACGCATTGACGGAAAATTTTGACGAACTGTTGGAAAAGTCCGGGGCTGATGCTGAAATGATGCAACCGTTATGTTTGTTGGTCTTTACCGAAATCTGGACAGTGCTTTTGAGATCCTTTACAGCGTTGCCGTTCACATCGAAATCATTTTCCGCGACTACTCCTGATGCGATACCGGTAACCGATATTCTCGCGAATGCATTGACGGTAACCGTTACAGTGTGAGAATCTGCTGCATAAGCCGCGCTTCCCAGCGCCAAAACCAATAAAGCCACTAATACCCAATGTTTCTTCATACCTTACCTTACCCCCTATTTTTTATGTGTTTTATGCTAGAACATTAATTACCTAAGGTAAATTAATGACCCAAACGGAAGGTCTTATACTACGGAAAGTAAAAAATGCAATTTTCTTGCCGTCGGGGCTCCAGGATAACGAAGCGCCGTTCAATCCTACCTTGCTGGTAATATAATAAATCCGGTCGTTCTTTAAGTTTTTGATATATAGGCAACCGCGATCCAATTTACTATTATTATTGCCATTTGCATCTTTCAAAAAGACGCGATCCGATACAAAAGCTAATTTTTCACCATCCGGCGATAGAACTGGAGACCGGTTATCATATTCATCTCCTACCACCGAAGTTTCCGTACCGTCCTCCGGGTTTAGTGCCCAAATACTGCCTTTCCCAAAATCCATCACCTGATAATTTTGCCCGGAAACCGTGACTGTCTTTGGGCCAGGCCGGAACTTGGTATAGTAAATCTTACCATCCTTACCCCACCAAGGATTGCATAATAATTCACCCTCTTTGGTTAACAATACTTTGGCCGACCCATCGTTGACGTTGACCGAAATTAAACTGGCTTTATACGGTCCCTGGCCACGGCTGAAAACAACGCTTGATCCGTCCGGCGCCCAGCAGGGTTCGCGATCTTCGGGTCCGACGGTTAATTGTTGGCCTCCGCCCCCGGGGATTTCTTTCAGCCAGATGGCTGAACTGATATTGTTTGATTTAAAAGAACGCCTGGTCATAACAATTTTGGTGCCATCAGGCGACCAGCGCGGGTTATAATCGGCCATTTGATCGGTATTGGTCAAATACGACGGTTCACCTGCCGGATCAAGCTCCCAATACCAGACCCGCATTTTTAAGGAATCCTCGCCTTGAATTTTACCAGTAAAAATCATAATTTTCCCGTTGGGAGACCAATCACATGACCAAACATCGTAATTTGACGGCAATAATCTCGTTTCTGATCCTGGTAAATTTGGCGCCGGAACTTCCACCACATGTGAACCGTCGTTATTACTCGCCAAAACAACCGGGCATCCACATAATATCAAAGTCATCATTATACGAACCCATAGCCTGATCTTGTTCATGATATCCTCTTTGAACAATATTTGGAATCAATGATAATCCATGTATTTCGACACAAAATTATGAGTTCCTTTTTCAATTTCACATAAAACAGCCGGAATTCTTTTCCTAAAACTGATTTCGCCGCCTATTCCTCCCCAATAATACGGTATTCGGGGATTAATTCGACCCCGGCCCGTTCCTTGATAACCTTTTGTATGTGTTTGATTAAGGCTAAAACATCAGCGGCGGTTGCATTGCCTTTATTTACAATAAAACCGCCGTGCTTGGTTGACACCTGCGCTCCTCCGATAGCAAAACCTCTTAAGCCGGCCTCCGTAATCAAAGTTCCCACAAAATATCCTTCCGGACGGCGAAATACACTTCCAGCGCTAGGCATATCCAATGGCTGTGAATTTTCACGGCGGCAGGTTAATTCGGTAATTTTATGATTAGCATCTTCCGGATCGGAACGTTGTAGCTGCAATGTCAAACTGGTAACCACCAGTTTGGATTCTTTCTGAAACCGGCTATGCCGGTAACCGAACTCCAATTCCGCACTTGTAAATCTTATTAATTCCATGGTTAAAGCGTCAAACGCCTCCACTATGGTAATAACGCGCGACATCTCACCATCATAAGCCCCGGCATTCATAAAAACAGCACCACCAACTGTTCCGGGGATACCGCAAGCAAACTCCAATCCAGTTAACCCAAGACAAGCTGTGCCTTTAGCCAAATCCGTCAAGATTACTCCCGCTCCGGCGGTTACTCGCGTTTCATCAGCTTCCCATTCCACAAAACTTCCCGCCAGCCGGATACCGATTCCGCGAATTCCCTTGTCCCGGACCAGCAAATTTGAACCCCGCCCAATAATTAACCATGTTATCTCCTGATCACGACAGAAAGTGAGTACTCGCCGCAGGTCATCAAGATTTTCAGGTTCTACCAACAGGTCGAGAGGACCCCCAATTTTAAAAGTAGTCAGTTTCGCCATTGGGGCATCCCTCTTGATTCGAATCCCGGTCAATTCCGATTCCGCCTTTATCCGCCAATCCTGCATATTAACCTCCGCGAATATTTAATTATCTTATCCCGAATACATCGGTAAAACTCGGGTACAATGTTTAGTATGAAACTATTTCAGCCAAAAAGGGTTTTTATAGAGGAAGACGCCTTGAAGTACCATCTGGGCGCCGACATTCTTGCCCAAATGAATGCTGCCGATATACCGGTAAAAATTATCGGTCCCCGTTCCCATAACCGGGTTACCGGAATTCCGGGCGACAACCCGCAACAATGCTATCGCGAGGCCAAAGACACACTCGTTGTTGGATTAAAAAGAGATTTACACCTGGATACGTGTAAACCTTCCGCTGATTTCGAATTCTCCATGGGGACCAGTTGCCCGGGGGGATGCCATTACTGCTACCTGCAAACCCATCTTGGCAAAAAACCGTATATTAGAGTATATGTCAACCTGGATGAAATCTTCGCGGTGATCCGGGAAATAACCGTTCAAAACCGCCCAAAAATTACAACCTTCGAAGCAGCCAGTACTTCCGATCCTTTGGCTGTGGAACATATTACCGGCTCACTAACGAAAGCCATCCAGTTTTTTTCGACTCTGGAATCAAGCGCGTTACGGGTAGTCACCAAATTTGCGGCAGTTGAACCGTTATTAAAAATCGAGCATCACAACCGGACCCGGTTCCGGTTCAGTTTAAATACAGCGGAAATTATCCGGAAATTCGAACCGAATACGGCCACCCTGCGCCAACGGCTGGATGCAGCCAATCAAATGGCCGGGGCAAAATATCCGCTCGGTTTCATCATTGCTCCACTCTTTATTTATCCCGGATTTGAAACTGGATATACCGAATTATTTCAACAAATCCGCTCTTCATTTAAAGAGCTGCCACCGGATTTGACCTTTGAGTTGATAACTCACCGTTTTACCAAAAGGGCTAAAAACGTCATTTTGGAGAGATTTCCCGGAACTCATCTGGACTTGAATGAAACCACACGCCGTCGTAAGTTCGGGAAATATGGCCTAGTTAAATATATTTATCCCGAACCGGATTATTCACGGTTGAAGGAGCATATTCTGAATGATATCAATCGTCTTTTCCCCGATGCCAGGGTGGAATACTTTACGTAAATTGGGTCTCATTTTTCATAAAAAAGGTCAGAAAAATAGCCCGTCAAGACGGGCCAGCAATTAACCGGTTGCACTTTCTTTTATCAATCCTATACGGTTATCTCCCACCGAAAGCTCCACCGCTTTCGTTAAAAGATCAGCGTAACTATATGAAATTCTACGTTCGACCTGCCGTTCTTTAAAACTAACTACAAATACTTTGGGATAGGTTTGTTCCAATATTCCTTCGACTTCAAAAACTCTCTTTCGACCGCGATTTGCTTTTATCCTTATGGGTTTCCCTACGAATAAATCCAAATCTTCACGAATTCGATCGAGAATACCAGCCTCCCTCATTTTTGCCACCTTCCTTCTATTCGAAGGAATTATATCATGCTTGTCCAATAATGTCAAGTTAAATATTATAATCCAGGTAGTCACGATTTGTCAACACATTCCTTAATTTTTTTTACGAATGACTACTGGAAATATTCTAAAACTCTGTGCGAATAACACCTTTTTGTAGCATAGAACTACAATATTTTGTATTAGATCAATGTTAGGTCAGTTTACAAGGAACTACACGCAGACCGTGAAACCGGCTGCTGACAACAAAAGGGCTGCATGTTCCCGCTGAGGGAATATGCAGCCTGTTTTGTTGTCGAGGATTCCAAAGGGGCTTGCCCCTTGGCACACGACTTTGCGAAGCAAAGTGTAGTGTGTTATACGCTCTGTCAGCGTTGCCGTGAAAACGCCGTTGCCGCTGTAGAAGGCAAGGCGTTTGAAGCGGCAGGAAGCCAAAGGACAGTTCGCTTTCAGCAGCGGACAGGGCGCATATGAATGTTCAAAAGAGTATAGCGGTTATCCAGCAACACAACTGCAAATTACCAGTTTCGTGACTCTCTATAACAATGCAAAATGGGCACTGCTAAAAATTGATTTCATTTGGCATAGGCAAAACGGGTGTCCGGCGGGGTCAAGCATAACTTTCCAATCATCAGAAAATTGCTCATCTGCGATTGTCGCTCCACAATGGATTGCATATTGAACTGCTTCTTCCAAATTATTAACGGCGAAGTCCATATGCGCCATTTGCTGTTGAGCTTCAGGCTTTTCCGGCCATACAGGCGGTTTATACTCAGGATTCCGTTGAAATGTTATGCCAGGATACGTCCCCTGATTCGTTCCCGGAGCGCCTACGCATGCATATTCTTCATCGTAAAATGGTATTTCCCACTTGAGCAACTCCGCATAGAATTTAGCTAATTCATAAGGGTTTTTGCAATCCACCGTAAACGAGTACATTTTAATTTTCAATTCATCGTCTGTCACACTAATACCTCCTAATATCAACCATCATCAAATTCCTGTTTATCTCTGCTTCGGGACATTTTGTCCAGAAGTTGCGCCCGGATTTCCCCTCCTGTTCCTTGGGAGAGGCCGGGGGCGCGGGGGCAGGGCCACCGCAAAAAGCTACCGACTGCCGCCAATCCAGCGGAGCCGGTTTTGCCGTACAAGGGCTTGAGGGTGGAGATTTTTTCTGTGTCGCGCCTGCGGCAGAAAAAATACGACCCGGCCCTTGACTGGCTAGATAGGCGTAGCGGTCTGATTTATGGGCAGTTCTGCAAGGGCGACGAAGCCGTTTATATGCCCTTGCGGGATTGTTCTCTCTTTGTTACAACCAATATTCCACTCTACTTATCATATATAAAATCAGCATGAATAGCTTCTTGATAAGCTTCATTGTCATAACGCTTTAGAATGAGCAACCCTCTGTATGTATTAAATCTTCCTTTCGAGCCTGATTCAAGAGGAAAATGAATTTTGCCCGAATAACTCTTTCCTCTGTTTATATAGCCTCTTTTCAAAGCAGTCTTCACCAGATTGATTGCATTCTGCATTCGATTGTCATAAGGGTATCCAATATGTAAAAAATACTCTAATGCCCGAAAACAATCATATTTCCAACGGCAGGGATAATGAAAGTTAATTATATCTGGATGGATAACCTCGCCAGTTTTTAAGGATTTGAACAGTTCCCTGCTTAACAAATATTCCTGCCCCAAAGCCGCTTGCTGTTTTATTTCAATCAAGCGGTAATCATACCCGTTTTTTTGGTAATCCGAAAATGCTTCCAATACAGAAATGATCGTATGTACGGAACCAACAGTGGAACGGTTATGAACCGAATCCCATGCACAATTCCAGCCGCCGTCGTCCATTTGGTGCTCTAAAATGTAATCAATAATTTCATTTGTCCTGAAATCATGGATTCTCCCATAACAAACAAGGCTTAGTAGCATTGCGGACATACACATATCCTGATATCTGGTTTTGGAAATCTTACCGTGATTCTCCCAAAGGCCATTCAATACCTTTTTCGTAGCATCCTGATAACATGGATTATTAGGGTGAATCTCCATATACTTTAACTCCAATAATGTGTATGTACTTGATATCCACTTACGCGAATAAATGCTGCCGCCCCACTCTTGCCCGACAGTATCGTACAGTTCTAAATATTTAGTAATATACCCCCCGTTGTTGTGGTCAAAGGAACGGTTCAGCAAATGCCTGTTCGTCAAGTGCTGAATAACAATATCTCCCTCTAATAACCAATCAATTATCTTCACAAGTATCCCTCGCTCACTTTATCTTTAAATTGTATCGTTATGTCTATTCTCTACGCAAGTCTATCCCTGTCATTTTCGTTTCTTGCGCTTCTTTTCCCAAATACGCAAGTGCTTGGATTTTCCCAACACCCGTATCATCACCTGAAATTCTTCCGCTGTCAGCTTCTTGTAATCAATCCGGGTGCTGGATTTGCTGGTTACTACCGTGGAAGCCACCAGCGAAAAGATGAACATTACATGGAAAATCTGACGGACAGTACATCACCCGTCAGACCGCCCCTGTGTAGTCCCTTGTAAACTGTACTTTACTATATACTAAATATGCTTCGAAAACTATTACCTGCACAGACTCCTAAACTACTTAGTAAACTTATCCGCTACTTTGGAAGCCCCATAGGAATCCGGCTTAATTCTAGCGTCAAAACCGCTCCCGTTAACCATTCCCACCACTTCCCGGATAATTTCTTTCGTACGCCCTTGTTCACCAACATCCAGGTGAATTTCGATATCCAAGTCAGCCCACCCGTTATCAGCCAGCTTTTCGGCCATTTTCGCCGCCACCGAAAGGCTTTTCGATGTCTCGTAAAAAATACGCTGTTTAAGGCTAAGCTTAGTCTTTTCCCGTTCTTTGTTATAATAAAAGCGCCCGCCTTTACCTTCCCGCAGAATAATCACGGCGGTGACATAACATATCTCCTCCCGAAGTTGCGAATCGGTGCCAATGATCAACTTAAACCGGGAACCCGGATATTCGGAAATATAATCGGTCATATCTTTAAAAACTTGATCTAAATTAAGCCGCCCTTTGGTAGGGCTAACAAATGTCATATAAATACCCTCGTTTTTGTCTGGTTAATTGGTTATTAATCTCCCACCCCAGCAAAACTGGGGAGATTAATAACTAACTACTAACTTGACGGAGTTCCGCCGCGATAAGCAAAAACTCGTTTAACGATAACATCTCTCCCCGCCGCTCCGGGTCAATGCCTAAGCGGTGTAAAACCAAAGCCAGTTCTTTTTTGCCGCCGAAAGAATCTTCCAGTGGTGACAACGCATTTAAAATAGTTTTCCGTCGTTGGCCAAAAGCCGCCTGAACCACCGAACGCAAATAAGGATAAATTTGGCTGCGGGAATATGGGTCGTTAAAAGCGGATACGGGGCTTATATGGGAGGGTTGGGTGGAAATCCGAATGATCATCGAGTCAACCTGAGGCATTGGGTAAAATACAGTTTTGGGGACGCTGGCAATCTTTTCGGCTTTACCATAAAAATTTAGCATTACCGTCAACGCGCCATAGTCTTTGCCACCCGGTCCAGCGCAGATACGATCCGCAACCTCTTTTTGAACCAAAAAAATCATTGAATCCCAATGAATCCCCGCCTCCAGCAATTTGAAAATAATCGGCGTCGTGATATAGTACGGCAGATTTGCCACTACTTTATAATGATACTCTTCTTTCAAATAATCATCAAGTAAAGCGTTAAGATCCGTTTCTAAAAAATCCTGGTTCAAAAGGATAAAACGCGAATGATTGCCAAGAAGTTCCTCTAAGATAGCGAATAAGCCCCGATCATATTCAATGGCAATAACCACACCTGCCCGTTCCAGTAATGACGCGGTTAAAACGCCAAGTCCAGGGCCAATCTCAACTACCACATCGGATGGTTTAATATCCGCAGCCTCAATTATTTTATTCTTATAGTTCTCGTCAATCAGGAAATTTTGCCCCAAACTTTTGCGGGGAGCCAGATTTCTGCTTGCTAATTTTTCCTTGATCGTCTTGGGTGAGGTAAGTCGCTCAGCCATGTTTTCGCTCTTTCATGAATAGCATATTGTAGCGTAGCTATAATTCAAAAATTATCCACAAAAGTTTGCAAAAAAAGCAAACCTTTGAAGATAATTATATATTTCCATGCACGGCGGCTTTATTTACCACTCAACTGCTGGTACGCCTATCTTTTATATGTTTGCTCCCGGGTACTGATTTTATATACTTCAACAATTCATAACCAATGGTTTCCGCTTCCAGCCAGCAGGTTATGAGCCGTTGCTCATTACCGACAATAGCCATGGCCAAAGTAATGATGGGCCACTGCTCAATGATACCCCTCCGGTTGGTAATGACCGAACCGCCCCGCAACCGGTCGTTTTCCAGGTAATATTCGGGGATTTGCCGGTCGAAATGATCCGCAAGCCCCTCACAAATCACAGCCGAACTCCCGGGTTCCACCAGGATGCAAAACCGGTCCGCACCCAAATGATAAACCCCGGCCTCTTGTGGATATATTTTTTTAAGTTCTTCCACAATGATCTGTTTTAATAACTTAATGACTTCGTTACCCTTTTCATAACCGTAAATTTTATTATAACTCTTAAACCGTTTAATATCGCAGAAAATCAAATCAAATTTCTTGCCGTCAGTAATTCGGGTATTTAATGCTTCCTCCAAGTGAACCCGGCCGGGAAGTTCGGTTAACGGGTTTAGAACCTTGATTAACCTGGTTTTAGTCATTAAAGCGTTGACCCGGGCAAGTAGTGTTTTAGGGCTAAACGGTTTAACCAAAAAATCATCGATCTTAACCCCGTAATTCCGGAATCGCTCTTCATCCAACCGCTGATCCATCAATAAAATGATCGGGGTGTTTTCGAGCCCCGGTTTTTGCCGGATCTCGCCGCATACCTCAAAACCATCCCGTTTGGCGAGAGCAGGATTGATAATAATCAATTCCGGCGAACCGGTTACCGCCTTTTGGAGCGCTTCCTCGCCATCGGCAGCCATAATTACCAGGTAACCGGCGCTTGATAATTTAATAACCGCCAGTTCCGCAATTTTCGCCTCCGGTTCAACGATTAAGACTTTTTCGCCATTCATAAGAATCCCTCTCTCGGTTTGATGATCAGTTTTATCATTATCCTTAAAAAGTTTGCTCTCTTGGTGAACTTTTGGGGATAATTTTGAATTGTAGCTACACTACAATTATGAAATAATTTTGAACTATAATAATTCGACAACTTGCATCTTAATCCCTCCATTACCATATTTTAAAAAGCAGTCCGACCAAACCCGGCAATCACTAGTTTCCATTATATCTCGATTGTCGATCTCTTTCGGTAACGATGTCAAAAATAAAAAAACCCCGCAAGGAACTGAGCTTCGTTTTACTCTAGGGGTTAAAAAAATCATAACAGTATTAAAAATTTGTAAAATTTATTTGCAATAACCTCCTTCAGTTTCAGCAATTGCTGTTCTTTAGTTATACCATCATTCTGTTCTGATTGGGACACATTAATGAAAGATATGTGAATGTATGCTCAACAATTTTATGCTGTCCGTTAAATCCTGGTCCTCTTTAACCACCAGCCACCTCTAAAAGAGTTTCCTGCACTTTCTTGAGCCATTTTAGTTCCGCCTGCAGAAAAATGATGCGATGTTCAATAATTAAATGGGCCATTTTAACGTCAGTTGTTATCTCTTCATCCTCCATCGCCTGTAAATCAAACTGACCGAGCTCCTTCTTGACCTTTTGAATTTGATTGGCAATCATTTGCGGCAAATCAAATTCAATATTGGTAATCGCAGCTACTGCCAAGGCCACATCGGAACTGAAGTAGATTTTATCAACGATGAATTCTCCGGCCTTTAGGCTTTCCAGCAGTGTTTGGCGGCCTTTTTCAGTAATTTGATACATGGTGCGGTTCGGCCTGTTTTTGGATTCCACAACTTTAGCGGAAACTAACCCGCGCTCTTGAAGGCTTTTTAGCAAACGGTAAACATAGGGCATACTGATGTTTATCCAGAGACCGGCGTTGGATTCCTCGAGGAACTGAGCAATTTCATAACCATACCGGGGACTTTGGTTAATTAAGCTAAGTAAAAATATTTCCGAATTATTCATCTTATTCTCCATGATTAATATTATATTAGTTAATATTATATATATATAATATTATATAAGTTATTATTTGTCAATTATAATATAGTAACCCGAAATATAAATATCGGTTGTCTACTGCCATTTTAGTGTGGCTAATTTGGCTTTGACGCTTTCCAGAGAGGCTTTATTGGCGCAAAAATCATGTAGTGCCGGATAAATATCATTTTGATATTTGATATAACCGGGAATATTCAGTAATGTAGTATGCTTTGCCAATTGAATTAAGTAATCAACATCACCTACCGCCGGTTTAAGTTCCTGACACCATTTGGCCGCGCTTTTTACGGCTGCCGGCAGTAGCATCATTTCCTGGAACGGTCTGGTTGATTCATAAGTGCTGATAAACTGTCCGAGTTTAACAGCGGCGGCGATATGGTCATCTCCGGCACTGTTTTTGTTGCGGTAAATACAAATAACGCCATTCTCGGTAAGGGTATATTTTTGTGGCCTCTTTCCGGGAGAGGGGATTATTACGGGTTGGCATATATTCTGATGAGGAGCCTCAGCCAGCCGGGTTTTAATAAACCGGTAGACCACCGGTCTTACCCCGGCCAGTATCACCGAATTCCCTTTTAAAAAATGGCCGATAGCGTTTGACTCAAAATCGGACGGATTTCGTCTTAAAGTTATTAAATGTTGTAATTGATCCAAAGTCTCAGCAATGCCGGTTTGAGTTAAAAAGAGATTTCCGGTTTCCGGTTTCACCAGGCCGGATTCCTCGGTAGTAGTGTTCATAACGGAAGCATTGGCCGCCAAATCGGTAAAAAAACCGTTATGCCCAATATTTCCGACGAGAATAAACTTGTCTCTGGGGAGTCGTGGTGACATGTTTTGAAAATCGGCGAGATCATATCCTTTCGTATGAATTGATGGTTCTCCGGAATATATTCCCTTTAATAAGTGTTGATTCCCAATCCAAATGGTCGGCGCCAGCCAGCGGGGAAAACTGCATGGGACTCCATTCACCTCAGTAAGTTTTAGGGCCTCAGAAAAGTAGACTTCTTTTTCATCGCGTTTCAAATAAAAGCCAACCGGAATCTGCCGTTTGAAATTAAATTCCGGAATCGAAAATGAGGAACAAAATACATCGGGAGCAGAGTTGGTTTTAAGCGCCTTCGCCAACTGGTTGGGACCCTCCATCAGATCCAACAAGCTATATTGAACTTGAATGTTGGGGTATTCTTTTTGAAAATCCCGGATCAGTCTGTCCAGATACGTCCGATATCCACCGGACTGTTGAATTGGCCAATCGGTATCCCACAACCGCAGCCGGTAGGTTTTTTTCGGGTTCACTTTCGCATGAGGATTACAATAGATGTATTGCTCCCCTAATTTGACCCGGGGTTGATGACCAAGTCTTGTTATAAGAAATCCGGCTCCAAAGCAGATCACCAGAAATAACCAGTAAACCCAGGATAATTTCTTCTTTGGCAATCAAATCACCTTACCTCATTCGCATTTTTAACACGCCTTACCTACCCCAGACGAGCCGGAACCAAACCAAAACCTATTTGAATAGGATTTACGGGATTAATAGGATTCGAATAATTGAGCTTCGCTTAAAATAAGATAAAATCCGTTTTACTAAATCTTTAATCCTGTAAATCCGGTTAATCCCGTCTGAAAACAATCTTGACCGGCTTGAGCGACTTGACAAGTACTTTGGAGTTAGGAGCCTAAACCCGAAACTCTTAATATCCGTTAACGGATTTTTAAGAGGTATTGCTCATTCGAACCGATTCTCCCGGTTATTGCCAATCCATAAAAACGCTGAAACTTATATACCGCTTGTTCCATTGAAATACCAAACCGGCCGTCAGCATTACCCGGGTTAAATCCGGCACGCCGTAAGGCGAATTGGATTTCAACTATGTCTTTACCGGCATTCGTTATCCTCATTTCGCGCCGGAAAGTGATTTTCGGTAAATCGCCAATAATATGAACCGGAGTTCCCACTTTTATCAAATCATATAACTCCACCACATTACGGTTAAGCATGCGGATGCAGCCATGACTCGCCCTGTAGCCAATAGAGGATGGTTGGTCGGTTCCATGAATTCCGTAGATGCCCCATGGTACATTCAGCCCTAACCAACGGGCGCCGAATCCATTCCCCCAATTTCCGCCTTTATGAATTATCTTCCATTCACCAATCGGAGATGGCGTTTTTGAGGTCCCAATGGCCACCGGATATGTTCGCAGCATTTTCCCGTCACGATACAATGTTAACCGGAGCTTGTGTGTCTCCACTACGATTAAATCCCTGTTTTCTATTGCAATATTTGATGTTTCCATGGCATCCCACTCTTTAAGCGAAAATTGTTCACCGTCCTCACAGGTGATGTGAGAGATGTTCGCCGAGTGAACCGGCTGAGTCATAAAACAAACGAGCGTGGCTATGAATAATCCGGAAAAAACAGTCATTAATAGCTTGGCTTTCACCTATCTCCCCTCCAAAAATCAATTCCAAGATGAATTGTAAACTATTGATAAAGCTCCGTTACATGTTATGAACGAAGAAAGCCGAATATACTATACTCAAAATAAAAAAGAGCCCGGGGCTCTTAAAATTCATCAATGTCATATTATAGCATTGCTACAATTCAAAAATTATCCTCAAAAAGTTTACTAAAAAAGCAAGAACTTTTTGAGGATAATTATATAGCCTAGTGTCATTGTTGCCGGTTAATACTTAACCCGTTTTCCTGTCAGTATGTATATCGTTTCCTCCCCGATATTGGTGGCATGATCAGCTGCCCGTTCCAGCCACTCGGCGATAAGTAAAAACCGGGAAGCTTGGTAGGCATTCTTGGGATTTGACTCGGTTCCGATGATTTTAACCAATTCTTCCCGGATTTGTTCGTAAAGGTTGTCGGCCTCATCATCTTTCCGGCAAACCGCTTCCGCAAGGTCTTGATTTTTCTCAACAAAAGCCTTTAAAACAGTAGTTACCATATTCATTGCCAAAGAGGCCAATTGCGGGATATGAATTAACGGTTTTAAATAGGGATCAGTCTTTAATTCCAAGACAATTTCCGCAATATTGGTCGCATAATCGCCAATCCGTTCCAAGTCATTCACGATTTTTATGGTCGCAAAATCGCGCCGCAGCTTGAAACCAATCGGGGGATTCTCCATTGCAGTCCGTTCAATCTCTTCTTCAATCACAATCTGGTAATTATCGATTAAATCATCCCTTTCAATTACCATAATCGCCATTTCCGAGTTTTGATCCCGCAATGCCTGAATCGCCATTCGCATGGTTTCTTCCACAAGACTCCCCATTTTCAGGATATCTTGCTCCATTTTTTCCGATGTATTTGCCGCAATCGTCATCTGACCACCCCTCATCTTTATCGGATTCTCTAAGTAATAATTGCACATTTTTCAGTTAATTCCTACCTGGTTTCTTAAAATTTTTGGCGGGATTAAAAGCAGGATGAATCATATATGGCGGGGTGCTTCTTGTAATGATTGTGGATAAAATGAGGTCTATGAACCCACTCGCGCGTCCTATGAATGGGGGTTCGCTCTTTTGCGAAAAAAAAGATCCTTGGACCCTTCGCACATGTAATCATGTTACAGAGTCCTTAAATTGGACCCTTCCACATGATTAGGGCATCTTCATTATTATCTAAATAATACTTGCGGCGGACTCCCATATGGACAAAACCTATATTCTGATACAGCGTCTGGGCGGCAATGTTGGATCGCCTCACCTCAAGAGTAAGATGTTTAACGTTTTTAGCCTTGGCGGTTTTTATAAAGTTGCTAAGCAGGAACTTCCCCACCCCTTGATGGCGATAAGACGGATGGACCGCCAAATTAGTGATATGGCCTTCGTCAAATACGACCCACATGCCGATATACCCAATAACTTTTGCAAAGGAATTTTTAACTACGCAATATACGGCCCGTTCATTTTCCAATAGTTCGTATAAAAAGGCGTTTCGGGACCAGGGAGTCGGAAACGACAGGGCTTCAATCTCCAAGACTTCCTCTAAATCTTCAACCGCCATGGGAGTCATTGTTAATTGCATGTAATCGTTCCTCCAAACGGATCTCCGCTTCTACTCGACGTAAATAGCAGGGTTGTAAGTCCTCTATAGGATATTGCCGGTCAGGAACCCATTCTTGGAATGCAATTTGCGCCGCTTTTCCGGCCAAAGGCCTATCCCAATCGGGTGGTCCGATAATTATACTATGTTGTTCCCATTTTGGTTGATATAATTTACTACCGTCACCACAAATCATAACTGATTTGTATCCTTTGGGAGATTGCCAGCCGGAGATCTCCGGTAGACGGTGGGCCAAATCCGATACAGCCATCACTTGCGGGGATTCCAGTTCTTGAATCTGGTTATCCTTTGTTCGATAAATAGCGGCATAAACCTCTTCACGCCGCGCGTCCATAACGGATACTATAAAATCCACCGGTGCATACCGGGCGTTTTCGGCAATAATACGCAACGTGCTTATTCCAAATACCGGCTTTTGAATTCCTTCCGCCAGTCCCTTAACAGCCGCCAACCCCACCCGAATCCCCGTGTATGATCCCGGTCCGGTCCCTACCGCAATTAAATCAACATCTGCCAAGAGATATCCCGTTTTTTTCATATAACCGCCTAATAGTGAGAGCAAGTATTCTCCGGCTCCCTTACCCGCCTTTAGCGATAGTTCAAAGATGGCGGCATCGTTCTCAAAAAGGGCGATGCTCCCCCAAGGTGTCGCGGTTTCAATCCCCAAAATCAGCATTCGGAATACTCCTTAAATAATCATCATAGTTCGGGCCTTGAGGGTTTAAAGTTACGGTGCGGCTCGAAAAATCCGGGTTAATCGTAATGGATACTTCCAGATAAGCAGGAGGTTTTAGCCAGTCAATTAACAACCGGCCCCATTCAACCACGGTAATTCCTTCTGCAAACAATTCTTCCACATCAACGACAGCCAACTCGGACCGCTGGCCCAAGCGGTATAAATCCAGGTGATTCAGAATATAGCGGCCATGATAACATTTATGTAATTGGAATGTAGGGCTGGTAATCTCCTCATCGATCTTCAACCCCTTGGCTATTCCTTTCGTCAAAGTGGTTTTTCCCGTACCCAATTCCCCGAATAAAAAAAAGAGATCCCCCGGTCTGGCCCGTTCTCCTAAAAATTCCCCTAAGTTTATCATTGCCTGTTCCGAATAAATCGCGACTGTAACCATGAATCCGGTTTCCTTTTACCGTCATTCTTTTGAAATAGCTTATCATTTCCGATTTAACGCGTCAAGGGTCGAAGCACAAATAAATCAAAGCTGAATCCAGATTCAAAAACGAGCCGCTGGTTCGGCTCGTTTAGGTCAATTCCTTTAGTCCAAGACTAATTGCGATGGCGGTATTTACTTTTTCCATCGTTTCATCGTCTAGTCTCGCAATCCGCTCTTTCAATCGCTGTTTATCGATGGTGCGTAATTGCTCCAAGAGTATAACCGAATCTTTCTCCAACCGGTATCGAGCCGCGGCGATTTCAATGTGAGTTGGTAATTTGGCGCGTTTAATCTTCGATGTAATGGCAGCAACAATGGTTGTGGGGCTATACATATTGCCGATATCGTTTTGGATAATCAGTACCGGTCTGAGACCACCTTGTTCCGAGCCAAGAACCGGATTCAAATTGGCGTAAAAAATGTCACCACGACGGATCATTCATCACTATTCCCTTCGCGCTCGGAGGCGCGGCTCGCAAGATTGTTCTCATATTTCTCCAAATCCCGGGAATCCTCTTCCAATCCGTCTTCAGCAAGTGCCAAATTCAGCTTGCCAACTTTTTCATAACCGAGCCGGTATCCTTCCATCCGTTCGCGGCAGCGGCGTTCCGTAATTAAAAGCAGCATGGCCTCACGAATAAAAGCGCTCCGGTTTCCTGTCTCGCGGCGTACGATCCCGTCCACCTCTTGGAGGAGACTATTCGGCAAGCTGACCATGATGCGTTTGGCCTGCGCCAACTCATCCACCCCCACGCAGAATTACGCCTTCGGGCGTGCACAATTTCCCTGCTATACTTATTATATACAGTTTGACCGAATTCAGTCAATGGGATTAACCTTTTATAGGTGACAAAACGGATTGGGCAGATTTGCGCTAATTTATGTAGTGGCGCAAATTCAAGTGGCGCTGCTATTTATCAATCCCATATTGTAGCGCAGCTACAGTTCAAAATTATCCCTAAAATTTGTTTTTTATACAAACTTTTTTGGACAATTATATAAAATAGTATGACTATGATCCGGCTTCTTTAACCTCGATTCGGCAAACAATTGAATTTTTCGAATCACGCTTAGAAAAATTGCCGAATCGGATTCATTGACTGTATCGGCAAGTCTTAAATATAATTTGTTATTAAAGTTACTTGCCGAATTCAAGTTGAAACAGAACAACCAATAGAAAACCTTCCTTTACTTCAACCGTTGCGACCTCCGCCGCAAACTCGTTATGAATACCCCTGGATTTTTCAAAAAACAGATCCGCATTATTTAGTGGATAGACAAGCCCCGAGGTCGTAACACCACTTACTTTCGGCGTAAGCGGCACTAACGAAACCGCCCACCCCGGAATCTTTTGCAGGATTATCCGGGAATTAACTGACGTGATCAGATGAGTTTCATCCTGCAGCCAAACTTCCACACCCTGGTTCAACCCTTTTAACAATAAACCGATATTGGCGAGGGTATGATCGAGGCGCCGTCCCAAGCCACCCAAAATCATTATCGAGCGGAAAGCTTTGCCAATAGTATAATCCAGCGCTAATTCCATATCCGTCTCATCCTTTTGGGGTGAAAAGCGAAGGATTTCAACTCCGGCTTGAACTAGCTTATCCAGTATTCCTGGGGATAATGAATCCAAATCGCCGATTACGATCTGGGGGGTATCTCCTGATTCATATAAATACGAACTGCCGCCATCAACGCCAATAACTAAATCCGGCTTCTTTGCCAGTTCCTTTTCGAGAAGCTCTTTAAGAACGGGCCCGCCACCAACAATTAATGCTTTTTTCATGGGAAATCCTTTCAAAAAATGAAAAGCAAAACACGACCTTGCGGTCGTGTCCATAAACTTAACGTTTTGAAAATTGAGGAGCTTTACGGGCTTTTTTCAGACCGTATTTACGGCGTTCCTTCATTCGCGGATCCCGGGTTAAAAAGCCAGCTTTCTTTAACGGCGAACGCATTTCTCCATCAACTTTCTGCAGCGCCCGGGCGATCCCGTGCCGTATCGCGCCAGCCTGACCGGCAATTCCGCCTCCATGGACACTCGCCAACACATCATACTTACCTTCGGTGGCAGTTATGGCCAACGGTTGCCGCACTGTTAACTCCAATACTTTACGGCCAAAATAATCCGCTACCGGTTTCCCGTTCACCAGGATATTCCCTTGGCCGGCAATGACTCTAACTTTCGCAACGGAACATTTCCGTCTTCCTGTACCATAATATACTACTTTACTGGTTTTCTTTGCACGCGGCATTTATATCTTCCTCCCTTTCTTAGGCCTCAACCTCAAGTTTTTCAGGAACCTGGGCTTGATGCGGATGCTCGTTCCCCCGATAAACCCGCAGTTTTTTAATCATTTTCCGACCTAAGCGGTTATGCGGTAACATACCCCAAATTGTCTTGGTAATTGCATAAACCGGTTTCGTCTCCAGCAGTTTGCCGTATTGAATGGCTTTTAAACCGCCGGGATACATCGAATGCGTGTAATGAATCTTTTGTTCCGCTTTTTTACCGGTTAAAGCAACTTTCTCCGCATTGATGATAATCACGTGATCGCCGCAATCAACATTGGGTGTAAATTCCGGTTTGTGTTTACCACGCAGCACGGTGGCTACGGCTGTTGCCAAACGGCCCAAAGTCTTACCCTCGGCGTCGACAACATACCACTTGCGTTGAATTTCTTCAGGTTTTGCCAAATAGGTTTTCAATATCATCTCTCCCCTGCATGAATGCTGTTAATTCCTCAATCAGCCGGTTTATCATCTAAAAATTCAAATCATGACCGCTGTTTGAGCAAAAAGGATCCGCAACTTTTTTACGGACTTTTATATTATACCAAAATGTTTTCCTAAACGCAAATATTATTTATAAATTGTTTCGGGAAACTGATATTTCTGCAGATTATAGCGATTGCTCGGATTCCAAAAAATCCACTGGGTTAAACCGGCTTCTTGAACAGCCTTTACTTGGGCCAATAGCTCCGCCTTTCCATAATGGCTCCGTAGCGAAAAATCCTGCAGCCAGGGCCGCAGCACTACTCGCCGTTCCAGTTTGGCCAACCGTTCTCTGGCGGCCACCAAACTATTATATACAGTCTTGTATGGATTTTTATCGGGATCTGCTGACTTCTTCCGATCATAATAAAAATGTGACGGATATACCATCGGGCAGACAATATCCACTGTTACGGCAACATTTTCCAACACCTGACCGATGCCCAGGTCATTCTGCGCCGAACATGCCAACCCGAAGATATCGACGGAAACTTTGGCGCCCATTGGCTTCAACTCCCGGCAGGCCTTTTGGAGAAAACCGCTAATTATTTCCACTCTGGATTTTCCGTTGAAACCTGGATAATAACATTCCTTTACCGGACCGTCACTGGTAAACCGGATGTAATCAAATTGGATCTCTTGGAATCCAAGTTGAACCGCTTCCTTGGCAATGGCGATATTATAATCCCACACCAACTCGTTGTAAGGGTCCATCCAATTAAGGCCTTTGTAATCCTGCCATAGACCTCCGGTGTATCTTTTTACGGCTAAATCCGGACGCTTTTTGGCCAGGAAAGGGTCCTTGAATACAACTATCCGGGCGATAGGATATATTCCGTTCCCTTTAAGCCGTTCCAACACCTGCCGGGGGTCATACTTCGCCAGAAAGGAGTTAATCTCTACCGCCAAGGGAACAGTGCTTGGATAACTAATGGTCCCATCATCGGCTTTCACATCGATGACCATTGCATTCACCGCCGTTTTGGAGGTAAAATCCAGCATTTCACCAATAAACTTGGAATTGCCAGCCATCCAACTGGTCACATAAATCCCCCTGATCTCCGGTTGATCAATGCCCGGCGCCGGATCAGACCAACTCTCTGCCAACGTAAATTTATCCGTCGGGAAAGATTCCGTTGCCGTATTATTATAATACCCGGAAATATTCTTGGGCGTTGCCATCACTAATTGCCACTGATTCAATCCGGTCAACACCAAACCAATATTACAGCCGCACCATAAAAAATAACCCACCCATATTATCCGGATAACCGGACGAAAATATCGCCCCATTCGCTGGCCCCCTTTAGGTCGAAAAGTTATTTATCTTTAGTAAACATCTTTATTCATTTCCCCACAAAAAAAGCCGCGGAACCGCATCCACAGCTATTTATATGATTATATTTTCCGTTTTTTATAAAAATATCCAGCAATCTGTCCTTACGCCCCTTCTCCGTGGTGGCATCCTTAAAAATGCGCGGGGAAGGGACTGGTTGGCCAAAAATAATTTCATCCTTTTGGATGATTATCGCGGAATGAGATTAAAAAACCAGCGCATACAGCGCTGGCCTGGTACTTCTTTTATCTTCCAACATCTTAATTCCATTTGGCGATATGGATAACCTTGAATCCTTTGCTCTTCAAATCCTCCACCAGTTTTTCCGATTTGGGATTATCCAAACGGAGCACCAGTTCCCCGGAGGTATTGGTGCGGTGAAAAAGAGCCATGGATATGATATTGATTCCATTGATTTTGATGGTTTCGGTAATTTCGGCAATAACTCCAATCCGGTTTTCCAGGTCGATAGTCAAACGGGTCCCGGTCTCTTTTAGCCCCATTAAATCCAAAAAAGCATCAAATATATCCGATTCAGTGATGATCCCAACCAGTTTTCCCTTCTCATCCACCACCGGTAGCGCACCGACCCCCCGCTCCCTCATCATCAGCGCCGCCTCTTCCAAGGTCGCCTCCGTCCGGATGGTAATCGGATTTTTAGTCATGGCATCCTTCACTAATAGCTTCGACAATACGTAATTCAGTTCCCAAACACTTAATGTTGTGGCCTCGGATGGGGAGACTTTCAGCAGATCATCACGGGTAATGATTCCCACGATTTTTTCATCTTTCAGTACCGGCAGCCTGGTAAAGTTATGTTTGCGGAGTATCTCACCAGCCTCCAGGATTGGAGTATTTTCAGTCGTCGTAATGGGATTGACGGACATTCGTTCCTTTACAAACATAACACATCCTCCTTTGGATTTGTCCTCTAAAAGCGTGTGAAAAACCCTAATTACCGCGGAACCGCTTTTTTGAAGAATTGTGATATTCATTATCCTTTCAATTGGTTTATCACAATTCTACTGATCATTATTTCGGCAAAAACCGCAATTTAATAAACGTTTTTCGAAATAACGTTACAAACGGAATACACGTGTTCCCAAAATCCGGAAACTAATTTCTTTACCCTCCCAAGTATGCCTTCTTTACTTGCTCATTTTGCGCTAGCTCCCGGGCCGCTCCTTCCAGCACAATCCGTCCCGTCTCCAATACATAAGCCCGGTTGGCAATCGATAATGCCATATGCGCATTTTGCTCCACCAACAGGATGGTGGTGCCGCTTCGATTGATCTCTTTTATGATTTCAAATATCTCCTTCACCAATAAAGGCGCTAAACCCATCGAAGGTTCATCCATGAGCATCAACTTAGGGCGGGACATTAAAGTACGTCCGATGGCCAGCATCTGTTGTTCTCCTCCGCTTAAGGTGCCCGCCACTTGCCGGATACGCTCCTTCAATCGTGGAAAACGGCTGAATACCATCTCGTAATCCTGTTTTATCATATTCCGGTCTTTTCGAATGTAAGCCCCCATTTCCAGGTTTTCCATGACGGTTAAATTGGCGAAAATCCGGCGGCCTTCGGGAACCTGGGCTAGACCCGACTCGACTATCCGGTTGGGTGAAACTCCTTTTAAGGTTTTGCCGGTAAAATGAATATCTCCCGATTTTAAGGAAACCAACCCTGAAATACAGTGCAGTGTGGAAGTTTTTCCGGCGCCGTTTGCCCCAATCAGGGTAACAATCTCGCCTTCCTGGACGTGAAAGCTGATATCATGCAATGCGTGAATCGTACCGTAAAAAACATTGAGGCTCCGAACTTCAAGCATGAACCTCCACCTCCTCTCCCAGGTAGGCTTTGATAACCTTGGGATTACTGCTGATCTCCGCAGGAGTTCCTTCAGCAATGGTTAGTCCGTAGTCAAGCACCACAACCCGTTCACAGATGCCCATGACCAGATGCATGTCGTGTTCAATCAACAGAATGGTCAGATGAAACTTGGAACGGACAAATTCGATAAGCCCCATCAAATCTTTTGTTTCCTGCGGGTTCATACCGGCAGCGGGTTCATCCAACAACAACAGTTTGGGATTGGTTGCCAAGGCCCTGACAATCTCCAGTTTGCGTTGTTCACCATAGGGAAGATTCTTGGCTAATTCATTACTTTTGTGATCAATGTGAAAGATTTTTAACAACTCAAGGGCTTTCACCGTAATTTCATCTTCTTCCCGATAGTACCGGAGCGTCCGAAATATCCCGTCCCATGAATTGTACTTTACATTAAAATGAAAGGCCACCCGGACATTATCCAAAACAGTCAAATCTTTAAACAGGCGGATATTTTGAAAAGTTCTGGACATCCCGATTTTGGTTATCTGATAGGGTCGCAAACCAATTAGATTTTTGGTTTCGCCGGAATTGGATTCAAAATAAACATCACCGTCGGTTGGCCGGTAGACTCCGGTCAACATGTTAAATACGGTTGTTTTACCCGCCCCGTTGGGGCCGATAAGCCCCACCAGTTCACCCTGGGTTAAAGAGAGATTAAAGCTGGTGACAGCCTTTAACCCGCCGAAACTGATAGAAATGTTTTGGACTTGTAATATGCTCATTAACCTTCACCTGTCTTTCGAATGGCTTTCGCGGAAATCTTTTTGGAGATGAAAGTTTTGATGTCCTCCAATATACCGGCCAAACCGGTTGGTTTAAACAACATAATGAATATCAAAATCAATGGATAAATTACCAGACGGTAATCCTGTAACACTCTTAAAAACTCTTGCAGATAGGTGAGGATAAATCCGGTCGCAACAGTTCCCGCAATACTCCCCATGCCTCCAAGCACAACAATAACCAAAAAATCAGCCGATTTCATGAAATTAAACATGGTTGGATTCAAGTAACCGAAAAACAAGGAGTATAATCCACCGCCGATTCCGGCGATAAATGCCGATAGTGTAAATGAAAACATTTTATAATAAAAAACATTAACTCCCATGGAATCCGCCGCGATTTCATCTTCGCGGATGGCTACAATAGCCCTTCCCGGCGAGGATTTTATCAAATTACGAATTAGAAAAATGATTAAAATCATAAAAACGGCAATCCAAGTAAACGAAACCACCGGACCCAGGTTGATATCTTCCGTATATAGCGGAATCCCCTTCAAGCCGGCGGCGCCACCCGTAATACCCTCCATATTGATCATTAAAACCCGGATAATTTCAGCGAAGGCTAATGTTACGATGGCCAAATAATCTCCTTTTAATCGTAGGGTAGGGAAGCCGATGACCATTCCGAAAAAAGCGGTGATAATTCCGCCGATGATAATTGAAATTCCTACCAATACCGGCCATAAATGTTGCGGGACATGTATATGCATTACCAAATATGCCGTCGCATACGCGCCAATGGCCATGAAGCCGGCATGCCCGAGGGCCAATTGTCCCGTAAAACCGGAAATCAAGTTCAAACTCAAGGCAATAATCACATTAATACCAGCCAAAGTTAAGATTTGGGCTGTGTATTCATCGATGATTCCGGCATAAATCAGTGCATCGCCGATCAGTAACCCTAATAATATCAAACCGGCAATTTTAAAAAATGTAAGCACACGTTTATTCATAATTATCACCTAAACCTTCTCACTTACGTTCTGGCCGAAAATACCGGAAGGTTTGACCACTAAAATAATGATTAAAATTCCAAATACAATGGCATCGGCAAGTTTGGACGATATAAAGCCTTTGGAAAGGGTCTCCGCAATTCCCAGGATAAGGCCTCCGACCATGGCTCCCGGAATACTTCCGATACCGCCCAGAACTGCCGCCACAAAGGCTTTGATCCCGGGCATGAAGCCCATTAACGGTTCGACCTGAGGGTATGCGCTGGCGAATAAGATTCCCGCCGCCGCAGCTAAAGCCGAACCGATGGCGAATGTAAACGATATGACCCGGTTCACATTGATTCCCATTAAATAAGCGGCTCCCCGATCAAAGGAAACCGCCCGCATCGCTTTACCCATTTTGGTATTATTGACGATGTAATTTAAAGTGAACATTAAAAAAACTGAAACCAGAAAAATGATAATCTGCGTCTGGTTGATATGAACTCCTAAAAAATCCAATTCAAGTAAATTGAATTTTTGCGGGAAAACCGGGAATTCTTTGGGATTTGGCCCGATGGGCTTAATTACCCGGGCGACGTTTTCCAGGAAGAAAGAAACCCCGATGGCGGTAATCAAAGCATTGATCCGGGGCGCGCTCCGTAATGGTTTGTAACATGTTCTTTCAATAAACATACCCAGCAACGCGCAAATCAGCATTGCAATGACAAAAGAAAGAATAAAGCTACCCGGAGTTACCAGCAGCGCAATCAATACGAAAAATCCCCCGTAAGCCCCCACCATCAAGATATCCCCGTGGGCAAAATTAATCAGTTTGGCGATACCGTATACCATCGTGTATCCCAATGCAATTAACGCATAAATGAAACCCAACGAAAAACCGTTTACCAATTGCTGTAAAAATTCCTGAACGAAGCCCATTTCATCACCTCTATATTTCTTACGTATTGAAGTGAAACTTCAATTAATAATATTATAATATTTATGCTAATTATATTTTCGTACTGACCCGAACAAAAACCGTAAAGCACTATTTAAATAAATTTGATAATCTTTCGATCTAAAAACTATTTAAGATATATGTTTTATATATTAATTTAAAATTATCACTCAATCACAAAGAATGGGGGAATCAAGATTCCCCCAGTTTCTTTATAAAATTATACCCTACTATTTCAAGTTTTTAAAGTGGAAATTTCAACTTACGGATTGACGGTTCCAGCAAATTGAGTGCTCAGTTTGCCGTCTTTTCCTTTGACGATCTTCAACATAACCGCTGATTTAACCGGGTTGCGGTTGGCGTCGAACTTGATATTTCCGGTGACAAATTTCCGGTTGGTCTTGGCCATGGCCGCCCGAACCTTTTCCGGATTGGTAGAGCCGGCTTTTTGAATGGCTTCAGCCAGAATATACGTGGCATCATACCCTAAAGCAGCCAGCGCGTTGGGTGTAATCTTATATTTGGCGGAGAACTTTTTCACAAAGTTCTTAACTTCGGGATCATTAGCTTCTGGAGAATAGTGATTGCTATAATAGCAATTCAACACTTCATCACCTGCATTATTGGTGATTTCATCCCAGCCATCGGCCCCAACCATGGGAATTTTCAACCCCTGAGCCCTCACTTGTTTGGCAATAAGGGATACTGTGTTATAGTAATCCGGGATTAGTAATACTTCGGGGTTCGCCGCTTTAATCTTGGTCAGTTGGGCGTTGAAATCCTTATCGTTGGTGCTATAAGATTCGGTAGCAACAATTGTTCCGCCTAAAGCCTTGAACTTCTCGGTAAAATTGGTGGCTAAACCTTTGGAGTAATCATTGGTAATATCATAAAGAATGGCTGCTTTTTTCGCTTTCAGCGTTTCATACGAAAACTGGGCGACGACCTGGCCTTGGAAGGAATCTTTGTAACATGCTCTGAAGATAAAATTTCCGGCATCGGTTACCGTATCATTAGTAGAGGACGGAGAAATCATGATCACCTTTTTGGCTTGAGCATACTTGGTGATGGCCAGGGAGCATTTACTGGTTAAAGCGCCGACAAAGCCGACAACTTTATCCTTGGCAACCAACTTTTTAAGGGCATTCATTGTTTTATCCGGACTTGCCTCATCATCTTCAACAACCATTTCGATTTTCTTACCTAGAATACCGCCTTTGGCGTTAATCTCCTGAACCGCCATCATAATCGCATCCCGGGTTTGGGTTCCGTAAGCTGAAACTTGTCCGCTGATGGGTTGAATCGCACCTAATTTAATGGTTCCTCCGGCGCCTTGGACCGGAATAAGAGATACTGCCAATACGAGAATAATAAGCAATGCTAAGAACCTGTTATTTTTCATTCTACGCCCTCCTAATTAATAAATTTCCATTCTAACGTCTTGATTGGAAATTTCAGGTTAACGGAATTCCAGATCAAAGCATCTGAATGTATTGTATAAAATTATATATCAGCTTCCTTATTTTCGCAATGGAGGTAAGGGAGGTTTTGTTAGGGAATTGTTAGAATTTTTTTCATCAGTGCATAAATACTCCGGCTGGCTTCTCTTCAAATTTACACTTTATCAATGCGATATTAGGTGATAAATTAGGCATCTTCCGCACTCAAAAGAATACGTGATTCTTTATAAATCTCCGCTATATTTGCATAATATTTAAAACGATTTTTTTGAAATCCTTGACATTTATCTTCCAAAGCTTAATAAATGTTTTATTTATAGTCATATTTTTTTATTATCCGGGCATATTATTTACGGAACTTGCGGAAATTACGGAACCGTGATAGAACGGAGGCGAGGACGGTGATCAAAGTGAGTTTAATCATCGCCCCAAAGATCTTAATGGAAAATCCCGCGAAGATTTATTTAAAGCCTTCTGCCAGTGCCTGGATGAATTTTCGGCTACCAACGACGCCGAAGTGATAGAGATCGATTTTATTCCCCTCGGTGCATCTAAAAAATTTCTACGCACCAATGAGGTTGCCGAGGCCTTTCAAGTCTCAGATCGCATGGTAAGAAAATGGTGTGAAACCGGAAAAATAAAAGCTCTCCATACTCCGGGGGGAGGATGGAGGATACCCGCTTCCCAATTTACGGAACTGGAAAAGATTAATCAACGGTTTAAGGATTCTCCGGCTATTGGAGAATTTGAAAAATGATAGATTCTTGATAAAACCGTTTTTTGTGGAGCCCCAGTTAGCCTGACGGACTAAACACTAGAATACTTAAATTGGGCTCCACTCCTTTATATAAACCCTTCGTATCTCAAACGGTGATTGCTGAGTTTATTTATAAAGCAATAGTTGACGGTATTGGTAAAGGGGATAGCAAAAGATTTTATACGCCGGAAGAAATTCACTTATTTTTGGAGAGTTTCGTTGGTTTTCTTTCCTTTTTATCGTTCCAGTGCAAATCCAGTTTTTTACCAGGCTGTTCGGGGCTATGCGATCATCAAATATAAAATCAGCGCAATCCTTAAATCAGATTAATCAGCGGTTCTGACAGTGTTTTTATCCCTCCCCAAACTCCTCCGGAAACTTCTTCGCATTCTCCTGAAACCATTCCGCCAAATCAACCTTGTCTTGCAGTTCCACCCATTCCCGATGCGACATAGCCATTTTTAATGCCAGCAAAGCAAAGCGAGCCCCCAGATTATCATTGGGGCAGACTTTCAAAAGTTTGCGCAAGATCTCCATAGCCGGTTCACCCTTCCACCAATTGTATTCAACTCCGCCATAGAGTGCCCGAAGCAGCGGACGATTCTCCAGAATCTCCCATGGAATAAACTCCGGCCATTCTCCGGTATCCCGACAAATCAGTTCCACCGCACGCAGATAAGCTTTTTTTAATTCCTTATCCGCTGCCACGCGATTGTCTTCATCCATCAATATTTGATAACGAAACAAATAGGCATCAAAGCAATACGGATCTTGCTCCAGCAATTGATTTAGCCATCGCCGCAGCCAATTCCCGTTGATTCCATTATATTTTTCATATAATTCGTAAAGCCGGTCTTGAATCTCTTGTGTCGTCCCGGGAGCAATATAAGCATTAATGTAAGACATTTTTATCCTTGCTTCGCTTGAGTTATGATTCTCCATCGCTACAACTTTTCTAAAACGCCTCATCTGGATGTGACAGATAATATTTCTAAATTCCATCTCTTACCGATTTCCCCTGCTTTATTTAAACTATTTTAATGTAACTTCCTTCAGCTCAAATCCATGCTATACACACCGCAACCAATCCGACAACTCTTTCAAACACATTCTTTCTCCCAACCCAAAAGCGCTGGAGTTATTACAAACAGCGCATCAAAACGATATATTCCTGCCCTCCGATTACAACCAATCTAACTCCTTCAGCCTCAGTCTATGCAGTCCGGCGCCTTCACTTAAACGCGCCGGGGAGAACCTTGCCGGATTGAATGCGCTTACTTGAATACCCATTCGGGTCGTCAAAAGTGGTGAAATGCAAGGAACGACCGAGCGAGAACCGGAAACGTACTCTATGTACGTTGAGCACCAGAGGGACCGAGAGACGCAGCAGTTCGCCGCTTTTCACGGCCCAGCATCCAATCCGGCAATGCTTTCAAAACACACCCTCACACTCCTAACTAAAAAGCGCTATGGTTGCTATCCCACAGCGCCCTTTCAATCTCTCATTTCATTGCTTCTTCTTTACCATCTCCAAAATATCCTCTTTCACCTTGGCCACCGGTTGCGCTCCGGCATCCCCTTCCTTCCGGATCCTGACCGCTACCGTTCCTTCTTTGGCTTCCCGCTCACCAACCACCAGCATATACGGGACCTTCTGCAACTGCGCCTCGCGGATCCGATAGCCGATCTTCTCATTCCGGCTATCTATCTCCGCTCTAATCCCCGCCTGCCGCAACTCCTCCATCACCGACCGGCTGTACTCGTAATTATCCGGCAACACCGGCAGTACCACCGCCTGGACCGGCGCCAACCACACCGGGAACGCCCCCTCATAATGCTCCACCAACACACCAAAAAACCTCTCCAGGGACCCGAACAACGCCCGGTGAATCATATACGGCTTATGGTCAGCGCTATCGCTGCCTTTGAAGGTCATATTAAACCGTTCCGACATGTTAAAGTCGAACTGAATGGTGGAACACTGCCACTCCCGGCCCAGCGCATCCTTAATCTTCAGATCAATCTTCGGCCCGTAAAACGCGCCGCCTCCTTCATCCACCTCCGAAGGAAGACCCGTCTTGGCAATTGCGGCCTTCAGCGCCTCAGTTGCAGCCGTCCAGCGTTCCTCATCACCCACCGATTTTTCCTTGGGGCGGGTAGCCAAATATAATTTAAAATCTTTAAATCCGAAAGACCGGATCATATATAGGCAGAAGGAAAGCACCCGGTCAATCTCCTCCGGCATTTGATCCTGCCGGCAAAAGATATGCGCATCATCCTGAGTGAACCCCCGGACCCGCATCAAGCCGTGCAGAACTCCGCTTTTCTCGTAACGGTAAACAGTCCCCAGCTCTGCCCAGCGGAAGGGCAACTCCCGGTACGAACGGCCCCGGCTTTGATATATGGCGATATGGAACGGACAGTTCATGGGTTTCACGAAATACGGCTGACCTTCAATATCCATCGGGGCATACATATTCTCCTTGTAAAATCCCAGATGGCCGCTGGTCTCCCACAGCAGGCTCCGGCCCACATGGGGAGTATAAACCAGTTCATAACCGTTCTTATAATGTTCATCCTTCCAAAACTTCTCCAGTTCGTGGCGAATCCTAGCCCCTTTCGGATGCCAGAGCACTAGCCCACCGCCAATCTGATCATCGATGGAGAACAAATCCAGTTCTTTTCCTAACTTCCGGTGGTCCCGTTTGGCCGCCTCCTCCAGGAATTTTAAATAATCTTCCAACTCCTGCTTGGCGGCGAATGCAGTACCATAAATCCGCTGCAGCATCTCCCGGGAAGAATCCCCTCGCCAATAAGCCCCGGCAATGGACATCAACTTGTAGGCCTTTAACCGGCCGGTGCTAGGCAGATGCGGTCCCCGGCAGAGATCGGTGAAATCACCCTGCCTGTAAAAGGAGATGGTCCCGTCCTCCAACCCCTCCACTAACTCCACCTTATATTTTTCATTATTCTTTTGAAATAAATCCAAGGCATCCTGCTTGCTCAGTTCAAACCGTTCAAAGGGAATATCGGCGCTGATGATCTTGGCCATCTCTCCCTCAATCCGCCCCAAGTCCTCCGGTTTCAAGGGCTCCGGCAGATCGAAATCGTAATAAAATCCGTTTTCAATAGCCGGTCCGATGGCCAATTTCACCCCGGGATACAAATGACGCACCGCCTGGGCCATCACGTGAGAGGCCGAGTGTCTTATGATCTCCAACCCCTCCGGGTCTCCGGGTTTAATCAGTTTTAAGTGAATCTCCCCGGAAAGTGGCTGTTTAAGATCCACCAAGTTATCATTGACTTTGGCCGCAATCACCTCTTTGGCCAACCGTTCGCCAATGGACTGCGCCACTGCTAACGCAGTGGTCCCATCCGGATACTCCCGGGAACTCTTGTCAGGAAAAATAACCTTCATAATCAATCGAACTCCTCTCTATGTAAAAAATATATCGCCAGTAATCTATCCCGCGGGGTAAACCCACACTTGTAGATTTTTTGCACCTTCACTTCGTTGTCTGGAAAAAACGGCGATTTAACTCAAATCCCTTCTTCGCCAGCTCTCGGTCCGACTCAAATGACAATAGTCCAATCTCCTGTTCGCTAATCAACCGGGCCGCGGTGAAAAATTCGGCTTCCAGGGCAATTTCGCAGGATATCGCCTCCATCAGATACCACTGGACTGATTTATCATGTTCCAAGTCGTTCTCAGTAAAAGTATAACTGGTTTCTCCTATTTCCGCTAAGATCCGGGCATCCAGCCCGCATTCTTCTTTCACTTCCCGAATGGCTGCTTCTGCTGCTGTCTCTCCCGGATCGATATGTCCTTTCGGAAACAGCCATACTTTATTATACCGTTCCAACACCACCAGCCGGCCTTGACAGAAAACCAACCCCCCGGCGCAATAATCCCGTATCAATGTTTCTCCCTCACTTATTGAGACATCATAGGTAAACAAAAACCCCATCCCTATAAAAAAGGGACGGGGTAACCGTGGTTCCACCCTCATTGGCCAAACGTTTTAAACGTCAAGCCCGCTTTCACCAGCCGTATCGCAGCTCATGCGCCGGTTTCCAGAAACGAAGCCGAAAAATCCTCGCATCCATATTCTTTCACCGGAGCGTCCAAGGTGGTCTATCCCGCCACGTACTGGAAAGCTTGCAGCTCGACGCCTTCCTCTCTAAAAGCCGCCAACGGTAATGGCCTCTTCATCCGCTTGATTGGTATATTGGTCTATGGCTACTAGTAATTAGTTATTTGGTTATTTGGTTATTTTAGAGATTTAGTTACTAGGTATTGGTAGTCTCTCGTTATTAGTAATAACACCAATCACTAAAGAACCAATAACTTAACTAATAACTCCAGTATAGCTCCGATAGTTTTCGAAGTCAATGATTTTCAGATATTAATTTTTAATCGTTCCGTGTTCACGTTTATTGTATTCTGTGATTCGAGGATGTTTCGTTTCGTGTTCATCGTTCATCGATTCGTATGGAACCCGGAACGCTGAACGATTGGCCCCGAAACCTAAACCCTTTACCCTTTTAATATACTTCCAAACTTGATCCGAAAACGGGAATCTCCGGGATACTCGGCCAGCAATCTGGTCCGGAACTGATCCCATTCTTCCCGGCGCTCAGCTTGATAACACAGCTTTTTATAACCGGCTGTCGCCCGCAAAGCAACATTCCAAAATGAAGCGGTTTGTTCCCTCAAAAGCATTTGAATTAGTTGTGGAAAAGCTGCGGCTATTTCGGGGGAGTTGTTTTCATAAAGAAAATCGGCCGTTGCCAACAAAAGCGAGGGATCATCCTGGGCCTCTCCCAACCGTTGGATGACCTCCGCGCAATTCTTTTGATCCATGGCAATTTGGAATAGCAGCAAATCGCAGCCTTGCTGATCTAAAAAAATCCGGAGCCGTTTCAGATAGTCCTCCCAATCCGCCGGATGGTTCTCCAGGATTTTTTTCAAACGCAAATACTCTTCAAAGTTCGGTTCTTCTTGAAACTGGATGAAACTCAAGGAAGCCGCCTGCCGGAATCCCTGTCGTCTCCAGTGAATTTGAATCATCCGGTCGCGGAACGACCGCTTCGGCTCTATTCCTGAAACCAAAGCCTCCTTGGTCAACCGGTAAGCATCCTCCATATGGGAGTTCATCATCCGGTCAATCATCCACAACCGTCCGTCGCCGTTGGCAGTCAATTGCCGGGTTGCTTTCTCCAGGTAATAACCGGATTTATCCGCGCATTGCGCGGAGGTTTCGTTCTGAACCACAGTTAATAACTCATAACAACTAATAAGATCCAAGATGGGTATACCGGTTTCCGGATTTTCAAAAACCTGATCCTCCAAATAATCGTATATAAAATAAGGATCAACCGCGCTCAAATGGATTAAAGCTTCCTTTAATTCATTCTTCCATTCCCATAGGCCGGAATCAAAGTAAAATTTCATTCCCAATTCACCTAATTCGTGAAGATCAGCCTTTTTAAAGCACCCTTCAATCTTCACAAACAAGGAAATGATAGTTTTAAAATAGTTGGATACTTCTGGCTGGCGGTTATTTAGATAGACCGTCCGGATACCCTTAAGTACCTGGCATAGAAGCTCAATGGCTTCCTGGTTACCGGCCAGCAGTTCCTTTTCAAGCAATTTTTCCACTCCGGCAACTTTTTCCCACAGAGCATCCAGGTTATTATAACCCAATGAAGCACTTTCAAAAATGTTGCGCACCAGGTTGATTATTCCTCGTACCGACAAGGTTTTTGATATCAAAGCCCGATCAGCGATAATCCTCATAAAGTCTAGCGGATTCCGAAGAACCAGCTTTTCAAGGAGATTCGGAATCTTCTCGGGTTCCTTAAGGACCTGATCTAGGAATACCCTTGCTTCCATAAAACTGGCCTTGTTTTCCAGCCAGCCGATAGCCAATGCTGCCAAATGCTTACAAAAACCCTCATAAGGACAGGTACAACTGCTTTTAACCTTTGTATCCTCAAGCCATAGCCTCACCTGATAAATACCAACGCTCCCGGCAACCTCTCCTGCCAGGACTTGGTCCAACCGGACTGTTGCGATAACATGCCCATGCCGGAAATAATCCAGTCCCCGTTCCAGAATCTCCGGAGCCACCAATGTCTCCAAATCAATCCGTGTAAAATTTTCCCAGTACATTAATAGCCTCATTTTACCATTTTTTCTACTGATTCCTCATGACTTACCCATACTAAGCCAGGATTTTCAATTATGTCAATTTTCAGTGGCCATGATTACCGATGGAACAAGACCCGATAATTTCTTGCTCGAAAAGGTTTCTGAGATTCCAAATGATTGCCAATAAATAATTCTCCACATTATCAACAACTTATCCACAAATTTGATATTTATTTTACCGTTTTTCGAAGAGTTATTCACATTATGCACAGGTTATTAACAAATTCCTTTGTATATAACTTCATTTTTTCAACCCAATTCTATTCAGGTATTTAGCGATTTATCCACATCAGAGTTTCAGATCCGGTTGCGCGGTGATTTCCAGTCCGGTAATTTCCCCGGCTTGATAATGAAAATAACCGGCAGCAGCTATCATTGCCCCGTTATCGGTACACAGTTCGCGTTCCGGATAAAAGATCCGGATGCCGCGCTTTTCGGCTTCTACTTGACAACGCTGCCGCAAGTAAGAGTTGGCTGCTACACCTCCGGACAAAAGAATCGAAGGTACCCGGTAATCGTGAGCGGCTTTAAAAAGCTTATCCAGCAACTGTTCTACCGCTAGTCTTTGAAAACTGGCGGCAACTTGTTCAACATCAATACCGGCGCCCATTTGCTTCTGACGGTGCAAATAGTTAATGACCGCGGTTTTAAGACCGCTGAAGCTGAAATCATAGGTTTCCGCCAGGCCTTTGATCTGGGCAAACTCCAGATCACCGGTGACTCCCCGGGCTATTTTATCGATAGCCGGTCCCCCCGGATATCCCAGTCCCAATACTCGCGCTACTTTGTCGAAGGCCTCTCCGGCGGCGTCATCCCGGGTCCGTCCCAGTATTTTATATACACCCCATCGTTCCAAATACAGTAAATCAGTATGCCCCCCGGAGACCGTCAAACAAAGCAATGGTGTCTTAATGGGCAGCCGTTCGAGAACATTAGCATAAATATGGCCTTCAATATGGTTTACCGCTATAAATGGTATATTGGCAGCCAGGGCCAGTCCCTTGGCGAAAGAAAGACCTACCAATAGGCTCCCCACCAATCCTGGACCATAGGTAGCCGCTATCAGGTTAACGTCCTTCAATTCAATCCCGGCTTCTTCCAATGCCAGCCGGTAAATGGGCAGAACAACCTCCAGGTGCGAGCGGGCCGCCAGCTCCGGGACTACTCCCCCGAACCGGGCATGAAGATCCAACTGGGATGAAATAAGATTCGATTTGATTATGGTACCATCCGCTACTACTGCTACTGCGGTTTCATCGCAGGAAGATTCAATACCCAGAGTGATAAATTCAGCCATTTTCTGCCACCCAAAGCTCCGCCTTCCGGCTGCGGTATTCCTGGTAGTTTAGTAGCTGCACCCCCGGTTGGAAGACGCTGGATAATACTTCAGCCAGAAACACCCGGTGGGTTCCGGCATCCCAGATTTTCTCCGGCTGGACTCTGCATTCCAGATATCCGCCGCAATCATCCAAAATAGGAACTCCGGTCTCTCCAGCGTGCCACGTAATTCCCTCAAATTTATCGGTTTCCCGTCCTGATTGAAATCCGAAACGCTTGACCAGTTGGATCTGATCCGGACGCAGGAAAAGAACCGCGAAACTGAGATTCTTTTCAATCAACCCGGTGGTTAAATGGGATTTATCCATACCCAATAATATTTGCAGTGGTTGATCCGTAATTTGAAAAACCGTATTATTGATCATCCCATTATTTTTCCCGTGAGCTGAGGTGCTGATAACAAACAAACCGCAGGGAATCTGAAATAAGGCCCCTTGAATTTGGCCGCGGTTCACTGCTAAATCACTGACAGATTCGCTTAGATATGTGTCACTGCTGGCTTGATTGCCAATTTCCTCAAAGGATTCGGGACCGGCGCCGCAAACCGGACATTTTTCCGGGGGAGCCTCCCCAACGTGAATATAACCGCAGATTTTACAGCGCCATTGTTTCATCATGACTCTCCTTCAGCAGTATATCCGGATTGAAATGCCTGTTGCAGGCTTGCCTCCGTTAATAAATTAAACACCGGAAATCCCCCGCTCACGTAGTTTTACCCTAAAAAACAGGATATGAAACCTTTTAGCCAACTTTTCTAAAAAAGTGTTCTGAAAGGGATTATTAGGGGTTGACATTTACTAATCATAATTATAACATAATTTCTGGGTACAATTGCCAGGTTTTTAAATTCACCACCTAATTTAAAGATACCTGGATGCAAGCTGATGTTGATAATCGGGAGGAATTAATATTCTATGAATTTATTCACGGGAAGCAGCGGACGCAGCTTGAAGAATCATTTGCAATGGCTGAATGAACCAGTTGAATGGCGTTTTAATAACGGAATTGAAATTATTGCCCCGCCGAAAACGGATTTTTTTAATGATCCTGAAGGCCCCAGCTTTGTGGGTACGGCTCCGTATTTATACGCACATGTGGATGGCGACTTTGAAATGACTGCCAGAATTAATATCAACATGACCCAAACCTTTGACGCCGGCTGCCTGATGGTGATGGCGGACTCTAAAAATTGGGCGAAATTAGGTTATGAAAACTGGCTGAACGAACCTTCCATTGTCAGTGTTGTAACCCGGACAGTCTCGGACGATTGTCCTTCCCTGCGAATCGGTGTAGTGCAGCCCTATTTAAAGATACTAAGATCCGGCAACTGCTTTGGGTTCCATTATTCTTTGGATGAAAAGAACTGGACGATAATCCGCTTTTTCAGCATGGACCTTCCCCAGAAAATCAAGGCCGGCATTGTCGCCCAATGCCCCATTGGCACCGGCTGCAAAGTAAGGTTCGAGCTTCTCGACTTGATAACCAAAAAAATCCCTAGTGCTAAATTTGTATCGCCGCAACAATAAAGAGGCTGTCTAAAAAGTACTTTGAATCCGGAATGATATAGAATATATAGTCTACAGACAACTGCAAACCTATATATTGTATATCGTCGTCGTTAAAATACCTTTGGGACAGCCCCTTATTAATAATCTAAATCTAAATTATACATCCAATCCCACCAGCGACTGTTTCAGATTATAAACCGATTCGCCAATTTTTCCGGCAATCCGGACCGCTTCCTTCACATTCAACTGGTAATCAATGATCTCAAGCTCCATTTGATCAAGTTTTTCTTTCTCTTCAAAATTCAATGCGGATATCAGATTCGACTCTTTCGTGATTTCACTGCTTTTGGCGACAATATCCTCAAAAACCCGGATTAGCTTCAGCAAGTCATCAATACTGGAACGGGTGGTTTCAAAGATACGGGTGCAGATGGACATTACGGCTTCTTGGTAACCAGTTGCTGTCTCCGCGTTGATAATGGCCTGGGGTAACAACTCATTCACCTGGTTGATCTCGGTTTGAACTTGGGAGATTATCGTATTCAGTTCTACCGCCGATTTTTTAGAACGTTCCACCAGTTTGGCGATCTCCCGGGAAACGACTCCAAATCCCAAACCATGACTGCCGGCCCTGGCGGCTTCAATTGCAGTGTTGAAAGATAACAATTCGGCCTGTCCCGAAACCTCGTTCAAAATGGATATTACCTCATTAATCTTGGCGGCAGTATAGCTCAAATCTTCAAACAACGCCCTGATGATATACGAACTATCCTTAAAGACCAATGGGGCTTGTAAAACCTCGGCCAAATTCGTCTCCATCTCGGTTAATAATCCCTGAATCCTTTCCACAAACTCATTTAATTGTTGCGGGATCTTTTGCAGGGAGGCAAGATTGGCCACCAAAAACTGCAATTGTTCCTTAGCTTTTTCACTGGTCTTCATTTGTTCGGAAACGTAACTGTCAATTGCTTTATGGGCTTCATATATTTGAACTTCGGAGATTTCTTGAACCTTGATGCCGGCAATCAAGTCCGAGCCTTGTTCTTCAAGTTTTTTCACGATTTCTTTTATTTCACTAAAAATATCCCGCCAAACCGATTCGCCTGCTTTTAAATTAGCCGCTGTCATCCCCAGCCCTTCAAAGGATGAAATTGACAAATCGAAACCTTCTTCTCCGGCCCGGCTTTTTTCAAAATGGCGTGAAATTAACTGTACCGGTGTAGTAATTGATTTGACGGCTTTGATAAATATCCAGCCGCCAGCCAATACAACAATAGCCAACCAAAATAGGTCCCAAATGATAAACAGAATCATTCCGCCAGGGCGCCAAATTTGTTTTCCGCTCTCCCTTTCAAGTTGGTTTTCCAGCTTAACGAAGGACTTGCGGAGTTGATTGTGATAATCTTTTAACTCCCGGTAATGGACTTTATTCATCTCAAAAATACTATAGTAATTCAAGGCTTGAATATATTTGCTACTTGTCGCTGCTAACTCGTTGGCCCGATCTCCGAGTTTTACGGTTAGTTCATCGGTTGCTTGCGTAAAATTCGTTATACTGTTTCCAAGTTCAAGGGACTTTTGATTTCTGGTGGAAGCTAAACATTTATAAAGAATAGTTCCGGCTTCACTCTTTAAATTTTTTACAGAAGCCAGTTGAATGTTGATTTGCTTCATTTTATCATATTGGCGGTACAGTTTTTGGTACTGCCCCATTGCATGAGTGACCAGCACTACAATGCCTACCGCAAAAACTGCGATGGCTAAAAACACTTTAAGCTGAAAATTGAGAAAAGCTAAGGGGCTTCGTTTAAACGAATCCACCCTAGGGAACAATCGATCAAGGATTTTCGGCATTGGGACTCCTCCGTCATGCACGGTTTCGATATTTCAGTGATTAATTCAGGATTTTCTCCAATTTATGACCTAACTTTTCCATTAAAGCTTTAATTTGTTCAAGGGATTCCGGCAGTTCCTCCGACTTGCCCAACACATCCAGTGTAGCGGTAACCCGGCCATAATTGGCCGGAATTTGTTGATTCAGTTCCGCTAAAAATATGGTGGCCTGTTCCAGCGACTTTTGACGGTTGTAGAATTCTTCCACCAATTGGCTGTATTCACGCAATTCGTTTAAAATCCGGTTTAGCTCATCCCAAAACGAGGTTAATTCGCCTTCGACGCCCTCAAAATATTTTTTATTTTGTTTGTGTTGCGGGAGGATTAACTCGTTGGCGCGAATTGTTTCCACCATCCGCTTGTGAACTTTGGTCATCGTTTTCAATAAATCCTGCGGAATTACTCCGATTCGATCCGCTAACATATCGATTTCAGCGGCGGCAATATCGAAACCACTCCCGGAAGCACCGGCCCTGGCTGCTTCAATGGAAGCGTTCAATGACAATACAGTGGTCTGTTGGGCAATACTGTCAAAAACCGTAACAATTTGCTGGATATTGTCGATATGCATGCGCAGTTCTTTCAGGCTCCGGTTTATTGCTTTCGTATGCTCATCCCGGATATCCACTTCGCCCGCTATTTTTTGGATTTCCAGCGGAGCGTTTTGAAAAACTACACCGGCTTTCTGAAAACTATTATGGATCTCAGTAAACTCATTCTGGGTTTCAGTCAAGCTCAAATTTAAATTTTTGATCCGTTCCGCGATCTCCGGGAAAAGATCAAGGCTATGATACGTATCGTCAATGATTATTTTCAAATTCTGCTTTACATTCAAACAATGCCCGTCGTTTTGCCGCACCGTAGTTACCAAATCGCTTAAGATGGAGGGAATCTCAGCGGCATATTCGTCCAAATACCGATAACGTTCCCGGATTCGTTGAAAATGAGCTTGAAGCACCTCTTTAATTTCTTGAAATTCGGCGTTCGGAAAATCCGGAATCTCTTTTTCCAGTTGACCTTGGGCATACCGCCGGCTAATACCTTCAAAATATTTGGTTGTATAATGGTATTCAGTTGCAGTCTTTACCGCAACCATACTCCAATAAATAAATCCGAAGCCGACTAGAACCAGTGACACCCATAACAATACCCTGAATAAAGTGGTATCATAAATTTCGCCTCTGGATTTACGAAGCAAACGTTCCTGCTTTATCAAGAGTTGCCGCAGTTGTCTAACTTCATTCCGGATGGTTTGATATTGCGGATAGGCCACTGCTCCGGAAAACGCATTACTTAATTGGGATAGACTATCGTTGATTACTTTCGAATTCTTGCCGGATAGCAGCCGGCTTTGGAGCAATTCAATCTCCAGACTTTGCAACAATTTATCAGCGGACTGATTATTGAGTTGTGAATATTTTTCTCCTCCCAGCAGCTCGATTTCGGCTAGCTTTTGGTTGGTTTGCACCAGTAACCGCAATTCTTTATTCAATTGAAGACTGCCATATCCGGTCTTGGCATTCATGGCAATCAGGAAGAACGAACCGGAAACCACCAAGAAAAGCAACAGGAACATAAAGCCGGAAAAAATGATCAAAAATTGGTTGATGATGGGGAAATTGCCCAACCAATCCTTCATATTTTGCGGTTTCAATAATTTCAAAAAATTGCGCAGAAACACCGGCATTAACCTGCTCTCCTCCCTGTGACTAAAAAACTTGCGTACCACATTACTACTTTTTTCGGCAAAAACAATAAACTTCATAAGGTTTTTTTATTTTGGAACACCCAATTTTGAGAGGGGAACCGTCTTATGAAGTTTAAAGTGTTATAAAATTAAAAATTGACCCGTCTATCTACGGAAAAATTTCGCCTTTAAAACGTATAAACCTCTTTCCCGGTCAGCAACCGGATCCCATTCTCTTGCAGGAAGGTAATCGCCCGGTCAATCTCCTCAACCCGGAATACAACTACCGCGTTCTCCCCTGATTTTCCAACAAAAGCATACATATATTCAATATTAATCTTAGATTTTTCTAATGTTTCCAGGATACTTGCCAGTCCTCCCGGTTTATCGGGGACCTGTACCGCGATGATTTCGGTCTCGCTCACTGTAAACTCATTATTCTTAAGGATTTGCCAGGCTTTATCCGGATCGTTCACGATTAAACGAAGAATCCCAAAATCTGCGGTATCCGCAATGGAAAGAGCCCGGATATTTATGCCGTTATCTCCCAATACTCTGGTAACCGTGGCCAACCTGCCGGATTTGTTCTCTAAAAAAACGGAGATTTGTTTTACCTTCATCATAAATTCCCCCTATCTTTGTTATTATTTGGTATACACATCCCGGCGGTCAATCACCCTTTTTGCCTTTCCTTCACTGCGGGCAATGGTTTTCGGTTCAACCAGCTTAATCCGGGCGGAGATACCCAGGATACTCAATATTTCCTTTTTAATCTTGTTTTCTAATTCCTCCATTTTTTTGATCTCATCCGAGAAGATCTTCTCGGATACCTCGACCCAAATCTCCAGATCATCCAGATTTCCTTCCCGATCAACGATGAGCTGATAATGGGGTTCGGTCTCGCCGATTTCCAATAATACGCTCTCAATCTGGGAAGGGAATACATTGACGCCGCGAATGATTAACATATCGTCGGTACGCCCCATCACCCGGTTCATTCGTTTATGGGTCCTGCCGCAACGGCAAACATCCGGATATAAAATACTGATATCTCTAGTTCGATAACGGATTAAAGGCAGCGCCTCTTTGGAAATGCAGGTGAAAACAAGCTCACCTTTTTCACCGTACGGCACAACTTGGCCGGTGTTAGGATCAATAATCTCCACCATAAAATGATCTTCCCAAACATGCAGCCCGTCTTGCTCCAAACACTCACTGGAAACACCGGGGCCTATGATTTCACTCAAGCCATATATATCAATGGCTTTAATATTCATCTTTTCTTCAATTTCTTTCCGCATATTATGCGACCAGGGCTCAGCTCCGAAGAATCCGACCCGCAACGGCAGGCTCCGGATATCAATACCTTCTTCAGCGGCTGTTTCCGTAAAATATAATGCGTAAGAAGGCGTGCATGCAAGGGCCGTTACATTAAAATCTACCATTACTTGTAATTGGCGTTTGGTATTCCCTCCGGAAATGGGCACCACCATTGCGCCCACTCTTTCAGCGCCATAATGCGCTCCCAAACCGCCGGTAAACAAACCATACCCATAAGCAACCTGGATGATATCCTTTTCGGTTACATTACCGCACCCGAGAGTCCGGGCCATGACTTCGGACCAAGTTCCGATATCATTCCGGGTGTATCCCACCACAGTCATTTTACCGGTAGTTCCGGAGGAAGCATGGACTCGGACCACTTCTTCCCGGGGAACGGCAAACAGCCCGAAGGGGTAATTATCCCGCAAATCCTGCTTGGTTGTGAAGGGCAAGCGCTCTAAGTCTTTGACGGTTTGTATATCTTCGGGCTTAATATTGGCCGCATCCAGCTTCCGGCGGTAAAATGGCACATTATTATAGACCCTCTCAACAGTCTTCCGCAGTCTTTCGGCTTGAATCTTTTCCAACTGCGGCCGTGGTATAGTTTCCATTTCACGATTCCACATTAAAATTCCTCCTTTAAAATCCAAACATTAAAAAATATTCTAAAAACTAAAACCCACTTTTGAACCGGCTAGACTTCCAGTTAAATCAAGAGAACGCAAATTATAAAAAAGATAACCACCTCCAAAAACAAAACCTTTCATCCCTATAAGAGACGAAAGGTTAATTTCGCGGTACCACTCCAATTGACCATCTTTGGTCCAACTCATGACAACCACAACCAAAAGTTAGGGTTGCTCCATAGATAACGGAAGGAGACTCCGGCCTGGCCTACTACCGCCGGGGATATACAAAGGACCAACGGATTCAGACGGCAACTCCAAGGCGAACTTCAGAATTAAACGGTAAACCCCCTTCCACCCCCCGGGGCTCGCTTCCTACCGCATCAATCCTTACTTTTCCTCTTCATGGTTATTCAAATATGACCGACAATTTAATAATAATGAAATTATAACATGACCATTGGGAAATGACAATAAGTAGATGCAACATATGAAACTTAACCTTGAGTTCAAGGCAAGACTTCTTTCATAAAAAACAACGTGGCTGTCTAAAAAGTACTTTGAATCCGAAATGCTATACAATATATAGCATCCCCAGACAATTGCAAACCTATATATTGTATAGCATCGTCGTTTAAAATACCTTTTGGGACAGCCCCAATTAATAAATCCTTTTTCTTTTCAAACTTCACACTTTTATCTATGTATCACATGGAACGACTGCCAACAATCAGACTGTTACGAATAGTGTCAAAGTTTTCATTCTCTAAAATTTTCCCTGTTCCTAACGCGACACACGATAACGGATCTTCGGCCAAATGAATCGGGATACCGGTTTCTTCCGACAACAACCTGGTAAATCCGTGTAATAACGATCCCCCTCCGGTTAAAACCATTCCCTTATCTACGATATCGGAGGCCAATTCGGGAGGTGTTCTTTCCAGAACTGATTTGATACCGTCAATAATGGTGGTTATCGGCTCCGACAAAGCCTGGAAAGTATCGGTAGAAGTAAATTTTATAGTGCGGGGAAGCCCGGTTACCAAGTCCCGTCCCCGGATTTCCATGGATTTTCCTTCCCCTTCGGGATATGCCGAACCGATTTGGATTTTAATATCTTCAGCGGTTCGTTCCCCTACCATCATATTGTACATTTTCTTAATATACCGGATGATGGCTTCATCAAACTTATCCCCGCCGACCCGCAAGGACTCGCTGACCACAATTCCACCCAGGGAAATAATAGCTACATCCGTAGTGCCCCCGCCGATGTCAACCACCATATTACCGCTGGCTTCGGTAATACTTAATCCTGCTCCAATAGCCGCCGCCATTGGTTCCTCGATTAAATAGGTTCTTTTGGCACCTGCCTGCATAGCTGCTTCCAATACAGCTCTTTTTTCAACGCTGGTAACCCCGGAAGGAACACAGGCCACTACCTGAGGCCGGAATAAACGGGGTTTAGGACATACCCTTTCGATAAAATACTTCAACATGGTTTCGGTGACATCGTAGTCGGCAATAACACCATCTTTTAGAGGACGGATAGCCACGATATTCCCGGGGGTTCGGCCAATCATCTGACGGGCTTCTTCACCAACTGCTAAAACCTTATTGGTATCTTTTTGAATCGCTACAACGGAAGGTTCTCGGATAACAATACCGCGCTTTTTAACATAAACCAATACACTAGCTGTTCCCAAATCGATTCCAATATCAGTAACTAAATTCCGCCAGTTCAAAGCACTGCCCCCTAACCATCCGGTCCGTTATTAACATAGTAAATATGCATATTCACACGCATATCCTATTTTACCTCTATTTTCTACGTCTTTTTGGAATATCCTCCTTTTTTAAAAGCTATTTCTCGTATTTGATACTTCTTTTTTGTCGCCTCTCCACCTCGTATATGCCGTTCAGCTTTATTGATTTGGAGAATTCTTTTAACTTCGCGGTAAAGGTTGCGGTTAATATTCGGCAAACGTTCAGTTACATCCTTATGAACGGTACTCTTGCTAACTCCAAAAAATTTGGCCGCCTGTCTTACGGTTGCTTTCCGTTCCGCAATATAATTACTCAAATCCAATACCCGCTTCTGGATATAATCCTTCAATCCCTCCGCCCCCTGGATTTTTTATTACATGTATATGGCTTGGGCAGAAGGAATATGTCGGATAGATGCATATCCGGCAGTTATATCATTATATTTTCAACTCGAATTTGGCAAGTAACTTTAAAGACCAAGTAATAACTAATATAAGCCCTCGATAATATTCTTGGGATCTACCGGTTGCCCGTTATGGTAGATCCCAAAGTGAAACCCGGCTGCTTTGAGGTGCGCTCCCTCCGGACTACTGGTACCGATAATGACTCCCTTGATGATAGCTTGTCCCTCCCGAACCAGAATCCCGGCTAACTCAGAATAGATGCTTTCCCATCCCGAACCGTGATTTACAGTTACCGCAAATCTTCCCCCGGCGGTTTTTTCAATTTTACTTATCTTCCCGGCGGCGGCGGCAATGATATTACTATCCTCCGGGATTCCGATATCAACTCCCGGATGAAGCCGCCAGCTTTTTTGCGAACCAGCCCACTCAAATCCCTGAACAACCTTTCCCAGCGCGGGGCGGCTAAAACTTCGCGGATCGAAAACCGGCTCGACTTTTTTTAATTGTTGTTCCGCTTTGAGTTGTTGTTTTAACCGGTTTAATTCGCTACGCAACGTCTCAACAGATGAAGTTTTTGGGGGTTGGCGCTCCGCATTCAGTTTCCAGCTATTGATTTTTTGCCAACCATGACTTGGCCCCCATAAATATAATCCCAAGCCAAACGACAAAAGATATACCGGCCAGTATTTATATGCCAGGTATGGTTTGAGACTCACGACCAATTTTTTAATGAAGCTTTTGAAGCGTTTAGTGATTTTAAGAAAAGCCGCCTTTGAAAATTCACCCTTACCGCGTTTCGCTGCTTCTTTGGGCAAAACTATCACCTCATTTTCCCGGAATATAATTATCCATGAATCCTTAATCTTTGGGATAATTATAATTGTAATTATGTTACAATATGAATAAACCGGATTTTAGTAATAGTTTTTCAAATCCAAGCAAATTTATCCAAAAAAAATTTTTGTTTTATTTATATTTTATTTTACAAAGCCGGATTCCCCGGTAATAATGCCCTAAAATCCGGCGGTATTTCAAGCCCTGTAAAGCCATACCGTTAGCCCCATACTGGCACATTCCAACTCCGTGGCCATATCCGATTGCTGTAAAATAAATTCCGGCGGATGTCATTTTCCAAGTAAAACAAGTGGATGTAAGGCCCACGGTTTTCCGGAAATCTTCACCCGACATTCCGTAATCTCCCATAGTCAACCATAATACTCTTCCAGTTGCCGAACGACGGGTCACCCTTATTTTCTGTATGGTCGCGGCAGGTATTTTTAAAAGTCCGGTTAACTGATTCCAGCTGAATATAAAGCTGTTACGCAAACGGGTTGACCGCAGATCATAGCCACAACTCTCGCTTTGTAAATAGGGTACGTTATAATGCCACACTTCACTGGCCGCCGCCGTACCCACCCCGCAGGTGGAATGAAATACGGCATCAATAGGCCGGTTGTTATATGTCATAATTTCTCCGGCGGTTTGAATCACCGCCGCCTCTACTTTCCGATAATACTTCGAAAAGCTTACAACGCCCCACTTGCGGCGCAAATTGACCTCAGATAGCCATGCTTGACTCTCTGCCGGATCATCGCAAAAATCAGCACCACGATAATGCCGGCAACCACGGCCACCAAATCTGGGTAAGCGCTGAATGGCTACAGTCCGCGCCGCTACACTTTGGGCTTTTAAGGCCTCCATTGAAAACTCCGCCGGCATTTCCGCAGCCACCACCCCAATTAGATATTTTTCCAAGTCCAACCGGTATACCTTGCCATCCTCCTTGGAGTATAGCGTGATAGGTATATTGGAGAACGGTCTTGGGAGCGTCGCATGCCATTTTAGATATACAACCGGAATTAAGCCAAGCAAAATTAGCATTAACCCCAAAATCAACCCATGGTTGTTCCGCAACCAAATCCCCCGCATATAAAAGCACTTTCTTCTTCACCGGCTTTTTCTTGCTGCGCAAAAGTGATAAACAATCAAACATATCCTCAAAGCAAATATTTCAAGGATAATTATATATGCGCCGGAGATGGAAAAGATGCCTGTCAGTAATCCCAGCAGGTTGAAAAACATTTACGGTAGCGGATTTTTCAAAATAAACTAAGGTTTCCGGAGATCCGACCGATGAATAATTTAAAAGGAAAAAATAAGGGCGCCAGCGAAATAGATTTAGGGGTGATTTCATGAAAAAGTTGTTGCTGTTTATAGTTCTCCTCGCCGCATTCGGAACAATCTTGACCGGATCCTTTCTTGCTATTGCTAGCGGCAATCATTCGCAATTGTATTTAGCTGCTTTAGAATCCAGCGATGCGCAAAATCCCGATACAGTGATGGAAAATATTGATATTGAGCCTACAGCTCCTCCTATTGAGAATTTGTCTCCGGCAACGACTATTAATCCAACCCTCGCGTCAAGACAATCGACTATCGTTAATTCCGCCGTCGTAACCCCAGAACCCACTGAACCCGTTGTTAATTTAACTTCCATTTCGGAAGCAATCAATACTGATAACGCACAAGCCCAATCGCAGCTACAATTCAAAGTATTACTAAATGAGCTTTCATTAAAAGAGTTTTTGGCTTTGAACGATTCATTCTGGTCGATTTTTCCTTTAAGCATCGGAATGTGGTGCTTGTTTTTCATCATTGCCATCTTACTTTACTTATTCAGACTAAAGCATCTGCGCCGGCCATTATTGTTTTTGAGCATCATATTTTTCGGATTTTATTTGGGCGGAGCTCCGGATCCGATTCATGCAATCTTTAATGTATTTGCCCAAAATCAACTGCTGCTAAATCTGATATTGATTTTGCTGCCGGTGGCGGTTTCGTTATTCTGGGGAAGATTCTATTGCGGTTGGCTGTGTCCCCTGGGAGGTGTTCAGGAATTTTTGAATACGGAACATGAAACCCGGGTAATACCCCAACCTTTGGATAGAGTTCTCAAATATATAAAATATATAATCTTGATTGCCCTTGGATATCTTTCTTGGCATACCGGGAATAGCACATGGCAAAACTATGATCTTACCCGGACGTTTTTCACATTTGGCGGTCCCTTGATGACCCTGGTTATTTTAGGCGGGTTCCTCCTGGTATCATTATTTATATCCCGCCCGTTTTGTAAATACTTCTGTCCGCTGGGAGCAATTTTAGGTATAACTTCCAAATTAGCAATGTTTAGGATGCGTTCCGACGCTAAGAAATGTATGCTTTGTGGAAAATGCCTTTCAGGAGAATGCTCTATGGATGCTATTTCCGCCTTTAATCCTGAAATTGATCTGCCGGCCATCGACAATTCCGAGTGTATCAAGTGTTTTTCATGCCAGAAACACTGCCGTAACTCAGCGCTCCGGGTTACCGGATTCCGGATCGATCATGCCGATTTTGGAAAAGAACTCAATGAAAACAATAATTCATTCCCGGGTTAAGGTATTACCAAGGTTATGAATGAATTTCCCTTAAACATCACCGCCCAAACTAATTTTCAATCCATCCCCGCCTGGTTGTCCGAATTGGCTCAATTGTTAATTCAAAACGACTTTCAGGCTTTTTTAGTCGGCGGGGCGGTCCGGGATTTATTGTGGGGAGAAGTCCCAAAGGATTGGGATTTGGTGACAGACGCTCTTCCTGAACAGACAGAGACCCTTTTTACAGAGGCAGGTATTCAAACCTTTCCCACGGGAAAACCTTTCGGGACCATTACCGTATTTGCCGGGGGACATGCGGCAGAGATCACCACCATGCGTTCCGACATGGGTTACAGTGATGGTCGTCGCCCGGATGCCGTCTGTTTTGAAAAAAATATTGAACTGGACTTAGCGCGACGTGATTTTACCATCAACGCAATGGCTTATAATTTCGCCACCGGGATGCTGGTTGACGTATTTCAAGGCAGACGCGATATACACAATCGGACTCTTCGGGCTGTCGGCGATCCCCGGCAACGATTCGCCGAAGACGGGTTACGAATGTTTCGTTATTACCGGTTTCTGGCAACCTTGAATGTAAAGCCCCATCGGTCGACAGAAAAAGCGATTTGCGCCGAATGGGCTCTGCCGTTAAGTATGGAACGGATTCGGGATGAATTTAGCAAACTCCTATTGGGACCACGAGTTCGCCTCGGTTTAAACGGCTTATTCCACAGCAGTTTATTCCGGTGTTTCCTGCCAGAACTTGAGGAATGCCGTGCGATGGATCGGAGCTTTCCCCAAACCGTCAAACTATGGGACCACATAATCTCCATCACCGAAACGATAAAACCGGCGCTTCACTTACGGCTGGCTGCTCTGTTGCACGATATTGCCAAACCAAAAACCCGGTTCGTTAACGAAACCGGGGTTCATTTCTATGGCCATGACCAACAAGGAGCTGAATTAGCCGGGATAATCCTGGAACGGATGCGTTTCCCCAATAAATTGATCATTACCGTCGTTAATCTGGTCCGCTGGCATATGTTTCATCTGCCGTACGAAGCATCCGATGGCGCCATTCGCCGTTTTATTACCAAAGTAGGACCGCAGTACATTCCTGATTTACTTGAATTACGGCGAGCCGATATCGTTGCCACCGGAAGGATGGATTACCGCACATACGAATACTGGCGGGATTTAGAGGCGAGAATTATTTGTTTGCTACAAACTTCTAGCAAGCTTCGCTTACAGATCAACGGAAATGATCTAATGGCAGAACTGGGGCTGCAACCCGGCCCTAACATCGGCATCCTGCTTCACTTTTTAGCGGATCTTATCCTTGACGACCCAAATTTGAACCATAAAGAATTGTTACTGAAAAAAGCCAAAGAATATCTGGCAGATCATCCCCTTCAATAGCTTAATCCGTTTCCTTCCCCAACCTGATTTTTACATCGCGGACTCCCGGTTGCCGTGAAACCAGCTCTTCAACTATAGCGGCCTGGAGGTTGGCTAGATTTCCGTTTAAAGTAACGACACCGTTTTCCGGTGATATCTTTATCTTACCCATTGGAATTTCTAATTTCGTAAGTAATTCGCTTTGAATACCATTTACAATATCAACATCATCAAAGCTATCGGCCAATGTAAGCTGGCTGTGAACCTCCCGCACACCACGGGCTTTGCTTGCTGTTTCCAAAGCTTCCACAGCCTGGTCCCGGTTATTGACATTCCCTAACAATTGAACCTCGCCGCCGTTTACCTTGAATCCCACCGAATCGGGAATTACCGGATTGGCCAGTAATTCCTCCCCAACTCAAACGCGATGTCCTCATCGTCAACACCCCCATCGGTGCATACGGTAATGTTGTTCTCAACATTCTTTACTCCGGGAAACCGCCAAACCAATTCCTCTGCCTGATGTTTTTCCGCCAGCACGTTTACAATCCCTTGAATTTGAACGGTTCCATTTCCATATACCCTTGCTCTTACACCATAAGGCGCCAATATATGGTTCCGTTGCAGCTCAGCATTAATTTGCTCGGCCAAACTTTCAAACAGGATATTCGCCATTCGATCCGCCCCCTCCATTAATGATGTTATTATCCGGATTCAGAACTAGTTTTAAACACCCGGCGGCAGAAAAAATTTTTTATCTATCAGTATGAAGGGCCTATTTCAGCTTTTATTAAGCTCTTTTTATTATACTTACGATTTTTTAAAATGAGGATTGATTTCTTTTGGACTAATAATTTTTAAAAAAATGTCGATAAAATTAATATAACGTGGTGTTCTAATTTTTTATCTAATTCTATGCAAATTTGATAATGAATTATAAAAAATATCAAATTTTGATTAAACAACTAAATGTTACCATTTAGTTATGTTTATAAATAATAACCATTTACGAAAGGGAGTGTGAAAAGTAAAAATTAACCGAAATTTTTAAATTTGCTTGTTTATCCGTTAGTTGGTAATCCGAATTTCACGAAATCATTACAATTAATAGGAGGTTTTTAGCATGGAGGGAATTTCCACAATAAGTTATAAAAATAAATCAATCATTTATATTGATTATTCGGTTGCAGGAACTGATAAGGATAAAATTCTACAGCTAATAAAGGCAGGTACCGAAGAATATCGCAAACATCCTCCAAAGTCGGTGATATCATTATTGAATGTGGCAAACGTCCGTTTTGATATGGATGTCGTAAACGCTTTGAGCGAATCCCGTCCCTTATCCGGTCCGTATGAAAAGAAAATCGCCATAATCGGTTTAAAAGGATTATTAAAAGTGATTTACAATGCCGTGGTTCAGCTTGCTCAAAGGGAAGCCATCAAAATCTTTGAATCCGAAGCTGAAGCAAAAGAATGGTTGGCAGCCGACTAATCAATATCAACCTTACAAAAGGCTATCCCTTGTTCAAATGGGATAGCCTTTTTCTGTTTACTATTGGATTTAAATTCGAAAACTTTCCCGAGTAAAAAACTTTACCTCAGCTAGCATATTGAATCAAGATTCAAGGTATGATTTAAGGAATATAAGTCCAGGCTACCGGGTAAGTATCGTTATAGCTTCTAAATTTAGCAACCTGACCATTGGTTAGAACTACAAACGAATGAAGGCCTGCACAAGATGTCACCTTACCCGTTTCAAAAATTCCTATTTCTTCTTCAAATTCTACGTCCACCCTGTTTCCATCGACAGTAAAAGTAAGCAGTTGGAACTTATTATACCATTCGTTTGCAGCTAGCGTGGTGAAAAACCCTATTAATCCCTGGGGAGTAGTCCAAGTTCCCGCTATTTTTGTAAGACCTTCGGGGCCTGCCAAAATAAATACAACATTGTTAGGCACATTACTGAGCATTCCTTGGATATCCCCTTGCGAAAACTGGTAATAGTATCGTTGCACTACCTGCACCGCAAACGCAGCATCCACGGGGCCGTTCCCGTTAATATAATAATCCGCAGGATGCAATGCCAGCGACAACCTGGGGTTTGTATGGATCAGGAAAGCATTGTATAGGGCATATGTATCATTATACCATCTCAATTTGACGATTTCGCCCTCATCGTTAAACTCCCAGCGTTGCACGGTCTCCATGGCATACCTTTTACCGGTTGATTTCACGACGCCTTCCTCGGTCCAATGCAAATGGAGAATATTCCCCTGGCGTAAAGCATAACGAAGGTCGGCTTTTGTTGGGAGAACCGAGCGTAAATAAATCTTCCAAAATGTTTTGACACCGGTTTGGCCCTGATAAGTACCGGCAAACGGAACGGTTCCTGCTACGCCTTCATATTTCCAGAGAATATTCTCAGCGAATATTTTTTCGGAAATACTGAAATCATTTCCCTGGAGTTGCTTAATAATCTTAGTGATATCTTTTACGACGGCATCTTTATCTTTATTACAAAATTTAGTTTTTCCATGGTCTGGACCATGTCCTGGACCTTTGCCATAAACGGAAAAGCTAAAAACCAGAGAAACCAGCAGGATTCCTATAAACCATTTCTGAAACCTCATGAATTACACCTCCTTATTTTTGATAGAAACAGTATTCTTTATATTATCCCTTCGCAACACCCCCTTCTCTTCCTTGTTTAGGTATGCCGCCGAAGAAAAGCCGTCCCTCTTTTAGGAATTCATAATTTCCAATATCAGAAAATTTTTGGGGTAATTTCATCGACACTACCGAAGAGCTCTTGCGGGGAATATGTCTGCAATGATTCTTCGGTGTTATATCCCCATGTTACAGCACCAAATGCAATATTTGCTTTCTGGGCCGCTTCACCATCCCGCATTTCATCACCGATATATATGGTATCCGACGGTTTAATCCCGCTTTTCCGCAAAATTTTTCGGATTTTTGCCCGTTTACCGAAGAGCGATACACCGCACTCGTAATAATTAATGAAAGCTGCATTCTCCGGACCCAAAACTTGATAAACATTTTTGTATGAATTTGAGGTCACAATAGCTAATATAACGCCCCTACCCGCTAAATTTTTAAGCAGATTCTCTATCCCCGTAAATATACGTATTTGCTGGATATCTTCCGCCATCCTAACCCGCAACTGATTTTCAATCAACGGCATTTTCCATAAAGGCACATCCAAATATTTCAGTATCTTGTTGGCATGAAACCCGCGAATTTTCTCCAAGTCACTGCTATCAATTTTTTTTACTTTAAACTTATCGGCAATGACATTGATGACGCTTGCAAACCACGGAAACGTATCGGCCAGAGTGCCGTCAAAATCAAAGATGACAAGCTTGTATCTCAAAATATGCACCCTGCTTTCATATCTTTGCTTTATTTTAATTTCATTGACAATTTTCCATCTGCCAGATCAATGCTTTTTCAATCCCTTCCGGAATCGAAATTTTCTGATCCCAACCCAGATCTTTGCGGGCATCGCCATTGAAATATTTCGCCCTGTTGGAAAGAGCATTGATTATTCTCATGGTTAACTTGGGAGCTGAGCGGGTCCGGAAAATCTTATGCACCTTATCCAGTACAAATGCGATTACTACTAAAGGCAACTTTGGATATACTTTTTGGGGAAACGGACAATCCAATTTAGCCGCAACTATTTTTAAAAAACCATGAATGCCGATTTCACTTTCTTTTAAACTCACATATTTCTTCCCTAGTGCATTATCTTTCGTGCCCGCTAAATAAAAAAGTTCACACAAGTCATCGACATAGATCACCGGCGCGTTTCTTTCCCCGCCTTTTATGACGAACGGCAACCCGTGCTTGATCATCTTGATTACGGTCGGCATAAAATTTCGGTCATAGGGGCCGTAAATATATCCTGGATAAATGATACAGGCTTTCAACCGGTGTTTTTTTATATAATTATCAACTATCTTTTCGGATAGATATTTGCTTAATGTATAATTGGACGACCAAAACTTGTTATAAAAACGAACTCCCTTGACAACAATCGATGAACTGTAAACCAGCCGACAGTTTGAATTGAATTTCAAAATAGCTTCACAAATATTCCGGGTTCCCTCAATATTAACTTTAAATAGTTGTTCCTTGGTTGCTGAAGCGACCTGAGCGGCGAGGTGATAACACACCTCAATCCCTTTGACAAAAGGCATTAAGGAATCCGAATCATTAATATCCCCGTAAACAATCTCCGCTCCCCACTTTGACAAATCTTCTATCCGGCTTGTGTCTCTTGCCAGCACTTTAACCTGATAACCCTTCGATATCAGATATTCCGCCAATCTTTTGCCAAGACCGCTTGTTCCCCCGGTTATACCGATGACCATTATGCAATAACCTCACTGGACAAAAATGGGATCCGATTTTTTATCTCTCAGAGTGTTTGGAGTTTCGCGATTTACCGTAAATATCTTTGGTATGATATCCGATTGCGGTAAAATAGCCTGCAGCACAAGAAGCGCCGTATTGGATGATATTATAAACGCAATAACCGATTCCGCCCCGTTCTTTTTGTTTATGGACGGGTATGGTATGTATGAGATACGGATCGGAACATTCGACAAATTTTTTATAGCGGGTCATTGTTTTTAAAATGACTATTGGTCCGGCGGTAGACCAACCCGCCAACAACGTTGACGCAATTCCGGCTTGGCGGGCAGTTTCAAATATAATAATTCCCTCCAAATGATCAGAGGGATGATCGATATTAATCTCTGAGGAAGCTTTGAATCCGTTGAAATAATACATGCTGGCGCATTGAAACGGCTTAGAAACTAAAACATTTTCCTGATGAATCTTATGAACATACTCCCGATCGATTGGTTCCGGCACCGGATCTTCGTTCCGAAGTTGAATGAAACTATTATTTAGCGTCTTCGGCAACGGTATCCTTTCGATCAAATCCAAAACTTCATTCTCCTCCCGATAGGACCACTTTAAATCTTCAAAAACCTGGGAATAAGTACGTCCGGATAACCACTCCCAGACATCGGGATGTAAATTGCGGGCTTGCTCATCCATGATAACACTTGCTTCCTCTTCTAAAATCAATAAAAATAACTCAACCTCCCTGCGGCTTTTTACAGTTATAACACAACTGTCTTCATTAGTAACAGGGGTACTTCCTTGAAAAACAATGGAATACTGGCTTTGAGCCTGTTGATTCAATACGAGATAATTATCCAATTTTTGCGCATTCAAGTTATTCATGAAATTACCCCCTGGCTTTTATTTTTAACGTGAGTCCGGCAAGCAACTTCTAAAATTGCTTTAATAAAACGTTTATTCTGTATCGTAATGTTATCTAATCTAAAACGTTTTACTAGTGAACCTAACTTGCCGGATCGCAGTTTAACTTGCCAGCCACTCCATTGCTTCTGTTTCGGAGTCAAATGCGGGAATATTAACTCCCGCAAATCTTGTAATTGTATGATATAAAAATTTCCGGACAGAATCATTAATACCAATTACCGCTTGTTTTTTGATATGATCTCTCGTTATCACCAGCGTTTCTTTGAATTTATTAATTATCTCCGTATTAAAAGAAAAACTCTGCACATTCGTAACAGTTAACGCTGAATTTACAGGCATTTGAGTTAAAACCTTCGCTAATTCATCAATTACAACCAGAACTTTCTCAACATCCGTGCCGCATTTTGAATAATCAATAACTATTATATCTCTTCCTTTATATTGAACGATTTTAATTTCATCCATTATATCACAACCCCTCCGTGAGGTTCATCATTTGTCAAAAGTATTATCTCCCTGATAATAATTTTATCATAACTTCCAATAAATCGAAATAAATATTTTACAGAAAATTAACCAAATGACATTGGGAAATCCATTGATAATTCAATTTTTTTGCTCCATAAGAAATTTTAATTTAGTTGGCGAATCGCGTTAATATAGATGCGTTTCAAAACTATTGGCGTTTCCATAATAATTGCTGTTCTTCCCACCTCCCCGTAAACAGTAATAATAAAATAAAATATGATATCATAAACATTTGGTATCTTTTTATATCGGCATTTTTTACCAAAAACTTTAGATTGATTATACAATTTTCGGAAAAATCTATGTTTTAATATAACTAATCGGAAAGGAGATTATTGATTATTTAATATTTTTACTCAGGCTCGATCTAGCCTGGGTTATTTTTTAGTAATGTGAGCATTTAAATTTTAATGTAATATATATGTTAATTATTAAGTATACATTTTAATTAATTATTGAATATATGTAATATATATGTTAGAATTAAGTCAATGTGCACCCTATAAACCTTACACAAAAATTCTTTTTTTGTTGAAAGGAGTGACTCACAGAAAACATACCAGAAGATAAAAGCATTACCAATTAATTAACTTTAGGAGGTGTTTCCGTCGATGGAAACGAAAGTGATCTTGGATAGTTTGTGGGTAGTGTTGGCGGCAATGTTAGTTTTTTTTATGAACCTCGGTTTTGCCTTAGTAGAATCCGGTTTCAACCGGGCCAAAAACTGCGTCAATATTTTGTCAAAAAACTTTATTGTCTTCGCCATCTCATCATTGGGATTTCTAGCGCTTGGCTGGGGTTTCATGTTTGGTGACGGGAATCCGTTTGTGGGTTTACAGGGACTCTTTTTCTTAAACGGAGCCGATAATTCACCGGCAACGGGCGATGCATATACAGGGGTGTATTCGGCCATTTCATGGACCGGAGTACCGCTCCTTGCCAAGTTCTTCTTCCAATTGGTATTTTGCGGCACCGCGGCAACCATTGTTTCAGGAGCTGTAGCCGAACGCATTAAGTATAAATCATTTATCATATTCTCTTTTGTTATGGCGATTCTAATTTATCCGGTGGTCGGACATTGGATTTGGGGTGGAGGCTGGTTGGGACAATTAGGTATGTTTGATTTCGCGGGCTCAACCGTTGTTCATTCGGTGGGCGGCTGGGCGGCACTTGCCGGTATCATCGTTTTGGGACCGCGATTTGGTAAATATACCCGGGATGGAAAGATTAATCCCATACCCGGTCACAATTTAAGCATTGCAACAATTGGCGTTTTCGTGTTATGGCTTGGTTGGTTCGGATTTAACCCCGGTTCAACCATGGCGGCCGATCCCGGCGCAATAGCTCATGTGTTGATGACTACCAATACTGCGGCAATTGCTGCAATCTTATCAGCCACCGCGATTTCCTGGATAATTTTAGGAAAACCAGATTTGGGAATGACGCTAAATGGTTGTTTGGCTGGCTTGGTGGCGATTACTGCCCCATGTGCTTTTGTAAGTGTTAGCAGTGCTCTGATTATCGGAGCAATTGCCGGTATAATTGTAGTATTATCCGTTATTTTCTTTGATCGGATCAAAATTGATGATCCGGTAGGCGCAGTATCGGTGCATTTAGTATGTGGCGTATTCGGAACGTTGGCTGTCGGTTTATTCGCTCAGGACGCGATTACCGGAGTCGCTACCGGGAATGGTCTATTTTTCGGCGGTGGCTTAAAATTATTTAGCGCCCAGCTTATAGGCGTATTGGGGGCAGGTGCTTTTGTATTCGTAGCTTCCTTGATTGTCTGGACGTTAATTAAAGCAATAATGGGTATCCGGGTCTCGCTTCAAGAAGAGATCGAGGGATTGGATATCGGAGAGCATGGCAATACTGCATATCCGGAGTTTCTAACCCGCAAACCCGGTTATACCTTTTTGTCAAATGATGCTGCCGTAGCGTCTGCAAGTGGCAAATCCTTAGTTCAGGAGGGAAGATGAGATGAAGCATATTATAGCGATAATTCGTCCGGAAAAATTGGATGATGTGCGGAATGCTTTGGAAAGAGTGGGTTATTCGGGACTAATGATTTCAGAAATTCAAGGCCACGGGAAACAAAAAGGAATTGTTCAACAATGGCGCGGTGAAAAGTATAAAGTAGATTTAATTTCAAAAGTTAAACTGGAAATCGTAGTAAAAGACAATGAAGCAGAGACTATTAAGAAGACCATTTTAGAAACCGCCCGTACCGGTGAGGTTGGGGATGGAAAGATTTTTATCACGAATATCGATGAAGTGGTTCGGATTCGAACCGGCGAAACAGGCGAAATTGCATTATAAGCATTTTTCAATCAGCTTTTATTCTTGCTTCTTTCAATAGACCTCGATTTTTTTCGAGGTCTATTTCTTTCTCGTAAACAATACCTTTATATATTTACCGGATCGGACATCAAAAACTCAAGGTCATTTTTCCGGATACTTGATAATTAAACCGGGAGCCAAATTCGGATGATGAATCACCGCCGTAACAATTTACCATTAGGGTTACCCGGGCATTTTGACCTAATTGATAATCTATTGCAGGACTTAGTATGTAACTTTGATCGTCCATATTCCAAAACCCACAGCAAGTAAAGGATACATCCTCGACCAGATTCCCTTTCCTAACCATTATAAAAAGATAATGCTGCCGTAAATCGGCAAAATAATTAGCCATATCGCTTGCAAGAGGGTAATCCATCAAGTAACTTTGGTGAACAGCGGCTTCTTGACCGGTCCAGCCTTCCTGGTTATAGTAATACTCCAATTGCGCCATCCAGTTATTACTGAACAATCCTTGTACACCGACAATTCCATGGATGTAGTACTGATCACCCGGCCGGTTCGTTTTATTCAAATCCGGATCAATATAAACCATTCTTCCGGTTTTCGCAGCCAGTTCCGTATAAACGGTCCAACTTCCTACAGCGGCTGCCAAGTCAGCCCCAAAAGCGCCGGCATCCTCCTGATGAAAGCAAGTAAGAGAAATATCGCTATGCAAAACCCGAAATCCATATTTAAAAGCATACCCCCAATTGTTTAATCGGCTATTCGAGTCGGAATCGGGTTTTATTAGCAGCGTTGCCGCAGATTCCCCCCAGGAGACTTCATAATTAAGGGCATCCACCCCGGGAAATTCGGTAGTCAAATCTGCCCTGTTTTTGTCGGCGCCGATATAATTCGTTGGGTTCCAGGCAAATCCGGTTCCCCAGGAGATCTTTTGACGCCCCGTTCTGAGAAACGAATTGGGTGATAACTGCCAATCCAAATATGCTTGATTTATGATGAGTTGGGTTATATCCGACGGCACTGTGTATTTATATTGAAGTAAAACTGTACCGGTCTGTTTTTCAGCAGCGTTGATTTCCATTTTAAGATTCAACTGATTATTAAAGCAGGTCTGGGGCACCAATACATCCGGCGATGAAACAGTTATCCCGTTTTCCAAATTGCCGCTAAAGCTAACCCCGGCAGCCTGCCCCACGCTAGGAACCAGTGCCAGCAACAGCCCGGATAAAATCAAACCGACTGCTAATTTCTTCTTTTCCATGGATTTATTCCCTCATCTTCCTTTTTCCAGATACATTTTGGTAAAAACAGCATCAGGAATCTCCGTATCATAATCCACATCCGTAAAGTTCACAATTGTTTTGTAACCTTTGCGAATACCACTGGTTATCTCCATCCTCACCGGCCGAATCAAGCCGCTTGACTCTTTCAACCACGAATAGGTTATGGTTTTGATCATTTTACCGGAAACCCCATAGCATTCAGTTTTGGAAGGCAGAAATTCAGCCTTGCGCACCCAATACTTCAGTATTCCGTAAGCCACCGCGGGTCGTTTGGCGGTCAGTTCCAGGATGAAATTACTTTGGCCGTCAACCATTTCGTTGCCAATCATTTTTGCATCATAATCCTCGGACAACCGGTGCTTTAAAATATCCTCATTGGAAAGATCACTACCTTGCATACTCTGACGGGCGCTGGTACGAATGGATTTGTTGGCGTTCGGAAGGAAGAACCAAATATCATCCCCCAGACGCAAATATCCCTGTCCTTTCTCTTCAGCAGGTTCCAGATAGCGGGCCATGGTTTGAGCAGCGCCTTTGAAAAAAACCTGCATCTTACTGGTCCGGTCATCCTTTCCGGGTCTGAGCATTGTTACCGTAATGGTGAATTTACCGGTTTTTGGCCATAGGTCATCTACTCTGGCAATGATTTGTTCTCCGGTTAACTCAGCAAACCCTGGTGAGAGACACTGTAACCCTGAAAGTAAAACCAGTATCCCAAAAATAATATATTTGCGCAACATCCAAGACACCTCTCTTTTATGAGTCAAATCAAACCGGACCTAATTCATATGGTGTAAAGCCTCCACCGGTTTAAGCCGTGCCGCAGACCACGACGGATAAAACGCAGCTAAAACCGTTAATAATATGATTGTCGCCGATGATAACAAAAGGCTTTTCAATGTAAGGAACGGGTAAACCCGGTCACCGCCAAAAGCATATTTCATGGACTCGGTAAAAGCCGGAATCCCGGTTTTATTTAGCAACCAAACGCATACGCTTCCTAGAAGCGCACCGGTCCCTGCCGCTATGGTTCCCAGAATCAAGGCCTCAACCGTAAACAAAACAAGGATCTGGCGCCGCTTTGTACCCATAGCCATCATGGTGCCGATCTCCCGGGTTCGCCCGTATACCGCCATCAGCATTGTATTGACAATACTGGCGGCTATCACGATAAACAATACCAAACATAAAATATTACCGAAGATTTGCGAAGCTAAAACAGTTCCGTAAAAGAAACCGCCTGCTGTTTTCCAGTCCTGAATATCAACGTTAATAGAAGAAGCAATAGTTTTCGAAAGTCCGGCTGTCATTTGAAGCGCCATGCCGGGATCATTTAAATATATTTTGATCTGGTTCACACCATTTCCCAAATTCGCAAGTTCCTGGGCTGTTGCCAATAATATGTACATTGTCCCGGCGCCCACCGCTGCCACGTCATCCTCAAATATTCCTACGACTGTGAAATCCAGTGCATTATAAGCGCCGTCCTTCGTTTGAACCATCAATGTTAATATTTCACCCACAGCGGTCTGAAAGATTTTGGCCGCAGACCGATTGATATAAATACCGTCCCAGTCCTGCGGAACAAGAGGCCTGCCCGTTTTGGCCGGAATCACATGCCGCCACAGATCCGATTCCTTCTCCGGCTCTATTCCGATAATGGTGCCGGACTTCATTTTAAATCCGTCGGATATCATTCCGGTCAATTGCACCTGTTTATTGATGGTCTTAATACCGGATTGCCTGCGCAATAGGGCTTCAATAGGTGCCGGGTTCGGAATCAGGGGTTTGCTTTTGGCATATACTTCCTCAAAATCACTGCCTTTTGGTCCAGTTTTGCCGGTAACCCGGATATGTCCCGTATCGGAAGCTATCATATTAAAAATAAGCTGACGCTCGATTCCGGCACCGTATGACTGATTGAGAATCAACATCAGACACCCGATAAAAATTCCCGAACCGGTCAAAATGGTTCGCCGCTTATACCGTAACAGGTTCCGCAAAGCTAACTTTATATATCCCCGCATGGTCATTCCCCCCTCGATTTCGATCTACCCTTCCTGCCGCAAGGCATCTACCGGATTTAGACGCGCCGCAGCCCGCGCCGGGAAATAAGCGGCCATAACACTAATGAAAACAGCGCTTACAAAAGATATCACGAGTCCGGCTTCGTTAAAGATGAAGTAAAATCGTTTTCCCCCGGTGAAAAATTCCATGGCTTCCACGGTAACCGGTATCCCTGTATGACCCAGCCATAAAATAATTATAGAGCCTATCAACAGGCCGGTTGCAGCGGAAATAGAACTTAACACTCCCACTTCAAGCAGAAAGAAACTGATGATTTGCTTACGCTTGGTCCCAAATGCTACCAGTGTCCCGATTTCCCGGGTTCGTTCCAATACGGACATGGTAACCGTATTAATGATTCCCATGGCGATAACAATTAATAATATCAACAACATAATTTGCGGCATTACCTGAATCGTCATAACAATGCCATAAATAATCGGCATCACCTGCCGCCAGCTTTCCACCCGCAACTGATACCCCGCATCCGTCAAATTCTTGGCCAACAGGCTGATTACTTCGGATTCACGGGCATTTTCCTTTAACGCCACCGCCAGTTCGAAGCTCTCATCGTTTCCGATATAGAGAAGCTTACGCGCGGTGTCTATATCAATATACATCATGAAATCTAAAAACACCCCGACGCCTTCATGGGTAATAATTCCTTCCACCGTGAAAGGAAACCCGTTAATATATCCATCCTGATTGCTGGTCACCAGTATCAATTCCTGACCTATCTCTGCGTTTAAGGATTTTGCCGTAGTCTTGCCCAAAAGAATCCCGTCTTTCCGGGTTAAATATCTACCCGCAACAACTCGCATTTTCGGGGTTACTTTCGGTTCCCGAAGGGGGTCAATGGCGGTAATTTCGCATTCTGAAGGCGAACTATCGCCTTGAGAGATCAAACCCCCGAAACGCAACCTGGGAGCAACCCCTAAAACCCAAGGATTAGCCGAGATCATCCGTGCCGCCCGCTCCGTCTCCCTAATATTCGGTGTTTCTTCAGGCGCCGGATAAAAAAGATCAATCTTCTCCTTGGATTGCGCATGTATTTGAATATTGCCCGAATAGGCCCCAATTACAGTATCCGTCATTACCCGGGCCACGGTCCGGCTGAAGGCGAAGGATAAAAACATCATCAAAGCGCCTGTAGCTATCATAATTCCGGTTAATAGATTACGGCGCTTATGCCGTAATAAATTCCGGGTGGCAAGTTTCCAAAAAGCAAACATGGACTTCAACTCCTTACGCTATCTGCCCGTCCCTGATTTGTACCACCCGGGAGGCATGATCCATGATTCGCTGATCATGAGTGGCAAAGATGAAAGTTACGCCTTTTTCGCGGTTCAATTGTTGCATCAATGAAATGATTTCCTGACCGGTATGGGAATCCAGATTAGCCGTGGGTTCATCGGCCAGTACCAACATCGGTTGGTTAACCAGCGCCCGGGCGATGGAAACTCGCTGTTGTTGGCCACCGCTCAATTGGTTGGGAAAATTATTCATCTTGTCAGCCAGGCCGACTTCCTTTAAGATTTGTTGCACACGTTCCCTGCGTTCAACCGGATTGACCTTATTCAAAATCAAAGGATATTCCACGTTTTCGAAAGCGGTTAATACTGGGATCAAATTATACGATTGAAATACAAAACCCAATTTGGCCTTGCGAATATCCGCCAATTTATCAGGGTTCAGACGATTTACCGGCTCTTTCCCCAGAAGTATTTCACCTTCCGTCGGACTATCCAGGCACCCGATGATATTCAGCAAAGTTGTTTTTCCGGAACCGGATGGACCGGCTAAAGCTAGAAATTCCCCGGCCGCCACCTCCAGATCAATCCCGTTGAGCGCCTGAAAATTAACTTCACCCAAAGGATAGGACTTTTTAAGATCACTAACGGTTACCACAGTCATAATGATTCCCCCCGCCTATATTTCACTCTCTTTGGCCAATTGGTCAACTGTTTGCGGCGTTCCCGGCGGCCCATTCATTCCTTCGGATTTTAGCAAGACACCGTCGGTTTTCCGGAACCAGTAATCTGCACTCCAAAATTTCGACATCCAGCCGGCCAAGGATACTTTAACTTTAACTGCTTCAATATTCTGTCCGCCGATTCCGACAAGTTCTTCCTGTTGACGAGTCACATTCATTGTAAATTCCTTTAGATCATCGCGTATAGTAAAAAACTCAAGTTTGTTTGCTCCCGATATGGCAAATGCTCCCAGGGAAAAAGACCAGGCTTGATACCAAGGCCGCTTATTAATTTTATATTCCTGGGATACTTCTTTCCCTTTGAATCTCCCCTGTAATTTTATGATATTACCCTGTCTTTCAGCCCGGATATGGATATCTTGCCTTGGATTTATGAATTCCCACGTTTGAGTAGAGAAATCCGGACTGCACACTGTTTGCATCCTATTCCCATTAGCGTAAGATCCCGTTAGAATGATTTTATCCTTTTCCGTTTCAACCTTTTCCATATAATTAACCGTCACACCCTTAGTTGTGCTCTGATAAGTATAACTCTTGCCAGCCGCCGCAATATTTACTCCAACGCATAACACCATCACCAGCAAACCCATTGGAAAAATTTTTGATACCACCCGAATCCCTCCCAGCCCTTTAATTTTTTTAGTAAATCAGGGAAAGACCAACTTGATAAGCAATCCCCAATCACTAGTATTGCGTTCTTACAATAGCTTCACCTATTACATACGGACAACACGCAATACTTTGGTAAAACGTCTTAATTATAATTGTCACGTTATTTAGAGAGCGTTTTGCTAGTAGATAACTGGATAACTAGCAAACGAATAACTATTGATTTTCAATCAACTCCGTCAACCCGCCGAGTTTATCTTCATATTTGACTAAATAACGCGGCTCAGTTGCGGTATACCAAAAATAAACCTTATACTTTCCGGCGAAAACCGCCGGCACCCCCCGGACGCCCATTTCCAACTTGAAACAATCATAAGTTGTGCCGGATATGGCGACTTCCTCTCTGCCAAGTTCCTGGAGATACATTTTAAAGATCCCCGCTGAACCCCCTCCCCGTCCATCCATTACCAGATTAAACTCGACCATTTTCTTTTTCTCGAAGGGAAAAGCCCGAAACAGATAAAATAGTGTATTGACATCGTAACACTCGCCTTTTAAATCCATGGTTTTCTGCAACTTTCGTTCAGGTATGTCAAAAAATACCCTGTTATCCTCATAGACAATTTGCCAAAGCCTTTTACCGTTTGAACCAAAAGATTCCACCGCCAGTGGATGCCAATCTTCCGCCCGGACTTTAGCTATCATTTGCGCTCCCCCGACCCCGGTTTCAACGATTTTGTAGATATTGATTCCTTCCTCAACAGCCAATTCCAACGAACTTATTAAGATAGTCGGCTTTCCCGAAGCGGTAGACCTGGAGCTATATTTTAATGGGAATGGCACCAGTTCAATTGGGCCAAACAGTCCTAAATTCGATTCATTATATTCTCTCGCCGGTTCTTGATAATCACTTCGCCTTAGTAACCGCAAGATGATTTCGGGTGAAGGTATACTGGCGGGATCGGTGGTCTGCAACAACATAATTGCCATTCCCTGAATCAGACTCAGGTACGCGGTGGCCAATTGCAAGGGATTGTCTTCAGCCACCTGCCCCTCTTTCTGCCCCTCAATGATCAAGGGAACCAAATATTCATAATAAGGGGCGTTTTTAATAACCATATCTTTCACTTCCTGGGGTACCGCGTCCGAGATCATCGCCTCGAACATAATATTGAAATAATAAGGGCCGATCCCTTCGTAAGCGGCGGGTACAATCATTTCGGTCATCGTTCGGATTCGCTCCCAAGGGCTCCCGGGTGCTTCAAAAGCAGTTTTAAATGTTCCGCTTGAGCCCTCCAAAGCGATTTTTACCAATTCGGCAAATATCTGATCCTTGGATTTAAAATAATGATATACCAAACCATGGCTTAGGCCGGCTGTTGCTGCAATATCACTGATTTTAGCCGGGGCATACCCTTTATGGCCAAAGACTCTTAATGCCGCCTGCAAGATTTGCTCCCGGCGTTCATCACGAATCATTTGATTTTCTTCTTCCTTCCGCGGCGTCATCAACCGATCACTCCTTTTTCGATTGACTGATTAATCAATCAATTATTAATTTAAGAATACTCCTTTTATAGGAAAAAATCAACCCGATTTTCAAAAATTCCTTTTTCTTTTAATGTCATGTTAATGTTAATTAATTGAAATTTTAGTTTTAAAATTTGACTTCATGTCATGTATATGTTAATATTAATGTAAGTTTCCTTCACCAATTCCATTTGTGAAAAATTTTACGTAATAGGAGGATTGCCGATGCGCCACCCTGAAGACAATGTTCAACATCGTCTAAGCGTTTTAGATCTAGCGCAAGCCCTGGGCAATGTCAGCGAAGCTTGCCGCCGGGAGGGGATTTCCCGCACCCAATTTTATGAATACAAACAACGGTTTCAAGAGCTGGGCTTGGAAGGGTTGAAAAATACCCCGCAAGTTCGGAAAGCTCACTCCGGAAAAACTTCTCCGGAGATTGTTGACCAGATTCTGAAACTAAGCCTGGAGCATCCCGGATGGGGTTGTATTCGCCTCAGTGAGAGCCTTAAAACTCACGGAATTAATATCAGTTCACCCACCGTCCAGAACATCCTAATCAAACATAATATGGGAAGCAAGCATGAACGCGTTCTAGAACTTGAAGAAAAAGCGCTACGGCAATCATCCGAGCTTTCCGACGAACAAATTGCCTTAATCTCCAAAACAAACCCTTGCTTCTTGGAACGGGAGCACCGCAGCGGCCGCCCGGGGGAACTACTGTCCCAAGACACAATTTATATTGGTTATCTGTCCAAGTTTGGAAAAATATATTTACAAGCCGTGGTAGACACCTTCGGCAGTTATGCCTTTGGATTTATTCACCAGCACAAGATACCGGATTGCGCAGTGGCTTTATTACACAACGATGTATTACCCTTTTACCAAAAACACAAGCTTACCGTCAGCGGCATTATTACCAATAACAGCCACGAATATCGCGGTAAACCCAATCATCATTATGAACTCTACTTAATGCTGAACGATATTGAACACCGGTACACCAAGGTGCGGAAATCCGAAAGCAACGGCTTTGTTAGGCGCTTCAGCAAAATTGTTCTGGCCGAATTTTTCAAAAAGGCCTTCTATAAAAAGCTATATATCGCTATCGAAGATTTACAAACGGATTTTGATAAATGGCTATTCGTCTATAACCACAGGCGCCCTCACCACGGCTACCCGAATATGGGAAGATGCCCCAACGATATCATCTCCGAATACCTCAACACGCATAAAAATGATAATAACGGTTAATCGCATCGACCTATAGCCAGCCGGCGTATTGCCCGTCCTCATCTACCCTTTTTTGAGACAGTTCCCACTTTTTATATGTTAATAAGCTTCGCTATTCTTTTTCCTATTCACCAAAAGAAGTGTGATAAGCCCTATTTTTAACAAAAAGCGCACTTTTCCTAAAGAAGTCATCCACCCCCAAGACGAATAACTCCTACTCATATCACAATTGAAGGCGACCACATTTGTACGGAATAATGGCTAGTAGTTTGCTAATGTAATGTATATGTTAGTATATAACATATTAATAAAAGGTTTTAATTATTCTTCACTATTTGTGTTGATTTTGTGTTATATATATGTTATTATTTTTATATGTAAATAACATATACTTAACACTGGAGGTCGTTTTCTAATGAATACTGGAGATACTGCATGGGTATTGACTTCATCAGCATTAGTAATGCTGATGACACCGGCTCTTGGACTCTTTTACGGCGGAATGGTCCGGAGGAAAAATTTACTATCCACGATTATGTTTAGTTTTGCAATCTTGGCCGTAATGAGCATCCAATGGGTTTTGTATGGTTATAGCTTGTCTTTCGGCCCCGATCAGTGGGGAATTATCGGCAATTTAAAATGGCTGGGATTACAAGGTGTCGGGCAAGACGTCAATCCGGATTACGCTGCCACCATACCTCATATTGCCTTCATGTCCTTCCAAATGATGTTTGCCGTAATCACGCCCGCCCTTATTTCCGGCGCTTTTGTGGAACGGATTAAATTTAGCAGCTTCCTTATTTTTACCGTTCTTTGGGCAACCCTGGTATATGATCCGGTAGCTCACTGGGTATGGGGTGTAGGCGGATGGTTACGAAACCTTGGCGCCCTTGATTTTGCAGGAGGAACCGTAGTTCATATCACTGCAGGGTTTGCTGCATTGGCATTTTCGTTTATAATTAAGAAACGCAAAGGTTTTTCCGTGATTAATATGGAGCCTAACAATATTCCTTTCACCATCATCGGTGCTGCCTTGCTTTGGTTCGGCTGGTTCGGGTTCAACGGCGGAAGCGCACTTGGTTCCAACGGTTTGGCGGCACATGCATTTTTAGTTACCAATATTGCCGCAGCCGCTTGCGGGTTGACCTGGATGGTCATCAACTGGATCTATCGTAAACCAAGCGCTTTAGGTATGGCAACAGGCGCGGTAGTGGGATTGGTGGCAATTACTCCAGCCGCCGGATTTGTATCACCCGCTTCAGCATTGCTAATCGGTGCTCTCGCCGCTGTTTTCTCAACCGCTGCCATCAATCTGCGCAACAAATTGAAGATCGATGAGTCATTGGATGTTTGGGCCTGCCATGGTATCGGAGGATTATGGGGGGCAATCGCCACCGGGATTTTTGCCAGCAAAGCTGTCAATCCCGCCGGCGCTGACGGCCTTATCTATGGCAATTGGAGTCTACTGGGAGTTCAAGTTCTCGCCGCTCTGACAGTCGTAGTTTTTGCTTTTGTTGCAACCTTGATTATTGCTAAAGTGGTGGATGTGATATGGGGTCTAAACGTTTCCGAAGCCGAAGAACAAGTGGGTTTGGATATATCGCAACACGGCGAAGAGGCGTACTATTAAGCGTAAAGTTAACGGCAGGAACAATTGACAGCTAAAGACTTAGCGGTTCAAAATCGTAAATTTCCCTCAGAATACTATCAAAGCATCTAATAGCTACTGAGTTTGAATTTGAAATTAAGGGAGGTATTACAATGAAAAAAATCGAGGCCATTGTGCGCGAAGAAAAGGTTAATGAAATTAGAATCGCATTAGAGGAACAAGGATTTCGCGGCATGACGGTAATCGACGTCAAAGGCCGGGGTACGCAAGGAGGAATATCCTTACAATGGCGTGTAGGCGACTACCGGGTGGAATTGTTGCCGAAAAAGCTGATCATGTTGATCGCCAAAGATAACGAATATCAAAAAATCGTCGATATAATTTGTAAGGTATCTAAATCCGGCTCCGCCGGCGATGGTAAAATTATCATATCCACCATCGATGAAGTCATCCGGGTCCGTACGGAAGAAAACGGCGAAAAAGCCGTATAATTCTTATATGAAGTAACACCGCGCCAATCGGCGCGGTGTTACTATCTATGACTCATTCTGCAGCAATTGAATCTCCGCTGCGGAGAGTTCACGGTATTCACCAGGCTTTAAATCCGGATCCAGCATCAAACCACCCATGGAAATTCGCTTTAAATAAAGAACCTTTTTTCCTAAAACCGTCATCATCCGTTTGATTTGATGATATTTCCCCTCATGAATCTCTACAATGACCTCTGCAGGATCCCCTTTCTCAGGATCACCCGGTTGAACCGGTTCCAACTTAGCTGACAGCGTTAGATAACCGTCATCCAACCTGATTCCATCATGAAATGCGCGGATGTCTTCCGGTGTAACCTTTCCGCTAACCACTGCAATATAACGCTTTGGAACATGTTTTTTAGGCGCCAGCAAACGGTGGCCCAAATCGCCGTCGTTGGTAAGGACCAGCAAACCTTCCGTATCCTTATCAAGGCGTCCCACGGGAAATAGCCCCTTATTTCGTTCTGCGGGCTCAATCAAATCCAGTACCGTTCGTTCTGTGGCGTCACTGGTAGCCGATATCACTCCGGCGGGTTTGTTGAGCATGAAATATAAAAATTGGCGATAATTGACTTCAGTTCCGGCAATGGAGACCCGGTCATGATCAGGCCGGATATGTTCGGCCTCATCCCGTTGGACTTCACCGTTCACCGTGACTTTTCCGGAACGAATCAATTTTTTTACATCACTCCGGCTACCGTATCCCATATTTGACAACAAACGATCCAAACGCAAAGCTTTTACCCGGTCCATCGGCGCAACTCCTCCGTTAATACGCCGGCCAATCGGAAGATTGGGCCGGAATGCCCGCCGGATCCGTTCCATTCTCTGGAATTTCGGTCGGCGATTGATTTAAGCCGGGATTTATTTGATTTTCTTCTTGGGGCTGGCCGCCGGGATTTTCGGATGCATCTTCAGCTTTCCGGCCCGGGAATAGCCAGTGCCATAACTTATAAATAGTGCTCTGCGGAACACTTTTCTCCGCAAACACTTCTTTGTAACTATTCCCTTTGAACCAACCGGGAACCGCCTGCCCTGTCTCCGGGTTCACATCCACCCAAACGATTCCGTCCGGTTCGCTAAAATCGGTTACCGGGCGGTTGGCTGTAATCCGGCTCATATATTTACCCCAGATTTCGGCTGAAGTAGCGCTGCCAACTCTACCTTCCACATAGGACATGGGAGATTCCTGCCGATCATTGCCTATCCAAACCGCAGTGAGCAACTCCGGAGTATAGCCTACAAACCAGGCATTGGTATAATCACTGGAAGTGCCGGTTTTCCCAGCAGCCGGTCGATCCGGTAACTTGGCCCGTATCCCCGTGCCTTGATCCACTACATCTTTTAGCAACATGGTCATAATATAAGCGGTTTGCGGCGTAATCACGGCTTTGGGCTGATTCTCCGGTTGATAATCCTTTAAAATATTGCCATGGCTGTCACTCACCTTTGTCACCGCAAACGGGGTCACTAGCAAACCTTGATTGGCAAACGGAGTATATGCTGTAGCTAGTTCTAACGGGGTTACCCCTTTGGTCAGTCCCCCCAAAGCCAGCGGTGCCAGATTTAGATCATTATTCCTCCCTGTTTTTACCAAACTGGTAACTCCAGCGCGTTCAACCAGGTCATAAACAGCATTTACTCCTATCGACTGTAACAGTTGCACAGCAACCGAGTTGACCGACTGCCGCAACGCCTCCCGTAAAGTCATCTTTCCTTGATATTTATTGTCGTAATTCCCGGGACTCCAGATTGTCTTATCGGGTAATGTGATACTCAATGGTTTGTCCTCAAACAACGCGGCGGCGGTATACCCTTTTTCCAAGGCCGTGGCGTATACAAAGGGTTTAATGGCGGAACCGGGCTGCCGGTATGATTTAACGGCGCGGTTCAACTGGCTCTTGGAATAATCGCGCCCGCCGACCATGGCTAAAACCGCCCCGTTGGTCGGATCAAGAGTTACAACGGCCGCTTGCGGCTGCACTCTGGCCGAGTAACGCGGGATTGCCGCCAAAACCCGTTCGGCTTCCCGCTGATAAGATAAATCAAGAGTAGTATAAATACTATAACCACCGTAACGTAAATCTTCCTCTGCGAAGCCTAATTTATGAACCAGATAATCATGAACATAATCTAAAAAATAGGCGCCTACGGACGCAGTCTCGTTACGGGATACTGCATTGATTCGCTGGGCTATTGCCGCCTTATACTGTGACTGTGTTATATATTTATGCTCCAGCATCTTTTTCAAGACCAGATTGCGGCGTTCCTTGGCTTTCTGAGGATATTTGAAGGGCGAGTAATTTTCCGGGCTACGGATAATACCTGCGATAAGGGCCATCTCCCCTAAGTTGAGCCGGGATACGGATTTTCCAAAATAATAACGAGAGGCCGCCTCCACTCCCACATTACCGTGGGCCAAATAAATGCTGTTCAAATAGAACTCCAAAATTTCCTTTTTGGTATAGGTTTGTTCTATCTCCAACGCGTAAGTTATATCCTGGATTTTTCGCCCCAGGGTTCGCTCCGAAGACAACAACGCTATTTTGGCCAATTGTTGGGTAATGGTACTTCCACCCTCCATAGGCCCCCCGGGAATCAGATCTTTCAAAACAGCCCTGGTCATGCCTTTTAGGTCAACGCCATTATGCTTATAATACCGGGAGTCTTCAATAGCTACCACTGCATTCTGCAATCCCGCCGGTATTTTTTCAATCGGCGCCCAGATACGGCGATAATAGAACAGATTGCCGATCAAGTTTCCATTGCGATCATATACTGAGGCAGCCATCCGGATATTCTCCAGCTTTTGACGCAAATCTTTCTTTAAAACTCCCCCGTAAACCGCTCCGCCCAATAAAAAAATACATACACCAATAATAATTTTAGGATTGGTGAGTTTCTTTGAAAACTGGAATCGCCATGTCCGCAACCCAATCATCTCCGTAATTGAAATGAAATACGATACCGTTAATTATTTATTATAAAATCATACACACATTAAAAAATATCATACCGCTATTCATTTGACTAGTCCAATATAATTACAACTGTCTCAAAGATTGGTAAACAGCCAATATTTATTAAATTACTTCATCTTCATTATCGGAATTTTTATATGGTTTAATACGATTCACAGTTTTAAGCCCATTAAATTCACAAGCTTATTTTAGACAGGATTTACAGGATTTATTGGATTAAAGCATTTTACACCCTTGTTCTTGACTTCTTTCATTTATAAAAATCCCCTTAATCCTGTTAATCCTGTCAACAAGCCTTGTTTTAGACCTATTCAATTCACAATCCTATCGTTAGAATGGTCCCGTGAATCCAATAAGTTTAGGAAAGCGGTTTTTATAAAGAATATAACGCTAATAAACCACCGGGGTTCCTTGCAGGAATAATTTCTATTTGGTTTGTCGTAAATAAATCCCAAAACCATGTGCTTGATTTTCTATGCCGCGCCGCCTTCATTGCCTCGTATTTGTCATATATCTTTCTTCCCTCCCATAAAATCATACTTAGGATTCTATTTACGGAGGGAACCTTTTGAAATTTCGTCCCAATCTCCGCAATTTCTTTTATTTAATTGGCTCGGGATTCGTTATCCAAATAGCGGGTACAATTTATCGTATTTGGCTAGCCCGGGAAATCGGTCCGGAAGGATTGGGGATTATGCAAATGGTCTACCCCGTATACCGTCTGTTGAGTGGAGTTGCCACCTTAGGTCTTCCTTTAGCCCTGACCAAATGGGTTTCCGAATATTTAGCCCTTCATGAACATGTCAAAATCAATTCAATTCGAAACTGGGCAGTACGGATTATTTTGGGATGCTCTCTTGGTATTGGAATTATACTGTTTTTATTTGCTCCGGTACTTGGAAAACAGGTTTTTACCGATACCCGGGTGACAGAGGCCCTATTGATTATTGCATTTGCTATACCATTTTCAGCCCTCTCGGCGGTTTACCGCGGTTATTTTCAGGGCTTTTCCAAAATGGCCCCGACAGCCACATCGGAAATCACGGAACAAATCATTGAAATCTCTACCACCTTTATATTAATAACGGCTTTAGCGACTATAATGCCAATATCATCATTTGCAGCTCCCGTAGCCGGATTAACCATGGGTGAAGTGGCCTGTTTATTGACATTACTCTTTTTCTTACGCAAAGCGCCAAAAACCGGTTCTGCTTCTCCGGCGGACGAATTTTCGCAGGACTCCTTTCTTCCTTACCGCCACATTTTTCGCTATGCCTGGCCGTTGCTACTAAATCAAATCGTTCTTTCCGTAAGCATGGCCAGCGAAGGCATTATTATTCCCCGTTTTTTAATATCCGGCGGCCTTTCCGGCGCGGCCAGCACCGGATTATTCGGACAGTTGGCAGGAATGGCGGAACCGGTAGCTTACTTCCCCTTAATATTCTTAGCCCCATTGGGTCCGGTGCTTTCACCACAAATTAGCGCCGCTTTCAAGACCAAATCCCTGGGAATTCTCAAGCGCAAGATATCACTATTTTACATTGCCGCCACTTTATTGAGTATTGTAAGTTTTTTTATCATTTTGAGTTCGGCGGAGATCCTTTCAGGCATGTTATACAACTCCAATGACCCAGCTATGCTGATCCGAATCCTGGCCATCGGATTGCCCTTTACGGCTCTCACGATTTTAAATGTTTCCATCCTTTCCGCCATAGGAGCTACTGATCAAATCCTCTGGATTAGCATTTGGTCCGTTGGCTTAAAAACACTGTTACTGGTAATTTTAACCCCCTTCTTCGGAATTCAAGGCTCAGCCTGGGCAATCAATACGACTCAGATTTTCCAGAGCTTAACCAGTATGGCCGCGATCCGGAAACTGCTCCCAAAGCTTGGCGCGTAAAACTTCCCCAGATCTCAGCCGCCATGCCGCTTCCCAATGGAATTCCTTTTACTGCTAAAGGTTTGTCCGCCTGGTCATTACCAATCCATACCCCGGCTAATATTTCACTGGTATATCCTACAAACCAGCCATTGGTATTGCGATTGGTGGTTCCGGTTTTTCCGGCGGCAGGAACCCCGATATTGGCGCGGACGCCGGTTCCACGGGTAACCACACCGGCCATCATCGATGACAAAGTGGCTGCGGTCCAGGATTCAATAACTCTTTCCTGATGTATTCCGGAACGAAAAATAAGCTTTCCCGACCGGTTATAAACCCGCAGTATACCGAAAGGAATCGAGCGGATACCCTGGTTTGAAAAGGGACTATATGCCGCAGTCAATTCCAGCAGCGTAACCCCTTTGGTTAACCCTCCCAAAGCCAGCGGCGCAAGCCCGATATCATTCCGCTCTCCTTCTCCTATCAAGCTGTCCAATCCCATTTTTTTCGCCAAGTTATATACATTTTCCGGACCGACTTGCTGGGTTAACTCCACCGCCACCGTATTTACCGATTTCTCAAGGGCTTCCCGCAAGGTGATGGAACCGCGATATATATTGTCATAGTTTTGAGGCCGCCATATTTTACCTTGCACGTCAATTTCAATCGGTTGATCCACAAACCGGCTTTCCGGACCATAACCGGCCTCTACAGCGGTTGCAAACAAAAAGGGTTTTATGGCCGAACCCGGCTGCCGGTAAATCTGAAACGCCCGGTTGAGTTCCCCGGCGGAGAACCGGCGTCCGCCCACCAGCGCCAAAATCTCTCCATTTCTGGAATTTATAGCCGTAATAGCACCCTGCGGTTGGGTGATGCCCCAGCGGTCAGGTCCTTCCGACGGCAAAGCTTTAATTGCAGCTTCCGCCGCTGCCTGAACTTGCTGATCCATGGTCGTATAAATTCGTAAACCGGAAGTCCTTATGTAATTTTCACTGAGACGGGTTTTTTGCTTAAGCGTCTCGATGACGTAATCGGTAAAATAGGCTCCTACAAAGGTACTTCCAGGATTCGGCAAAGTTTGAAGCTGGATGCGTTGCGCCGAATTGTATACGGATTGTTTGAGATAACCGCGTTCCGCCATTAGACGTAATACCAGGTTCCTTCGTCTCAATGCTTCCTGGGGACGCCGATATGGGGAATAATATTCCGGGCTGCGCGCCAAGGCAGCAATCAAGGCGCTTTCCGCCAAATTGAGGTCTTGGACATTTTTGCCAAAATAAGTTACTGCAGCGGATTGCACACCCCAGCTACCATGCCCTAAATAGATACTGTTTAAATAAAACTCCAAGATTTGAGCCTTGCTATATTGCTGTTCAACCCGGATCGCATACGCCATTTCCCAAATTTTGCGCATAATATATTTTTCATGCGTAAAAAAAAGATTTTTCACCAGTTGCTGGGTAATGGTACTGCCGCCCTGAACCTTGCTTCTTTCCTTGATATCCTGATAAACAGCCCTGATGGTTCCACGGACATCAATCCCTTTATGCTGGTAGAACCGGTAATCTTCCGTGGCAATGAAAGCATTTTGTAAATTTTTGGGTATTTGACGGATTGGCGCCCACAATCGGGTCTTGGCATATAGCGTTGCTATGGCTTCGCCGTTACGATCATAAACTGTTGAGGCAATTTTACTTTTGTCTAGCTCAGCCCCTAAATCTAACCGCCAAACCAAAGGATTAAAAAAAATTAACACCGTCAGTCCAAATGCCGGCAATAACGCAAGTGCTAATAACCACCGCAAAAGCTTCGATTCTTTGAAACTTTTGGATATATGCTTTTTACGTGACCTGGCCATATATTCACCCCGAATATAGTTTTACCGGGTGAACCGAAAAATACCATGCATCCAAAAAAAATAAAACTATTTACATCAGCAACCTTCACTGGTGAAAACAGCTTTTGAATGCCTTATCCAGAAACAGAACATAAAAACTTAACCGCGTAAATCCTTTAGGCTGCCGCCCGGCAACAATTCAACCGGAAATATGCGGATCTCCTGAGAATTGTCCGGTTGTTTCACTTTATGAAACAACATATTGGCCGCCGCATTTCCCATTTCGATTAATGGCTGCCGGATACTGGTCAAAGTGGGATTCGTAAACCTGCAGGTATCAACCCCGTCAAAACCGATAATGGAAAGATCGTCCGGCACTCGAACCCCGGCCTCCTTGGCTTCCAACAAAACCCCCAAAGCCATTGTATCATTGGAACAAAGAATTACGGTGGGTATTTCATCCCCTGCAAGCAACGTACGCAAAGCTTGTCGCCCGCTTTCCACCGAGAAATTGCCATCCAATATCCAATGTTTGGGAATATTTAATTGGTATTTGTGAATCAAATCATTAAACCCGTTTAAACGGTCCACCGCATGGCCGTGACTTCCCATCCCTTTTAGAAAGGCCATTTTACGATGCCCTAATTGGATCACATATTCTCCCACTGTAAATATTCCGTTCCGATTGTCGGAATCCACATAGCTGATTTTTGCCTTATCAAACCGTTCGCCAATGACCACGCAAGGAATATTTCGGGTTACAATATCCTTTACTTGAGATTTGCTCAGTTTGGAAGAAACCAGAATCAAGCCATCCACTTTACGCTCGTAATACAATTTCAAATAATCAAATTCCTGTCCCGGATATTGTTTAAGCATTGAGATCAGCATATCACAAGCGTTGTTAATGCATGCCTGTTCAATACCTATCATAAGCTCATTATAATAGTATGTTCCATGAATATTAACCTCTTTCGTAGTGGCCATCACCACTCCGATCGAATTTACTTTATTATAATGAAGTCCCCGTCCGCAAGTGTTGGGATAATACTTTAGTTCCTCAATGGCTTTAAGAACGCGCTCCCGCGTATCCTCCTTGACATTTCCCTTATTATTGACCACCCGCGAAACCGTGATAAAAGATACTTGAGCCCTACGGGCGACATCGCTTTGCGTTACCATTGTATGCCTCCAAAATATTGACAGAATTAAAACTAAAGAATCAAATCCTTTACGCTTTCGCCAGGGATTAATTCCGCCGGAAAGATTTTAACCTCCTGTGAACAATTGGAGCCATTTAATCGTTGAATCAGCATTTCAGTTGCGGCATATCCCATATCTTCTGCGGGTTGTTTCATGGTTGTCAGCGCCGGATTGGTATAAAGAGCGGTCTCGATCCCATCGTATCCCATCACTGATAGATCATCCGGGATTTTCAATCCGATTCGCTTGGCCTCCATCAATACACCTAGTGCCATCAGATCATTGGCACAAATGATGGCCGTAGGGGGGTCTTTCATGGCAAGCAGTTTTTGAAGCGCAATTTTTCCGGAATCTACATTAAAATCTCCTTGAATCAACCAATCTTCATGAATCGGAATGTTATGATCCTTCATAGCCTGGCGATATCCTCCAAAACGGTCTTCACTGTTATGTCCTGGGGAACCCTTTAAAAAAGTGATTTTTCTATGCCCTTTTTGAATAATGTATTCGGTTGCGCTATAGATACCACCCTTACCGTCGTTATCGACATAACTTATTTTAAGGTTGTCGTAACGTTCATTAATTAATACACAGGGAATATTATTTGCTTCGATCTCTTCTATCTGATGGCTGTCCATTGGGGGCGCCACCAGTATTATCCCGTCAACCTTCCGCTGGTAGTATAGTCTCAAAAAATCAAACCCGGCTGCCGAATATTTTTGCGTGGAAATTTGCATGTCGTAAGAATGGGCGGTACAAGCCAACTCAATCCCAATCATCAATTCATTATAGTAGTGCGTGCCGTGAATGCTAACTCCTCTTTCCGTCGGAATGATCACTCCAATGTTGTTCATACGGTTAAAATTCAAAGCACGCCCCAGGCTGTTGGGGTGGTAATTCAATTCCTCAATGGCTTTCAGTACCCGTTCCCTGGTTTCCGGTTTCACATTATCCCTTTCATTAATCACCCTGGAAACCGTAATAAAGGATACTTTCGCCCTTTTTGCCACATCGCGTTGGTTGACCATTCCAATCCTCCGTTAGAATTGCGCTAGGATTCTGTGCGAATAACACTTTTGATAACCTAGAACCACAATATTTTGGGTTAGATCTTGTTGCTATATACTAAATACGCTCCGAAAACCTATTGCCCGGCGCGCGCACAGACTCCTAGCAATATAACATGATATTATCAAATATCATCTGTAAAGTAAATGAATCTTTTGATATACTGTAAAAAATTTTAAAAAAGCGAAAGTTCTGCCTTTCGCTGCATTTTTTTGGTTTGGCAATGGAATTATTTATACTTTTCGTTCCTGGGCCGGATTGATTTGGGGATCGGTATATACATCATAAGGATCCCTGCTTTTGGTTGAAAACTCCGATACAACAGCACCTTCAGGTCCGGCTTGAAACCAATGCAACGTATTTGGAGCCAGTGTATATTGTTCGCCAGGATTCAGCTCAATCTCATGCCAAACGGTAAAGTAGGCTTCACGCCCTTTTGGAGCAACCGCCTTGGGTTTTTCGGCAGGATCGCCGGGGACATACAAATAGACCTTTCCCCAGCGGCAGCGAAATGTCTCTTCTTTGCCGGGGTCGCCATTCACCGGAGGATGGCGGTGTTCCGGACAGGTCTGACCTGAAAACAGAATCAGTTCTTTGGCACAACACCGCTCGGTGTTCACGTATACAATCAACTCCAATCCTATGGAATCCAGCATGTCAAGACCATATTCCGCCACCTCCATCCTTTGCTTTTCGGCTTCAGTGATTACAATACCCGCCTTCTCCAGATACTTTACCGCTTTAGTGCATGTCTCCTGGTACAGGGCTTTACTTAACAATTGTAATTCCTCCTTTTTTTATTTAAATTATATTATCAAATGAAAAGTTCCTTCTTAGTGAAATACACTTTTTTCAAAATATCCTGGGTAACCCAATCTATTTCTAATTCTACAGCAGAAAAAGGGGCGCCTTGTTAGGGCACCCCTCTTTCCTACTGAACTATTTCCCTTAGAATTTTGGACTAGTAAACATTTCTCAAAATAACGTTACCATCAGAATAAACGTTTTGGATTTAGAAAGTCGTCATCCCATAACCATAGGGATACAAAGGATTTCCGTAAGTACTCGGCACCGGCTGCCCGGCATTAATCCTGTTGCGGATATCCTGGCGCTCAGCTTCACTCGCCCCCAAATCATACGGCAGATCCCATTTTTCCATGGCATCAGCCAACGTGTCGGAGCCGCCGGGTATGAGGACTTGATTGATATCTCTCGGCAACTGCCAAGGCAATTTCCCCTTCGGTGTTGTGTCGCCCCATAGCAACTGGGCCAATGGCACGGCGTTTTCTTCACCGGACCGGTAAATAACCACAATTGCGTCGGCCAAATCACGCCACATGGTTATAACATAAGGCCTGGGCAGAACCAATACCACAACCACCGGAACCCCGGCATTCTTAAAGTTCTGGATGATACTCAGTTGATCCGCCGGCAAATAAGGTTGTTCCTTGGGCCAATCCGTACCGTGAGTATAAGCTTTCTCGCCAACTACCACTATTGCCGCTCTGGGATTGGCGGCGCTGTTAAGGTATACATTTACACCCGCCTGTTGCCCGCGTTGCTGAATCGCTTGATAAATATTCGGCATTCCAAACTCACTATGCCAGTAACTGGTCCAAATACAACCAGCTGGCCCGTCCGTAGCTCTAGGCCCGGCGACAACAACATTAGAGCCCGAAGGCATATTTTTTAGCGGCAGTATCCCGTTATTCTTAAGCAGGGTGAAACACTCACCGGCAGCCTGCCGTGCCAAAGTCACATTCTCCGGAGTATGCCAGACGGTACTCGCAAGCTCCGGTCTACCGTAAGGATTTTCGAATACGCCCATCTTAAACTTGACCCGCAGGATACGGCGTACTGCTTGATCAACCCGGCTTATGGGCACACCGCTGATAAATGAAGCCATACTGGTGTCGCCGGGATTTGCGCCACCCATTACGTCGGAACCGGCATTGGCCGCATTGACCCAAGCACCGCTTGGCAGCCAGTCCGTGGTGACCAATCCGTCATATGCCATATTTATTCTCAGATAATCAAGAATTTTTTTACTGTCCCCGGCGCCTGCTCCTCCCGGATCTAGGTATGGACATCCCGCATACCCGGGCATGACTCCGCCGGCATTAGCTTCAAATGCAGCCTGCCATGGGATCATATGATACTTAATGGTGACGCCGTCATAAACGACTGAGGCTTCCCCCCCGGCGCCCTGACCCGGCCAGTGTTTGACCGTTACCAATACTGAGTTGGGATTCAATTCGGGACCGCCTTGGAATCCCGTAATAAAAGCCCGCATCATTGCCGCCGCCAAATAGGCATCCTCACCATTGCCTTCCTGAATTCGGGGGTAAATAACCTTGGTCCCTACTTCGGCAATGGGTCCGAGAACGCCGCGATAGCCCATGGGTAACTGTTCACGCCGCTGCATATCGCCGAGTTTATATACCAAGTCCATGTTGCGTGTAGCAGCCAAAGCGCTTTGAACCGGATAAGTCGTCATGTAACCGTGAATCGTGTCTCCGGCTGAAATAAAGGGGATTCCCAAGCGGGTTCTGGCAGCTGCCAATTGATAAGAAAGAATATCCCAGGGTTGCGACGGTCCGAAATGCCAACCCGATAACGGATAGACTTGAGCGTTATAATACATCTGGTAGGCCTTTTCTTCCGTGGTCATCCGGGACATTAGATCATTAATGCGGGTTTCAATCGGTTGACGCCAGTCTTCATAAGGCTCGATAGTGCCGTTTTTATTCATATCCCGGCATCCGTTCACAATATTTATCCCGTCATCTGTGGTTTCCAGAGTCGGCAGATACACGCTAAAGGTTGAAGTATTGGAACGTTTGGTTCCACTACCAAGAATCGCAATAATATACCATTTATAAGTCCAGCGATCCGGCAAGTCCTGGGTTAGCGTATAGCTTGTGCCGGTAACATCCGCCATCTTGGTATAACGATCCAGCAGGTTGCCGGACGCATGCCAATCGTAATCAGTACGATTGATATTCAACCACACTTCATAACGGATTGCGCCGGAGACAGTGTTCCAAGATAAGGCTGGACGTCGGTTATTGGTGACCATAGCCCCGTTGGCCGGTGATGTAGTACTGAAATCAGGAACCGGTGTTGGAGATGGAGTTGCTGTTGGAGGAGGAGTTGGGGCTCCTGTATTGTATACCTCAAACTCCCAGAACGAATAACCGTAACCCGTACCGCGTTCCGTTCCATATATCCTGATATACCGCCCGCTGCCGGAGACGTTCAAATCCTCCGTACCGCCCGAACCGGAAGTGGTCGAGTAAATATTGCTCCAACCCGAGCCATCATTAGAGGTCTGGATGGTATAAGCCCTGCCATAGGCTGTCTCCCAACTGATTTTAACACGCTTGATGGTTTGAGTCGACCCCAAATCCACCCGGAACCATTGAGGATCACTGGACTCACTTCCCCAACGGGTGTTAGTATCTCCATCGACCGACATCGCCGGTGTCAGTCCCGCCTGGCTTGAGGAAGCGGTGGCCGGTTTATTCAGGGCTAAATTGTCTGCAGTCCCTGTGGGCGCTGTTGGTGTTGGAGTCGCAGTCACAATTACCACATTAATGGTCAAACCCGGATAGACGGTAATGGTCAACGGATCCGATTGTCTGGTGATGCCGTTTTGATCGATGGCCAAAAACTGAATGGTTTGTCCAACCCCGTTCTGGCTCCGTAAAGTGATGGAAGTACCGCTATTGTATTGGACATTTACAGTCTGAGAAATATTCTGGGTTTTAATCAGGCTGGTTCCGCTGTTATCAGCCGGGCTCAGCACGATTTCTTGATATTGCATGTAGGGAATGACGATCGGAACGGTCACCACGGTCCCTCCAGGCGTCGGAGTGGCTGCGCCGGAACCGTATACTTCAAATTCCCATAACGAATAACCATACCCGATGGCCCGCACCGTGCCGTACATCCTTACATACCTGGCGCTGGTCGGAGCAAAGCTAAGATCATCAATGCCGCCATCGCCGGTGGTTGTTGAATAAACATTAGTCCAGTTTGTAGCATTAGTTGATGTCTGAATGGTGTATGCGCTTCCATATGCCGCTTCCCAGTTGAGCTTTACCCGGCTTACTGTGAAGGTCGCCCCTAAATCAACACAAATCCACTGCGGGTCCGAAAAAACAGAAGACCAACGGGTCTCCGGATTGCCATCAACCGCTGCAGAACCTGAGGTTCCCTCTCCTTCGCTGGATGAGACGGTAACTGTCTTATTTAATGCTAAATTGCCCCCCGGTATTGGGGTTGCCGTCCGTGTGGGCGTTGGGGTTGCAGTTGCCGCCCGTGTGGGAGTGGGTGTACTTGTTCCAATCGATGTAAACTTCATCCAATTAAAATTCCAGCCGTTAGTGACCGCGTGAACCCGTAAAGTCTGGCTACCGGCAGTTAGATTGATATTGGCCGCCGTTACGGTTGCCCAGGTTTGAAAACCGCCGGTATTTGGCACTGTAATTGTAGCCAATACCGTAGTACTTCTCCTTAACTGGAGTTGTGTGCCGGCATAGGGGCTGGCTACCCGAAATTCGGGTCGATATGTACCGGTAGCCGATACATATACACTATAATCCATCCAATCCCCGGCATCAGTCCAACCGATATTCTCTCCGCCCTCAGTGCAAGACTCGATTTGAATCCCTGACATTGCAGTATAACTCTCCGCTTCTATCTGCCCGGGTATTGGCTGGTTGGTGGGAGCCGCGCTAATCGATTGTAAGGCCAGCAATCCTCCCGCCACTAGTCCAATGATTATCAATCCGATATAAACCTTTTTTCCTACTGCTAACATACTTACTTTCACTCCTTTTTCGGGTTCTTAAAACATTTAAAAGTGTCTTCAATTATTTTGTGATAAACGAGCAACATACGTAGAAAACAACAAGCCTTACATTTACCTATTAATCCGCTCAAACTATATTGTTGCCCGTAGATATATCACCTCCCCATGAGATAACGTTTGTTAACGTTATCATTTTCTCCGCCAAAACATCCGCCGCTTATAACTTTAATTGACCAGAATGTAAACGTTTAGATTTTTTAGCCTATTACTGCGCCATCAAAATAACTTCACATCGACTTTTTTATAGGACATAATATCTAACCTTATATTTATTATAACAAATATGTTGTAAAAATAATACCCTCGATTAATATCAGCGGGAAATTTTATTTCCGTTGCCAAATTTGCTTAAATCGCTCTACGAAATAAAAGCAAGGCTACATTGCCGGTTTCTGCTGCAATATAGCCTTGCCCTTTTAAATTAACCCATTAATTCCATTTACAGGTTATGGTCAACGTCTGCGGTCTGCTGTAGAACAGTAGCGTAGCTTGTTCATTGACATCATCATAGCAGAATCCGTATGCCAATCCATCGATACCATTATCGTGCCAGAACTTGGCATAGTAATTTGCAGGCGCCGCCAGATAGTACCTGCTCTTATTATTCCAGTTAGCAGGGTCAATCACGATGTGGCGGTTAAAAGCAGCACATAACTGGGCCTGGATCGCTTTTTCAATCTCTGTTCCACGGTCAAAAGCGCCTTTGCCTTCTAAAACCTCCGCGGTAGTCGGCTTGTTGACGACGTGAGTTCCTCCGCCATTTAGCGAGAAGTAGAAATTATTTCCCGTTACCCGGCCTCTGAAAGTGCCTAATGGATGGTCGAACACCAAATCACGGGTTGTGTAATAGCTCCAGACTTCATTTATGTAAGCATCAAAGTAGTTTGCATAGGGCGCCGGAGGTACTCCAGGGTCAAATCCGCCTTTTCCGGGCGCAACAATTCTGTATGGCGCCTTGACAAGCCCCTTGAATTCAGTTGGGACTTCATTTTGGAATTTAGTGAACAATTGTGAACGGGTTCCGACATCGCCAATGGTCTTGTCGATACTTTCATAGATTGGATTGCCGCTGGCGTCCCACCGGTAATATCCGCCCGTACCCTGCAGTCTGGCGGTCAGCGGGAAGCTGAAGAAATCGACCCTGGTAGTATTGCCCCAATATTGGCCGTCCCTCATGGTAAACTCAAAGAATTCAAAATAGATGTCCAGATTCGGATCGGTTGCATTGTTAAGATCCGGGCCCGCAAAGTTGACCCTGCCGTCGCCGTCAATGACAAATTGCAGATACATTGGGGAGCCATAGCTGATGTACATTCTTGCCGAATCAAGGGTTGTAAGTGTAAATGAACTTCTGGTAGTCAATGGGACACTGATATTAGCACACATTCTGTCGTTTTTAGGCACGGTATTTTGGCTCAAAGAGGCCTCAACCATATTGCCGCTCCCATTTATCCAGTAAAGTTTCCTGGTTGCTGCGTCCGCCTTGTCATATCCAAGGACGGTCCAGTAAACCTGGGAATTACTATAAGCGCCGTTAGTACCGTTTACTATTTGGAACGTCAGGCCTGCAGCCGGTGTGGGTCCTGAAGTTGGTGTCGGAGTAGCGCTTAATAAAGAAAATCTCATCCAGTTGATATTCCAACTACTACCGGTGGCGTATATTCTAAGCGTCTGGGCACCTGAAGTCAGACTGACGTTGCCGGACACGGTCGTCCAGGTCTGCCAGCCTCCGGTATTCGGAACGGTATAGCTTCCTAAAACAGTGCTGCCCCTGCGTAATTCAAATCTGCCGCTGGTACCCGTGCTGGCCACCCGGTATTCGGCCCGGTAAGTGGTACTGCTTTGGACATTAACATTATAGTCCATCCAGTCGCCGGTCTCGATCCAGCCCACACTCTGCCCGCCTTCGGAACAGCTTTCAACGTCAATACCCAACATCGCGTTATAATTCTCGGCTTCGATCTGTCCTGGTATTGCTTTGGTCCCGCTCGGGGTCGGGGTTGCCGTGGCTGCTCTGGTGGGAGTCGGAGTTGCGATTACACTGAACCTAAGCCAGTTGATATTCCAATTGCCACCGGTGGCGTATATTCTAAGCGTCTGTGCACCTAAAGTCAGACTGACGTTGCCGGATACGGTCGTCCAGGTCTGCCAGCCTCCGGTATTCGGAACGGTATAGCTTCCTAAAACAGTGCTGCCCCTGCGCAATTCAAATCTGCCGCTGGTATCCGTGCTGGCCACCCGGTATTCGGCCCGGTAAGTGGTGCTGCTTTGGACATTAACATTATAGTCCATCCAGTCGCCGGCCTCGATCCAGCCCACATTCTGCCCGCCTTCGGCACAGCTTTCAACGTCAATACCCGACATCGCGTTATAATTCTCGGCTTCGATCTGTCCGGGTATTGCTTTGGCCCCACTCAGAGTCGGGGTTGCGGTAGCCGCCCGGGTCGGTGTCGGGGTTGCCGTGGCTGCTCTGGTGGGAGTCGGAGTTGCGGTTCCGGCAGCAGGCGTAATTAATCTGGTTGCAAAATCATTGGTATTATAGACTATCGTTAAATTAGCGCCGGCAGTCTTAGTGAGCGTCACTCGTAATCGCTGATTATTCAGGCTTTGAGCCCCAATACCGCTAAATGTATAAGTAGTCGCGTGATTACCGGTGGCTGAATTTCCAACTTCTGCCGTTTGCGAGGCAATCAAAGTCGCGCTGCCGCCGCTGGAGTTTACTTTATGGATGTCGATTTTAACCATCGAGGAGCCCGGATTATCGGACCACACCACAAAAGACCATGTTCCGGCAGCGATGGTGGTGGTTTGTACCGAAGAATACCAGTAGCTGGCGGTAGTGGTTATGCTACGGATTGGTTGCCAGCCGCTGACTCCGCTATTATTAGTTTGCATGTTCTGTCCAGCCGGTGATACACTGCTCACCGATGTGTTAAACAAGTACCAGTCCACGGCCAACGCCGGAGTAGCGTTAATTCCAAAACCTAAAATCAATAAAAGGGCCGCTACTATAAATAAATACTTCTTCATTTATTTCCCCCTCTTCCTTCTTCACTGTTTGTGTCGAGAATTAGCAGGCAATTTGCTTTTTAATGTTGTGTTTGCAGCAAATTGTGAACTAAGGTGTTTCATAAATACTTACATTGCGTTACAGATGACATAAAACGTAACGCAACAATGTCGACGGCTTTTTAAAAACCTCCTTTCATTCTAATGTTTAAAGGCGTCAAAAAGATAACCATTCAACACTCTTCATGTACTGACAATACCCATGGAACCATCGACAAATAGTAGCGATAGTGAAATTCACATTTTTCGCCTAATTATAGGATAACCGATAAAATTCAAAGAGGGAATATCAAGAAATTCCAATTTTGCAATAAAAAATTACTGACAATATGACAGCAATTGGCAATTTGTATTTCATTTCTTATTAAATATCGTTTAATATTTTGTTATTATACCTTTCACGGTATTCGGCCGGACTGTATCCGATGTATTTTTATTTATGGGTTTTCAACGCATTATAGCTCCCTGATAATTTTGAGAATGCTTTTTGAGTTCCTCCCCATTTAAGCAGATAAAAAAGCGGGATTATCTCCCGCTTTCGCAACAATTATTCAGCGTTAGTCTGAAACATTAACCAAATTATGGAGTAATCAATCTCGTTGGAAAATCATTGGTATTGTATGCCATTGTTAAATCAACGCCGGAAGCTTTTACAATCCGAATCAACAAGCGCTGATTATTCAAGGATACTGCCGGTAAATTGCTGAAAGTAAATGTAGTCGGATGATTTCCACCACCGAAAGTCCCTGCATTAACGGTCTGAGAGCCAAGCAAAGCCGCGCCGCTACCATCGGCATTCACCTTGTATATTTCTACCGTCACATTTACCGCTGTACCGGGATTATTCGTCCATAAGATGAATGACCAATTGCCGGCTTTATATGTTCCGTTAATAGTTGTGCTATACCAATAGCTCGCAGTAGTGGTGATGGTCTTGAGAGGTTGCCATCCGGTGCTGCCGCTAAATGCGGTTTGCAGATTCTCGCCCGCCGGAACTACTCCACTAACCGCCTGATTGAATAAGTACCAGGTTGCGCTGGGTAAAGTTCCCGACGGAGTCGGCGTTGCAGTAGCTGCTCTGGTGGGGGTCGGTGTAGCTGTAGCTGCCCTGGTCGGAGTCGGAGTGGCTCCTACGGCCGTAGCCGAGAACCAGTTGATATTCCAGCCGCCGCCGCTGGCGAACAATCGAATGGTCTGATTGCCCGCGTTCAAGCCGACGTTAGCCGACACCGTGGTCCAGGTCTGCCAGCCGCCGGTGTTGGGTATCGCGGTTGACGCTAAAGTAGTTCCGCCGATTCTGAAATCCACTCTGCCGGTAGTACTGGTACTGGCTACCCGGTAATCGATCCGGTACGTTCCGGCTGTCTGGACATTAACATTATAGTCCATCCAGTCGTTGGCATCGATCCAGCCTACATTCAATCCGCCGCCGGTGTCCCCGGTAGCTTCCGTGTCAATGCCAAACATAGCGTCATAGTTTTCGGCCTGGATCTGGCCCGGTATTACTTTCGCCGCAGGCGGAGCCGTTGGGGTTGGGGTCGCCGCTCTGGTGGGAGTGGGCGTTGCAGTCGCTCCTCCCGGAGTGGGGGTAGCGCCGCCGCTGGTATTTTTATTTTCAAAGGTGAATTTCTCTGCATTGCCGATGCTGGTTGCAGTTGCAAACATATTCCTGTTGCCATCCACCGTTACATATCTGCCGTTGCCGGTATTTCTGAAGGATTTGGTGCCATCGGAGTTATTGATGACTTGAAAGGTTTCATTGGGTCCGGCGGTTTCCGCCTGACCAACCAGTTGGCTGTTGCCGGTTACCGAAACATATTTATAGTTTTGGACACAAATAATACCGGTATTGCCACCGCCTAAATCTTTCAATTCAAACATTTCCCATGTACTGGCGCTTCCCCGGTTTGCTATTAAAGCATTGGTAGGTGTTGCATAACTGTCTGAACAAGCATATTGGCCGCTTCCTACCGACTTTATGGCAACTAGATTGCGGTATGGATAAGGCGGATAAACACCACCGGCGCGTTGATACACGCGGACGTAATCAATATAATAATATTGCGGGAATACTGTACTGGCATTCGGAGATCCGGGCCACTCACCGCCAACCGCCAAATTTAAAATAATAAAGAAATTATGATTAAATACCCATTCGCGGCCGTTTAGGTCGTCAATGGTGCGCAACGCGAACAATTGGCCGTCAAAGTACCAGCGGACAATATTCGGCTCCCATTCCACGGCGTATGTATGCCAATCATTGGTAAATCCTCCGGAATAACGGTGCCACGCTCCCAATCCGCCGCCGCCGTTATATGCGGGGCCATGGAGCGTTCCGTAAACCAGGTTGGGTTCTTTACCTACAAACTCCATAATGTCGATTTCACCGCAGTTCGGCCAGCCGACTGTAGGGAAATTCCCGCCCAGCATCCAGAATGCCGGCCAAATCCCTTGACCGTACGGAAGCTTAAGTCTCGCCTCAAACTTGCCATAGGTCCATAAGTGTTTATTTTGAGTGTTAACACGGCCTGAAGTATACTCTCTGCCGCCCGAGGTGTCTCGCATCGCTTTTAATACCAAAACCCGGTTGTTGGGATTATCCGGATCCTGCATTAGATAAATATTGTTGATACTGTCCACATAGGCCTGCAACTCGGCATTGGCAGGATTCGCCGTAACTTCCACCTGCCAATTGTTCCGGTCAATGCCGGAACCGGCCGGCCCGTTAAATTCATCGGCCCATATCAGGGCCCAGTCGCCGTCGGCTCCCCTTACAGCTCCGCCGATAAGCATTGTCGCCATAAACATGGTCAATGCAAAAACCAAAAAAATACGCTTACTTTTCAACATACTCTTCCCTTACCTCCTTAACTTGCGAAAAAATGTTTTCGATGTCTACAACTTAAAATAAATTTTTGTTTTCTTATTGCATCACTCCTTTCAATATAACTGTTCACTGATTGTTTGCGTTAACAAAATGTTTAATGTTATTCCCCTCATTTTCAGTTTAATTATACACTCATTGGTTTCAACAAACAATAATTTATTAAAATATGATTAATTTTTTATTAAAATTGAATAACGACGCTTATACCTTAATACTGCCACCCATCAGTAATTCAACCGGAAATATTCGGGTTTCGGGAAGATCCGCAGGTCCCTTCAGTTTTTGAAACAAGATCTCCGCAGCGGCATACCCCATATCCACTAAGGGCTGCCGGATGGTTGCCAGGGAGGGGTTGGTGTAACGATGAACTTCTAAACCGTCAAATCCGATAACGGAGAGTTGATCCGGTACTTTGACTCCAGCCGCCTGGGCTTCAAAAAGAACTCCCAACGCCATGATATCATTGGCGCAAAATATAGCGGTAGGCATATCTTCTCCGGAAATAAGGGTCCGTAAAGCATTACGTCCGGAATCAACTGAAAAATCACCATCCAAAAGCCACTCATCACGAACCGTCAAACCATATTTATGAACTGCATCATAAAACCCGTTCAACCGGTCATTCACATGGCGGTTATCCTTAAGCCCTTTTAAAAAAGACAGCTTACGATGGCCTTTTTGAATTAAAAACTCGGCAACTCTAAAGATTCCTCCCCTATTATCGGAATCAACATAACTAATGCCATATTTCTCCGTTCGATCACCAATCACAACACATGGAATTTTGTTTTCGGCAACCTCTTCCATCTGGGATGGAACCAGGTCCGGGGAAACCATGAGCAACCCGTCAACCTTCCGCTCATAGTAAAGTTTAAGATAATCGTAATCCTTTCCTGAAAATTTCTTTTGGGTCGGTATTAACATATCGTATGAGTTCTTGGTGCAAACCCGCTCAATTCCGGCCATCAATTCGTTATAATAATGGGTGCCGTGGATGCTGACTTCTTCAATAGTAGCAATAATAATCCCAATGGTGTTCACCTTATTCGAGTTTAACCCTCTTCCAAGACTGTTGGGATAATACTTTAGCTCTTCAACGGCTTTCAGAACCCTTTCCTTCGTTTCATCCTTTACATTGCCTTTATTATTTATAACCCTGGAAACGGTAATAATCGACACTTGAGCCCTTTTAGCCACATCATGCAAATTAGCCACGATTACCCCTCCTAACAATTTGCAAAAACTCTTTAAAACAATATACCATATCCCCTTGAAACCTGTAAACTATCGCAAGAAAAAAAGATAGCGGTTATTAATGCTATCTTTTAATAAGGCATTTGATATTCCATCCTCCTCAAAAACTATCAAAACAGCAATTGATATGTTTTATTTTGAATTAACCAATGTAAATCGCAGCCAATTCAAATTAAAACCGCCACTATTCGCATAGATTTGAATCATTTGAAGGCCGGCATGCAAATTGATATGAACCGATGCGGTGGTCCAGGCTTGCCAACCGCCGGTATCCGGAACAGATACCGTTCTTACAACATCATTACCCGATCTAAAATCAATTTTGCCAATCGCATTCGGACTTGCTACCCGGTATTCCACTTTATACGTTCCTGAGGATTGGACATTGACTTTATATTCCATCCAGTCGCCAGTGTCAACCCAGGCCACATTCCTGCCCCCCTCGGAACATTTTTCAACTTGAATACCGGACATCGCCGTAAAATTCTCAGCTTCCACCAGGCCCGGAATCAAAGCCGCCTGCTGCGCCAATGCCGGACCTGTCGTCCCAGCCGGAGTTTCGGTACCTTTCTGGTAAACACGGATATAATCAATGGTTAAATATTGCGGAAATATGGTGGTCGGATCGGGAAACCCGGGCCATTGTCCGCCAACCGCCAGATTAAAGATGATGAAAAAATCATGATCAAATACCCAGGGTTTTCCGCCTAAATCAGCGGAAGTTCTGGTTTGATACAGATTTCCGTCGCAATACCAACGAATCACATTTGGTTCCCATTCAACGGCAAATTTATGAAAACCATCGTTGAATTTTCCGGAAATGGAATAAGAAGCTTCCAGACGCTTGCCGCCGGAATAACCGGGGCCGTGAATGACACCATAGATAGTGCTGGGTTCTCTCCCCATATGCTCCATAATATCGATCTCTCCACAGATCGGCCATGGAGCGCCGGAGTTAACATTGGCGCCCAGCATCCAAAATGCGGGCCAAATCCCCTGTCCGTAAGGAAGTTTGACGGCAGCCTCCACTTTGCCATAGGTGAAGTCAAACTTACGCGCCGTTAAAATACGGCCGGAAGTATATTGATTGCCACCGTAATTTTCTTTCATGGCCTTAATGACACACATGTTATTTTGAATATAAACATTGGCGGTCCTATTGGTATAATACTGCAGCTCAGCATTGCCCCAGCCGTTCCCCCCAATATCAAAACCCCACTTGGAACTGTCGATAGCGGAACCATCCTCGCCGGTAAAGTCATCACTCCAAATCAGCGACCATCCTGTGGGAGAAGCGCTTAAGGACAAGGGCGTCACGATTATTCCAAGTAATATTGTCATTGTCAAAATCCGCAATAATGATCTTTTCCGGGTCCCCATTGGCTTCCCCCCAGCAAAGGCTTTCATTATTTTTCAAATTGGTTTACAAATAATAATTATTATCTGGTTTTGCCACGAATAGAGTTAATAATATACTTACTAATATTATATAACCAAATATTAGAAAGAACAAGAAAATGTTACACGAATGTAAAATCAACTGGTTCTAGCCTAAAAAAGATCAAAAACGGGAGGCAATGCTCCCGTTTTTGATGTATTCAAATTGGATTTACGATTACGGCGTCACTAATCTGGTTGGAAAATCATTGGTATTGTAAGCCATTGTTAAATCAGCCCCGGAAACTTTGGTGATTCTAATCAGTAATCGTTGATTGCTGAAACCAACCGCCCCTATACCGGTAAATGTATAAGTGGTGGCATGGTTCCCGCCGCCCGATGTACCTGCTTCATTAGTTTGAGAAGCAATCAGGGTTGCGCTGCTACCATCGGAATTGACCTTAAAAAGCTCCACTCTTACCTGAGACGATGAGCCGGGATTATTGGTCCAAAGATAAAAACTATAAGTTCCGGCTTTATATGTCCCGTTAATCGTAGGACTGTACCAGTAAGCCGGGGTTGTGGTAATCGTCCTGGTTGGCTGCCAACCGGTGACGCTGCTATTGGAGGCCTGCAAATTCTGTCCGGCCGGGCTGACTCCGCTTACCGATTGATTAAACAGATACCAAGTCGTGCTGGGCAAAGTTGAACCAGGGGTCGGCGTCGGGGTCGCGCCGCCGCCGGTGGTGAATCTGAACCAATTAATGTTCCAACTGCTGCCGGTGGCGTATATTCTGAGTGTCTGGGCACCGGAACTCAGGCTTACATTGCCCGATACGGTGGTCCAAGACTGCCACCCGCCGGTATTCGGAACAGTATAGCTTCCCAAAACAGTACTGCCTCTCCGTAAATCAAACCGGCCTGAGGTTCCGGTGCTGGCTACCCGATATTGGGCATTATAAGTCCCTGAAGACTGGACATTAACGTTGTAATCCATCCAGTCGCCGGACTCGATCCAGCCTACATTCAATCCGCCTTCAGAACAGCTCTCGGTGTCAATCCCGCTCTTGGCGCTGTAGTTCTCAGCCTCGAGGTGTCCCGGTATCGGAGAAGTAGTGGATGGCGGGGGCGTCGGCGTTGCCGTCGGCACTGGCGTAGTAGGAGTACCATTGTCCTGATAGACCCGGACATAATCCACTCTGTAATACGCCGGAAATACGGTACTGGCATCCGGAGAACCGGGCCAGTCGCCGCCCACAGCTAGATTCAGGAGCATAAAGTGCGGCAGGTGAAATTCTTCCGTGCCGTTAATGTTATTGAGAATGTTGGCTTCGACAAATGTAACTCCGTCAACGGACCATCTGATCCCCGAGGCATCCCATTCGATGGCGTAAACGTGCCAGGCGGTCGGATTGGAAACATTGGCAGTACCGCCGTAGGATGCATGACCGCTGCCGGCATCCCAGTGAATATAACCGTGTGTCCTTGTTTCAGTATTAACGTGCTCCATGATGTCGATTTCACCGCATCTCGGCCAACCGACACTGCCGAAATTAGCCCCTAATGTCCAGAAGGCCGGCCATAGGCCCTTCCCCGTAGGTATTTGGATCCTGGCTTCAATCCTGCCGTATCTGAATTCCCGTTTACCCCGGGTTATCATCCGGGTGGAGGTATATTGCCGGTTTTCATAATTTTCTCTTCTGGCGGTAATGGTGAGTATCCCGCCGGAAACGGTGGCGTTAAGTCCGTTGGTATAGTATTGCAGCTCATTATTGCCCCAGCCGTGGCCCCCGGTTTCAAAAGTCCAGTTGTTCAGGTTAACGGAGGACCCGTCGAACTCGTCGCTCCAGACCAGTGTATAAGCCGCTTTAGCAGTTGGAATTCCCATCAGTCCAACAGCTAATACCAGTGTCAAAATTACCAGTAAATATTTGTTTTTCACTTTTACCTTTCCTCCTCATTTCGTTTTCTCTTTTGGGGATAACCATTTTAAAATCTTCAAGCATCAATTACAACCGGCCGGAAGCCGGCGGGTTCTTTGTCCGGTTTTTGGAAGTCGGCTAAAGAACCGGGGGACAACCCCACGGTAAAGATTAAGCTTAATCATTCGGTCAAGATCTACGCCCAGTCGTGGGCTTGAACCCGTAGTCGAGATAATCACTGAATGTTAGCCGGCATCACCCCCTTTTTTTCTGTAAAAAACAGGGTGTTGTTATAGCAGTGCTTTATAATCACCATAGCCAGTATTGGGACCGTTACTTATTAAACACCTTAACCAAAAATATTTTGAAATGCTTTAGACAGCCTTTTATAAATATGTTAGAAACTTCAAAATATTACGGTGTTACCAATCCGGTGGAAAAATCATTGGTGTTATAAGCCATGGTGCAATCAACTCCGGAAGCTTTGATGATTTTAACCATTAACCGTTGATTGCTGAAACCCACCGCCCCTATACCGGTAAAGCTATAAGTGGTCGCATGATTTCCCCCGCTCGATATACCCGCTTCATTGGTTTGAGAAGCAATTAGGGTAGCGTCGCTGCCGTCGGAATTCACTTTAAAAATCTCGACTCTTACCTGGGACGATGAACCCGGATTGTTGGTCCAGAGATTGAAGGTGTAAGTTCCGGCTTTGTAAGTCCCGTTAATCGTGCTGCTGTACCAGTAAGCCGGAGTTGTGTTAATGGTTCTGGCAGGCTGCCAGCCGGTAGTGCCGCTCTTGCCGGTCTGTAAAATTTGTCCGGCCGGGGTGACACCACTAACGTTAGAATTAAATAAATACCAGGTTGCGCTTGCTAAATAACTCCCGGGAGTCGGGGTCGAAGGCCCAGGAGTCGGAGTTACCGGTGCTGTTGTTGGGGTTGGAGTTGGAGTCGATGTTGAAATCACAGAAAACTTCATCCAGTTGATATTCCAACCACTTCCCGTGGCAACGATTCGAAGCGTTTGAGCGCCTGCGGCGAGGCTGACATTTCCCGACACGGTCGTCCACGCCTGCCAACCGCCGGTGTTTGGTACTATGTAGCTTCCTAATACGGTAGTTCCTCTTCGCAAGTCAAATCTACCGGTGGTACCCGTGCTGGCTACCCGGAATTCCGCATTGTAGGTCGCTGCAGAAGCAACATTAA
>JARKQY010000012.1 GCA_029974635.1 Bacillota bacterium | reverse complement strand
TGGGAAGCGGATTACTACTCATTTGGCCGGCAGTTTGCCAGGAATAAGGTCGACCCGACCTTTGAAGAGGATGATTTGGGATTCACGGGCAAGGGTTACGATGCGGATATCGGATTGTATTACTTTAACGCCCGGTGGTACGACCCGGATCTGGGCCGGTTCATCTCCGAAGACCCGGCGGCGGACCCGAATAATTTGAATCTTTATACGTATTGTGGTAATAACCCGGTGATTCCCGTTATATGATGGTGTTGGCGGAGTAGAGGTTGACAACAGTAATTATCAGGAATACCAAACAGCGTTGGAATATTTATCTAGCAAATTAGCTAGTTTACAAAATCAATTATATTCACTAAAGGCGAAAGAACATACTTTTTATGGAATTTTAATGAGGATAGAAATGTAATAAAAATAAATTTTATTGATCGTAGAGTAGATTATAAAAAATGGTACTAGCAGAAAAGGACAATGATTGGTGTGCTGGTTATGATGAAAACGAAAAAAGTATCTTTTATAAAATCCAAAAAGAATATAATGGAATCTTTTTTGCAGGTTGGTTATTTGCTGAATCCCTGAATTTATAGTGGGGGTTGAAGCGGATTCAGCCTATCAGCTTCAAATTAAAGCATTGTTTAAAAATGAAAGCACAAACGATGTGTCATGTGTACAGTCCAGTCCTATCGCTAAAGCATTAAAAGCTTCATCATACCCGTAATATAATAGTCTGACTGGCGCGGAGTGTGAATAAAATGGCTAACCAAAATATTTTTACTTTTATAATTAAACTGTTGTTGACGATTATCCTTTTGCCAATTGCCATGTTCTATGCAATTAAATTCTTTTCTGACGATCCATTTAGATTTATCCGTGATTTGTGGACTAAACCAAATGAATTACTTAAAGAGTGGAATGAATTACCTAAGAGTTAAATGAATTGATAGAGTGGTTTAAGAGACCCAAGCAAAAAGATAAAAAATGAATGTTATGATTGGCCACAAGACTGCAGAGAGCAGACTCCTGGCCTAAAGCCCTTTTCCAAACTCGGCAACAGCCCTCAATAAGAATGGGGGAAGGCAAAGGTAGTGTTAAAAATTTTACGCACATTTTAAGAGAGACTGTAAGTTTTAAATAATCCATTTAAAATAATTAGAAGGTGGAATAATGAAAAAGTCTTTTTGTAAATCTATTTATTTACTATAATGGGATGGATTGGAACAAAGATGGGCTTAAAAGTAGAGGACTTTGGAAAAAAAATGATTTCGCCTTATGTCAAATCGGTTCATGAAGAAGTCAAACGGATCATGAAGAGACACAACGTTAAATTAAAATTGAAGAACCAAAACATTGACCCGAGGAATCGGTTTTTTCTTTTAGCGCTGGTTGTAAATTAGGGCCGCTATATGATGATAGCGGGGGCTGTTATAGAGCATAAAGGCGGCTAATGATAGAGTTATACCAAAAATATCAACCCCTTTGACATTCGCCTTTCATTCCAATATAATTGTCTCATATTGTAGCGCAGCTACAATATTATCCTCAAATTTGTTTTTTATATAAACTTTTTTAGGATAGTTATGTATTACGTTACCAATCTCTGGAGGTCTTTCCAATGCGGAAATTGATGCTCGGCAATGAAGCGGTTGCCAGGGGAGCGTATGAAGCGGGGGTTACGGTGGCCACGGCCTATCCGGGTACTCCCAGTACTGAAATTACCGAGAATATCGCCGAATACGATGATATTTATTGCGAATGGTCGCCCAATGAAAAAGTGGCCTTGGAGGTTGCGGCGGGTTCATCCATTGCCGGAGCCCGGTCCATTTGCTCCATGAAGCATGTGGGATTGAATGTGGCGGCGGACCCTTTGTTTACCACTTCTTATACGGGTGTCAACGGCGGGTTGGTGATTATGGTGGCCGACGACCCCGGGATGCACAGTTCTCAAAATGAGCAGGACAGCCGGTTTTATGCCAGATCAGCGAAAGTTCCGATGCTGGAACCGGCGGACAGCCAGGAATGCAAGGATTTTGTGGAGCAAGGATTTGCGATCAGCGAACGGTTCGATACGCCGGTGATTGTCAGGTTGTCTACCCGGATTGCCCACTCACAAAGTATTGTGGAACTCGGGGAAAAACAGGCGTATCAAATGAAGGACTATTATAAAGATCCTGCAAAATACGTAATGATGCCGGCAATGGCGCGCAAAAGACATATAGAAGTAGAGAAACGGCTGGCGGCATTGCGGGAGTTTTCCGATACCGGTAATCTGAACCGGATTGAATGGGGGAGTAGGGAAGCCGGGATTATTGCCGGTGGGATTGCTTACCAGTATGCCAGGGAAGCCTTTGGGGAAACCGCATCATACTTAAAAATCGGCATGGTCTATCCGTTGCCGGAGAAGATGATTCAACAGTTTGCCAAAGAAGTGCAAACCTTATACGTGATTGAAGAGTTGGAACCCTTTATGGAAGATCAGATAAAAAAGATGGGTATTCAGGTTCGCGGTAAAGATTTGCTGCCGGTGATGGGGGAGTTAAGCGCCCAGATTATTAAGGAAAAGATACTGAGTATTAAAACCGAGATTCAACCTATTACAAATGATCCGGTTCCGGTGCGGCCGCCGGTGATGTGCCCGGGTTGTCCCCACCGGGGGGCTTTTTACGTATTGAAGAAGCTGAAAATGAATGTCAGTGGCGATATCGGGTGTTATACCCTGGGAGCCCTGGCGCCGATGGAATCCATAGATGTCGTAATCTGCATGGGAGCCAGTGTAGGTGCAGCTCATGGCATGGCCAAAGCCCGGGGAAAAGAGTTTGCCCAAAAGACGGTGGCGGTCATCGGGGACTCGACTTTTATTCATTCCGGAATTACCGGCTTAATTGATATTGTCTATAATAAAGGAATTTCCACGGTGATCATCCTCGATAATTCCATTACCGGGATGACCGGTCACCAGCACCATCCGGCCACAGGATATACCATCAAGGGGGAACCCACCCGGCAGCTTAACCTGATTCAATTGGTTAAAGCAGTTGGTGTGGATCGGGTAAGAGTAACGGACCCGTTTGATATCAAAGAGTTTGAAAAAGCGGTCAAGGAAGAAACCGAGGCCGAAGAGCCGTCGGTGATAATCGTCCAACGCCCCTGCGCGTTGTTGAAGAATGTTATATTCGAAGGACCGCAGGCTATCAATCCACAGAAGTGCAAACAATGCAAAATGTGTTTGCGAATAGGCTGTCCGGCTATTGTGGATCTGGGCGATACAATTGAAATTAACGAAGCGCTCTGTGTAGGATGTAAACTTTGCACCAAACTATGCAGCGCGGATGCAATCGTCAAAAGATAGGTTAGGTGGGGTCATTAATGGATAATCTTAACATTATGATTGTAGGCGTCGGAGGTCAGGGAACGCTCCTGGCAAGCCGGGTGTTAGGTAATGTAGCTTTGAAACAATCCTTGGATGTAAAAGTATCCGAGGTGCACGGCATGTCCCAGCGGGGCGGCAGCGTGGTTACTTATGTTAAAATGGGTAAAAAAGTATATTCGCCGTTAATTGAAAAAGGAGAGGCGGATGTGATTCTGGCTTTTGAAATATTGGAAGCATTACGCTGGGTTGAATACCTGAAAAAAGGCGGTACTATTGTAGTGAATGAGCAGCGGATCGACCCGATGCCGGTGATCATCGGGAAAGCCAAATACCCGGAAAATATCATCGCCAAGCTAAAACAACAAATTCAAAATATCATTTCCGTCAATGCATTGAAGATCGCCAAAGAATGCGGTAATATCAAGGCTTTAAACATTGTTTTGCTGGGCCTGCTGGCCAAGTCCACCGATATTGCCAAGGATATTTGGTTGGAAGCTATCCGGGAAGTAGTACCGGCTAAAATTCTGGATGTAAATTTGAAAGCTTTTGACGCGGGATATCTTTCCGCTTCAGACTTGGAAAAGTAAAACGCAAAAGATTCACCGCCTTAGGAGTTACTATGAAATATTTACGATAATATTCTATTCAATATTGCTGTTCCAAGTTTTCTCAAATATGCAACGATAACAAAAACCCTCTTAGGATTTGAGAGGGTTTTTATGCATCCGGTTATTTTTGTTCATATACATTCTTGAGCCAGTTGCGCGGATCAACCTTGGGAGCTGCCGAATCGTTCTTGTAATGTTGGTACTTGCTTCCCCGGGAGATTAAAGTTTCATTTACCACATCACTATTAAATACCTGCTTTAGTTTCCCCACAACCTCACTGGTGTTAAAGAAACGGCAGGAAAAGAGATCCAGATAAGCCCGTTGGGATTTTTCAAAATAATGCAAGCTGATATGGCTTTCAGCGATCATCGTGATAATTGAGGTAACCTTTTCATCCCCGACCGGGTTTGTCACCATATAAGGCCGGATGATAGGGGTCATCCCTATCTTAAACGGCATCGTGTCGAAGAGGCCGAATAAGTCATCCATGGACTTGGGACCGTTGTAATTCTTAAAATCCAAAATGAGATGGGGCCCGAAATCCAACGCTTCATTGATCGCTATTTTTTGCGGATACGTCTCTTTTCGTTCCCGTTCCAGCAGATATGAGGTAATCCGCTCGGCGGGGAAGGCGTTTTTGATTAACTTCTCCAACTCGCTCCGTTCAAACGGTTCCGGTAAAAACAGATCAACAAAATAAGTCTCCCGGAAAGAAAAGGTATGAATTGTAAAATGCCCGCCCGCCAGGAATACAAACGCGCTGATCCCGCAGTCCTCCGGAATAACTCCGTTATAGTACGGCAGAATAAACGGCGGCATTACCGTTTTCATTCCAAGCTTAACAGGTATCTCTTCCAATGCTTCATAAACCAGCATAATGTCATCCAACCGCGAACGATAGCCATGAAAGGCATCCATGACAAAATGGTACATTTTCATCACCCCGTTCCTTTGATAAACAAACAAATTATATTATAGTTGATACTCTGAAAAGATCAATAGTTTTGGGAGATGTTTTTTAAATCATAAAAATTGAATCTTAGAATGTTTTCGAAGTAGCAGAGGGGGAGAATTATCAAAGGTTGTTTTTAAAACGGGTTTCCATTTTAAGCAAATACCGTTTCATCTCAATGTGATCTCCGAGATAACCGGTCAGCGCCCCGGTTTTTCCAATAACCCGGTGGCAGGGGATGAAGATGGGCAAGGGATTTTGATGATTGGCCTGTCCGACGGCCCGGGGTGCTTTCGGCCTGCCAATGGCGGCGGCAATATCGCCATAACAACGCGTTTGCCCATACGGGATGGAACGTAGAGCCTGCCAAACTTTTTGCTGAAAATCTGTCCCCGAAATCGATAAAGGAACGGAAAAGGTTTGCCGTTTACCGGCAAAATATTCTGCTAATTCCCGCGTGACTTCCCGGCAGTACATCGGGTCCTTGACAAGTTCCCCGGTTTCACTGCAATATTCATCCCAGCCTTGTGCCGTCAGAAATAATTTTTGGACACCGGCGTCATCCAATACAATACGCAGGAGACCTATTGGCGAATGAAACTCATCATATACACGATTCATGATTATCATCCTCCGGAGTTGCTTTTTTGACCATTCGCCGATATACCCCCGGCGGTAGCCCCATTTCGGAATGAAATGCCGCATAAAAATTGGAAAGGCTTTGAAAACCCAAGGCGAAACAGATTTCCGTATTGTTGACAGCTTGGTTGGTTAATAGTTCCAGTGCCTTTTGAACCCGGATCTTCTGCAGATACAATCTTGGAGTTAATCCGGTTTGCTTTTTATAGCACCGTTGCAAGTGAAACTGACTGATACCGATATGTATGGGTAATTCTGATAATATTTCCGGACGGGAATACTCCGTTTCTAAAAGCCGCGTCACCCGAGCGGTCAGTTCTTGTAACGGATCAAAGCATATATTCTCAAGATCCGGGCGGCACCGTTTACAAGGCCGGTATCCCTCACCGAGAGCTTTCAGTGAGGTTGAAAAAAAACGCACATTATTTTTATTCGGTCGTTTCGATTTGCAGGAAGGCCGGCAAAAGATGCCGGTAGACTTGACCCCGTAATAGAAACGCCCGTTATAGGCCGGATTATTTGTCTTTACGGCTTCCCACATAACTTCCGGTGTTAATTCGTCCATTGGTTATCCTCATTGATGCATTCATACTTTATTCAATTATACCATGACGGCGGCTAATCGTCGTCCCGAAAATTGCTTTGTAATTTTTTAAAAACAAAACCCGTCCTGAAATTTGAGGACGGGTTCATTGGTTTTTATCTTTTGGCTACTGCGTCTCTTAAAGCTTTTCCGGCTCTAAATGTTGGAACTTTGCGGGCCGGAATACTGATTTCCTTGCCGGTTTGAGGATTACGGCCTTTACGGGCCGCCCGTTTACGTACTTCGAAACTTCCGAAACCTACTAGTGTCACTTTGTCGCCTTTTGCCAGGGAGCTGGTGATGGCTTTAACAACAGCGTCGATTACCTTGTCGGAATCCTTCTTGGTAAGCTTGGTCTTATCGGCCACTTTGTCGATGAGATCTGCTTTGGTCAAAATAAACGCCTCCTTGATTTTCATTCAATTTTTTAAAATGATGATAATCAATCGATTGTCATCTCTTATATAAGTCTTCGGCATGTATTTCAGGATTCTTTACGGGTATTTTTATAAAATCCCCATATCCTTACTAATATTTCTCTATCTTCGCTTGGGTCCGCCCATAAAGAAAGAGTTGCTTCGTTTTATATATGGAAAAAGCCCTTTGTTTTTAAGTGTTTGGCTGTGGTTTAGTATAATAAAGACTTACTTGTTGAGACTCCAAGTTGGTATTTTTTAGTTTTAGCTCCGGTTAAGGATTTATGGAAAGTCCTAAAAAACTCTCATACAGGTCGATTGTTTCCCATTATAAATCCGTGGTATATTTTATAATTAAACTATGTTTCGATTATATTAAATTTTTATTACAAATTGTTATTTCGTGGCATAACAAGATTCCGTTGAAAGGAGTGGTAAACGGCGCCAGATCATTTTCGGGAAAAAATCAAAAACCAAAGGAAAGAGAAGGAGGTATTTTTTTGAAACAGAGCTATACCAAAGGATATGTTTTTGCGTTATGTTTGATAATATTCATTAGTGTTGTGGCGTTGCCTTCGGTCCCGGCGGCCGGCCCCAATCTGGCTTTGAGCCGGCCCATTACCGCCAATAACTACACTCAAAGTTACGTGGCAACCAACGCCAATGACGGCAATGTGAATACCTATTGGGAAGGCGCGCCCAATGCCTATCCCAATACTCTTACGGTTGACCTGGGCAGTTCCCAAACCATCAACAATGTGGTGGTAAAACTGAATTCCTCTTGGGGCGCCCGGACCCAAACCTTTGCGGTATTGGGAAGCACCAACGGCAGTACGTATACCACCTTGGTGGGTTCAGCCACATATACATTCAATCCTGCCACCAACAGCAACACGGTGAGCATTACCTTCAACAACACCAGCCAACGGTATGTCCGGTTAAACTTCACCGCC
>JARKQY010000041.1 GCA_029974635.1 Bacillota bacterium | reverse complement strand
ACGAGGCGGTAACCGAAGACGAAGCCGTTGAGGACGAGGCGGTAACCGAAGACGAAGCCGTTGAGGACGAGGCGGTAACCGAAGACGAAGCCGTTGAGGACGAGGCGGTAACCGAAGACGAAGCCGTTGAGGACGAAGTCTCCGAGGATCCCGTGGATGCCAATTAATCCCGAGAATACTCCAAACAATATGCAACAACGCAAACGCACCCGTTGGTTTATGATTGAAATATAGGCAAACAAGCTGCCTTCGTGTTTCCGGGGCACGGCGCATTTTTTAGCGCAAAAGCTTTTTATGATAAACTTACAAAGAAGAACCGTTTTTAGCGGTTCTTTTTTAACGGTTATCATTATCAGAATTCTTGTCTACTGGATTTAGCCGGTAAGCCGTTGTCCCGTTGTGGTGTTTTAACCCACAGATTGGCAAACAGATGATACATTTCAACTCGGCGGGCGATGCTCCGATCCCAATCCGCGGTGTACGGCTCTGTTCTCAATCCACGGGCTAAAGCCACGCGGCTGACAAAAGCCTTACCGGTTAAAACCGGTATAAAATCCTTCTAAGCACGTTTTATACGGTTATGAAAATCCAAAAGCAACTAATCACTAGTAGGTAACCAGATAACTAGCGAACTAACTAACCAACTTTTCCAGGAACCTTTTGATAAAAAAACCGTTTATAAATATTTGTTGCAAACCATTCCATTTCCATTAAATCTTTCCTGAGATCAGGAGGAATTTTGACTTTAATTGCGAAAAACTACACCAAAGCAACGCCCTTAAAGATTGGGCCAAACTTCACCGAATTTTGAATACCGCTTGGACTGTGGTTACATATCCCCTGTTGGACCCTAAAATCTTAAGGAGGTTAATCTGAATGGGCAGAAATGTTTCAAACTCGATTATTCTAAGTCTTATCCTACTTATATTTACCGGATTCTCGGTAGTTGCTTGTCCCAGCCCCACCGTTATCTCCTTATCGACCAACCGGGGTGTGAATACCGAAGCGATTGATCTGGCCATTACTGGTGACAAGTTTAATAAAACTACTTTCGTAAAACTGACGAAAGCCGGTGAGCTGGAGATTATTGCCGAAAAAGTCGAACTGGTTTCCAAAACCCAACTGGTTTGTACCCTGGACCTGAAAGGAAAGGCCGCCGGTTCTTGGAATGTAGCGGTAATCAGCATCGGCGCCTTCACCAAAAAAGAAAAACCGACGATTATCGAGGACGGTTTTACCATTGAAAATCCTGCCCCGTCGGTAACCGGGATCGAACCGAAACAAAGCCTGAATAACACCACTGTAAAAATATCCAAATTAACCGGAACTCATTTCCGGTCCGGAGCCGCGGTTATGTTAAGCAATTCGCAAATGGATATCGGCGCTGCCAAAGTGGTGGTCGTTTCCGATACTCTGATTACCTGTCAATTCAATCTGAGCGGCGCCACCCCCGGGGCCTATAACGTCAAAGTCATTAACGAAGATAATAAAACCGGCATTCTTGCCAATGGTTTCCTGATCACAGCGCCGGCGACGCCGACCCCCACTCCCAGTCCGACTCCGTTGCCGGAGGCCACACCGACTCCAACCCCGCTTCCGGGCCCGGCAATCAAGCTGATTACTCCCGATAAGGGCTTTAATAACGGCGCAGTATTAACCAGCATCGACGGTTTGAATTTCACCCCGAATACCACCGTGAAACTGACAGCCAACGGAATCGTGATTCCCGGCCTGAATGTTAAGTTCGAATCGGAGGCTAAATTAGGCTGTTTTCTTGATTTAACCAATCAGCCGGTGGGTAAATATAATCTGGTCGTCACCAACCCGGACGGCCAAACGGCTACGCTGGTGGATGGCTTTACGGTTGAGGTATTCCGTCCGGCTATCAATCCCAATAAATTGCTAAAGCCCATCTACTTCAATTACGACCGCTTTGATATTCGCCCGGACCAATCCTCGATTCTCAAGGCGAACCTGGCCATCTTAAAGGAGAATCCAACACTGTACCTGTTAATCGGCGGCCACGCGGATGAGACCGGCTCCAGGGAGTACAATCTGGAATTGTCCTCGAAACGCGCCAATACCATTAAAAAATATTTGGTGGAAAATGGAATCGCTCCGGAACGGATTACGGTGTACGCTTATGGTAAAGATTATCTGGCCCAGAAAGGCCACGGCGAGGCCAATCAAAAATATAACCGGCGCGTTGACATCTTGATGTGGGAAGCACCTCCCACCAAGGAACAGGGAGTTCAGAATATCAATAAATAACAAAAACGGGGGAAACCCCGTTTTTTTATTGCTGTGGTTCAGGATGTTTTGTTCCGCGTTTAATTCTTTGCTGCTGAGTCAGGGAGAACGTTCCGTGTTTCGTGTTCATCGTTCATCAATTAAACATAGAACTCGAAACCTTGAACCCGGAACTCGGAACGCTGAACAATTGACCCAAACCCTCTTCCCACTTCAAATCAACGTAACCAACCCCAGTATCAAAATATGCCAGGACTGGTCCAGGACGACTTTAAGCCATTGAATATCTTCGGTCCCAGTAATCTTCTCCGCCCAGAAATCGATGAATTTTCGTTGGTCAATCAGGACATGGCTCAAAAAAATCACTGCAACGGCCCATGGTGCCAATCCGCCGTCAAACAGCGACATAGCGGTTACCGCCGCCGTATAGACCAGGGAATGCACGACTAATGGGAGTAACTTCGGCTTTTCAGCCATCCACCGGGTTTGCAGGATAAAATCTCCCACCAGGTGTCCGATCAATAACCAATTAAATAATACCATCCGTATCATCGACTCCATTGCTAGTTTATTTCATTCAAAAAGAATAGACGCGCAGTCAAACCATCTTCTGCTAATTTATTATTCGGTAAAGGCTTTATTTGACTTAACCATAATTTTAATTATATTAAGTAGTTTCGAGGATGCTCGTTCAGTATTCATTATCTCCTGTGATTCGAGGATGTTTGTTCCGCGTTTGATGCCTTTTCTGCTGATTCAGGGAGATCGTTCCGCGTTTCGTGTGAACGATGGGCCCTAAACCTTAACCCGAATTTTATTGTTCTTTCTTAAAAAATTGGTCCACATCGCTATGATTTAAAACTGTTTTCCGTTCCATGGCCACCAAGCCTTGATTGGAATCATTCAGTTTTTTCATCAGGCCGTAAACAAACAACATTAATAACTTTACCCCGGCATGGGAGTACATCCGGATGAAATGAAAAAAATCTTCCCGGCCGATGCGCAAAATCTGGACGGTGTCCAGCGGCGACACGTTGGCGGTCCGTTTCGCGTCGCTAAAAATACCGGTTTCGCCAAAAAAATCGCCGGCCTGAATATTCGAGATAAAAACCTCAGCCCCGCCGGGATCGGTAAAGGTGACCTTCAAGGAACCGGATAAAACCACAAAAAAACAGGAACTCACTTCGCCCTGGGTTATGATCCGTTCCCCCTTGTAATACTCGAAAACATCGCAAATGTTTAACAGTTGCCGCCGTTCGTTTTCATTAAGGTATTGAAAAATACTGATATTATCAACCTTTAGCGATAAAGATCCGTCCGTAATTTTTTTCACCGGCAATCACCTCTGCAAATTCAATTCGTCCGTTCTCATTATACCCGATTCCGGGGAGGGGGTAAATAGCGTGGGCCAACCCTCATCTAGCTTCCTCCCTCGAGCAAGATGGTGGGTTGACCCTGATATTACATCGACAATTCTTCAAGATAGAGCCTATAAAAAAGGATTGTCGATCAAAAGCTCGAATTCATCCTATAAACGACGCCTAACCACGAATCCGCAAAAAAAGATAATTCGTGGTTCTTTTGTTCAGGTTATTTTTATGGCAAAATAAGCATAGAGGTAAACTTGATATGTATCAGGATTTCAAACTCAATGGTAACCGGCCGGCCTATCTTCAGATCAAGGACTATCTCAAGGCCCTCGTCTTAAACGGCATTCTGCAGGCCGGCGCCCGGCTTCCCTCTACCCGGGAACTGAGTACCATCACCGGCGTCAGCCGGAACACCATTATTCAGGCATACCAGTACCTGGAGGATGACGGTTTTATTTACACCGTCAAGGGGCAAGGCGCTTTTATCGCCCAGGTCGAAGTTAAGCAGGAGAAAGAGTTGCGGCTCAACTGGCCCGATCTGCTCACCGGTTTCGCCCGGCAAGCGACCGAATTGGACATTGAAAAAAAGGAACTACGGTGGGAAAAGGGGCTTATTTCCTTTAAAAGCATTGCCCCCGATGAAAACCTCTTCGAAATGGCCGCTGTTAAGAAAGCCTTCTTAAACCGGATCGCGCTCAACGGCGCCAAACTCTTAAACTACGGCTATGCCAGGGGCTATAAACCTTTAATCGATTATCTGGTTCTCTATATGAAAAACAAAGGGGTCAACCCTGACGGGAAAGAGATTCTGATAACCAATGGCTTTACCGAGGCTTTTAATCTTGTTTTACACGCCCTCACTGATCCCGGGGATGCAGTGATCTGTGAAAACCCGACCCATAATACGGCCTTGAAAATTATGAAGTTGCTTGGCCTTAGAATCAATGGCGTCCCCATGACCGAGGCCGGCATTGATCTTGAAACCTTGGAAAATGCTTTATCCCGGTGCCGTTTTAAGCTGGGGTACCTGATTCCTTCTTACCATAATCCCACCGGATTGGTAATGCCTTTGGAAAAAAGGCTGGCGGTGTTCGAAAGGTTCAGCCGCCATCAAGTTCCCCTGATTGAAGACGGGTTCAACGAGGAACTGAGGTTTTCCGGGTCGCACGTGGCCCCGTTGACGGCTCTCGCGGGAGCCGGAAACAATATCGTATATTTAGGCAGCTTTTCCAAGATTCTTTTCCCGGGAATCCGGGTAGGCTGGATAATGGGAGATTCCAGCTTAATCTCCGGCCTGGAAAGCATCAAACGCAGCCGGAATATTCATACCTCCACCCTGGACCAGGCGGTTTTATATGAATATCTGCAGAGCGGCGAGTTCGATAAATACTTGAAAAAAGTCCGCAAAGTCTATCGGAAACACCACGAGACTGCGGTGAAACTGGCCCGCAAATATATACCCTGCCGCAAAATATGGGGTGAAGGCGGCTTGCATATTTTTATCGAATTGGAGGGAATTGACGCCCGAAAGCTGCTGGCTGCCTGTTATAAACACGGAGTCCTTTTCCTCCCGGGTGATCTTTTCTTTACGGACAATAGCGGCGCCAATACCTTTCGTCTGGGCATTTCCCGGGTCAGTACGGCGGAAATGGAACAAGGGTTTCAAATCATCGGTGATTGCATCCGAAGCCTGGCCTGATTGCCTAAAACAAGGCAACTGGAACAGGATTTACGGGATTAAAGGGATTGATGAGATTTAAAAATGAAGGGATTATCATAAAAGCAAAGTCAAAAACGGAGTAGCAAAATGTTTTAATCCAATAAATCCGTAAATCCCGTCTAAAAAAGCTTTTGAATTTTAATAGGCCTAAAACAAGTTTACTGGACAGGATTTACGGGATTAAGGGGATTTGTTATAAAGGCGAAGTCGAAAACGATGGCAAAATGGTTTAATCCCGTAAATCCCGTCTAAAAAAGCTTTTGAATTTTAATGGGCCTAAAACAAGTTTACTGGACAGGATTTACGGGATTAAGGGAATTGTTATAAAGGCGAAGTCGAAAACGAAGGGCAAAGTGATTTAATCCAAATTAACCCCGCCCGTCTAATTAAGAAATCCTTTGGGCCGCCAGCCCCGTGTATGGAGGTTTGTGCGTTGCCCCAAGGCACTTATCCACCCAGCCGTCGGGTTTCAGCCTGCGGTGGAGATAAAATTCTATCAACAATTCTTTAAAACAGAACCCAATTTTAAAGGAGTGATCTTGAATGAATACTTTCAAAAAGTCAGTGAAGTTGGATAATGTTTGTTATGATATCCGGGGGCCGGTTCTGGATGAAGCCAAACGGATGGAGGACCATGGCCACCGGGTCTTGAAGCTGAACATCGGCAATCCCGCCCCCTTCGGTTTTGAAGCGCCTGATGAAATCATTCAGGATGTCATTTTTAACTTGCGATCCGCCCAGGGATACACTGATTCCAAAGGCATTTTTCCGGCCCGGAAGGCAATCATGCAAAATTGCCAGGAAAAAGGGATTCCGGGAGTCGGGATTGAGGATATCTATGTCGGCAATGGCGTCAGCGAACTGATTGTAATGGCGATGCAAGGCCTGTTGAATTCCGGCGACGAAATACTCATTCCCGCCCCGGATTATCCTTTGTGGACGGCTGCGGTGAATTTATCGGGCGGTACTGCGGTTCATTATCTTTGTGATGAGCTTTCCGACTGGTATCCGGATATTGAGGATATCAAGAGCAAAATCACACCTAAAACTAAAGGAATAGTGGTCATCAATCCCAACAACCCCACCGGCGCGGTTTATCCGGAATCCATTTTACGCCAAATCGTGGATCTGGCTGCTGAACACGGTCTCATCGTATTCGCGGACGAGATCTATGATAAAATCCTTTACGAAGATGCCAAGCATGTCTCCTTGGCCACCTTATCCGACGATGTGCTTTTCATCACCATGAACGGGCTCTCCAAGTCCCACCGGATTGCCGGTTTCCGGGCCGGCTGGATGATCATCAGCGGCAACAAAGACCATGCCCAAGATTATATCGCCGGCATCAACATGCTTTCTTCCATGCGGTTATGCAGCAATGTTCCGGCCCAATATGCCATTCAAACGGCTTTAGGGGGCTACCAGAGCATTAAGGACCTTACCAGGCCGGGGGGCCGGTTACGGGAGCAAAGGGACCTGGCTTACAAAAGAGTGCAAGAGATCCCGGGATTATCCTGTACCAAACCCATGGGCGCTTTTTATCTCTTTCCCAAAATCGACGTCAAACGGTTCAACATTACCAATGACGAGCAATTCGTCCTGGATTTGCTGCTCCGGGAGAAAGTGCTGTTGGTCCAGGGTACGGGTTTCAACTGGCCTCACCCGGACCATTTCCGCATTGTTTTATTACCGGAAACGCTGATATTAAGCGAAGCCTGCGACGCCATCCAACGGTTCTTAACCGATTACCGGCAAAAGGACCGTATTTCGGCTATCTAGTAAAACGTTCTCTAAATAAATTAGCAGTATAACTTAAGAACGTTTTACTAAAGTAGAGCGTTTCCGCCATTTCTGAATGCCGTTTATTTACGATACGCTCTACTAGGCGCCATAACGAATTTTATTACAGAGGACACAGAGGGCGCTGAATAATTATTATGATGGAAAAATGAAACTGGTTTTAAATTCCTCTGTGTTCTCCGTGATCTCGGTGGTGAAATAAGTATTTTATATTCTCTGTAACCTCTGCGGTTAAATCCGTATCAAATCCACAACTGATTCATAGACGGCTTTCAGCGAATCGTACCACGGTTGATAATCAATCAACCGTTTTACTTTTTCAATACGGCCATTGGTGTTGTGCAGCAAGTGATCCCAAGTAGTACCGGCATCTTCCGGGAAAGCTTGTTGCCATTCATCCCATGCGCCAAATTCAAGCCTGGCTTCCTTACCGAACCACACCACCGCTTTCTCCGCATAGCCCCGCAAAGTAGTGGCCTTGAGAGACGCTATTCAGTTCTTGATAAAATAATCCAGACCGATGGAATATGTAGTATTATTTATATTAGCTTTGGTAGAATTTAAGTAGTGTGCACAGCCATAAATTCCGAATGTACCGGAATAAGGAACCGTTACTTTAATTTTTCCGGATGTATATGGCTCACCCATATTGAAATAATAATTAACAATAATATATTCAATAAAGAAAGAATCTTTATTATAAGGTTGTCGCCAAAATACTCCCATTCCTAAGCTTAAGTTACTAATTGATTCGCTCTCATTATTTAGATAGCCAATTGAAACATCCAGGATCTTCGGCAGGTTTTCTCCCATTGGAATTTGATAGTCTGCTTCGATATGATGATAATATGATGTTTGACTATATGATATTCTTGCTCCATTAACTAAATCTCTAGAAAATACTACATATTCAAAGTTATATATCTTATCATCCTTATTATTACGGCCATAGTCAATACCAAAAGTTTCAAAAGAAGTATAATCATCACCTAATACAATATTGCTGAACAAAAAAGCTAAACATATAAGCAGTAAGATTATGAGTAATATTTTAGATTTCATTTTTACCCTCCATAATTAATAATGACCTATTCCACTATATAATTATTCTTAAAAAATTTGCTTTTTAGCAACTTTGGGGATAATTTTGAATTGTAGCTACGCTACAATATGGTATAAACCATCATTTACCTGCTGAATTTCTGAGACCCTCATATTCATGTTACAACCGATCTATCTTTACAGCCATTGTACTTTAGTGCAAAAGGTTATGCACTTTTGGGCAAAGGCATATGCACTTAATAAGTTTTGACATTGAAATTAGCGTATGCCATAATTTTATAGAAAGGTAGGTGATTAATATGCGTAATAAATTTAAATCAGTGTTTCCAATAGATTCAAATGAAGGCAGACTATTTAAGTTACCTATAATAGCGGGATTTTTTTTAAGTTATCTTTCTGTTCTACTTACGCAATATAAAATAAATGCATCCTTAAATTCAACCATTGGTGTAACACTTATAATAGCGGGCCAATTATTGATATATTTGTTTTCTGATACTATATTTAAGCGTAGGTATTGGCTTTATTTTGTTATACAGGGAATAATCATTTTCAACTATGTGTTTATAACACCTAAGGGATATACGACTATATTTCACGGGTTAATTCCGGTGTTGGTTTTTCAAAGCATAACAGTTTATTATGAAGCATTGAAAGTCATTATTACATCAATTTTCTTTTACAGTATATATTGTGGCACTATTACATTGTTTCATGGAGTAAAGGAGTTGATCCAGTATATCCCGATATTACTACTGATCACTATTGCCGTACGTGTATATTCAATTATCTTTTTAGAACAAGTAAAACTACGGATCCGTACCCGGAAAATTTTACAGGAATTAGAGTTCGCCTATGAAAGGGTGGCGGAATTAACATTAACCAACGAGAGACAGCGGGTGGCCAGAGATTTGCATGATACGCTTTCTCAAGGACTTGCCGGGATAATCATGCAATTAGAAGCAGTAATTGCCAATTTGAATAATAAGAATCCAAAACGGGCTCAGGAAATTCTGCAGAAGTCTATGGAACACGCCAGAAAGACTTTATCGGATTCCAGGCTTGTTATTGACGATTTACGGTCGAAAACAACTGCCGATATTGATTTTGTAATGGCCGTAGAAAAGGAAATAACTCAGTTTAAGGCTGTATCTAATATCTCAGTTGCAGCGGATATCAGGGTGAAAGCTCCGATTCCCGTAAAGATAACAAAACACATTGTATACATTGTTCGGGAGGCTCTGAATAATATTGCCAAACACGCCAAAGCAAAAAATGCAGTTGTTAAAATAATCGCAGCCGGGAATCAACTAAGCATCAGTATTGTGGATGACGGTATCGGCTTTGACGTTAAGGTTTTGGATCAACAGTTCGGACATTACGGTATCATCGGAATGACTGAGCGCGTGAGAACAATCGCTGGAAAGATTAAAATTAAAAGCAAAAAAAAATCCGGTACAAACATAAATATCACTATACCAATTGAGAAAGGGCTATATGACGAAAATGGCAAAGAAAAGAATATTGGTAGTAGATGATCATTTAGTGGTTAGGGAAGGCCTAAAGCTGATTTTTGAAACGGAAGAAAACTATGAAGTTATCGGCGAAGCGGAAAATGGAGATAAGGCGTTGGTGTTAATCGAACAGTTAAAACCGGATGCCATATTACTGGATTTGAATATGCCTAAAATAAATGGCATCGAAGTTATAAAAGCCTTAAAAGAAAAAAACAGTCCAGTGCCAATAATTGTTTTGACAACCTACAATGATAACCAGTTAATAATGGAGGCGCTTTCGTTAGGGGCAAAAGGATACTTGCTTAAGGACACTACCCGCCAAGAGCTTATAAGAACAGTTGAAACCGCTATAAGAGGAGAAATACTTCTTCAGCCGGAGATTAGCAACAATATTTTCCACTTCAAAAAGGAACCGGACCAATGCAATAGTTCATTTAATCCTGCAATTACGGAAAGGGAATTGTTTATTTTACAAGCTATTGCAAGGGGCTGTACCAGTAAGGAAATAGCTTTAGACATGGATATATCTGAAAGAACCGTTAAAGCACATTTGACCAATATATACAGTAAGCTCAAAGTTGAGTCCAGATCAGAGGCTGTTGCAACAGCTATAAAGCAAGGAATTATCCATATTGATAAATAAACGCTAAATACATAATAACGCAAATTGGTGAGAATATGGAACAAAAAATATATCAAATCAATGAAATAAGAGCAATGACCTCTAAGGATAGGATTCTTTTGCAAAAGATACGCGCTTATATAGATGATGTGGCTCGGATATCGGCTTTAGCTGATAAGTCCTTAATCAGCCGTGTGGCTTTAGGACTGAGATCAACGACCAATAAAAAAACATTGATCCAAAAGTTTATTTCAACCTACTATGCTTGATTCTTCTGGTTCCTCCTTATAACCACCAGCCGAAATCTTCGCGAATAATAGACTGTAAGCGATGCCAGCAATAAAATCCCGAAACAAATCAACAATTGTTCCCCGGAAAGAATCATCCGGCTGATGGGGTTGAACCCTTTGCTTACCTCTACCGTCCTGTTTAAAGGCGCAAATACCATTTTCAAAGGCCCCATTAAGAACCAGGTATAGCCGGCCGCAAAAAGGCCGTGTAAAAAACGGGCCGCTATATAAGGCCTCATCCGGATATCGGTATCATGAATCACGCTGGCCACCTGGGCGTGAACCGAAAGTCCGCTCCAAGCAATTATCCAACTGGCAATCAGCACTTTATCCAGCAACGGGGCAGCGGTTTCACTGGCAATCATTGTTCCCAGGTCAATCTCCAGGATACCATTGAATAAAGCATGCGCTAAATTCGGATGGATTCCAAAAACTTCTAAAATCCCTGCCAATGCCGGGGTTATTAAACTTAATACGCCGAATACTGCTAAAATCTTTACCAGTACGGAGAACAGCATAATGAAACCGCAAACCATAGACAAGGTGGTCATGGATTCCCGGACAGCGTCACCCATCAGCTGGCCAAACTGCCGGCCGTCCTCCTGGCGCGCTTTGATTAAAGCGCGCACCGCCCGGCGCAGGATGCTTCCTTGGAACACTTCCTTATCTTCCGTCTTCTTTTGATCACCGCGGTTTCCATAGAATTTAAAAATAAAGCCCACGGTAAAGCTGGATAGATAATGAGCTATCCCCAAAACGACTCCCAAATCCGGCCTGCCGAACATGCTCACCGCCACGGCGCCAAAGATAAATAACGGATCGGCCGTGTTGGTGAATGATAACAGCCGTTCCCCCTCCACCTGGGTACACATCCCGCCGCGACGAAACTTACCGGTAATGACGGCATCCATGGGATATCCCGCCGCCAAACCCATGGAAAGCGCAAATGCTCCGACTCCAGGAACGTTGAATAACGGCCGCATTAGCGGCTCAAGCAATACACCGATGAAATGAACCACGCCCATACCCAGCATGATTTCGGATAACACAAAAAACGGCAGTAATGATGGAAGTACAATCTCCCAAAAGACCTTTAAACCGGAAACCGCCGCTTCCACCCCTTCCTTGGGACAGATCACCAGCGACAAGGTAAAAAAAGTAATCAGTCCCGCGCCGATCAATACATTCAGTTTTTTAAGCAATAAGATTCGCGCCAATCTCCACCCTCCAATAACCGGCTTAAACAGTCAACCTACTAAAAATATATGGCCGGCCGAAAAGGGTTAGACTACGAAAAAATCGAATTATAATAGACTAGGCTCTTAACTCTGGACTGCAGACAAAAATTAATCCAATCAATCCTGTAAATCCCGTCGAAAAATTAGTTTATGAACCTAATAGGCCCAAAACCAGGTTACTAGACAGGATTAATGGGATTAAGAGGATTTTTCATAAATGCAAGAGCCAAAAACGAAGGGAATAAAGTGTTTAAATCCACCAATAAATCTTGTCTAATAAACGTTTTAATTATCTGGTTCCGGATACTATCATGAGCCCTGAAAATATTAACTGCTTCAAATGCAAACATTTCTATATAACCTGGGAAAAAAATTTTCCCAACGGCTGCAGAGCTTTTGGCTTTAAATCCAAAGCGCTTCCTTCAACCGCGGTTTTTGAATCCAGCGGCCAAACTTGCCACGCCTTTGAAAAGAAGCCGGAGCGCCCGGTATAGAAAGTAAAAAGACCGCTGTTTATTGCAGTCTTTTTGCTAATAAATTCGTTATTCGTTTCTCGTCTCTCGGATCTTAAAATGCCTTAGATTCCTCATTGCCTGTATTCCGCCTCCGGTATGTTAATAACATATTCCCAAGCCTTAAGAGCCGCTTTGGCGCCCTCGCCGGCGGCGACAATGATCTGTTTTTCCGGCACTGTAGTGACATCCCCGGCGGCATACAAACCCGGAATATTGGTCCGGCAAAGACAGTCCACCTTCACCTCCCGGAGATCATTGAGTTCTACGGACTTATCTAAGAATTCGACATTGGTATCCAGGCCAATCTCAATAAAAATACCCTGTACCGGCAGTTCAAACCGTTGTTTGGTCTTTACTTCCTCGAGTACGATCTTTTCCACCGATTGGCCGCCTTTGATTTCAACCACCGTATGCCCCGGATACCGTTTCAAATCTTCAAGCCCTTGCAGCCGTTCCGCCAAAATCGAATCCGCCGTCAAATCTTCTACATAGATTAAGTGAATCTGCCGGGTATAATTGGCTAAATCAAGCACCGACTTTACGGCCGAGTTACCGCCCCCTACTACCGCCACCGGTATATCCCGGAATAAAGGAGCGTCACAGGTTGAACAGTAACTCACTCCTTTATTACGAAATTCTATCTCTCCCGGAACGTTTAATGTTTTTGGTTTTTTGCCTGATGAAACCACTACTGCTTTGGCCATATATTTTTCTTGACCCATGGTTTGGACTCTAAACAATTGGCCTTCTTTGGTTAAGGCTTTGATTTCAACGATCTTCTCCTCTAAGTGCAGTTCTTTTACCTGTTCCTCAAACTTATCCATCAATGCCTGGCCGTCAATCTCCTGGTAACCCATATAGTTCTCAATATCCGTGGTCCAATTGACTTGGCCGCCGATATCCTTGCTCAAAATTAAAGTTTTCAGCCCTTTCCGGGCGGCAAAGACACCCGCGGTCATTCCCGCCGGTCCGGCACCGATAATAATCAAGTCGTAAACCATCTCTTCCGCACCCCTAATATCCCCTGACGGGGAACTTATATCTCCCCGCTTACGCCTCTCACCCAATAATGGGCCAAGGCTCTCTGAACGGAGAGCTTATTGAATCATACTCGCCAGCCGATCCTGATCAAAACCGACTACATATTTTTCACCCCGGGTAATTACCGGAACACTGCGCTGTCCGGTAATCTCAATCATCCGTTGCGCCGCCTGACTGTCGGCGGCCACATTCAATTCCTTGAAAGTCACACCCTTATCGTTTAAGTAAGATTTTACCTTAGTACACCAGGGACAGGTGGGTGTTGTATAGACCGTGATTTCTTCCATTGCGTTAATCCCCCCAAATTAATCTATTTTATTTATTCTGTCCCTGCCTTGCCTGATTATACAGTTCCTGCGAAATGAATCTAATCCAGATCGTTTCTAGACCAAATACGGTAAATTCCGGATGCTCTCGTATAAAAATCCGGCCAAAACATGTTCTCCTTTATTTAAAAGGTAGCTTATCAATATTTTATACAAGCCGACAGCGATTTGGCGCTTGTTCTTATCGGCGCTGCGGTTTTTCAGGAGATTCAAATTCTCAATCATGTTCCGCAATTCAGCATCCGAATGAACTTTTTTCTTGAGAATCTCGTATATAACTTGATTCAATTGTTCGTAACTATATTTGGAACTGGTCTGGTGCGGCCCGTGAATCACCAGAACCTGTCCGCGATATATGATGAATTTCAGATGGTCGAGATTTTCCGGGCGCCAGCCCTCAAATATATCGTCTTCCCAATATACGGGCAGATCATCAATTTCTTCGACCATTGCTATAACGGAAACATTTTCACCGCTTTTAGGGCATACCGTTTCGTTCTGGCCGTTTGCCAGAAAGCTTTTTAAGGCCTCATAATGAAAAACTTCGGGTTCATGCCGGCAGTGATTACAGATGCAGGGAATCATTTCCCGGAGTTCATGCATGCCCACAGACTGATGGATACTGCGTAAATCACGCCGGATCAAGCTCAGCGTCTCTTCTTTGTCAGCCCCATGGATGGCTATTGCAATTTTCGGGGGCGACGGCCCCAATTCTATCAAGGCCTGGGATCTTTGATGGGTTAATACCATCCCGTCCTTCCAAACATGGCCTTCCGTAACCCGGTTCTGCTGCCGTTGTTTTTCCACAAACTTTGGCCATATGACGCCGGACATCCGCTGGTAATGATATTCAAACCGTAAATTTTGCTCATGATTCCATTCAAAAACAGGTTTTTCCGAAAGCGCGGCAGCATCTTCCCCGGTATCCTCGTATTCAAAAAAATCCCGTATGGCTTCTATTCCTTTAATAGCTACTCCGAGAGGCGGTTTTTCCAACGGGTTTCCATGAAGACGGATTATTTTCAAATTAGGTAACTGGGCAATCTCCCGCGGCAAGGAGGTCAATTGATTACTGCTCAGATCAAGTTCCACCAGATTCGTCAACTGTCCAATCTCCGGCGGCAAAGTCCGCAAACGGTTATTTTTAAGGTCCAATTTGCGTAAATTAGTCAATTTCCCGATAGCGGCCGGTAACTTCTCCAACTGATTCAATTCCAGGTCCAAATGGGTCAATGCGGTTAAACCGCCAATCTCCTCCGGCAACGCAGTCAGGTAATTATGTTGCAAATTTAATACCTGCAAACCGGTTAACTCAAAAATCGGTCCCGGTAAAATGACTAAATTACAAAAACTCAAATTTAAATTCGCCGCCCCTTTTTTGGCCTCCTCGATCCGGTTCATCACATAAACTTCAACAACGCCATTCAAATTATCAATTCCCATTGAAAGAACATCACTTCCTTTTTACCTGATCCGGTAGGAAATAGAAAATAATATATCGTTCGCTGATATTTCCATCATATCATGATAATACCATCATCGAACGATATATGGCAATGCTTTTGACGATTTTTAACTTAATTCGGCAAAATAACTAAAAACTAATCAATAATTTTTAATTTTTTCAACCCGATCGCCAATATAAATCCGTATAAGATGTAGCCGCTTAAAATAATCAATAATTCGAAGGTGTCTTCATGAATTTCTCTTTTGTAATGAAAGGGCTCATCTAAAAAACCAAGATGGAAAAAAAAGATACAAAAACTCATGAAGAGAATTTTCGCCAAATAAAAGTCACTTGAAAAAACCTTGGTAAACAGAAAAGCAAAAATAATGCCCCAAAAAACACTTATGCCACTACTTACCATAAAAGCAAGTAAATTCATTCCCAAATTATTTGTATAGGTAAAAACCGTATCCCCAGCCAGACTACTTATTCCGAATTTGGTTAATCCGATCCACTGAAAACTTTCCACATAGATAAACATAACCACCCCGGCGATGAATCCGGCCAAGGCGCCTTTCATAAATTCCTGCTTTTGTTCGAGATGCATGATTTTTGCCTCATCTAAAAATGGTTCTGGAATCAATAATGCCCGGGAAAGACCCTCCTTTTATCTTCCACCAGGCAATGACGCAATATACAATTCAGCCTAAAAATGCGACAAAAAAATCAGATTTTCGTTTTCAACCCTGTTAGCTTTAGTCAAACCTCATCCATTCCGCCCAATTGGTGACGCCTCCGGCCGGTGACAGCCGCTTCAAGCCGGTTCCGTCGGCATCCATTACGAATAATTGAATACCATCGCCATCCCGGCTGGATAGGAATAAAATTCTACGGTTCGACGGGGACCATGTCGGGTATTGCTTATCCCCCTTACTGTTGCCAAGGTATGTTTTCCGGCCTGACTGTACTTCATAACTCAGGATGGAACTTTCCGTAGGTAAGCCAAAGGGCTGGTATTGTACGATCAAATTATTGCTGTCGCCGGACCAGTCCGGTTTAAATTCGCCCATTCCAACGTTACTTGAATAATTGGCGATGGAAAAAATCCGCTCCCGGACCAAGATTAACGACTTGGTATCCAGGTTATAAAGGTATAGCGAATATGGACCTCTTACATTATTATCTTTTTTTTGAAACTCTGTACAATAGAAAGCCACCATTCGTGAATTCGGCGCCCAAACCGGGGGAGCGGGCAAAACCGACATATCTTTGGGCAGTGTCCAAACGGTTTTAAATTTACCGGCCGTCTTCTCCCGGATGGTTATTTCAAACCGGTAGCTAAAAGAAACCTTTTTAATCGTCGCTTCGGTATTTTCATCCGGGCTGTAAAATTCCGGTTTCCGCCCCGGTAATGTGGTAAAAGGGGGGTCGATTTTACGCAGGCTATTATCGGAAAAGTCTAATATATACCAGTGGGGAAAAGAACTATATGCGTTTCCGGCAACCACCAATGCTTGATCCGGTCCGGCCGGCGCCGTTGAAAAAGCGTAAAACAGGTCTTCATCCTGATTAAACTTGTGTAAAATCTTTGATTCCTGGGAACCCGGCTGATATTCAAACAGTTGCCGCTCATGGAAGAAAATAAGATGACGGTTAATGGCAAACACGGCAATATCTTTACCCGTTGCCAGCGGTTTCAAGTTGGAACCTTCAGCATCACTAAAATACAAGGTCTTTTGACCGTTCTTCTCCTGATAAAAAATTAGATTGTCATTGTTTGTCATCGCCCCGACACCGGCAAAACCAAAACACATGGTAATTATAAGCCCAACTAACGGAAAAAGAAAACGGCGTCGCATAACCATTCACCTCCACTTAGTTCGTTCGTTATCTGGTTCTTTAGTCTGCTAGGATTCTGTGCGAGTAACACTTTTTCGTGGCATAAAACCACAATATTTAGTGCTGGATCGTATTGTCGTATACTAAATATGCTCCAGAAACTATTAGACGCACAGACTCCTAGTTCTCCAGCAAAATTAGCAAAGTAGCCATTAATAAACCGTAACTAGATAACTTGATAACCAGATAACTAAGTAACTCATTCAACAAATTCTCGGCAGTTGTTCCCCGCTGCCCATGGGTAAAATTCGTTCCCCGCCCATTTCATTACCGATGCTTACGATTCCCTGGTTCATACCAAAATTACCGGTTATGGCACAAACCTCACCGATGATGGCGGCATCTTTTCCCAACGGGTTCTCCCGTAATTCATGAATCAGAAAACAGGATACTTCAGGACTGGCTATCATTACTGCTTTTCCTTCATTGGCAAGATATAGTGGATCAAGACCTAATAATCCAGTGATCCCCCGGACTTGAGGATTGATCGGAATGCTGTTTTCATTAATCCGGATGGAAACCTTGGACTGTCTGGCGATTTCATTTAAAGTAGCAGCCAGGCCGCCCCGGGTGGGATCGCGCAATACCCGGATATATTGGGGGTATTTTTGCACCAGTGGAATTATTAATTTATTCAACGGAGCCACATCACTTATTAGATCACTTTGTAAACCCATTTCACCCCGGGCAAGCAAGACTGTTGCGCCGTGATCGCCCATTGTCCCGGTGACAATTACGTGATCACCCGGACGGGCATATGCTCCCCCCAGGTGCAAATCCGGAGCGGCTGTTCCCACGCCACTGGAAGTGATAAATATGCCGTCTGCAGCTCCCTTGTTAACTACCTTGGTATCGCCGGCAACGACTTGAACTCCGGCTTGGCTGGCCGTAAAGGCCATGGATTCTGCGATACGTTCCAAATCGTGGATTGCAAATCCTTCTTCAATGATAAAGCCAACCGTTAATCCCAAAGGGACGGCTCCCATCATCGTCAGGTCATTGACGGTCCCGCAAATCGCCAGTTTTCCGATATCACCCCCGGGGAAAGACCAGGGCGTAATTACGAAAGAATCAATGGTAACCACCAAATTGCCGCCCGGATTCTCCAAAACGGAGGCATCATTTCCCTTCAACAATTCCGGATGGCGCAGCCGCGACCAGAACACCTGTTGAATCAATTGAGCGGTGGCTTCTCCCCCGCCGCCTTCCGCCAGCCGGATTTGAGTTGCTTTTGGGTTCAAGGCGTACATCTCCCTATTGGTTTAACGTATAATGAAAATGAGCGGCGCATGCTCCTTCACTGGATACCATACACGGCCCCACCGGGTGATCCGGGGTGCAGCCATGGCTAAAATGACTGCACTCCCCGGGTTCGGCCTTACCCAAAATGATCTGGCCGCACTTACAGCCGGGCGGCTCCATGGAAGCGATTGGCTGCAACTGATACCGAACCCGGGCATCATATTTTTGATATTCATCCTTGAATCCCAGGCCCGAATTATCTACAGTTCCAAGTCCGCGCCATTCCGCCGGTTCCGGGATGAATAATTCCCGGATGAGATCTTGGGCCATCCGGTTTCCCGCAGCTGAGACCGCTTTGGGATAGCAATTTTCCAATCGTGCTATCCCATTTTTTATTTGGAATAAAAGCGCCGTAATCCCCAGCCAGATTTCATCCCGGGAAAAACCGGCAATCACTGTCGGTAATCCATATTCTTGCGGCAAGAAAGCAAGCGAGTCGGCCCCGACAATAACACTCAAATGGCCCGGTGCAATTAAACCGTTAATCTTCAATTCCGGGTCCGCAAGTAAAGCCCGCATTGCCGGATTTAAAACTTTAAAGGCCGGTAATACCGAAAAATTCGCGACTCCGGTTTGCCGTGCCTCTTTCACAGCCAGTCCAATGGCCGGTACAGTAGTCTCAAACCCCACTCCGAGAAAAACCACTTCCTTGTTTGGATACTCCCGGGCCAGCTCTACCGCATCCATCGGGGAGTATACGATTCGGATCTGCCCGCCTTCAGCCCTGGCAGTTGATAAAGAACTAGTATTGCCGGGAACCTTTAATAAATCACCGAAAGTAGCGATAATGATCTCCGGATTCCGGCTTAATTCGACAGCCTGTTCGATAAAGCCGCTGCCCGTTACGCAAACCGGACATCCCGGCCCGGATAGCAGTTTGATTCCCGGTGGCAACAGCCGGTGAATTCCGGCTTTACGGATTACATTGGTATGAGTGCCGCAAACCTCCATCAATACACATTTGAAATCTGAAAACTGCTCCTGGATCCGGTTTATATATTCATTTAACAATTGGTGATTCATCAGCCCATGATTTCCTTAAATAATCGCAATGTTTCTTCGGCCTCTTCCCGCGGCAGGACCTGAATGGCGCAACCCGCGTGGACCAAGACATAGTCCCCCACCTGAACCTTTTCTACCAACCGTAAATCCACCATCCGTTTGACTCCGGAGAAACTCACTTCACCCCGGCCGTCTTCAATCCGGACAACCTCACCGGGAACCGCCAAACACATCAGTAACTCCCCTCTCAATCATTAAGTCGCCCAGCCAAGCCTGACCCAGTGAAATACCACCGTCATTCACCGGAACGATCTCAGGTACAAAAACCTGAAAACCTTTCTTAGTAAGGGAATCCCAGGTTAAATCCAGCAGTAGCCTGTTTTGAAATACTCCGCCGCTTAAAACAACTTGACGGATATCGCTGACAGCTTGGATCTTTGTAACCATCTCGGTAATAAAAGCAGCCACTGTCCGGTGAAACTTCATACTAATCGCGCCAACATCAATTAAATCACGATCTCGAAATACTTGAATTGCGATATCTCTTGGATCAATTTGGAAGACTCCATCCTGCGAGTCAATCCGGTAATCATATATTCCTTTGGCGGACGGATCAGCCTGGTTTTCCAACCAGATAGCCGCTTCCCCCTCATAACTGACTTCAATATTTCCGCCCAGCAAAGCGGCGATTCCATCAAACAACCGGCCCATTGAGGAGGTCTCCGGAGAATTAATCCCCATTTTTATCGCAGTGCACAGCTGTTCCCATTTATGGGTTAGGTTGAACCGGTGCAGCCACTCTTCAACCGGTCCGTGCAGACTGGAATTTCTTAGATAAACTGCGCCCATTCGCCACGGCTCTTTAATGGCAGCCTCGCCACCCGGTAATGGGTAGTATTTCAGATGGCCTACTCTCTGCCACATACAGCCCTCTCCGGCAAAAAATTCACCGCCCCAAATACGGTAATCAGCTCCATACCCCGAACCGTCAAAGATCACTCCGATCACCGGCCCTGTAATGCTGTGAACCGCAATAGCCCCTGCCAAATGAGCCAAATGATGCTGAACCCCGATTGTCTTTAAACCCGATTGCACCGCATAAACCGTGGAGGGATAATCGGGATGCAGATCATGAACCGCCCATTGCGGTTTACAATCCAATAAATTCTTAAAATACTCGATATTTTCCTTGTAAGCCGTGAAACTGGCTAAATTGTCCAAATCGCCTTGGTGCTGACTCATATAAATCATTTTCCCTTTAGTCAACGCAAAGGTATTCTTTTGTCCGGCGCCGCAAGCAAGCAGCGGAGTCAATTTTTGATTCACCTTAACCGGGGACGGGACATAACCCCGGGAACGCCGGATACCGATAACATTATTTTTCTGCACTCTTACCACCGAATCATCACAACGCCATAATATGCGACGATTATGTCCTAAAAAACCGTCCACCATCGGTCCCAAAATTTTCAGCGCCGCTCGATCATCGATGATTAAAGGCTCTTCGGAACGGTTGCCGCTAGTCATCACTAAAGCCGTAAGCCTCTCATCAAACAGCGAAAGATGAATCCCCGAATACGGAAGGAATGCTCCGATCTCCCTGAGGTTCGGATTTACTGACTTCGCTAACTGGCTGTCTATTTCCTGCTTTAGCAATACAATCGGCCTGGAAAATGCTGTTAATATGCCTTCTTCCAACGCCGACACCTGACAATTCTCTTTAATCAGCGCCATATCTTTAAACATGACTGCAAAAGCACGGTTATCCCGGCCTTTTAACCTGCGGATCCGGCTGACGCTTTCGTCATTAAAAGCGTCGCAAGCCAAATGATACCCGCCGATTCCTTTGATGGCGATTATTCCGCCGGTTTTTAATACTTCCCGGGCGGTTTGGCCCGGTTCCACCCTTAATTCCTTGCCATCCGGGGTTGTGAACCAAAATTGGGGGCCGCATTCCGGACAGGTGACGGTTTGAGCATGAAAGCGACGGTTATCCGGGGATAAATATTCCTGGAAGCAATAGGGACATAAAATAAATTCATTCATTGACGTCCGTTCCCGATCAAAGGGCAACCCTTCAATGATGGTAAAACGGGGCCCGCAGATGGTGCACCCGTTGAACGGATATTGATAACGGCGATCTTCCGGGTCATGAAATTCACTGATGCAGGCATCACAAATTCCCTGATCAGGCAATGGTGAACCTGCCAGCCGGCCCGGCTCGCTTTCGAGGATTGTAAAACCGCTTTCCTTGATTAAAGGAATATCGGTAACCGTTATTTCATCAATGACGGCAGTGGATGGAGCTTTCAACCGCAATTCGGCAATGAAAACGGCTACAACTTTCTGTTTGCCTTGAATCTCCAGTTCCACACCGGCAAAATTATTGCGAACCCAACCCGTTAAGCCTTTTTCCCGGGCCAGGTTATACAAAAAGGGGCGAAATCCAACCCCTTGTACTAAACCACTTATTAAAATAACACATCGTCTCATTGTAGTTTTCAACTCACTGATGAGCCCAGAATGTGGCCGCCTTTACGGCGAGCCAGTTTACCCAGTTTTCAATACCGGCCCCGTTTTTACACGAGACTTCAAATATGTGCGCCTTCGGATTTACCGCTTTTAAACCTTTATAAAAATTATCGCTACGAAAATCCACATGGGGTTTCAGGTCCAGCTTGTTGATAACCACCGCATCCGCTTCTCTAAAGATATCGGGATATTTGTACGGTTTGTCATCCCCTTCGGCAATGCTCAACATAACCACCCGCAACTCTTCTCCCAACGGGAAAAATGCAGTACAAATCAGGTTTCCAACATTCTCAACGAATAACAGCGTATTTGGTTCCACTTGAAATTCGGTTAATGCCTTGGAGATCATCGCCGCTTCCAAATGACAGCCGCCTTCGGTATTGATTTGATATGCAGGAATACCCAACGCATTTAAGGTGTCGGTATCGATGCTGGAGGCGGGATCCCCCTCAATAACAGCGGTCGGCACTTTCAGCAAGTGGGCGGTTTTTTTTATCAAGCTGGTCTTACCGGCTCCCGGAGCGGCCAGCAGATTAACCACCATTAAACCTTTTTGGGAAAATAATTGGCGGTTTTCCTCCGCCAATTTGGCTTCATTCTTGAAAATATCCTGTTCAATACTTATTTCCATCGCTTATTCCACCTCAATATTTTGAACTATACACTCCCGGCCGATATCGGTAAGTCTTCCCAAATTGCCGCAAACCGGGCAAAGAAAGTCACGGTCGGCCTTTTCATATTCCATCCGGCATGTTTCGCAATATAAACGGGCTTTTTCCCGGTTGAACTCCAAAACCGCCCCTTCCGCAATGGTTCCTTTAGCAATCAGGTTAAAATACATCGCCAGCGAATCACTGACCACTCCCGAAAGCTCGCCCAATAAAAGCCTGATTTTTTGTACCCGCCGGGCTTGATGAGCTTCCGCCTCACTCAATACAATCTTAAGAATCTTTTCAGTCAGAGCGAATTCATGCATTAACGGTTAACTCCATATTCTAGTGCAACTCTATCCAAATTGTTCCGATTCATTATCCTAACCCGGCGAAGCCTCTTTATGTCTCAAAGAATCGTTGATAGAATAATCTAGGGCCGACCCTCATTCTATTCTGACAGAGCCGAACTTTAAAACCGATTATTCAACCCTTGCCGAATCAGGGCTCAAGCAATCCGGCGGGCGGTCAAAACCCGCTCCAATTCCGCTAAATCTTGGTAAGAACTGCACGAACCAAGACCGGAATCTTTGAAAATTTCTTCCAATGGCTGTCGCTGGTTATAACCATGCTCTACCACAATCATACCGTCATCCGCCAAAACTCTTACGGCTTGTGGAATCAAACGCCGGTATACTGCCAAGCCGTCACTCCCCCCGTCCAAAGCCAGTATGGGCTCCTGACGCACTTCCTTTTGCAGTGAAGCAATCTCGCCGCTGGGGATATACGGCGGATTGGAAACAATAATATCGAACTTCCGACCGCGTGAACTCCATTCTCCGTCAAATAGCGGTTCCAGCAGATCACCGGCTATGAACTCTATTTGTGATGCCACTCCTAAACTTGAAGCATTTTCCTTGGCCACTTCCAGGGCTTCCCGGGATATGTCCGTGGCTACCCAAGTACTGCCGGGAAGGAGCTTGGCTAAAGTAACGGCGATTACTCCACTGCCCGTACCCACGTCAATACCAAATATCGCGGCTGCTCCGGGATCGGCTATATCGCTCCCGGGTGATTCGGAGGGAATAGTCATTTCTGATAAACCGGTGTCGGATAATTCGGATTTGGATAACCCGGTGCGTCTTTTTATATGTTCGACGATGATCTCAATAACCAGTTCGGTTTCCGGACGGGGAATCAAAACCGCGGGGTTAACTGCAAAGTCCCAGCTCAAAAAAGCTTTTTTCCCTGCCAGATATGCCAGGGGCCAACCTTGAACCCGTTTTAAAATCACTTCACGGTACTGTTGAACCTCATTTGGTTTTAAAACCCGATCCCACTCGGAATAGAGTTTTACCCGCGGTTGCTCCAGTACCTTGGCCAGCATCAAATCAGCCTCCAGCCGGGGATTGGGGATTTGCTTTTCCGCCAGGAAGGGAATTGTTTTGGTAATAATAGCGCCAATGGTTAATTGTTCAGTAGACATCTGTCGATTCTCTTCTTGATATTAATCTTTATTGATCGGCGTTTCGTAACCGTTCAGCCTCGGCTGCCGTAATCAACGGTTCGATGACCTCGTCCAGGTTGCCTTCAATAATCGAATCCAGGTGATATAAGGTTAAATTGATCCGGTGATCGGTCAACCGGTTTTGCGGAAAATTATACGTACGAATCCGCTCGCTGCGGTCCCCGGAACCAACCATGTCCCGTCGGGCCTGGGCCATCTCCTGCTGCTGTTCTGACTGAAATTTCTCCAGCAAACGGGCCCGCAGGACCTTCATCGCTTTTTCCTTATTCTTCAACTGCGATTTTTCATCCTGGCAGGTAACCACCAGACCGGTAGGCAGATGGGTAATCCGGACCGCCGAATCAGTGGTGTTGACACACTGCCCGCCATGTCCGCCGGCCCTGAAAACGTCAACCCGCAAATCATTGGGATTGATGGCGACATCAACCTCTTCCGCTTCAATCAACACCGCGACAGTAGCCGCCGAAGTATGAATCCGGCCCCCGGCCTCGGTTTCCGGGACGCGCTGCACCCGGTGAACTCCGCTTTCAAATTTCATCCGACTATAAACCCGATCCCCTTCTATCATGAAGACGATTTCCTTGAAACCGCGCAGATCGGATTCGCTGGTGCTTAATATTTCCATCCGCCAGCCTTTCGTTTCAGCATAACGGGAATACATCCGGAATAGATCGAAACCGAACAAAGCCGCTTCCTCGCCACCGGTCCCGGCCCGTATCTCCATAATCACGTTCTTATCATCGTTGGGATCTTTAGGAAGCAGCAAGACTCTAAGTTTTTCAGTCAAGCGGTCCGCGTCGGCCTCCAATTGTTCAATCTCAGCTCTCAACATGGCAGCTGCTTCACCGGTCTCCTCCGCCAGCATTTCTTTGGCAGTTGTAAGATCTTCTGCTATTTTACGATACTCCTGATAAGTGTCTACCACATCCACCATCGCCGCATGGGCTTTCGCCAATTTTTGAAACACGGATTGATCAGCGATGATCCCGGGATCACTCAGTTGGTGGCTTAACTCATGATACTTTTCCTCAATGGAAACCAGCTTTTCAAAGATTGTTTCAGCCATTCAAACCGTTACTCCGTTAATATTTATTTAACCGACCGTAGCCGGTTCAACTTCTATTCTTTCCGCTGCATAAACCTTGCCGCCCACAATCACCGGTGCTTCCTCCCGCAGGACGGCCACCAGGGAATTGATGGCAACTTCCAGTTGAGCCTCATCCGGTTCACGGGTAGTCAGCCTTTGCAGCCAAAATCCGGGCATGCTTAACCAGCGCCACAAGAAGAAATCCTGGTGCTTTCCGGTAAATTTGATGATTTCATAAGAGACTCCCGCCACTACCGGCAGAAAGGCGATTCTGGTTAAAAAATTCATCCAAATGGTATCGAATGATAAAAACGTGAAAAACACCGCGCAAAAAATAGCGACAAACACGAGAAAACTGGTCCCGCAACGCGGGTGAAATGTGGGGTGTTTCTTGGCGTTCTCCACCGTCAAATCCTCTTTGGCTTCAAAGGTATTAATCACCTTATGTTCGGCACCATGATACGCAAAAACCCGTTGAATATCCTTTAAAAATGAGACCGCAACGATATAGGCCACCAAGATAAGAATCCGGATAGTATGCTCCCCAACGTTGGCCCAAAAGGGTCCCCAATATTTTTGCATCAACGACTGAACTCCTAGTGGCAGCAGTACAAAAAGGAGTATGGACAGCCCCAAAGCAATGGTAATCATCAAGGCGCTTTCCCAGGTTGAAAGTTTCGACTCCCCTTCCTCCTCCATGAACTGATCGGCCGAAAACATCAAGGCTTTCATACCTACCCCAAATGATTCGCAAAGTGAAACGACGCCTCGGACAAAAGGCCATTTGAGTATCGGGAATTTCTTGGTGACGGAGCCGACAGGATCCTTTTTTATTATAATTTCGCCGTTATTTTTGCGTACAGCCACCGCTAAATAATCGCGGCCGCGCATCATCACGCCCTCGATTACCGCCTGTCCGCCGTATTGAAAATTCGGTTTGTTTTTCATAATTTCACCCTTCTATATTGGTTGAAAGGCGAGGACTCAGGGTTAAAAATACACCAAATCCTCGCCTTCTATGTTTGTTTGGTTATAAACCGACTTATTTTTTCTCAAGGCGCTTCTTAAATTTCTCTACTTGGCCGCCGCTGTCAACAATGCGTTGTTTACCGGTAAACATCGGATGACATTTTGAGCAAATCTCGACCCGGATCTCCTTTCGGGTGGAACCGGTTTCAAATGTCTCGCCGCAAGCGCAAGCCACCTTCGCCTTATTATATTGCGGATGAATACCTTCTTTCACTTTTGTCACCTCACCTAATTCATTACGTATGCCCGTTAGGGTATACGACAAATTTAAACGTCATAATCCCCCAATAACTTTTACATTATATCACAGAGATAAGGGGTGTGCAATAAAAACAAATTTAGGTGGTAACCCCTATTTCGGCAAAGCCGGAATCAAAAAAGTTTTTACACGGGATTAACGGGATTTATTGGCTTAAAACATTTTATACCTTCGTTTTCGATCTGCATTTATGAAAAAATCTCCTTAATCCAGTTAATCCTGTCCAATAACCTTGTTTTAAGCCTATTTTCTTTCCACTTTAACAAATCAAGCACCCTACAAATCCCGTAAAAATTCCGGTTTTAAATCGACTTTTCCTGCCAACGCCGCATCCAGAACTGATAGTAATCTGGCCTTGTCCTCAGGGAATCTGCCTTCCAACGGCAAATGATTGGAGGCATGATCGCTGCGAAAAACAGTTTTATTAAGCTCCAGACCGGCGATAATATCCCGGGACTCCCGCAGCAACCCCCAAGAAGTTAATTCCTCAAAAGATCCGTTCCGGGCTTCCCGCCATAAAGGAGTACCGGGAATTAACATCAATGATAGAAACGAAAGATACCTTGGTTGCATACGATTCAGCGCGGTAATCGTATCCCGGACATGTATCCGGGAATCCTTTTTACCTCCCAAACCCAATAATACGATTACTGAAGATTTGATACCCGCTTTTTCAGCTCTGTGTACCGCTTCCACCATTTCAGCTACTTCGGAACGTTTATTGCAGCCGTCTAAAATCTCTTGACTCCCGCTTTCCAGGCCAATGTATATCAACCGGAGTTTGTTGCGGCTTAAAACTTGAAGTTCCTCATCATTTCTGGCTGTGATGTTATAACCATTGGCATAGCTTGCGATCCGGGACAGCTTAGGAAAGAAAGCCTGCAGTTGCTCCAATACCGGCAGCAGTTTGGTATTATTAACCACCAGGGCGTCGCCGTCCATCAGAAAAACCCTCCGGGTCTCCGGATAAAGCCGGCTTGCTTCGATTATATCTGCTGTAATCTCCGCTAAATTTTTCACCCGGAAAGGTTTCCCGGTATAGGCCCCGCAAAACGAGCAACAACTGGATGAACACCCGGTAGTAACTTGTAATAAAAAACTCTCCGCCTCCGCCGGAGGACGGATCACCGGCTCAATAATCGGCATTGTTATTTTTCCTCCGCGGGGTAAACCCACACGGCTAAGTGTAATTACGCACAAACCCCCGTAAACGGGGCTATCTAGATCTATTGATTACATCTTTTTAACAGATCGCAATTTAACCCTATCATAAAATTCATTGTATCATATTTTAACGTTTTCCGTTGAAAATGATTCCCGACAGTTACATCCGTTTTTTGGACTTGATTTTTACCCTGTTTCCGGTATGATAGATAATGTCTCATAAATAATCCGCAATGCAAAATCTCTTTAATCCAGTTAATCCTGTCTATAATACCCTTGTTTTAGACGGGATTTACAGGATTTATTGGATTTATAAACAATATTTATGAGAATGGACTAATAAATCAAGGAGTTTTATTATGGCGCCAAATTTAGCATACCAATGCTTAATCATTGATCATGATGATACTGCCGTTGACAGTACTGTTACCATTCATTATCCGGCTTATCTGGAAGCCATGCGGATCTTGCGGCCCCATTACCAGCCTCTGGGTCTGGAGGATTTCTTCCGCAAGCATATTGATCCCGGTTTTATGGCTTATTTAAGGGATGAATTGGAGCTGACACCGGAGGAACTGCAACATGAACTTGAAATTTGGCGGGGATTCGCCCGGGAACGAACCCCGGAATTTTATCCGGGGATGCTGGATTTCTTAAAACTCTACCGGAAGCATGGCGGAATTATCGTTGTGTCTTCCCATTCCGAAATAGCTGTTATTGAAAAGGATTATCGGGCCAATGACCAACATCTTATACCGGACTTAATCTTCGGCTGGGATGAATCTGGGAAAAAAACGAAACCCAATCCGTATCCGGTTTTTGAAACTCTTACATTCTTTGGTTTACGGCCGGAACAACTTCTGGTTTTGGATGATTTGAAATGGGGGATATTGATGGGCAAATCAGCAGGGGTGGCAACCGCCGCCGCCGGCTGGGGGCACCGGATTCCGGAGATCATTGGTTATATGCGGCAAAGCTGCGATTATTACTTTGAAACGGTAGAAATGCTCCAATCATTAGTTCTTGGATCAGGATTTACAGGATTATAAATTTGCAGAATTAAATATCTGAAAAAATCCTATTAATCCCCTTAATCCCGTCAATTCTGTCCAGTAACCTTTATTTTAGTCCTATTAAATAACAAACACATTTTAGACGGGATTTACAGGATTTATTGGATTATACATTTTACCCCTTCGTTTTTGCCTTTGCTTTTATGAAAAATTCCCTTAATCGACCAGGATTGACAAAATTAATAGAACTTGGAAGAATAAACCTCTAAAAAATCATTCTTAATCAGGCAATCATATTAATCGTCGTCAAATCTTGGGTTTGGTGTAATTTCCAATCTGCAAATCCGGTAATTGAGCCTTTATGTCATTCAGCCAATCGGAAACCGCGGGAACCTCATCGTCACTTATTATCCCAGACAACCTCTCCGGATCCAAGTTTAAATTCCTGATTTGAAGCTGTTTTATTCCGCAATCGGCAATAAATTCACATAATAAAGCCGTCTCCGCTTTTTGATTGGTAAAGCCGGGAAAAAACAGTAGATTAATGGCCACCGTCACTCCTTGGGACGCGGCGTACTTTGCCGAGTGCCTGACATCCTCCATCCGGTAACCCAGCGGCCGGTGATACCAGTTGTAGCTTTCCGGCCGAGCTGAAAATAAACTGACCCGGGCACTATCAAGACCCGCATCGACCAGTTTCTCCATGGCTTCAAAATTACCGGCATTGGTGTTGATATTAATAGTACCTTTAGACGTTCTGGCGCGAGCCATCCGAATCGCGTCAGTAAGCAGTTCCTTTTGAAGGGACGGCTCTCCCTCGCATCCTTGTCCGAAACTGACAATCCCTTCCGGCGCTCTTTCCAAATGGCTGATCATTAGATCAGCCACCTCTTGAATGGCAGGAACGAACAGAATCCGTTCCTGGGGAGATGGGCAGCATTCAGCCGGCTGCATGGAGATGCAACCCAAACACCGTGCATTGCAAGCCGGCGAAACTGGTATCCCGGCCTCCCAGCGTTGATAAAATATGTTCTGAGCGGTTAAACAATGATAGTCCGAAGCGCACTTCGCCAGTTGATCCAAAATACGATTTTGTGGAAATTCTTTTTGCTTGCGGGCAATCAGCCGGGGTAAATCACGGGTATTATAATAAACCGGATTCCATTTCAAGTCGTCATCCGTTTTCATGGCGGCTGCTTTCAACCGGCCGTTTTGGGAGCCCACCGCCGTATATCCGAAAAGAGGCAACTCTATGTCTGCGTGAATTTCGTACGCCGGAAGCAGGCACCGGGTTAATCCTACCGGTAAAATGGCGGCCACAGCAGTAACTTTGTCTCCGCCTATTCCTTCAATAACTTCAATTGTGGCGGAACTCTCGTTATAACCCACCGGAAACCGCCCCGGCAAGGCTATCAGTTGGCCGGCGGCGGGAAGATCAATCCAGGTGTCATCTCCGATCTCCGCTTGCCGGCCGTTGATTCCCACCGCAATGAGTTCGGGATCCTCTATGAGTTTTCCGGCTTGATTGAGATAAATGAGGGATATTTGATTTGAATTCATTAATTACTGCACCACTTCAAAAATAAAACATTTTAAATATTCAGTCTCCTGAATTCCCATCACAACCGGATGATCCAGATCCTGCGTTCTTTTTTCCAATAACCGCAACCGTTTTTTACTGTCAGTCGCCGCCGAATGGATGATCTCCCAAAACAATTCATTGCTGATATGATATGAACAGGAACAGGTAACTAAAATACCGCCCGGGGCCAATAACTTTAAAGCCCGTAAATTAATTTCCTTATAGCCTCTTACGGCACTGTCCAAGGTTTGTTTGCTTTTGGTAAAAGCCGGCGGATCAAGGATAATCAAATCGTACTCCTCTTTTTTTCCGGATTGGTCCCGCAAAAAATCGAAAGCATTGGCCACTTTAAACCGGCAACGATCATCAAAGTTATTAAGGCTGGCGTTTTCTTCAGCCATCTGAACGGCATCCTCGGATATATCAACTCCCAATACCGAACTAGCCCCATAAGCGGCTGCATGAATAGCAAAACTGCCCACATGGCAAAAACAATCCAAAGTTTTACGGCCCGGCGCATAAGCCTTCAGCGTCGCCCGGTTGGCCGATTGATCGAGAAAATATCCGGTTTTTTGCCCTTCCAATAAATCAACCCGGAATTTGAGTTGGTTATCCCGGATTTCAAGGGAAGCCGGACAGTCACCGTAAATACAACCGGAACGTTCCGGCAGTTCCTCCAGATGGCGTACCGCCAAATCACTGCGCTCAATAATTCCCTTCGGTTCACATAATTCAATAAGCAACTTAATAATTAAATCATGATTTACGTCCATCCCCATGGTTAAGAACTGCACCACCAGATAATCCTCAAACCTGTCAACGATCAAACCCGGCATTAAGTCAGCCTCTCCGAATATGAGACGGTAACATGAAGCGCCCCGGCTTTCAATACCGCTTTTGACCCGTTTACGATAATGAAGCGCTTGAGAGATCCGGTGCCGGAAAAAACTTTCATCAATGGTTTCACGGTTTGTGGTCAACAGCCGGACTGCGATCTGGGAGGCCTGATTATAGTAACCGGTACCCAGAAATCGGCCCCGGTTATCCAAAACATCCACCACTTGCCCCGACTTGACCCCGATACCGATAATCCCGATCTCCCCTTGATATACCCAGAGATGTCCGGCTTTAATGCGTTTTTCTTTTCCTGCTTTCAAAATAACCTGATTCATGGCTCCTCCACCGATGGTTACATTTTAGCGGCAATATCCCGGCCTGCCATAAACCCTGAGATTGAGGCCTGCATTAACCCTCTAGTTACTCCGGCGCCATCCCCGACGGCGTATAAATTGGGTATTTGAGTCTCTAAATGGCGGTTTAAGCTCAGGCGGGATGAATAAAACTTGACTTCAACCCCGTATAATAATGTGTTCCGGGAGTTGACCCCGGGAGCAATGGTATCCAGCGCCTTTAACATCTCCAACAATGCCAGTAAATGCCTGTATGGAAATACCAAACTGAGATCGCCCGGCGTGGCCTCCTCCAATGTCGGACGGACCAGGCCTTTTTTTAAACGTTCCCTGGTAGACCGGCGCCCGTTTAACAAATCCCCCAGCCGTTGCACAATAACCCCGCCGCCCAGAAGATTGGCTAACCCCGCCACATACCGGCCATAAGTAATAGGTTCCCGGAACGGATGCGTGAAACTTTTGCTGACCAACAAAGCGAAATTGGTATTTGCGGTTTTACGCTCGGCGTGACTATGGCCGTTGACGGTTATCAGCCCGTCCTGATTTTCCATAACCACTTCGCCATGAGGACACATGCAAAAAGTACGAACCCGATCTTCAAATGTTTTGGAATAATAAACAAACTTGGTTTCAAAAATGACTTTGGTCAATTCCTCCAGCACTTCCGCCGGGAGTTCGACCCGGACGCCGATATCCACCGGATTGACGGTGGATTCCAATTTTAGCCGCTGCGCTTCCCGGGCCAGCCAGTCGGAACCTTCCCGGCCCGGCGCGATAATCACAAAGCGGCCGGTATACGCTTCCCCCTGCTTGGCTTTTACACCGGACAACCGGCCATCCAGGGTCATCACTTCTGAAATTTCAACCCCGGTATGGATTTCAACTCCCTGGGAGATCAAGTAGTCCTGCATTGCTTGCAGTACTATCTGGGAACGTCCGGTCCCCAGGTGGCGAATCTGCGATGGTATCAAACGCAAATCAGCAAGAACGGCCCGCTTTTCAATTTGAGAAATGGCTTCTTCATCGGTTCCGTAAATTTCCACTGGAGCGCCGAAGCTCAGATACAAATCATCGACTGTCCGAATCAGTTTATGTAATTCCTGTTTTGGAATATATTCATCCAAAAAACCGCCGACTTCCGTGGAAAGGGTCAACTTCCCGTCACTGAAAGCCCCGGCCCCGCCCCAACCGCAAACAATGGAACATGGGGAACACTGGGTACAAGAGATTTTGCGTTCAATGGCCGGGCAATTACGGACTGATAATTGGCGCCCTTTTTCTAAAATGGCGATCTTCAGCCGGTTTACGTCTTTGAAGTGCATCACCAATTGAAGCGCGGCAAATATTCCCGCCGGACCGCCGCCTACGATTATAACATCATATTGGTCAGCCAAACTCCCACCTTCTTTGGCTATATCTTTCCTGGAAAACCTGAAAATATTACAGAAGTGAAGATGACGGATGCAACCTAAAAGCGGTACGAAAAATCACAATCTAATGCAAGTTGCATCTAGCTTTTTATGTATTCAACACCGGAAATCTAACTCCTTTAAAAGTGTAAGGAAAAACTCGATTTTTAACATGGTCAAAGATCATTTATCGACAGAATTAACCGGATTTACAATACCTAAACAATCAAATCATGGCCAAATTCTGTAAATTCTCATCCTTCGATAAATGAACCGTTCCGGAGAGGATTTTTTTAAAATGGGCCGAAATTGTATATCTGTAAGTATTTTTATATAGGGAAGGTTCATCTAAGTGAAATACTTTAAATTCTTATTATCCGCCACATTGCTTGGGGCAGCCTTTCTGAATGGATGCGGTGGCGGGTCCTCTCCGGCGGGAATTTCCGGCACCGTATATCTTGGGGGAGAACCTTTATCCGCTTTGCCGGCCGCCGGAGTATCTTCATTAAACCAAATGACGCGTAAAAGCCTGATGTTTAGCTCAAATCAACAAGTTCCACCCTCAAGTCTGATTATTCGCTGTAAATCGTCACTTTCTGAAGCTCAACAACGAACGGCTATCCACAATTTAGGGTTTATAATTGCGTCTAGATTAAAACATATTCCTGATACATATGTGATCCGCCCTGGCCAAGGAAACATTGACACCGCTTATCAATCAGCTAAAACGGCCGCTTTCGTCGAATCCGTCGAATACAATTATGAATTAATTAAACTGGCAACTACGCCTAATGACCCTTATTACAATCGTCAATGGGACATGCGGGTCACCAAATTTAATGTGGCGTGGGATGAGTATAGAGGGCAAAATCCAGTGACCGTGGCTGTTTTAGATACCGGAATCAATGTGAACAGCCCCGAATTTCAAGGCCGATTGGCACCAGTAAATGACTGGTATGATTTTATCGATGATGATTCCGATCCGAGCGAACCAACATCTTATAGTGGCCTTGCCACACATAGCCACGGCACGAATGTTGCCGGAATTATCGGTGCTAGGCCGAATAATAGTATTGGTTATGCCGGAGCCGCCTGGGATGAAGACAGGATTAAAATATTGCCGATCCGGGTGTTAGATTCGGAAAATTCGGGGACCATAGCCACTATTACGGATGGCATTTACTGGGCCGTATTGCACAAAGCGAATGTTATCAACTTGAGCTTAGGCGGTCCTCCGTATATGCGAAGCACTCTTTTGGATCATGCCATCGAGTATGCAAGTTCCCAAAATGTAACTGTTGTCTGCGCTGCGGGCAACTATGATTATGGTCCCGCAATTCAATATCCAGCGCTTTTGGCGGGAACCTATGCCAATGTAATCGCGGTGGGCGCAACCGGTTTTAATAACTCACGGACATATTATTCATGTATCGGACCGGAACTTACGGTAATGGCGCCGGGTGGTGATGATACTTCAGGGCCTAATGGCTATATCTGGAATATTACCTTTGATAAACAATCTCAAACAGAAAAGGTCGATGTCGGATTTGCCGGAACATCCCAGGCTACCCCTCATGTAAGCGCTTTGGCTGCTCTGCTTTATTCATACGGGATTACGAGCCCCGCAAAGATCAAGGAGATTATCTCCCAAACCGCTACCGATCTTGATCCATCCGGCCGGGATGATGAAAACGGTTACGGTTTGATAAATGCCTTTGCTGCTTTGACTCGGGCTACTAAAACAACTATAACTTTGGTAACCGTTGGTTTACGCAATCCGCTCACCTTACAGGATGTAATAACCCCGGTTCATCCATCCGGCGATGGCTTTTATCAGATACCCAATTCGCCAAGCGGCACCTTCGAATTATATGGGACTTATACTTTAACAAATGGATATAAATATGAAAAGAAAATTACACTCACCATAAATAAATCAATAAGGCAGGATTTGGTATTGAAACTTATTCCCAGCATATAAAAGATTATAGGGGGTCCAATCATGAAACGTTCTGTAATTTTTTTAAGCCTGGTCTGCCTCGGCTGTTTTTCGGGCATTGGAATTTCAGCGTCCGCAATCCCCGAGCTCACTATTAAAGCCGTATTGGACCAAACCAATTATCGCAAAGGGAGTCCCATCGGGATTGCGCTTTTAATTTATACGAAAAATGAGCTGTCTTTGACCTTTAACTCCGCTAAACTGTATGACTTTAAATTGAATCGTGAAAGTGCGACGGTCTGGCAATGGTCCTCCGGTAAGATGTTCGCCCAAAGCATCGTTACCCGCAATTTTCAACCGGATCAACCGTTGGTTTTCAGCGAAGTTATCGAAACCTCAAAATTAAATTTGAAACCGGGAAAATACACGTTAACTCCCATTCTTGGCAGTAATCCGGTGGTAACCGGAGAACCGGTTTCATTTCAGATTAAATAAATATGAGTTCCAATACGTATACAACGGTAAAATCTTCCGCCACCACCGAGCTCATCATCGAACGTTCCCGGTTTATCGGACATTGTTGCAATATTGAGGCTGAAGCTGACGCCAAGGTTTTTATCGCCGCCATCCGGAGTGAGCATAGCCAGGCTACGCATAATTGCTATGCTTATCGCCTGGGAATTCAAGCGCCTTATTTGGAGTATTATAACGATCACGGTGAACCCAGCGGCACCGCGGGCAGGCCTATCCTCGGAGCCATTCAACGTTTGAATCTGACCAATGTAGTTGTAGTGGTCACCCGGTATTTCGGCGGCAAAAAACTGGGGGTCCGGGGACTGATCGAAGCTTACGGAACAACCGCATCCCAAGTTTTGGAAACCGCCGGAACTATACTCAAAGTTCCCCTGTTTCAGGTCACCTTAACTTATGGCTACCCTGAACATGCCATCATTACTCACCGGCTGCAGCAAGTAGCTGCAGAAGTTTTAACAACCGATTACCAGGAAAATATCCAAATCAAGCTGGCGATTCCCGAATCCCACCGGGCTGATTTGATGGGATTGCTAAGTGAATTCCCAACAGTGAAGGCTGAATATTGATCCGGATTCACTAAAAATTATGTGAAAAAGATTCCTTTCAAAATTATTCACCCTTGATTTCACATAACTCTTTAGCAGAAGTGTGCACTTTTTATTAAGAATAGGGTTTATCACCTCTTCTTCTAAAAACTGCCTCTTGAAAATGGCACAATCCTGTGGTAAAATCATTCTACACGCTAAAGTTCCGTAATCTAATGTTTAGCTCATTAGCTTCTAGCCGAAGTGGCGGAATTGGCAGACGCAGTAGACTCAAAATCTACCGCCCTTAAAAGCGTGCCGGTTCGAGTCCGGCCTTCGGCACCAGTTAATCCAGCCCTAAAGGTTCCCTTTAGGGTTTTATTTTTGTTTCTTTCAATATGGTTTCTTCTCCTGTCCTTCCCATTGAAACACATTCAAAATGCATTACCTAACACCCGCCCGGCGATTTCACTTTGCCGCCATATGCCGGTGCCATAAAGCCTGGCCAAGGAAAAGACGCAGCCTTTGGGCCGCGCCTTTCAAGAATCCGTTCGATAGTTTTTTCAGTTACCCGCATGGACCTCGCCAGTGACTGTATCGACAAAGATATAGGGTTTGCTGGGATTTCCGCCGAAAATGAAGTATGGGTTACTCCGGGTTGGTCCCAGCGGATTCCGCAGAGTGACTGCCCCATAGGGTTCCTTATAACCGGCCTTTTCTTTCAACTCATTGGCCTGTGGCAGGTCCATTTTGACCGGCCATTGGATAATGACATCTTCAAGCCAGGGTTCATCGATAAGCACTGGTTCGCCGAACTCGCCGTAGCCTGTCGATTTGATGATGACGGTGGTGTTATTTTCGTTCCAAAAGACCACCCGCAATTGATCGATTTTGGCCGGATCCGTGGTGGGACCGGCGGATGCCGTGCCGTCGGCTTCATACAGCCGCGCTTTCGGGTATTGTTCCGTCACGATCCGAACGGCGATATTCACGCGCCCATTAAAACTTAGAATTGCCATTTTTTATATCCTCCTTTTGTCAACATCTTGGAATTCCGAGCCTTTCCTATTTGTGAACATCTCCGGTGTATGCCCCGATATCAATGACAGTTTCTCCAACATTGAAACGATATAACGGTTCATCGACTCCCGGAACCAAGGGCCAGAACAAGCTTCCCGAAGCTTCCGATAATGGAAATCCAACCGGTAACTTCTTGGCGGCTTCGCAGCACGGAATTAATTTTTGGTTGTCAATGGGTCGCACACCCAAAGGTACCGGTTTCCGGATATGCTGGATGACTCCGCCGTAAAACCATTCTTCCGCCCAGGGTTCGGGATTCGGTACCACCGGGGTGATCTTAACGGTTACCGAAAACCAGTCGTAAGGGGGTTGGGATACATGTTGATCCTCTTCCGAAAGTACTTCCGCCGCAACTCCGAGCTTACCATAGTTGGCCATGGCGTGTTGACGAACCTCATCGAATTGTTCACATTTCATTGAATAAAACCTCCTTTACAATTTGAATAATGATTCCCTGGTTTTAAACTGATTATAGCAAATGCAATTCGGAGGGTCCCCGCTCTTCCTTTAAAATGCAATGATTAGAAGTTGAGAGGTGCTGTTTGGAAGTTGAAATGCAAATAACCATAAAAAAAACCGGAAAAGGAACTTCCGGTAAACCCTGCCATGGATAAGGATATTCTACACCATAAGCGCTGCGCGGAATTTTATAAATCCTTCGGAATGTAAACCCGGAAAGTGGTATTTCCCGGCCTGCTCTCGAATTCGATTTTTCCTTGATGTTTCTCAACGATTTGCCTGACGATCTGGAGTCCTAGCCCGCTGCCCTCACCCTGAGGTTTGGTAGTGAAAAAGGGATCGAAAATTTTATCTTTAATGGCTTCCGGAATCCCGGTCCCGGTATCGGTAATGGCTACCATTACATAGTTTTCCACCGGAGAGATGTCCACTATCAGTTTCCCTTGATAATCCATGGCTTGTAAGGCGTTATGAATGATATTGGTCCAGATCTGGTTTAATTCGTCCGGATAACAGCGAATGGGTTCAATATCGGTGTAATTGCGGATAACTTCCACGCCATGCTTTATCTTGTTATGATATAGTGTCAATACCGTTTCAATACCGCTCCGGATATCCACTTGCACCAGATCACCGGAACTGCCGAAATGGGCGTAGGATTTTAACGCAAATACGACCTTAGTAGTCCTTTCAACGGCGATTTGGATAGTTTTGGCATTTCTTACCAATCCCGACAATTGATAGGCCATCTCCAGAAGCTGAATGCTTTTCTTGTTATCCAAGAAGAAAGCTCCGGATTGGATGGTGTAGATGCCCATGGTCACCAACATATCGGCATGTTTTTCCGGATCGGGCAAAGCTTTGCCCTGGAGATAGGCCAGCCAGGCTTTCCGGTAGCTTCGTTCCTCACTGGAGGATATATATTCATTTTTGTTTTGAAGGGCCAGTTTCAGCAGATTATTCAATTCCGTCATATTCTCCGGGGAAAGGGTTTGATAGAAGGGCACCAGCTTCATTAATGTTTCATTTAACAGTTCCAGCATATTTTCGATAGAGGCACTGATGGCTCCCAGCGGACTGTTGATTTCGTGAGCGACACCGGCCACCAGTTGTCCCAGAGCCGCCATCTTTTCGAATTCGATAAGTTGGTTCTGAGTTTTAGTGAGAAGAGTGAGAGTGGACACCAGATAATCATTGGAGGCGGATAGTTCTTCATTGACCAGGGTTAAATCCTCGTTGGCCTTACTTAATTCCTGCGTACGTTCTTCTACCCGCCGCTCCAGTGTTTTATTCAACTCGATCAGTTGATCCCGTGATTTCTCAATTTCTTGCCGGGCAGAGTCCAGTTCCCGGTTTTTGATTTCCAATTCCTTGGAGGATACTATCACTTGTTCGTAGTTGGCGGCCATGCGCCGGCCCATGATGCAAACCAGCGAAGCCAGGAAGAAAAACAGGCCGTATTTGTATAAAACAAAGGAATAATCATGATTGAAGAAGAAAAATACCAGATCAAACACTAAAAATATGGCAAAAGCTGAAAAGCCCGCGGTAAAAATTTTGGCGTCGATATTGCCTTTAATGGCATAATAGATAGCGATGCAAGCTAACAAAATGAACTGCAAAATATAGAGCGCGCCCATAATGATATTGGACATAAGATAATCAAGCCCGTTGAACCGGTATTGAGACAATAAATTCACCAACGCGGTACCCAGACAAAGTACTGAGATTACAAGCAATACTTGCCATAAGCGGCGGATCAATGACTTGAAGCCAGAGCCGAAGATCTGCTCGAAAAAATACGCCGACAACACGGGCAAGCCCGATATGGTGATAATAATCAAGAATAGAAGTTGTTCCTCGATTTCCGGGAAGAAGGTCCCGATATTATCCGGGAAGATTGCCCAGCTTACTCCGAAAAAGAACAATATGAGACTCAAGGAGAACCAGCTTTTTTTCTGTTCGATTCGTAAAAAAAGAGAACAGCTTAGCATGATGATTCCGAGCAAAATAAGCAAGCAGCCAAAGATAAGATTGACAATGTTTTCTTTAAAAAACAGCCGCGATAGAAAATAATAATCCCCCACCAATACCTTGGGGATGATCATCAGCGTAAAACTGTTGAGTTCGGCATAGCTTATCCGGATGTATAAGGTTTTTCCGCCAAAATCCCGGTCCAAAGGCGCAAGCAATTTGTTTGCGTCATAGAAAGAGCGGTGGGTTCTTTGGTATACTTTTTGATCCTCAATATAGATTTTTAAAGATTGAGCGCAAATGGTCCGGTAGTAAATGCCCGGATTTATCCAGCGGTTCCCGTTAAGCTTGGTTCTAAACCAGATGGTATTTTGGGAGGGCGGCATTTTCTCCAGGTCCGAAGCACTGGCTCGCTGCCATCGGGAACTATCACCATTTAGCGGCAAATCGCCCCAACGGTATTCCCATCCCGTGAGTTCCCGGTATGAATTGTTTTCCCCGGCCAAGGCGGCCCAGGGGAAGCAGAACAAAATGAATATAAGCAAGATGCTTGAATATTGGACCTTTTTCTTCAATGGCCTACACCTCGGTTCAATCGATTCAAAAAATCAGTTCCAGTTTCCATGCGAAAACGCATCCGCTTCTTTTCCGGGTGGAATATTCTTTATTTATTATATAGTATATAATTTGATTTGCCCATTATCAAACGAGGTTTTAAAAAAGGAGAACCGAATTTCATGAAAGTAACCCTCGTTTTCCCGCCGCAATTTGATCCAACCATCCCTAACCTGGCGTTACCCTGCTTGACGGCTGTTTTAAGAGCAGCCGGGCATGAAGTGATTCAAAAAGATCTCAATGTGGAATCCTACGACCATTTTTTAAGCAAGAACGGGCTCGTGGAGGCATCCGTCAAAATCAACGCCAATTATAACACTTTACAATTTCTAAAATCGGAGATCCCGACAATTCAACGGCTCACTCAAAAGAAGGACCGTTTGTTAAGGGAGATCGAGAAAGCGAAACGGGTATGGCGGGACCCCCGCGATTTTTATGATTACCGGCGTTTCACCGCCAGCAAGCATCTGCTGGAAGAGGGACTTCAATTCATTGCGTTGCCGTATTTCCGATCCCATCTCTCCTTTACCCAATATGAAATGTACCACTCTCCCGATTCCACTGAACAGATACTGAAGGCGGTGCGAGATCCATCGCTTAACCTGTATATTGATTATTATCAACGGTATGTAATCCCCGGATTTATCAGCACCGCTCCGCAAGTGACCGGAATCTCCATCGCTTGCCGGAGCCAGGTGATACCGGGGTTGACCCTGGCGTACTGGCTGAAACAGGCCTTGCCCAATGTCCACATCGTCATTGGAGGAATTCATTTCACCAATTTACGGGACAATCTGGTTCAGAACCCCGAATTATTCACTTTATTTGACAGTGTTATTCTCTATGAAGGCGAAACGGCCATTACCCGGCTGGTAGATTGCTTGGAAAACGGGGATTCGCTTCGGATCGTTCCCAATTTAATATTCAAAAATGACGCTGAAATTGTAGTCAATGATGCCTTTCATATTGAAAATATCAACGAACTTCCCACACCCTCCTTTGAGGGACTGCCGCTGGCACTTTATTTCTCGCCCCGGCCGGTGTTGATGATTTATGCCTCCCGGGGCTGTTATTGGGGGCGATGCGCTTTTTGCAATCATTCCGACTATGGCGGGAATCAATACCGCTTACGGAGTCCGGAAAAAGTAAAAAAGGATATTGAGACATTAATTCAAAAACACGGCGGTAATATCTTTGGCCTGGTGGATTTAGCGGTATCTCCCGATGTACTGGCGCGACTGGCGACGGAGATCAACGAATCCGGCTTGCAAATCCACTGGTTTTGCATGACCCGTTTTGAACGGAAACTGGATCAAGAACTATGCGCTAATTTAGCAAAATCCGGATGCAAGATGCTGCTCTTTGGTCTGGAATCGGGTTCGGAGCGAGTTCTCTCCATAATGGAGAAAGGAATCCACCCGGATATCATCGGCAAAGTTCTGGCAGTCTGCAATGAAGCAGGAATCGCTAATTTTGTGTCCTGCATATTCGGATTTCCCACGGAAACGGGTGATGAAGCCAAGGAAACCATCCGGCTGATCCGGCGTAATCTACGGTATATCGTTTCAATAACCATTCAAAGTTTTCAATTGGAAAAAAACTCTAAAGTATATCGAAATCCTAAGGATTATCAGGTTGTGGCGATGGTTCCGCGCGAAGTGCGGGAGCTGTCATGGGGGTGCAATTATCGAACAGGGAAAGGGTTATCGCAAAAAGAAGCCGCCGATCTCGCCAAACAACTGTACGGGATATGTAAAAATACTTATACGGAGTTGTTTGATATTTTTTTGCCGTATTTGTTGTATATCATTGAATACCGGCATCATAACCTGTTATGGTTGAAAACCCGCCCTCGCGCCAAGAGTTTATCAGCGATAATTTTGGCGCAAGAACGGAGCATCGCCATAATTCAAAAGAAACTGGACAGGCTCCTAGGAGATCTCCAATAACCGTCGCATTTCCCGGATACGGTTCCGGCTGATAGGTATTTCGTAGGGGAAACCCTCAAACTTGGAAATATAGCTATTGGGTCCAAGCCAGGGGGAAATTTTGGTGATATGTTTCAAATTGACGATAAAACCGCGGTGGCAGCGGAAGAAGTTTTGGCCGCACAACCGGGCTTCCAGCATGTCCAGGGTATCCCGCATTTTATACCTGGATTTGAAGGTTATTACGTAAGTTTGACTATCCTCGGAGGTAAAGAAGAGGACCTCGTTTAAGTCCAGTAAAACAATCTCCTCTTCATCCAAGGCCGCCACCCTTTCGATACCTTTGGAGAATTGCCGCTCCATGGTATTGATGCGTTGGGTCAATTCCTGTAGATCTTCGAAAAGATGCCGATTTACGGTGGCGATTTTATCATTAATCAGCTTTATAATACCGCTGTCAAACGGTTCAGGAGAAGCGTCACCCGCCGCCAAACTATTCTGGCTCAAAGTTTCCGCCAAGTTGCCCAAAATATCCGATGTGACTTGGTAAAACTCGTTCATGCTCCGGGTATAAAGAGAGGGATTTTCGCGTTTCCCGGGATTGATTTTTTGGCGATAAATCATATCAATACCGGACTTGATGGTAAGCAATAAATTGTAGATCCCGGACGATACATTAGCCACCGGTTGCCCCGGCCCGGCCATTTCGGTATCAGATGGCGGAACCCGGCCGAGTTCCAGCTCCCTGGATTTTGCTGCCAAGTTTTGCTGTAGTTCAGAGTTAATGGTTTTAAGTTGGTTTACTTTCTCTTCGTATAGCCGTTCGTCATAATAATATTCTAAAGCTTCGGCCACTGTGGCGCATAAACTCTCCATCTTCCAGGGCTTGGCAATATACCGGAAGACCCCACCATAATTGACCGCATTGGCTACGCCTTCAATGGTAGCTTGCCCGGTGAGCAATACCGAAACCACCTTGGGATCCATTTCGCGGACCCATTTTAATAACTCGTCGCCCTTCATGCCGGGCATGACATAGTCGGCGATGATTAGCGGAACTTCTTCGTTCTTTTGCAATAGATCCTGAAATAGGCGCAAAGCCTCCCGGCTGCTTTCGGCGGTTTCGATGTTATACTCGCAACCGAATTTCGAATTTAGCTGTTCTTTTAAACTGTCCAACACCATCTTTTCATCATCGATGCAAATAATACTTGGCTTACTCATAAGTGGCCCTTTTTAAGCGATTGATAAACATGATTATCCGTTCGATTTCCTCCCGGCTCGATTGATAAAATTGCTCTTCAACCTCGGAACTTAACAAATCACCACCGCAGCTTTCCATATTTGACCGTTTTGCCAATGAGTCCATATTGGTTTTAATTTTGCTAAGGGCTGTGTTGATTTCCTCGAAAAGCGCCATGTTTTTTGAGAGTTCTCCGGCGGAATCCGGTCTGCCGTTTTTGTTCAACCTTTCCCTCAATTCATTTAACTCCAGAGTTTTTGCCTGAATTTGGGATTTTAATTCATTCGTGCTTCGGGAAAGACTTGAGTGTTCTGTTGTCAAGGCTTTATTTTGATAGTAATACGCCAGCGCTTTACCGATAATCTCTTTCAAAACGTCTTTTTTCCATGGTTTTTCCAGGTAATAAAACAGGTTGGCGTGATTAATGGCGTTCGTTATTCCTTCAATTTTGGCCTGACCGGTGAGCATGATTTTTAAAGACCGGGGAGAAATCCGGTGGATATTTTTCAATAGTTCATCGCCTTTCATCCCCGGCATAATGTAATCGGAGATAATTACCGGAATATCGTACCGGTTGTTCAACAACTCTCCGAATATTTCCAAGGCCTCCGGCCCGCTTTCGGCGGTTTCAATCAGGAATTTACTGTCGAAGAGATTCAGAAGCTCGGTCTTAATACTCTGAAGGACAATATTCTCGTCATCCACACAAAGAATAACCTCTTTCCTCATGAAACCTCCAAACTGGTGACGTATAAGGGTTAATCAATACATATAATTAAAACCCTATGTTCTAATATGATTTACACAATCATGAAAAGCATAAATATTATATAAGGAGATATTTACAATAAAATTATAAAGAATCGCCAGAATAAAATCAAGGAAAACTAAAAAGCGAAAAAATGCATTTTGAATGGTCATGTATTGTAATTTGTGAATTATCGAATTATACTTAGTATAGTTATTTATGTGACTAATTGCGGCAGGCAAGCCGGCGGCGATTCCAACCGGACCGGGGAAAGAGAGCGCTATGGATCCATTACATGACTTTGACCGGGAACTCGCTTGGGTTTTTGATGCCTGTGAACGTCAAATCGGGACATACCCCTCTGTCTTTCGGAAGACGGCCCTTGATTATCTGGAACGCTATAATGTATTCCGGGATGGTTTCAATAAAAATTACATCTGTTACGCACTGCCGTTTTGGCTCGGACGAACTTTAGCGGTGGATGCGGATATTTGCCGGAAAATATCCATGGCTGGAGTTTTTAAGTTTTTTTATTTCTTGGTGCAGGATGCCGTAATGGATACGGAGCCCGGTGAATACAAGGCTGATCTGCTGCCGCTTGGGAACCTGTTTCTCTTCGATTTTCTCCATCCTTACCGGGAGCTATTTCCTAATGATTCCTTATTTTGGCAATCCCTACGGCAATATTTTCAGGAGTGGGCGTATAGTACCCGTTGGGAAAGGGAGATGTTTTGGACGCAGCGCCGGATAATGACCGCCGCTGATCTCAAAATCATTGCCCACAAAGCGGCTCCCGTGAAAATTATCAATGCGGCCATGGCGGTTTTAAGCGGCCGTCCGGAGGCCATCGGTCCGTTGGATACCATGGTCGATGCGGTGTTAATTTCCGCCCAGCTCCTGGATGACTGCGCCGATTGGCGGGAAGATTTCAAGAATGGCAATTGCACTTATTTTTTGGCGCAAGTGCTGAAATATTATCATTTGACTGATTTCGCCGCCTTAAACGAATCCCTGATTCGCAAGGCCATTTATTTTGGGGATACTATTCAAGATGTAACGGCCATTGTCAAAAAAAACCACCGGCGATTAAAAAATGAGCCAAAATATTCAGTACCCTATCTGATATCATTTCATGAAACTTTTTTAAAAAGTTTTGCTGATTTATTCAAACGGGTCCAAAATCAAAAAAAAGCCATGCTGACCGGTGGATTTAGCCGTTGGCTGGAAAAGAGCCGGCCTTTCCCGGAATGAACGAATTGTATTGCTTCCTGGTTTATTTTGTACTATTATAGAATTATTCTAATAAAGTTGTTTTTTTAAGTGAATTTTTACGGATCATTTTTGATTGGATATGCTTTATCAGGAAATACGATAAACTAAGGAGGGTTACCATGGGAAGAAAGAAGCAGCCTAAAAAAGTGACCAAGCAGATCATCGTCGAGAAGGCAATGGCGGATGAGATCTACCGGCAGAAACTAATTGCCGATCCGAAAGGTACCATCCAGGAGTACTTTAACATCACGGTCCCATCCGATATGGAATTAATCGTCGTTGAAGAGACCCCCAGCCGTTTTTACCTGGTGATCCCACAATTCCACAACGAGGATGACTTGCCGTACTCGCCGGATGATGTTGGCATGGCATGGTGACGGTGGGGCCGTTGGAAACACCATTCATGACGCGGTTATATTTCCGGTAAATTAAACCGCGCTCCACTCCGGCTTCAGTCACTTCCACGATGGCTGCTGGGCCGTATACTTTCACTGAGCTTAAATGGGCGACGCTTCATTGGGTACCCCAGACAGGAATAAAACGCTTCGCTCATTTCCCAACCTAAAAACTACCGAATGATTTGTAAACCTCTCAATTCAGAGAGGTTTCTTATGGGATGCACATATTATTAATTAGGAATTTGATTTCGGGCAATACTTGGTTACAAAATAGCAACATTACTCGTATTACACCCGCTCAATAATCCCGGTTTCCTCCGTCAACATCTTTTTCAGAAACTTGCCGCAATTCGGACCGCAGACCATGAAAGCAATGTCATAACCTTTCAGCTTGGCCTGGGAATCCCCGGTGACAATCATTCCCGAAATCCGGCGCCCCGTCTTTTCTAATAACAGCTTGACGATTTGTCCTTCCTGCTCCCGGAGATCCCGCTTGGTTTTGGCTTCGACACAAAATACCTCGTCCGTTTCATCGATATTCTTGTTACACCAAGCACAAGTGCACATAAACACATTGATATCTTCAATTTGTTTATTTGGCCTCATATCCCGAAAAGCTCCTTCATCACCATTTTACCTTTACATGAATTTTCTCCGGGCCACCCAAAAACTCCTCCCAAACTTACGCAGTTTCATTGTTTGTTTTTCAATCCCATGAATCCCTACCCCGAAAAAACCGAAACCAAATAATACAAATCTTTATTAGACAGGATTTACAGGATTAATGGGATTATTAATATCAAGCTTCGCTTAAAAACCAGCATTATAATTGCTTTTACAAATTTTAATCCTATAAATCCCGTTAATCCCGTCAAAAAAATGTTTTTTACCAAGATTGAGCGGCTTTTATCTTGCTTTTCATTCCATATTTGATAAAAACTTTGGAGTTAACAAGCGGAACAAAACAAAAAATCCAAGCGTCGTTCCACTTGGATAAGATATTGCAGCTTCAAACTTAATCAATTCAAATCACGGTTTCCGGTATTTTTCCAGCCCCACGAATTTACTGAACTCTTTTTGAAACAAGAGTTCCACGGTTCCCACGGGACCGTTCCGCTGTTTGGCGATAATCAATTCGGTGATATTCTTCTTATCGGTCTCCGGATTATAATAATCATCCCGGTATAAAAACGCAACCAGATCGGCATCCTGCTCCAAAGATCCGGATTCCCGTAAATCGGCTAAATATGGTCTTTTATCCGTCCGCTGCTCAACAGCCCTGGATAATTGGGATAAGGATATTACGGGAACACTCAACTCCCGCGCCAGTGATTTAAGGGATCTGGAAATCTCCGAGACTTCCTGCTGGCGGTTTTCAGACCGGTTCCGGGACTGCATCAACTGGAGATAATCGATAACAACCAGTCCCAAACCATTCTCCGCCTTAATCCGGCGTGCCCGGGAGCGAATCTCCAAAGCGGTCAATCCGGGGGAATCGTCAATAAAAATACTGCAATCCGATAAATGTCCCAAAGCATGGGACAGCCGGGGCCAATCATTATCCATCAAGGTCCCGGTGCGGATCCGTTGATTGTCAACTCCGGCTTCGGAACAAAGCAATTTTAAAGCCAATTGCTCTTTGGACATCTCCAAACTAAAGACAACCACCGGAATCTTTTTATCAACCGCCACATTGCGGGCTATATTTAAGGCAAAAGTTGTTTTCCCCATGCTGGGACGGGCCGCCAGGATAATCAGATCCGATGGCTGCAAACCCGCCGTCATCCGGTCAAGGTCTGAAAAGCCGGTAGGGACTCCGGTTACCCCGCCTTTTGTTTCATATATTTTTTCAATTCGTTCAAAGGTCTCGATTAAAATGTTCTTGAGGTTGACAAAACCCTTAACATTCCGTTTCTGACTGATTTGAAAGATGCGTTTTTCCGCTTCATCCAGAATATTGTTGACATCGTCGGTTCCGGCGTAACCCATGCCCACGATTTCAGTGGCCACGGAAATAATGGAACGCAATAATGCCTTTTCTTCAACAATTTTGGCATAGTACTCAATATTGGCGGCGGTGGGAACCGAGTTTGCCAATACGGTCAGATAAGCCACCCCGCCGATTTTGTCCAGCATATTCCGCTGTTTTAACTCTTCGGAAACTGTGATGATATCCACCGGCTCGCCTTTGTTGGCCAAACCGGCTACCACCTCGAAGATTACCCGGTGGGCCTCCCGGTAAAAGTCATCGGGCTTTAAAATCTCGATGCTCTTATAGATCGCATCTTTTTCCAGCAGCATTGAACCCAGCGTCGAACGTTCGGCCTCGACATTCTGGGGCGGCATTCGATCCAAAGTCAGAGCTTCAACCATTTGAATCCTCCGGCATTTAAGATGATTCAGTTCCTAAACCGCTTTAAGCGCGCTCTCAACTATCTCTTGAATCGTTTCCACCGGAATCGCTTCAATATCATTCAAGCCCGCCGGGATATCCTTCTCATTTTCCCCGGGAACGAAGACCTTGCTCATCCCCGCCTGCCTGGCGCCGTATATTTTTTCAAACACGCCGCCAACGGCTTTAATCTTGCCTTGAATGGAAACTTCACCGGTCACCGCAATATTTTGGGGAATGGGACGATTGGTAAGGCAACTGATAATTGCCAGAGTAATCGCCACTCCGGCGGAAGGCCCATCAATTTTTCCTCCGCCAACAACATTTACATGGACATCATAATCCCCCAAATCCAGCCCGGTAACTAACCGGACTACGGATGCCGCATTAAACACCGAGTCTTTCGTCATCGAACCAGCGGTTTCATTAAACCGGAGCTTGCCCTTGCCTTTTTCCATGGCCGGAAAACAAACGGACTCAATCTCCAGAACCGAACCGACAAAACCCATGACGCCCAGACCAAAGATTTTCCCAATCTCACTGCGGTCCGAACCCCGGACGGTAATATACGGGGAAAGCCGGCTGACCTGGACCACTTCCAATAAATCAGCTTTGCTAATCTCGATCTGATTGGCCTCCAACTCCTGCTCCTTATTCCGGTACAATGCCAACCCATAAGCATCGGCCAGAATTCCGGCCGCTTTCCGGCCTTCAATGGTATATTCACTGATTAAGCCCGGTATCTCCGAACCCACCTTTACTTTCAATCGGGCCGCGGCATTGCTTACTATTTCCTGAATATCCTGCTGGTCCAGAGGCTCAAAGAAAACCTCGGCGCAACGGGAACGAATTGCCGGACTAATCTCCGACGGATCCCTGGTAGTGGCGGTTATCAAAATAAAATCCGCCGGAGCGCCTTCCGAGAACAGCTTTTTAATATATTTGGGAACATTGGCGTCATTGGGATCATAATAGGCCGAGTCGAACATAACCCGTTTGTCCTCCAGCACCTTCAACAATTTATTAATCAGCATCGGATCCATCTCGCCGATTTCATCCAGGAATAAGACTCCACCGTGGGCATCAGTAACCAAGCCCAGTTTGGGTTCGGGAACTCCTCCCTCAGCCAAATCCCTTCTAGCGCCTTGATATATCGGATCATGCACCGATCCCAATAACGGATTGGTTACCTCCCGCGGATCCCATCGCAAAGTAGTGCCGTCCACCTCAACAAAGGGGGCTTCATCTTTAAACGGCGTAAACGGCAGCTTTTTGGCCTCTTCCAGTACCAGCCGGGCTACTGTCGTCTTACCAACCCCCGGAGGCCCGTACAATATTACATGTTGGGGAAATGGAGAAGCTATTTTGGCCAGCAAAGCCGTAACGGCCCGTTCCTGCCCAACAACCTCATTCAAATGGGTGGGTTTCAAGGTTTCCAACGCCGATTTGGACAGGTTAATCTTGTCGAGACGCTCCAGATCGGCTAATTTTTTTAAGGTATGCGGGTTATCCGGCCCGGAAGATTCCTGTAATATTTGAATTTTAATTTCTTTCAAGTATTCTTCATGCCGTTGTTGCATTCGTTCCGCGATTTTCTTTTCAATCTTCTCTTCCACGGTCCGCCGGGCAATCAAATCGGCGATCTCTTCTTCAATTTCATTCAAAATTTGCGTTAAATTACGCCGATGAGGAACATTATCGATGGTTGGGTCTTCAAAAACAATGCGCTGCAATGCCAAAACCCGTTCCTCAAGGACTTCCGAACGCATTAACTTCAACGCTTCCAGTTTACCGGCCTTTAAAACCAGCTTATCGGAACCGTATAAATTCGATAATAACGCAAAAATCGCGGCAACCTGCCGCATTAACTGTTCTTCATCCAATAAACGCTCATGCAAAGGCATGGTCTTTTTGGGACTGGAAAGTTTCTTCAGCAAACTTTTCATATAAGCTCCTTCTCGTAAAAGTCAGCTAGAATTTTTAATAGTTTATTCCGCTTCAACGTTTACGCTAATGGTTGCGGTAATATTTTTGTAAAGATGGATCTTAACCTGATGGACGCCTACGGATTTAATGGCATCTCCGAATTCGAATTTCCGTTTATCCAATTCATAATGGGAGTGCTTTTGAATTGCCTCGGCAATGTCCTTAGCGGTAATCGAACCAAAAAGCCGGCCCCCTTCTCCGGATTTGGCCTTCATGGTAACTTTCAGGTCCTTCAGTTTCTCCGCCAACTCCCTGGCCTCGGCTTCATCTTGCAGCTCTTTCCGGACCATACTGGCTTTCTGGTCGTTAAGCACCTTTATATTGGCGGGAGTTGCCTCAACTGCCAAATTTTTCGGAATCAAAAAATTCCGGGCATAACCATCGGCAACTTCTTTCATATCACCTTTACGTCCTAACGCACGGATATCCTGCTTTAATATGACCTTCATCCCAAACACCCCTATATTTAAAGTTAATTCCGGTTCCGTTCCTTAAAATAATGCTGCAGATTGGATACATCACCATACCATTCTTCAATCTCATGGTTCTGCAACGAGGAAGAACTCAAATATTGCTCAATCTTGGCATCAATCTTGGCGTAAGGATAGCCGATTCTCTTTCCTAAAAAATAACAACCGGTGATTAACCAGGCCAAGGATTCCAAAATTGCTTCCTCGTTGTTTTTAATCATCGATTTGAACAAAGTGCCAATTCCGGTAATGATCTCGGATTTTAACCATTCGATAATCCGGACGTTTTTGGTAATATTAAAATCAGGGTTGCTAGACGACATCGGACAGTTCACTCCTTCAACCCTTCATATTCTCTTTTAATTAACTTTTCCCTTCGTGCCCGGGTAAAAATCTCGCTGACTTCTTAAAAAAAGAGGCCTTCGGCCTCTATGTGTTTTATTCACTGGTAAACGGTAGCAATGCAATTTGTCTCGCTCTTTTTATTGCAACGGTGAGTTGCCGTTGATGAACCGCGCAATTTCCGGATATCCGGCGAGGTAAAATCTTGCCCCGTTCGGTGACAAACTTCCGTAACCGCGGAGTTTCCTTATAATCAATCGCTTGAACTTTATCTACGCAAAAAGAACAAATCTTTTTCTTAGGCCTGCGCATGCCGCGCTCTTTACCGCCGCCTTCGCCCCTATCGTTTCTAGCCATTTTAGTGATCACCTCAATTTACTAATTTCAAAACGGCAGATCATCAAGATTAATGCCGCCCAGATCATCATTATTTTCAACTGTTCCGCCTCCCGGAGTAGCGGCTTCTTCACGCGCCTTGTCCAAAAACTGGACAAAACTGGCCACCACTTCGGCGGATTTCCGTTTTTGACCGTCCTGGGTCTCATAATTCCGGATCTGCAGTCTTCCTTCAACAGCCACCAACCGGCCTTTTTTTAAATAATTGGCGCACAGCTCGGCTTGTTTCTGCCAGGCGACTATCCGGATAAAATCCGTTTCCCGTTCCCCTTGCTGATTGGTGGTGGGGCGATCCACCGCCAGATCAAAATTAGCAACCGCAATTCCATTAGGGGTATATCGCAGTTCAGGATCCCGGGTTAAACGTCCGATTAAAACAATATGGTTCATTACGCTTCACCTTCATTATTCGTCTTTTTTGATGACTAAATGACGAACAACATCATCATTGATCTTGAGAATGCGTTCCAGTTCCTGGGACGCCGCACTAGGTGATTTGAAAGTCATTAATACGTAATACCCTTCCGTTATGCCGTTCACTTCAAAAGCCAAACGCCTTTTTCCCCAACGGTCGGTCTTAATGATTTCTCCCCCAGTGTTTTTGACCACATCCTCAAATCGGGTAACAGCAGCATCAGTGGCTTCTTCCTCCAGTGTGTTCTTGAGGATATACATCGCCTCATAATTCCGCACCCGAATCACCTCCTCCCTGTGGACTATAATGAACGCTTAGCGTTCACTCTTTGGCGGCCCTCGTTAAGGCTGGCAAAACCCAATTTTCCACTCAAAAGTAGAAAAAACACCCTAACAAGAGCAGGGAATTCACTGTTGCATTATATCACTTTCATACGGGATCATTCAAGGTATTTCTTCAATAATTTATTTTTATTCTGGATTCAATGCGGATGGGAGTGCAGTCTTGATAACCGATTTCACCGCACGCTCAAATTTGGTTCTAGGAAGCATGACCACCCTGCCGCATTGCAGACATTTGATTCGGAAATCCATGCCCACCCGTAACACTTCCCAATCCACCCCCCCGCATGGATGCTCCTTGCGCATTTTGACTATATCACCGACAAAATATTTCATGATTACTCCTCAAAGCCATTATTGCCCGTTTTTGGCACTAATCGCCCCCGGGTAAGATTCCAATCAGGATTGGAGTATTTGGTAACAACCAATTCATTTACCAATTCTTCCTCGGCTTCCGTAAGGAAGCTTTCAATAAATTCATACTGGTATAATCCTTGAAAACTATCCGTTATCACCCGCGCCAACTCCTGAGGCTGCACCAAAACTCCCAGTCCTTTCAATGAATTCACTTTTTGATTTAACCGCTCAATGAACGCGTTTATGCTTTCAGTCTCCGGTATTCTTAATACCGCACCCAAATCGGCCGCAAAAAAATCCAGCAAAATAGAACCATGCTGTAAAAGAGAACGCTCCCGTCTTACTTGAGCGCTGCCTACCAGTTTACGATTACCAACCTTCAGTTCATACCAGGATGGACTTTCGAAACAAGCCCCCGTTGTAATGTTTTTCGAGGCGGCAGCCTGGTGCAATTCGGCGGTTAATCCAAAATGCTCAAAGGCCGCGGTCAGCGCCCTGGAAATATAAAAATAAGACTGGATCAAATTATCGGGCAGACCATCTTTAACGCCTGCAATGACCGCATAGGTCAATTCATGATGATGCAAAACAGCCCTTCCGCCGGTGGGACGGCGGACCAGCCCGTATCCTTTGGCGAGTATATTTGACAGGTTGATTTCCCGTTCTACATCTTGAAAATATCCGATAGATACCGTTGGCGGCTCCCAACCGTAAAAACGAAGCGTCGGTGGCGCTAAACCTTTGAGATAGGTGAAAAAGATGGCTTCATCAATGGCCATGTTTCTGGCAGGGTCATTGACGGTATATGGAATTACCCGCCAACTCATTTATCTTCGATTAAGGATTTATAAGCGGAGGGACTCATTAAATCGTTAATCTCCTTGGGATCAACCGGCTCAATCACAACCACCCATCCTTTTCCGTATGGATCTTGATTGATTAATTCCGGGCTATGTTCCAGATCATCATTAGTTTCCATAATCTCACCGCTAATGGGGGCATAAATCTCGGTGACCGCTTTCACGGACTCAATGGTTCCGATTGGATTTTTTGCGGTAACTTTCTCGCCCACGCTGGGCAAGTCCACAAATACCACATCCCCCAGCTCCGTTTGGGCATAATTCGTGACTCCTACAATGATACGATCACCTTGAATTTTTACCCACTCATGTTCTGAAGTATATTTCAGCTCTTTTGGCACCAAGGCATATACCCCCCTGTTTATCTTAACTCAAATTTCGACGGTTCGGAACAGTTTCCTTCTCTGTTGGCAGATTATTATGCAATTAAAATTTATTATCAAACAATTATTTTTTATTTCCAAATATAACCTTTATTGACCATTTGACCTGATTACTTTTGTTCCTCCAAAAAACACCTGTTTTGCCTTTACTTCATATAATAAAAAGCCGGAATGAAAGGAGGATATCGATTGGTCATTCAGTTATTAGCAAAAATTCTTAATCCTTATTTAAAAAGTAAAGGCAAGACGATGATTTTAATATGGCGCCGGAAAAAAACCGCAGTATAAATCTTCAAGGATCAACATAAAACCTGATTCGTAATGTACTTGCCGGATCATGGCTCAAAGTATCCGGAACTAACTGCCATCCCGCAACAGTTAATCAAGCATGCGGCAAATAATTATTTTATAGCAAAACCACCTTAAATCAGCTGTCCCAAAAAGTATTCTAAACGCTAAGATCTATAATATATAATTCATTATATTATCGTAGGTCTTAGAATAACGATACTTTTCAAACAGCTTTCTTTTTTACCCATAAGCCGGGAATATTACAACTCGAATTCGGCAATTTTTTCTAAGGATGATTCGAAAAATTCATTGTACTTAAACGTCCCCAGGACGGTACGAATGGAGGTTAAACATTAACGGCGACGGATTTTAAAAACCAGTTCATTATCAATCAAAGTTTGGAGCAGCCACCCGGTTTCAGGATCATTATTTTTGGATAGCAAGGCCAAGGCCGTTATTTGTGCAAAAATATTATCGCCAAATAATGCTTGTTGAATTAATTTTTGGGTGAATTGTTTTTTAATAGAATTTCTGTTTCGCATTTCACCGGCCTTGGCCGTCTTCACTCCTTGACATTGATTCAAGTATAGCCGAATCGATTATCAATAATATTATTTCTCACTTTTTTGTTATTTTTTTGGCGAAAATCCCGATATATTTTAAAAGGAATATTTTAAACAATATAACTATTTTAAGATTGACGGATTCCTTTCCATTTATACCTTGTTAATCGTTGCTTTCCATCAGGATACATAGATTAAAATTAAATATTATGTGCTATTAGTAATTTCAATTTCCAAACAATATGAGCCATTCTGGTTTTTAACATGATCTTTGGTCGTCGAGCAGGAATTATTATGATTTTGCAGAATTTTTGATTATACTTTTAGGTTGTCATCAGGAGAGATCTAAAACTGGCTGCAGTGATGAAAGGGAAGACGAATGTATTCAACGATTCAAAAATTTGACCTGGCTGCCAAACTTGGGAAGTTTGTTCTATCAGCTTTGTCCACCTTTGGCGAATTTTCAACCCTATATTTTCGCAGCTTGAAATCATTGCTAACCCGGACGATTTTTTGGAAAAACACCATAACTCAAATGGAGATCATCGGTGTAAAGTCCCTGCCCATTGCATTAACAATCGCCGCTTTTACCGGAGCGGTATTTTCACTTCAAATCGCCAAAATTTTTGCGACCTTTGGCTTAACTACCCAGCTGGGACAAGGTTTAGCGCTGGCTTTCGCACGTGAACTGGGACCAATTTTAACTTCGGTGATTGTAGCCGGCAGAATTGGTTCCTCTATCGCCGCGGAGATTGGATCGATGAAAGTAACCGAACAAGTTGATGCTTTGGAAACCCTTTCAACCGACCCTATTGATTACTTGGTCGCGCCGCGAATCGTAGCCGGCGGACTTATGTTGCCTGTCTTAGTTGTTTTTGCCGACTTGGTCGGTATCGTCAGCGGCCTGGGAGTGGCTGCAGTGTATGCTCATATCCCTCCGAAAAATTTCATCGACGGCATGTTAATGGCCGTTAACTTATGGGACTTCCTCGGCGGCATTATTAAATCATTCTTCTTTGGCTTGGTCATCGCCGGTGTTGGGACATATAAAGGCTTGCATACCGAAAACGGAGCTGTCGGGGTTGGCAAGTCAACCACCCAGTCCGTCGTAGTGGCCACCATTATCATTTTTATTTTAAATTATTTCTTATCCATGATCTTATACAAGCTATAAATGGGGTAGATTTAAAATGGGGATTATCACCTTGCATAACATCGGATATGAGATCAATCAAAAAACCATTTTGAAGGAGCTTAATCTGGAAATTGAGCCGGGTGAGTCTTTTGTAATCATGGGCCGCAGCGGATGCGGTAAAAGTACTTTGTTACGGCTAATTATCGGCTTAAACCGTCCGACTTCAGGCTGGATTGAGATCGAGGAGATAAATACCAGTTTCTTTTCCAAGCCGGAATGGCATAGAATACGATATAAAATGGGAATGGTCTTTCAATCTTCGGCTTTATTCGACTCCCTCAATGTATATGAAAACGTGGCTTTTGGTTTACGCAGCAAAAAATTACCGGAATCTGAAATTAAGGCTCAAGTGTTTAAGTCCCTTTCAATTGTGGGACTTGATGCGGATGTCGCCGGAAAAATGCCCGCTGAACTGAGCGGTGGTATGAAAAAGCGGACCGCAATCGCCCGGGCAATTGCATTTGAGCCGCCGATTCTTTTATATGATGAGCCAACCACTGGTTTGGATCCAATCGTAGCCGATACAATTAATGATTTGATCCGCAATTTACAACAAAAACTAGGGATTACTTCAATTATTGTTACCCATGATATCATGAGCGCGTTAAAAGTGGCCGACCGGATCGGTTTATTGCATGACGGCAAACTGGTGGAGATTACTTCCCGGGCCCAATTGAAGAACGTGCAACATCCTTTGTTAACCGAATTTATGAAAGATTACCAGTCGTTAATATGAAATAAAGTTATTGTTATTGGTTATTAATCATCCATCCCTAATTATCATAGATTATTAATTATACGTAGATAATTTTAAAATTAAAGCTTCGCTTTAATTAGGGCACTAAAAAAAGAATTTTCGGGGTGGCTGTTCTACTAGAATATTTTCTAGATAGTTATCTGGTTATCAAGTTATCTAGTGATTTGTTATTCATTACTTTTAGACTAACGAGCTGGAAAACCAAGAAACCAGAAAACCAAAGAACTAAAGCGAAGAGCAATGGTTGGAATTTTCAAAACCTCCGGAGGTAGCACCGATGCAAATTGTCAGTTCCGAAGTTAAAGTAGGGACTTTTACACTAGTAGCCTTATTGGCCGTATTTGGATTATCTTTATGGCTAAACGGCTCGCAAATCTTTCAGCGGGGTTCCGAAGTGGAAGCCATTTTTTCCCGGATTGAAGGACTAAGGCCCGGAGCCCCGGTGAAATTTGCCGGTGTGGATATCGGTAGGGTAACCAAGGTCTATTTTGAGGATTTTAAAGTAATTGTAGGAATGAGGATTAACCCGGATTTCAAAATTCCCCCGGCAACCAAAGCGATTATTGCCAGTTCCGGTGTAGTAGGTGATATGTTTATCGAAATGATCCCGCCCAAACCTAATGAAAAAGCGGAACCTCCCCGTAGTGATCACCGCATTCAGGGTCAAACCCCGGTTACTATGGAGAACTTTTATACTTCGGCCTACGAGATATTAACAGCGCTGGAACAGATAACGAATTCCATTAAAGGTGTCACCGATAATCCTGAGGTCATGGATTCGTTGCGACAGTCGTTGGTCCGGTTGAATGTAATTACTGCGGATATCGAAAAGGCCACGAATCAATTTCAGCGGATGGACCTGGCCAAGCTCTTCCAGCGAATCGACAATACGATGACCATCGTGGAACGGCTGACCCTGAATAATGAACCGCAGTTAAACCAATTGATTCAGAATATTACCCAGGTTTCCGTGCAATTAACCCAGGCCAGTCTTACCGCCAGTGAATTTCTGCAGAAACTGGACAATAATGGCCAAACAGCGGAGGACCTGCAAAAAACCATTGCCCAAGCTCGAATCGTCGCCGATAATTTGGAGAAATTATCCAGCATCATCGCTGCCAGGGGTGATGATATTGGTACACTGGTTGATGATGCCCATCAAGCCTTGCAGTCAATTAATCAAGCTGCTCAAAGCATCAATAAAGCCATAACCCAATTAACTTCAGGAGACACCGACCTTTCGAAAGTCAAAAAAATTATCGAAGATACCAGCAATGCGGCGGAAAAAGTATCGCAATCGGTAAACAATCTATCCCAACTCTCACTAAAACCGAGTTTGGGACTGAAATACCAAGAAGGTCAAACCGCTATGGCCGATCTACTATTCGATTTATCCGTCAATCCGCAAAATTCACTACTGCTGGGGGTGGATGATGTTGGTGGAACTAATTTATCCAGAGCGCAATGGGGATTTAAAGCGCCTTCTACAACGGGACGGGTTGGCTTATACAAAAATCAATTCGGATTGGGCCTTGACTTAACCGCAACCCGGAGCTTACAATTTGGTATCGATTTATGGGATACTCATTCACCGAACCTTGGTCTGTCTTCGACCTTTCATGTAACGCCGAATTGGGCCTTGAAGCTGGGTGGGGAAGGAAATATAAACGCCCAAACTTATAATTGGAGTTTGGGCTGTTGGTACAATTTTTAATCTGAATCCATATCGGCTTATAAGGGCCTCATCAGCGGGAAAAGGATAACATCCCTGATGGACGGCGAGTCTGTCAATAACATCACCAGACGGTCAATTCCCATTCCCATTCCGCCGGTAGGCGGCATACCATGCTCCAGGGCCACCAAAAAATCCTCATCCCAAACCATGGCCTCTTCGTTACCCTTGGCTTTTTCTTTGGCCTGTTCCAGGAATCTTTCCCGCTGATCAACGGGATCATTCAACTCCGAAAATGCGTTGGCCATCTCTCTGCCATAAATGAACAGTTCGAACCGGTAAGTAAACTCCGGCCGGTCAGCCTTCTTTTTGGCCAGAGGAGAAATCTCGATAGGATGGTCAATTAAAAAAGTCGGTTGAATTAACTTGGGCTCGACAAACTCGGAGCAAATCTCATCCCAGACCATTCCTTTGGTGGCTTTGGGATCCAGCTTCAAACCCAAAGATTTTGCCGCTGCAACCGCTTCTTCATCACTGGTGATTTTTTCCCATTCGACTCCGGTATAGTTCTTTACAGCCTCAACGATGGAAAGCCTGGGCCAAGGTGGAGTTAAGTCGATAGCGGTTCCTTGATATTCCAATTTGGTTGAGCCACTGACGGCAACTGCTACGTCGGCAATTAATTTTTCGGTTAAATCCATCATCACCTGATAATCTGCATAGGATTGATAGAGTTCCAGCATTGTAAATTCCGGGTTGTGTTTGGTGGAAATCCCTTCATTCCGGAAACAATGGCCGATTTCATAGACTTTATCAAATCCCCCGACGATCAAACGCTTATGATAAAGTTCAAGAGCGATTCGCATGGTTAGATCCAGGTCAAGAGCATTATGGTGTGTTTGAAAGGGGCGGGCATGTCCACCTCCGGCTATAACACTCAGAGCCGGAGTCTCTACCTCAATAAATCCTTGTTGATCAAGATTTCTTCGGATAGTGGAAACAATTTGGGACCGTTTAAGAAATGTCTGCATCACTTCCGGGTTCGCGATTAAGTCCAAATAACGCTGCCGGTATCTCAAATCGGTGTCCTTCAAACCGTGCCATTTTTCGGGCAACGGCCGCAATGCCTTGGACAACAACTGGAAATCCTCGACCTGAACGGAAATTTGCCCACGGTGGGTCTTGAATACCTTCCCAGTGATCCCCACGATATCTCCTAGATCCAAATCCAAAAAATGCCGGTATTTGACTTCTCCGAGAAGATCGATTTTGGTATATAGCTGCAAATTGCCGCTTTGATCAATAATATTGGCGAAGGCCGCTTTGCCCTGATCCCGCATGGCAATTAAACGTCCCGCAATGAATACCGTTTGGTTTTCCAGTTCGGAAAACCGGTCGGAGATCTCCCCCACAAGATGAGTACGGTCATAACGTCCCCCAAAGGGATCAGTTCCTGCCGCCTGCAGCTTTTCAAGCTTATGCCGGCGTAATTCGATTTGTTCGTTGCTTCTTTGGACTTCAGAATCCATAATCGCACCTCGGAATAATGAAAACCATTATCATTTGATGGCTTTAATTTTATATTGAATCGTTCCTATGGGGACATTTACGTTAACGACACTGCCGACCTTTTGCCCCATCAAACTGCGTCCGACCGGAGATTCATTGGAAATTTTGGCCTGTCCGGGGTCAGCCTCAGCGGAACCGACAATCATGTATTCCACTTCGTTGGTCCCGTTATTTTCGATTAAAATCACTTTAGAGCCTATGCCTACCACATCGGCACGAACTTCCTGATCATCAATGACTTTGGCGTTCCGCAACATTTTTTCGATTTGTAAAATACGTCCTTCAATAAAACCTTGCTCGTTTTTGGCATCTTCATACTCGGAATTTTCAGATATATCGCCGAATTCCAAAGCCTGCTTGATGCGTTCGGCAACTTGGCGCCGTTTAACCGTTTTTAAAGTCTCTAATTCCTTCTCTAACTTGGCTAATCCATCCAAAGTGAGAATGACTTCTTTATCAATGCTCATAATTCTCATCCCTTCTTCCTGCCAAATTAAGATCTAGCCTTTTAATTCTCTGAGTTACAGTATTATCGACCATTTAATATATGTTTCCAAAAAGTAGTTTATTCTAATATCGGTTACACAGCCGAAAATGTTTAACCCGGTTCGGCAAATACGATGAAATCTGCCGAATTCAAGTTGAACGCGGATCTTTGTCATATTAAAGATCAAGCACCGGATTGTTTAATTCCAGTGCCACTAAAAAGCGCTCTTTAACTACTTATCCACCATAGTCTAATTTTAGCACTTTTAAAAGCAGTTTCATTATAATCGAAACCTTTTTAAGTGTCAAGCAAAACTTCCAGGGTAAACAGAGCTCTATCAGATGGTTATATGAACCCCTAATTCCTGGACGATATCCGCCAGTTTAACAATCCTCTCCAAACGCAACTCCGTTCCATACCAAATCCCCGGCATATCAAAAAATGAACGCAGAATTGTTTCTCCCAGCGCCGGATATAAAGGAAGCTGATGACGAACATCATTGACCGTGATCGGCAAATTAAAATTCAAACTGTACAGCGAGGGATTTCTTTGAAATAATTCACAGCAGATAATCGGTCTGATATTTTTGGGAATATGGTAGTTGGACAGTTTACCACATTTAATAATGATTTTATTCCGCTGTAAATCAGGAGGGTTGGTACGAATTTGGGGGGATACGCCCGTTTCAGTTACGATTAAGTCGGCCGCTCTCTCCAAATACCGGGCATTAGGGTTGACCAGTGTTAAATATCTTACTTCCCGGGCAATTAACCGCGCGCAAACCAGGCCCAGGTTCCCTTCCTCCCAAACGACCATTGCCTTGGCATATTGAGGTGAGATTTCATAATTCCGTAGCAATCTGCGGAAATAATTGAGAAACAATAATAATTCCAGGGCTTTCCCGTCACTAATCCCGAATAAATACTTTTGACTGCAAAACTCAACCGGCGGATCGAAGGAAGAATCGGAATCAATACCGATGATTCCAATTTCGCGGTGATCCGATTCAACCATCAGTTGTTGCCACAGGCTGACAGTTCTGGCCGGATTCCATATTTTCCCGGTTTGATCCGGCACTTTCCAGCCAAAGCCATAAATCCTTGAACCGGACAAAAGTCCTGTTATCATACCGGTATACAGGGGACCATTCCGGTAGCGCCACTTCTCCGGCAGCAATTTAAGAAAGAAATCCCAGGAAGACTCTACTGCCAGAAATGATGAAACGAAACCGAAATTCTTCATGACAACCGCCCTTCGAAACGCTATAAAACGGCGCGCCCGGAATATACAATTCTATTAATAAGTATGAAGGGCAGAAGCGATTTAGTCGCCAGGATTCTGTGCGAGTAACAAAAACCAAAAGCTCAGCGAAACTCCATAACCCGTGGTTTGAAGTTTAGCTGTTCCAGCAATTGCAAATAATCCTCTTTTCGGAGTTCATTTGGCTTTTTACCGGAAAAGGATACCAGTAAAGCTTCCATAACATTGGTTCCAAAAGAGCGGCCTGAAAATTCAGGAGTTGAAGTCACTAATAAACGGACACCCCTGCCGCGAAGCTCCTCAACATCCTGACTGGTAACCGTATTGGTTACGATAATCTTGTCCTTTAATTGAACAGGCATATATTTTTTGATAAATAAGAAATCTCCGGCGATAATATCAGCTTCTTCGTAATAATGGGCGTGTTTGGGCGTTATGTTGTCTTGTTTGGAGCCGGTAGGGTACAAAAATGTGTATGGCAGACGCACTATTACGGGAAGAAGAGTATAGGCTATCCTCCGTAATGCCGCCAACGAAGTAATGGGAATCGGTAATCCAAGGGCAAATATAAAATCCCCAAAAGTGATTTGACTGCCGGCTTCATCAAAAGCCTCCGCCATTCCGAACCGATCCACTCCCGCAACCATTAAAACCTTTTTATCCGTAAGCTTCAATTTCAAATCACTCATCAGGAAATTTACAACCTTCCGCTCCAAGGTATTTTTTAACCCGCTGCCATCTACGATGGGAGTAATTTGAGCGGCTTTGGCGATGGGAACAGCGTCCTTAACCGTATACCGGTTTTTGCCGGCAAATAAGTATAAGTCAATACCTCCCATCCCGAAAGCATCGGTTTTGCCATCCAATGACCGGATTAACTCAATAACTTTTTTAAAATCGCCATCGGTTCCAATGCGTTCAATACTTACCGGCTCACCCAAAAACTCCGTTTTTACCCGGTGGTCCCGTTTCGAACTTCCCAAACTTACACTCACAATTTTCTTCAATTCTTTTCACACTCGATTCGTAAAAATTGGTATAATAGTTACAATGACCGTATAAGGGGCAAATCGGCATGCTAAGTTTTTTATTATACATTCTTAGTCATTACTTCATCTGGATCATATTATCGATTATTATTTACATTTACCGGCATCAATTAATCCGGCTGATAAACGGCTTTCAAAGTCACCGCGCTTATTTGCGCTTTTTAAAAGAACAGACTCACAACCGTTATGACAGTAAAGCCCGTTATGAGCTGGGACTTTATCATTTGCGCCTTGGAAACTACCGGGAGGCGGTTCATTTATATCAAGAAGCTTTGGAAACCGATCCGCAAAATGCCGATCTCCATTTTTATCTGGGAGTTGCATTTCAAAAAATGCGTAATTATCCACCTGCCATCGCCGCATTCAAAAACTGCCTTAATTTAAAGAACGACTATGGTTCGGGTCAGGCATTACTAAAGTTGGGAGATATCTACCGGAGCCAAAGTAACTATTCAGCGGCACTTGACGTCTATTCACAGGTATTGCTCCTGAATCCATACGAAGGTGAAGCATATTATAAAATGGGCTTAACCAAATACCACCTTAAGTTATATTCGGAAGCCAAAGAATATTTAAACCAAGCAATTACAGAAATCAAGGCTCTTCCAAAGTTCCGTTATAAAAAAGACCGGATCTGGCTATATCAATCCATTTTATTAAAGCTTTTACTCTTCTGGAAAAGCTGATTTACTCCCTTTTAAAAACAGGAAACCGCTAACGATGCTACTGCTTTTACGGATAAAAACCGGGCAATGCCCCATCACTCTTTAATTTCTCCAGCGCTTTTATTGGCTAAGAAAAATTGCTCCAAGACCTCTTTTACTGTATCCAAAGAAGCGACCTGATTTATTTTCTCCCGGATTCTGGCTGCTCCGGGGAGTCCTTTGAGATACCATCCGAAATGTTTCCGCATTTCCTTAATACCGCGTTCCTCTCCCGAGTGTTGTACTTGTAAATCCAGATGCCGGAAGATGACCGCCATTTTATCGGCAAACGAAGGCTCGGGTTCCAGCTTCCCCTGTTGTAAATAAGCAACTGCTTGCCGGAAAATCCAGGGTCTTCCCAAACAACCCTGCCCAATCATAACCCCGTCGCATCCAGTCTCTTCGAGTAGCTTCAATGCTGTTTGGGGAGTATTGATATCTCCATTTCCAATTACCGGTATCGAGACTTGCTGCTTTACCGCCCGTATTTGCTCCCAATCGGCCTTTCCCTGGTAGAATTGATCCCGGGTCCGGGCGTGAACGGCAACGGCCGCGGCGCCGCATTTTTCGGCAATTCGGGCCAGTTCCGGGGCTACGATATGATGATGATCCCAACCCAAACGGCATTTAACCGTAACCGGAATCTTTACACTCGCCACTACCTCCTTGATAATTGCTTCTGCCAACGGCAAATTATTTAATAAGGCGGCTCCTTCACCGTTTTTTACAACTTTCGGAACCGGACAGCCCATATTAATATCGATAATATCGATATCTGTCGCCGCTATTGTCCGGGCCGCTTCGGCCATGATTTCCGGATCGGACCCGAATATTTGCAGGGATAGCGGTCGCTCCACCGGATCGAATTTTAAAAGCCCCCGGGTCGGTTTGCTATTGTAATGGAGGGCCATGGCGCTTACCATTTCACCGCAAAGTAAACCGGGTCCAAATTCTTTCACGATCTTGCGGAAAGGTGAATCGGTTATTCCGGCCATTGGAGCCAATATGACTTCATTTTGAAACGCCAGCGGGCCGATTTTTAACATGATGAACCTTCGGAAAGCAAATATTTCCGCCCGATTATGGCAAGCAATTCCGGAATCCCGGTCCCCTTTTGAGCGGAAACCGGAATCGCGGACCAGTTTTTCAGATACCGGTTCATCAAATGGTGGTCATCAATTAAATCGGCCTTGTTCATTATATTAATCACATCTTTGGTATGGATATTTAATTCTTTCAATGTGTCCTGGACTGCAATAAAATGCTGCTCAAGATAAGGCGAGCCCGCATCCATTACATGCAGAAGCAACGAGGCCCGGACAGTCTCCTCTAAAGTGGCTTTAAAAGCGGCCACCAACTGATGCGGCAGGTTGCTGACAAATCCAACCGTATCAATAATGACTGCTTCCACCCCCCCGGGTAACCTGATCCGGCGCGAAACAGGGTCCAAAGTATCAAACAAGCGGTCTTGAGCCGAGACATCCGCGCCCGTCAGCCGGTTAAATAATGTGGACTTACCAGCGTTGGTATACCCGACCAATGAAATGACGGGGATTTCTCTTTTTTCCCGTTGATGACGTTGAATACTCCGGTGTTTTGCAACTGTCTTCAATTGCCGGCCCAAATCGGTAATCCGGCGTTTAATCCGGCGTTTGTCCGCCTCCAGTTTAGTCTCCCCGGGACCTCTGGTTCCAATCCCTCCTCCAAGCCGGGAGTATTGGTTTCGTCCTCCCAGTCTCGGCAGGATGCAATTTAACTGGGCGAGTTCAACCTGGAGTTTTCCTTCCTTGGAACGGGCCCGCCTTGCAAAAATGTCCAGAATCAAGTCCGTGCGATCAATCACCCGGATTCCGGTGCGATCTTCCAGATTCCGGATTTGCACCGGGGTTAGTCCGCAAATTGAAACCACCAGATCCGCCTGTTTCTCCCGTACCAGTTCGGCCAAATATTCAGCCTTTCCGAAACCGATGAAACAAGCGGGGTCGGGGCTGTCCCTGATTTGAATTACACGCCCCACCTCAATAGCGCCGGCTGCCTTGACAAGCTCAACAAACTCAAACCACTGATATTCACAGACACTCCCGGGTTTTAGCTCTCCAATTCCTATTAAAACTGCCCGCTCCTGATGATTCACCTTAATTCTTATCAGCTACTTTCAAGCTTTATTTAGTTCATATATATATCGCAAACCTTCCAATGTTAAATTGGAATTAATCACATCAATTAGCTTCGATTCCCCGGCAATCAGCTCCGCAAGTCCGCCCGTAGCCACTACCTTGGGGTTGCAGCCCATTTCGGTTTTCATCCGGGAAACAATACTCTCCACCAGGCCGATATAGCCGAAATAAAGCCCCGATTGAATACTACTTACGGTGTTTTTGCCGATGACGTTCCTGGGACGGGTGATCTCCACCCGGGGGAGTTTGGCAGTGCGTTGGAATAACGCTTCGCTGGATATTCCCAGACCCGGAGCGATTGACCCTCCGATCCAGTCTCCCTGCTCCGCAATGGCGCAAAAAGTGGTTGCCGTCCCAAAATCAACAATAATCAATGGCGGACCGTATATTTGAATCCCGGCTACGGCATTCACAACGCGATCAGCCCCCACTTCACGGGGGCTCTCGTATTTAATGGAAAGCCCCGTTTTCATCCCCGGCCCTACCACTAACGGTATAACTTTAAAATATTTTTGAACCGCATCCGCGATGGAATGGGTTAAGGGCGGGACCACACTGGAAATGACCGCCGCTCGAACCTGCTCCATGGGAATATCTTGAAAGGAAAATAGATTCTGCAGCAAAATCCCGAATTCATCCGCAGTTTTCTGACGATCCGTGGCCAAGCGCCAATCCGCAGTCAGTTTGTCCTTGGAAAAAAGACCCACCACTATATTGCTGTTTCCAATATCAAACACAAGCAACACTATGACTCACCTCAAAATAAATACAAAAATGTAACACTGTCGATAATTTTATATTATAATACTTCTATACCCCGTCCGTCAAATTCGGGGTTGCAATGATGATTTCCGTAATATTGCGGGCCTCATCATACCGGGTTCCGATTTCAACATTCACCCGCTTGTTATTATGATTGATAAAATCGTTGATTAAAGAAGTATACCCTTTCTGAGAACTGTTGCCGTCGGTATATCCAGAGTCAACCAAGGTCGCTTCAATCTTATGGAAAGCCTTTCCGGTCAATTCTTTGACGAGTAGCGGCGATATTTTTCCTGAGCGCTCGCCCAACAACAAAACATTGATATGGGGTCCTTTCCCGACTTTAGTAATTTTCGTTTTCAGCGCATTGATATATAATCGCAGGTTATTTATATTGCCATTATGAGTAGTATTGATCCCCATCTGGGTTTCGCCGATTCCGTCGCTGCTGGTTGATTGCAAAGTAACGGTCACAATTGTCCCGTCACTTTGAATCCCTTCAAAGAAAAGATAATTAAACTCATTCTGTTCTCCAAAGATGGGCTTGGTTTTTGATGTAAATAATAATTTTTGTTTGATTTCATCCGCCGTTTGTTGCAAATCATATATACTTAACCAACGGTCGTTCAACTTGAGCCAGGTCTCCGTAGCTACCTCCTTCAACGGCAATCCCGTGGCTTTCCACGCGATTTCCAACGGATATTCAGTGATCTTTTCACCGATGGTGAGATCCACAAAACGAATTGAAAAAAACAATAAAAATACCGCTGATAATGACATTTTTACAATAAAGCTTTTTATCATCCAAAATCCCTCCCCCGCACGTTTACCCGTGCATTAATACATTTTAGGCAGGAACGGCAAGGGATATACTACTTGCTTTATGAATTCAAATCGCTTAAAATGGGGTTGTTGAAAGAATATATTCATTATTGGCGGTATCTCATGTTTCAGTTGCAACCAATCCGCAGAATAACATTCCTGGTAATATTGTTGCTCGTTTCCGGACCTTTGCAATCAGTAACTGCGGGGACAGGGTTTCCGGTAAAGCTGAAGGATCAATTCCACCGGTTGGTTGAAATTAAAAAAGAACCCCGGCGGATTGTCTCCGGTTCACCTGGAAATACGGAGATATTATTCGCCCTGGGTCTGCAATCCCATATTGTCGGTGTGACCAACTGGTGTAATTTTCCCCCGCCAGCCCTCCGACTGCCCAAGATAGGCGATATCGCCCCGCTAAATGTCGAAAAAGTATTGGATCTACGGCCGGATCTGGTAGTAGCCCATGTTTTAAACGGTAAAGAAGCGGTAAACCGGTTATCCGAATTGGAAGTTTGCACACTTGCGTTGAATGCCAATTCTTTTTACGAAATTTTGGACTCCATAACCCTGATTGGCCAAGCCACCGGCAGAAAGCAGGAAGCCTCAAACTTGCGCCAGCGGCTGCAAAAAACTCTGGAAAAGGTCCGCGCCGCAGGCTCCCGGATTAAGCAACGAAATTTGAAGGTCTATATCGTTATAGGTTGGGAGCCCAATTGGACCGCCGGCCCCGGATCATTTCTGGACGAAGCCATAACCTTGGCGGGCGGCCAAAACATCGCCGGCAATTTGAAATCTCCCTGGGGTCAATTAAGTATGGAAATGGTCTTCCGTCGCAATCCAGATGTGATCATCGCCGACATTGACCCCGGAAAAATATATTCGAACCCGGTGTGGCAGTCCATTGCCGCAGTGCAAAAACACCAGGTGTATCAAATTATCGGTGACGAGTATTACCGGCCCGGCCCCCGGTTAATTGAATCTTTGGAAAAGCTGACAAGTATTTTAGCCACCTGCCGCTGACAAAAGATTTATAGGAGCGTTATTATGTCCCGTGTTTCAGCCCCACGAAAAATTTTTATGCTGTTCATTTTAGTTGGGTGCTTCATTTTGTTGCTTACCATCATGCTGGCTTTAACTGCAGGTTCCGTACGGTTGAGCCTTGGTAAAGTCTTACAAATTCTGACGAATTTATTGCCCTGGTCTAATCCTGAAGCTCCAATCGATGCCATCGAGCAAAAAATCCTTCTCGACCTGCGGCTGCCCCGGATTATCCTGGCGATGATCATCGGCGCTACGTTAAGTATCGCCGGAGTAATTTTTCAGAGCCTGTTTCGTAACCCCATGGCGGATCCCTCCGTTATTGGAACATCCTCGGGAGCCGCGTTGGGAGCAACACTGGCGATTGCCGCAGGCTTTGATTTCAGGATCATGAATATCAGTTCGGTTCCCCTGGCGGCTTTTGCAGGAGCGGTCAGCGTTACCCTTTTGGTTTATAATCTGGCCAGAACCGGAAACCGGCTCCCCATGGCCTTCATGTTGTTGGCCGGAATTGCGGTTAGTACGTTTCTATCTTCCATCATCTCATTAATTATGATTTTGCGGCGTACCGAGATGTATAATATCCTATCCTGGCTGATGGGTGGTTTTGCCTTGCGCCGTTGGTCCGATGTGGTCATGGTTCTGCCTTACATTGTCATTGGCATCTTAATAACGGTTATGTTTAGCCGGGAATTGAACTTAATGCTGCTTGGAGAGGAAAGAGCCCGGCAACTGGGTCTTAATAGCAACCGGCTCCAGAAAATAATGGTGTTATCGGCTTCGCTGCTGGTGGCCGGAGCGGTCAGTATTAGCGGAGTTATCGGTTTTGTCGGACTACTGGTTCCCCATATGGCGCGCCTGGTTGTAGGGCCGGACCATAAATATCTCTTGCCGGCATCGGCCTTAGCCGGTGGTACTTTTTTGCTAATCTCCGATACCATTTCCCGGACGGTCCTAGCTCCTTTGGAACTCCCGGTGGGAATCGTAACCTCTCTTTGCGGCGCGCCTTTTTTCATTTATTTGTTGCGGAAAAATAAACGAGCCAGTGAAACCTTCAAATAACCCATTATATGATGGAGGCGTTATGTCGGAAGTCCCAAACGGCAGTCCGGAAATCGAAGTGACCAATTTATGGTTCCACTATCCAAACGGGGAAAATATCTTGCGCAATATCAGCCTGCGTATACCCAAAGGCGGTTTTACCGGAATTATTGGTCCCAATGGTTGCGGCAAAACCACCTTGATTCGTTGCATAGCCAAATCGCTGCTTCCGGTTACCGGTGATATCCGGCTGGCGGGTCAAAACATCAAGAATCTTTCCTCCCGGGAAATTGCCCGCAAAATCGCAGTTGTACCCCAGAAATGGGAGTTTATTTTCCCGTTCACCGCGGCAGACCTGGTGATGATGGGACGGTTTCCGCATATTCAAAGATTTCATGGTGAAACGGGGCATGATCAGGAAGTTGTCGCTCAAGTGATGGGTTATACCAATACACTTCACCTCCGGGACCGCTTGGTTACTGAAATGAGCGGCGGCGAGTTGCAGCGAGTGATTATTGCCCAGGCTTTAGCCCAATCTCCGCAAATCTTACTACTGGACGAACCCACCTCTTTTCTGGATATTAATCATCAAATCGAGATTCTGGAAGTCATTCGCGGTTTGAGTCAAATTCAGCAATTAACAGTAATAACGGTATTTCATGATCTGAACCTGGCATCCCATTTCTGCGATGATTTGGTTCTGCTAAAATCCGGTTCCGTATTGGCATCCGGAAGCCCCGGCCAGGTTTTGACCGGGACGAATCTGGAACAGGCATACGACGTCAAAGCCCGGATCAATATGGATCCTTTAACGGCCAAACCTTTCGTACGCATTTATCCCGTAGCTTATTCCGCTCCCATTGGAATCTCCGGGTTACGGATTCATGTCATCGGCGGCGGCGGTGCAACGGCCGACCTTCTGGAAGCGCTTCACTTCCACGGTTTCCAATTAAGCTGCGGAGTGTTGAATATCATGGACAGCGATTGGATGACTGCTAAAGAACTGCAAGTCAAATTGGTGGAAACGCCGCCGTTTGGTCCTATAACTCCGGAGGCGCATCAAACTCATCTGGCATTCATCAAGGAAGCCGATATAATTATTTTAGGGAATATCCCCTTCGGAAGCGGGAACAGCATGAATCTGGAGGCCGCTTTAGATGCTTCGCAAACAGGAAAACCGGTGTTTGTATGCGATTTTACCCCTATCAGCCGGCGTGATTTCACAGGGGGCTCCGCTACCGAAAGGTATGCCCGTTTACAAAAAAGTGGCGCCATTTATGTCCGCAGTAATCAGGAGTTATTGGAGACTCTAAAAAAGCTGAAAATAATTGGGAACCCGGAGGGATAGCATGGAATCTGGAATCATTCTGGTCATTGGGGGGGCTCGTAGCGGGAAAAGTAAATTTGCCGAGGACCTAGCCCGTGAGTTAGGCGGGCAAGTCACTTATATCGCCACGGCTGAGGCTTCCGATCGGGAAATGAAGGAACGCATTGCCAAACATCAATCCGCCCGCCCTGCGGCATGGAAAACCGTCGAGGCTCCGGATGATTTAGTCCGGGGGCTACGCTTTTCCCTGCAATCGGATGTAATCATTATCGATTGCTTAACCGTTTATATCAATAACCTATTATTCCGGGAAATCGGATCCGTTGCTGAAACCGACAATCCCAGCATCGATCCTCGGCTTGAAGATGAAATCCAAGGAAAAATCACCGCCTTGATCCAATCCGCCAAAGAAACTCAGAAAGTAATTATTATGGTAAGTAACGAAGTGGGAATGGGATTGGTTCCGGTGTATAACTTGGGCAGATTATTCCGGGATATAACCGGCAGAATGAACCGTATGATTGCGGAAGCGGCTTTGAAGGTATTTTGGGTGAACTGCGGGATGGCCGTTGAATTGAAAACGCTGGCCAAGACCCCGGCTCAAGTGGCAAAAGAGTTGAACCCAGGGTTGCGTCAAAATTACTAAAAAGCCCGGTTCGCTTCGCTCCATTTGATAAAAATCGGATTCCGCGCAACCAAAGATACGATTTGATCATACCCGGTGTCCGCCAATAACTGGATAGCACAATCAAAGTCCGCCCCCACATCCTTTGGAGAATGGGCATCCGACCCCAGTGTTACATTAACTCCCTGATGCCGGCATAACCGCAATAAAGATTCTTCCGGAAAAACGCCCACATTCATCTGTTTGGAACTGCGGACTCCATAAGTGTTCAGCTCAATAACGGTATTGGCCTTGCCAAGCCGGATGGCCAACATCTGATATAGTTCATCCATTTCAATTTGGCTTAGCCGCGGAAAAAAACGGCGCGGCAAATCAATGTGAGCCAAAACGTCAAACAGCTTGCTTTCCGCCGCTGCCGCCACCAAATCAAAATAGGCGGTAAAAATATCCGCCGCATTTCGATCCTTATAATACGACACATAACCGTAATCCCATTCCGGGATAAAATGAACCGAACCACTGATATAATCCCAAGGGTAAGGTTCAATCAGCGAACGGACCGCCACTTCCCATCCGGGAACAAAGTCAACCTCCAACCCAAGTTTTACTTTAATCTCCGGATAAGCCGTTTGCAAATGGAGGATTGAATCCACATAATCATCCAAATCGGCCCGGGGCATCCCCCGTTCCGTAACTCTCTTGCCCTGGTCCGGCTCGTAAAACCGGGGAATATGATCGGCGAACCCGATCTCTTTGAGTCCTTTTTGAATCGCGGCTTCTACATACTCTCTATCTTCCCCGTTAGCATGTCCGCAACGCTTGGTGTGAACATGATAATCCAGCAGATGCAAGCCAACTCACTCCATAGCCTTACGAATTAAAATTTCTCCTATATTTAACGCTTGTTCAATCTTAGAGGGATCTTTTCCCCCGGCTTGGGCCAAATCGGGCCGGCCGCCGCCGCTCCCGCCGGTTTCGGCGGCAATGGATTTAATCAAGTTTCCGGCCTGAATGCGCCCGGTCAAGTCTCTGGTTACCCCAACCACAAAAGCAACTTTACCGTCACTGACCGCACCTAGCACCGCCACACCACTTGCCATTTGATCCCGGAGCTTATCCACAGCCTCCCGCATCTGTTCCATACTGAAACCGTCAACCCGGGCAGTTATATATTTAATGCCGCCAACCGCTTTAATCTGCCCCGATAATTCCTTAACCCGGCCGGATGCTTGGTCTTGATTGGCTTTGACAGCTTCCCGCTGTAATTTATTATAATCCTCCAGCAGGTTGTTTACTTTGGAAATAACTTGATTGCTATCGGTTTTAAAGGTCTGGCAAAGTTCCTCCAAAGTAGCGCGATCCCGTTTATACATGGCTAGAGCTTCATCGCCGGTGACAGCCTCAATTCTACGAATTCCCGTAGCCACGCTGCCCTCGGATACAATCCGGAATAACCTGATTTGAGCCGTATTAGCGACATGAGTACCGCCGCACAGTTCCTGGCTGATATCGCCCATGCGGACCACCCTGACCCGGTCACCGTATTTTTCATCAAAAAGCGCGGTAGCTCCGCCGGAAACAGCCTCTTGGTAATTCTTGACTTCAGTACACACCGGGAGGGCCCGGGAGATGGCCTCATTAACCAATTGCTCGACTTTTTCCAAATCCGCAGCGGCGATCTTCTCAAAATGGGTAAAATCAAACCGCAACCGTTCCGGGGTTACCAGGGAACCCGATTGGTGCAAATGCTCTCCAAAAACTTGGCGCAGAGCCGCCTGTAAAAGATGGGTGGCGCTATGATTGCAGGCGGTATCCCGGCGCCGTTTTTCATCAACCGTTAATGTAAAGCTGATATTCTTTTTGGGAAATTGGCCGCTCTTTTTCACCAGGTGAACAATGCGGTCATTTAGCTTCAAAGTATCCACCACCGGATACCGAGAGCCGTCAGCGATAATTTGGCCGGTATCCCCGATCTGTCCTCCCGATTCCCCGTAAAAGGGGGTCTCCTGAAAAACCAGATGCCAATACTCTTGGTCTTCACCGATTAATAAAAGCCGGGTCTGAATCTGGAGGTCATCATATCCTTTAAAAACCGAGTGCGGTCCTTCTTTAAGGGTTTCCCACTTAGCCTGGTCGGTCGACATGGTAAATTTTCCGCTTTGACGGGCTTTGGTCCGCTGGTTTTCCATTTCGCGGTTAAAACCGTCCAAGTCAACCGTGAATCCCCTTTCATCCGCCATCAATTGGGTCAAATCAAGCGGAAATCCATAGGTGTCGTAAAGTTTAAACGCATCCTCGCCGGAGATGACCTGCTGTCCTTTTTTCGCCAAACGGGCGCTAATCTCTTCAAACAACTCAATTCCTTTGTCCAGGGTGCGGTTAAATCCTTCCTCCTCGGATTTGAGAACCATTTCACAATGAGCGCGCCTTTCCCGGAGTTCCGGGTAAGCATCTCCCATGGCTTTTTCTAAAGCGGACACAATTTTGTAAAGAAACGGCTCGGTCATTCCCAGTGTCCGTCCGAAACGGGCGGCCCGCCGTAAAATTCTCCGCAATACATAACCGCGGCCTTCATTGGATGGCAAAGCCCCATCGGCAATTGCAAAAGTCAAAGACCGGATATGATCGGCAATTACCCGCATTGCTACTTGATTTTCAAGCTTACCATAACTTTGGCCGGACACCTTTTCAACCGCACCAATAATTTCTTGAAACAAATCAATATCATAATTGGATCGCCGGTCCTGGAGGACCGAAACAATCCGTTCAAAACCCATACCGGTATCCACGTGCTTATTGGGAAGATCCTCCAAACTGCCGTCGGACTTCCGGTTGAACTGGATGAATACCAGGTTCCACAACTCAATGAAACGGGCGCAGCCCCCGTTTACAGCGCAGACATGACCGGGAACATGGCCTTTGTCGCAACGCTCGGGGCCCAGGTCAATATGAATTTCGGAACAAGGGCCGCAAGGGCCGGTTTCACCCATCTCCCAGAAATTGTCCTTCTCCCCGAATCGCATGATGTGTTCCGGATTGATGTCGGTCAAATTCCGCCAGAATTGTTCAGCTTCATCATCGGTTTTATAAACTGTAGTATAGAGTTTGTCCTTGGGCAATTTCCACCTTTCGGTCAACAGTTCCCAAGCCCAAACAATGGCTTCCTTTTTATAGTAATCGCCGAAAGACCAGTTTCCCAGCATTTCAAAAAAAGTGTGGTGATAAGTATCGCGGCCCACCTCTTCCAGGTCATTATGTTTGCCGCTAACCCGGATACATTTCTGGGAGTCGGCCGCCCGCTTATAGGGACGGGTACCGGTTTCCAAGAATACATCCTTAAACTGGTTCATTCCCGCATTGGTAAAAATCAGGGTGGGATCGTTATGGGGGATCAATGATGCGCTAGGAACAATAGCATGCCCTTTCTCTTTGAAAAATTGCAGAAATTCCTCCCGGATTTGGTTTGCGGATTTAAATTTATCAGATGAAATCAAAGTTATTCACCCCTGCTGTTTTGATCGGGTTGTCATCCGAATGAAACTTGCCTATCAATAAACTGATCCCATTGTAATCTAAAATAATTGTAATATCAACTATAAATATCTCTCCATACAATTCGGGATCGGATCTTCTGAAACTTTTCCATAATTTTCAAACAAGTGAATCTCGGCAAAAAATAAGATTTTTTCTGAAACGGTATAAGCCGGTAATATTGGGATAATACTATTGTCAAAGAGAATAATAGCATTAAAGGAGGAGTTTGCCAATGATCAGCGAAGAGATCACTGCCGCGGTCATACCCGAAGCTGTTGAAGTTAGCGGGGAAAAACCGGTAATGGTTGATGAAGAGGAATTCTTTGCCCGGGAATTATTTGAGGATGTTCTGGAAATGAAATCCCTCCGGAAAGTGAGCGAAGCCACGGAAATTGAACTAAACAAACTGCAAGACCAGGCTTATCAGTGTTTAAGCGAGCTGTTTCAAAAAAACCGGGACGGGAGCCTGCCGGACAATAATGAAGTCTTTGGATTATTCGAATTATTCTTCAAAAACTATTATCAACATTTCCGAACTGCCATGGAAGCATTGCTCGTCGATTGTTCGCCCGTTAAAGTAGCTTACTCCCTAGGGAAGAGCACCGATAAAATGCTGGCATTGCTAGATCAAATCGTGGCGGAAATTAAAAAAGAGGTGGCTTAGAGGCTGTCTAAAAAGTAATTGGTAATCCGTAACGTTGAAAACACCTTTTGGGATAGCCCCACGCCGCGGCGGAGATAAAAACCATCAACAATTATTTATGGCAGAGCCTTATGTTAAAGCAATAAAAAAGAAGTCACCAGCTCATGTGACTTTCTTTTTTCTTTTTAAACCATACCTCTATTACTTTTTATTGATGAGCGTGTTTTCCAGAAAAACGTGCCCCGGTAGACGCCCCGTTTGTGTCGGTGTCATAAAACTCCCCATTGGTTACCTGCCCTTATTTAACCCGATAATCCACTTTTGTCGATTGCGGTTTCTCCATCTCCTGCCGCAATTCATTCTTAAAAACCTCCATCACTTTTTTTACTTCCTGATACTTCTTCAGGCCTGTTACAGTGTTCACTCTCCGGTTTACATCGTTTGAGTGCAAAGCGTTGATAGACAATGTCAGCCCTTCTTTCGTTTTAGGGTAACCTGCTTTTAAATTATCGGGTGAATGGCATTCAATGATTATAGGTCGAAAGTTCTATTTTCTAAATCACAATTTCAGGTTACAATTAAGTTGGTGATATAGTTCTATCGCATGAGTGCTATAAAGCGCATTTATCTCCCCGGGAGGCGATTTACGATGGAGTCAAACATATCCGGTGTATCCCCCTCATTCCCAGTATCGGAAGCAGCGTCTGTTACCAACCGGGCTTCCATTTCCCAACCGGATCAAACATCGAATATATCAGCTAACATATTATCAGAAAAAAACCGAGTACATTCTGCGGCGCCTCGTTTTTCACGGGAGGCAGCCATTCTAAGCCTTTCACCGGAGGCATTAGAACGCAGCCGCTCAAAGGGAGCCGCAGCGGATAATTCAGAAACAGTTAAAAACAATACGGAGATTCAATTCAGCGCCGCGGAAAAACAGGTGCTGCGAAAACTGCAAGCCCGGGATATTCATGTAAAGACCCACGAGCAACAACATATGGCGGCCGGCGGCGCCCACGTCCGCGGCGGACCCACTTTTCAATATACTATGGGTCCGGATGGAAAATCTTATGCAGTTGGCGGTGAAGTCCAGCTTGATGTAAGTCCCGTACCCAACAATCCTGAAGCCACCATTGCTAAAGCTCAAACCATAAGACGGGCTGCTTTAGCGCCATCTGATCCTTCCGGAGCCGACCAAGCTATTGCGGCTTCGGCTACTCAAATGGAAAACAATGCCCGGCTTGAATTACTGAAAAAATCCGCAGAAACCTCCGGGCAAGTATCCGATGCTTCCCCAGACGCGCAAGAGAACCAGACCCATTTTTATATCAAATCTTATCAAAACATCTTAGACTTCAGGTCCAAAGGCAGTTTATTTAATCAAATTGCCTGACAAAGCCTGCTCCACTTGGAATGTAACACGAATCCGGCAAGTGCCTTCCCTACATTGTCCGTAACATGAACTTGCCGGATTCTGTCAAAAACCCGATCCATATATACTCTTACGTCCCCGGGGACGTTACGGAACGCGGTTTAACCGCTCGGACGGTTATTTTTTTTTGAAATCATAAAAATTTCCGTAAGAAATTCTATGTTAAAATGAAAAATCTGCCGATATTAAAGTTAAAATGAATATTGAGGGGATCGTATGCCAAAGAATAACATTATTTTTGAGAATGAGGATTATACCAACCGGCTGGTATCTAAAATCTTCTTATACTGTATAGCGGTATGTGTTTTTGTTATTATGCTTGCATATACACCGCTAAATTCCACCGATAAACTGGTCATATGGAGGGACTTCGGCTTAAGTGCCCTCGCTCTGTTTATCCCGTATTTCATTTATTTTTTCCTGAAAAAGACCGGTTGGTGGTTTAAATACCTGGTCATTGGCTGCTTTATTTTAATTCAAATCATTTTATATTCCGATTTTGAGATTAACCGGTTTGTGTTCATCCTATGGCTGATACCGGTGTTAATCGCCAGTTTATATTTTGATCGCAACCTTACTATCATTGTTTCCGCAGTTGTCCTGGCAAGCATTGATATTATTGATATAATTCACGGCACGTCTATTTTTACCCCCATATTATTTGAAAACGGCCGTAATGTCATCGGTCAAAAAACCGATATATTCTCCGATTTGATCTATGTGAACCTTACAATGGGGGTTGTAATGTTTGTCGCAATTGCCTTAACCAGCCGGACCAAAAAGTTGATTACCGATCTGGCCAGCACCGAAGAGCGCAATGTTATTTTAGCACGGTTGGCCCGGTTAATGAAGGAAGCCAACCAGATCTCCGGAACACTGGTCCAATCCTCCAAACGTTTGTCGGAGATTTCATTGGAATCGAAAACCATCAATGAGTCGAACGCCGAATATTCAAAAACCACATCCAGCAGCGCCAAGGCCACCCTGGATTTGGTTCAAAACTTCAACCCCTTGTTCATCAATTTGGCCGACCGGGTCCAGGAAATCGCGGAATATATTCTAGAGTTGAATAATATCGCAGCCAACTTGAACCAGGTAACCACTGAAGGTTCGGAGGCCATCGCCCAGGCGGCTTTGGAAATGGAGACGATTGCCAAAGCCAGTGAGCAAAGCAAAACGAATATGACGAAACTCAGCGGTATGTCCAGACAGATTGAACTCATCGTCCGGACCATCTCGGCAATCGCTCGTCAAACCAATTTACTAGCCCTTAACGCTTCCATTGAAGCCTCCCGGGCTGGTGAACAAGGCCATGGTTTCCAGGTGGTCGCTTCCTCCATCCGGGACTTGGCGACCCAAGCCGCTACCGCCACTGAAAATATCCGGGATCTGGTGACCGGGATTCAAAAAGAAATCAACATGGCTGTTTCCTCCATTGAACACGAGGCGGATTTGGTACAAGTCGGTTTAAGTGTTATTAATAAAGCCGGTGAGGCGTTCAGAGCAGTTGCCACCACGGAAGATATGTTAACCAGCCAGGCCACGCAAATATCCGCAGCCACGCAAGAGATTGCCTCCAATAGCAATCAGGTGGTGTTCGCCGCTAATGAAATTGAACGCCAATCCCAAATCGGATTTAGTAATGCCGAAAATATTGCCGCAGCCGCGGAGCAACAGATGGCAGCCAGCCAGGAATTATTGTCGCAATCCGAAAGCGTTTACCAGATCGCGGCCAAACTAAACATGCTGGGCAAAAAGAATAAATAGCTGTTGCTTAAGGACTCAATAATAACTGGCTTCATGGAAAAATAACTTCGGAGAGATCCTTTCAGGCCGGGCTTGACTTTTTAGTACCAGACCGGAAATTCCGAGAAAAACCCAGACAACAGTTATTAATAAACTTTGCAGCCGCCAGAAACTCACCTCTCCAGCCCGGGGGATCCAGGGAGAACTATATTGTTCTTTTGGCGGCTCTTGGGCCAATGACACCATAAATTCTTTTAAAAAGCCCGCCTGCCTGGAATTATCCCGGGGATCACCTAAGGCAAGATCGTTGTAATACGGTTGATTTTTCCCGAAAAGCATCCGAAAGTCCTCAGCGAACGTTTCTTCGCTTGAATTACTCCAAGCCGCCGTGTTCACCTCTCCGGGATCATGCCAGTCCCCCCCGCGCAGCCTAAGATACCTTTCCCAATTGGCTTTTCCTTCTTCATCCCCCTCCGGCATAAAACTCAGATGAATATGATGACCGATTTCATGATTTAGTGTCACCGCCAACTGTTCGGAGGATATCTCCGCCGCTGCACCAATCAGGGTATAGCCGGCACCGCCCAAACCACTGATCTCCGGAATAGAATAGGGAAGCAAAAAAATATGCAGATTTTGCAGGAGATTATCCGGAACTCCGTTTTTTTTCAAATCAGCGATAACTGCAAATGCGTCAGCTACGGTGTAGCCGTGATCGTTCTTTTTTAAGAACGGGTAGCCTTCCCATTGACCTGATGAAATCCGGTTAGCTCCTGTTTTTAAAAAATGCAGCCGTAAAGAAAGAGCCTCATATAACGAGTATAAACGGGACGAAACCGCTGCCGGATAAACCGTAAAGCCTTCCTTCCCGGAGACTCCGGATTCTGCTTCCAGATCAATTATCTGATTCCTTAAATGATTTATTTCAGCGACAATCTCCGCCTTGCTGGCCGTTGGCGAAACCCGGCCATAATCGATGGTTCCCGGTTCACTATTAATTTTATTTTCCGTGAGTGATATCAAATTCCATACAGTTATTATCACTAATATCCATCCCACAACATATATTAATATTCCCTTTTTCATTTCCCCTGTTAAACTCCTGTTTTTTATATCAGTATAACATGTTAATTATATTATGTAAACTACAGCTCCACCTATCACTTCCCATCCCGTAAACCCCGTCTAAAAAAAGGTTTGTCAATTTGACAGGCCCAAAACAAGCAACTGGACAGGATTGACTGGATTAAGGGGATTTTCTTAAAGGCAGCGCCGAAAACGAAGGGATAAAATGTTCTAATCCAATAAATCCTGTAAATCCCGTCTAAAAGCTTTTGAATTTTAGCAAGCCCAAAACAAGGTAACTGAACAGAATTAAGAGGATTTAGAACCAAACCGGCATTCACCGGACAGCGGACAATGGGAACAATCGGGCGTGGTGGGCCGGCAGTATCTGCGGCCTAGATTTAGAAGCAAAATATGAAGATCGGCGTGATATTCGGGTGGAATAGTCTCTGTTAACAGCAATTGAGTGTTTGCGGGAGTGCTCTTGGATGCTACCCATCCCATCCGGCAGGCAATCCTGTTAATATGCGTATCAACCGGGAAACATGGCAGGCCAAGCCCAAACAACATGGTGCAAGCAGCAGTTTTCGGCCCCACTCCCGGCAGGTTGTTCAAAATCTCCCGGGCCAAACCGGGATCTCCGGCAAGCTGATTCAGCGTGTATTCTCCAAATCTGTCATGGATCGTCCTTAAAACCCCCACAAGCGTTTTTGCCCTCCGGGTCATGATACCGGCGGGTTTAATCGCCTCCAACAACACTTTTTCATCCAAGCTAAGAATATCCGAGGGCTCTTTACAAAGCTGTTTCAAATTTCTCCAGGATTGCAGGGCATTCTTGTCGGATGTGGCCTGAGTTAGTATGGTGGCCAGCAGAACTTCCAGCGCATTATCGCACCAATAAAGCGGACTGGTACGGTGTAGTTCCACCGGTTCTCCCAGAACCGCAATCAATGAACGGTAAATTCCGCCGAACTTTGCTCCATTTCGGTTTTGATTGGTGGTCATTTCGTTGTCCTCTCTAGAAAATGCTCTTCGAAGCTTTAATAAGGGATAATTGGGCATTTAAAGGCCAAATATTTGATTCTTACCAAAATATATTACTCATATAATAATTTACTTCATTTTTTGGCAAATACCTTCATTTTATGTGATGAATCGACAAAGGATATTGGCCTTGAACCCAGAATAGATAATGAAATTTATCATTATAATTACGAAAAGGAGCGCTTCCAATGCAAGTTGCCATCGAACAGGACGAATCTATTATCCACCAGCAGATATGTCTTTTACCCCAGGAGATTGAAAAGCTGTATGAGGCGGCCCAGATGGGGGCTTCCAGCGCTTTGAGTTCCTTGCGCAACTTTTTGGGAACCCAGGCGGAGATTCATTTAAACTGCCTCTCATTCATGACACTGCCGATTCTGCTTGACCGGATCCGGATGTTTTATCCGGAGCACGTTGCCTTTCATCTGCGTTTTTCCGGGGAGATTTGCGGTGAAATCTATACTTTCTTTCAGGAAAAAGATGCGCTGGCCTTGATCCAGCAAATGATGGGCGCCAAACGGAACAAAAACAATAAGAGTTTCAACCGGGTGGAAATATCGGTCCTAACGGAATTAGTAAACATTTTATCCAATTGTTTTTGGCGCTCTTTAACGGAAAAGGCCGCTATCAACTGGTGGTTCACCCCGCCCGCCCGGGTTTCCGATCTGCAGCGGGTGCTCAACTATTCGGCCAAGGTTTATAACCTGGATCATTTGCTGGTTCATTATGAGTATTTGATTGAAAGCCTGGAAATCCGGGTGCAATTGATCATGTTGCCCACCAAAAGCACCATGAAAAAATTATTGACCAAGCTTACTCCAGCACCGTTTGCAGAAACAGAGTAGTATTTTGCCGCTTCCGGGGCACAATATAAGTATCATTTTCCCCTTCTTAATCTCTGGTAAAGTGTTTATGATGATGGTGACGTTATTGCGCGAAAACGTTTTGCCGATTCAATTGGTCCGGGCAGGAAATCTGCAGCTTGCCGCGAATGAATAAACCAAAATAAGGGGGAATGAACATGACGCTCAAAGAACGGCTGCAAGAAGACTTAAAAACTGCTATGAAAAGCAAGGACCAGATGAAGTTATCCGTCATCCGCCTAGCCAAAGCGGCTATCACCAATCTGGAAATCGCCAAAGGGCATGACCTCAACGACGGGGAGGTCATTGAAGTTCTGGCCAGGGAAACCAAACAGCGCAATGACGCCATCCCGGAATACGAGAAAGCAGGCCGGACCGATATCATTGAAAACTTGCGCAAGGAGATCAAAATTCTCCAGGAATATTTACCAACCCAGCTAACAGAAGACGAAGTCCGGGAAATTGTCCGGGCGGCCATCGCCGAATCCGGCGCGTCCACCAAAAAGGATTTAGGAAAGGTAATGCCGGTCCTCATGCCGAAGGTAAAAGGCCGCGCCGATGGAAAACTAGTGAACCGGATCGTAAATTCGCTCTTGTCTGAATAAACAAAGCCGGGGAGAGATTTAGCATGAATCGCCGCACCCCCAAAAAGGAGCTACATGTGCGCATCGATCCCGATGTTTACGAGAAGCTTCGTCAAATAACTTTTTACGAGCAACGTACCTTTTCTGAAGTAGTAAACCGGTTATTAGCGGAGTATATTGAAGAAAGAGCCGTGGATGAACCGGATTATATAATTCCGCGTGTGCTCTAGAAATTGTGAAACTGTGACACAAGAGACCTCAATTGAGGCCTCTTGTGAACCGCTCATCAGTTTAAGCTTGTTTTGCCGCTCCTACCGGACATACGTCGCCACATGCCCCGCATTCCGTACACTTACCGGGGTCAATCACGTATTTGTCGGAACCTTCACTGATAGCACCGGTCGGACACTCAGATTCACATGCACCACAACTGATACATTCATCACTAATCACATAACTCATCAAAACACCTCCTGACAGTCTGCTATGTTATGTTTCGCCATCCGCTAACAGTCACCAAATTTCGACACTCTGACCCAAATATCCTTTTTTCGAGTTTGCAATTTGAACCAATTGCGCTAAATTTTTTAATGCTCTTCCGCTGGAAACTATCTTGCTTTTTAAAAGCAGATTGGATATAATATATTTTACGGAAATAAGGTTCTAAAAAAATTATCTCAAGCGGGTGTGGCTCAGTGGTAGAGCATCGGCTTCCCAAGCCGAGGACCGCGGGTTCGAATCCCGTCGCCCGCTCCAAGCATCAAATTTTTGCTTCTAGTATTTTCTAGAAGTTTTTTAATGAAGGCCATTGATTGATTTCATATCCAAGACATGATAAAATGGTAATATAATATATGCTGGTGTAGCTCAATGGTAGAGCAGCGGTATCGTAAACCGCAGGTTGCGGGTTCAATTCCCATCACCAGCTCCAATATTAGCAATCGATTCCGGGAAAACCGGAATTTTTTATTCTCCAAAATTCCTCCCAAAAATTTAAATCCTTAATTGTATCGGGTTTTGAGGCATTAAATCCCCGGCCAAGAATTGCCGAAAATAAAAAGGATGAAATAAAAAGAAACATCGAGGTAATTGGAGAAGCATGAAATATATCCACTATATCATTTTTAACCCGAAAAGTTCCGAACATCTCAAACCGCATATCTCCCAAACAGACTTGACGGTTCACCTGAATGATTCCAGTAATTTGCTGGATACCAACCGGCTGGAGGAGGCCTTGGCCAGTTTTTTGGAATTACGCGAAAAAACCGGCCCGCTAAAGGATGTCAAAATTTTGGCTTATCTCACCTATCATCTGGGGATATGCTACAAAAAATTATCCCTGTTCAGAGATAACGAAGCCAATCTAATAAATGCCCTTACAACTTTCGAAGCGGCGTTGCAAATCATTCACGCCAAACACGACCTCCAAGAATATGCCGTTGCTTATAATGATCTGGGATTTATTTATCAGGCCATCTCCGAGTATGGCCAAAAGAAAGATTATTTAGCGAAGGCCCAAGCCATACTGGAAAATGCTCATACGTTTCTGGAACATTGGAGGAAATCCATCGATCCCAAAGAAAATCCCGTGGATTATGCCAAAGTAATGTATCATCTGGCCAATAACTATAATGCCTTAGCCCAATTTGAAGCCAAGGAGGCAAATCTTGCCCTGGCAATCGCGGCTTATGAAGCAGCAGTCCAAGCCATCCCCAAGCAGGAATTTCCTTCACTATTTGGCTTGGCCCAATACAGCAAAGGATTTGCCTATCATTCGCTGGCCGAATTTAAGGATCCGGAAGAAAATCGCAATAAAGCCATGTCTGCCTATAAGGAAGCACTGGCCATATTAAACAGTGATAGCTATCCCTTGGAGTATTCCCACGTCCAGAATTGTCTCGCCAACTTATATATAGATCTGGCCCGGGTCTATAACCGGGAAGAGTATTTAAATAGCGCGATAATGGCTTCAAAAGAGGTTTTGGATATTTTAACCACTGTGGCCAATTATCCGATTGGGTTTGCCTTGATCTTACACAATCTAGGGTCCGCATGTAAGCTTTACTCCGCTTTCCGGAATAATGAAGCTTACCTTAAGAAAGCCATCCATTATTTCGAGGAAATTTTAAAGATCAATAACCTGCCGGCGGCTTCGGAAATTATCCCTTCAACTTATTTAAATATCGGTTTGATATGTTCGCAACGGATCGAAGCCGGTATTGCCAATCTTGCCAAGGCTATCGAATGTTTCAAGGCGGCGCTGGAACTTTACCCTGCCGCAGATTACCCGCTCAAACGCGCCATCACCCTAATGAACCTGGGCAATGCTTATGCGGTGCTAGCCGGCCGGGAAAGCCCGCCCGAAAGGGAGAAAAGCATCTCAGGAGCTGTCGCTATCTATCAGGAGGCCTTAACAATTTTTACAGAGAACGATTATCCACTGGACTATGCCGAACTTCAATATCAAATCGGCGAGGCATACAGCCTCATGTCCGCCGTTACGGACAAGAACCTTTACGTTTCCATGGCCGTCACCGCCTATGAGGATGCATTAAGGGTCTTTACCGCGGCCGAATATCCCGAGAAGCATCAACGGATAGAAGCCAGGCTTGAAACAATACAGTCGTTGCACTAAAATGATAAGGAGTGTGTTACATCATGGCCAAATTCTTCCGGATTTTTGGATTATGCCTGACGGGTTTCAGTCTTTTTTCAGCCATCGGCCTTCAACAACATCTTTGCGCCGGCCAGAATGCGCCGGTCGTCCAACACGGTAAGCCCGCCATAACAAACGGTGGTTTTGAAGACGGGTTATCCGGCTGGAAACGGCTTTGGACCAGGGAACCGGAAGCCGGCAGAGTTGTATTGGATAACCAGGTTGTCCATAGCGGCCATTACTCCGTCCGGATTGATTTTTCCGGTTCCAAGGATTGGAGTTTCATGCCGGATTTGGAGATCCCCGCAGACTCCGATACCCTCTTCGAACTTAGCTCGTGGGTAAAAATCAGCGGCTCCGGGGCCGGCGTTCTTGGTGTGATAACATACGATGACCAGGGAGTAATTGACTGGACTTACGCGGGGGTTTCCCCTAAAAAGACGGCTGATTGGCAATATATCAAAACCAGATTCCGGACTTCCGGAAATATCGTGAAGATTATTCCCCGCTGGATTGGTGAAGGACCGGCGACAATTTGGATCGACGACTTTCAAATCCATACCACACCCCTTTCACAAACCGGCGTGTTGCCTCCATCCATCTCCATAACTAATCCTGTAATGGATGTTACCCTGGACACCCGGAACAATACGTTGACTGTCTTTGATAAACGATCCAATTTCAAATGGCGGCAAGTAAACCTCCACAACGATTTATGGTTACTTGACGCCAAATCAAGCGGACAAACCATAGCAATGCGTATGGAATCCCTTACATCGGGTTTGAGGTTGAATATCGATCTTACTTTGGATCTCAAATTGCCGGAGTTTGATATTACCATTGCCGGAAACGGAAGTATGCCGCAAAGTATCGGCTTTCCCGAACCTTTTGTGACGGATACGGGAACTTACTTGATTGTTCCCCTGAATGAAGGTATATCTTATCCGGTTAACGACCCGTCCATCCATCCGATGCGCCTAATCGCTTACGGCGGGCATGGAATCTGCATGAGTTTTTGGGGAGTCACCGACGGCGTCCGGGGCCAAATGGCAATCATCGAAACCCCGGATGATGCCTCCATTCAAATCGAGCGTTACGATCAGAAATTATGTATCACCCCTTTCTGGGATCCGGAAAAAGAGCGGTTCGGTTATTCCCGGCGCATCAAATATTTGTTCTTTGATGAAGGCGGTTTTGTAGCGATGTGCAAAAAATACCGTTCCTATATCCAAGCGCAAGGAAGACTTCACACGCTAGCCCAAAAACGGCTTGATAATCCCAACGTCGATCTGCTGGTTGGAGCAGCCAACATTTGGTGCTGGGACCAGGAGCCCCTTTCCATTGTCAAGGAGATGAAAGCCGCCGGAATGGACAAAATTTTATGGAGCGCCGCCGGGTCGCCGGAAATCATTGCAGCCATGAATCAGCAACGGGTTCTCACCGGGCGTTACGATATATATCAAGATGTGATGGACCCCGAACGTTTTCCAACGCTCCGGTATGTGGATTCCAACTGGCCGACGCATGCCTGGCCCGGCGATATCATCATTGACTCCGCTGGACAGTGGGAAAAAGGTTGGGAGATCGAAACCAAGGACAACAAGCTTTATCCCTGCGGCGTTTTATGTGATAGTAAGGCTTTACAATACGCGGCCGAACGAATCCCGGTAGAATTGAAATCCCATCCTTACCGGGCCAGGTTTATAGACACCACCACCGCTGCACCCTGGCGGGAGTGTTATCACCCGGACCATCCCATGACCCGCAGTCAAAGCCGTCAGGAAAAAATGCGGCTTTTGGAATACATATCCAACGATATGAAGCTGATTGCCGGCAGTGAAACCGGACACGACGCAGCTGTCCCTTATGTTCATTACTTTGAAGGCATGATGAGCCTGGGGCCCTATCGAATTGACGACGCGGGCCGGAATATGGGCCAGATCCTCAGCCGGGTTCCCCAACAAATCCGCCAGTTTCAACTTGGACATGAATACCGGTTGCCCCTGTGGGAACTGGTATATCATGATTGTGTCACATCCTATTGGTATTGGGGAGACTATAACAACAAAATACCCGCTGTCTGGGAAAAACGGGATCTGTTTAACATTCTTTACGCCACTCCGCCCATGTTTATGTTCGATCGCGCCCTTTGGACGCAAAACCGGTCCCGTTTCATCCGTAGCTATCGTAACATTACACCGGTTTTATTAAATACCGGCTACTCCGAGATGACCGACTTCCGGTTTCTAACCCCGGACCGTAACGTACAGCAATCCCTTTTCGCCAACGGCACCAAAATTACGGTGAACTTCGGAAAAACCGCCTTCCGGATGCCGGATGGGCGTAAGATTAAAGCAATGGGATGGCTATTTGACAAGGGAGATCAACAGGCTTTAACTCCATAGTTCTTGTCAAATATGAAAAGAAAACAAAAGCTTGTTCAAGGCTGGCAAAAGCTTTTTTGGACGGGATTAACTGGATGAAGGGGATTTTTCATCAATGCAGATCGAAAACGAAAGTATAAAATGGTTCAATCCAATTAATCCCGTTAATCCCGTCTAATCAATAGTTCCGGCTATGCCGGGATAGGGTTATTCCTTTGCAAAACGGTCAATTTACGATAAAATAGAAAGGATTAAAAATTATCTATCGGAGCGCCTCAATGTTACTGGAAAAACTGAAACTGGACGCTGGGGAAAAAGTTTTTGAAACAGCCGTGGCGTATTATCAATCCGCTGCCATTAAACCTTATAGTTATTCCCCTTCCGGAACCAGCCGCTACCAAATCAAGGCTATTGTCAAAGCCTCCGGCGCGTTCGGTGTCAATATCAGTCTTGATTTTGGCAATGACCGGCTCAAAATTGACGCTTACTGCACTTGCGCTTCGGGAAATGATACACTCTGCGAACATGCAACAGCCGTTGTCTATAAATTTATCGCCGATGATTTCCCCAAATTGAACCCTGGTTTGGCAAAACCGGTTCAACCGGAAGGCGTCGAACTGTTGAAACTGGCCGCCGGCCCGGATGAAACGGTTGTCCTTTTTTATCAAATCGGCGGTCTGAATGATCTGGCGGAGAACTTTACAATCATCTTCCAGGTCCCTGAAGGCCATGACCCATTGGCCGGTCAATTAACGGAGTGTCTTGGCGATATCAATTTCAGCGCCCGTAAAAGGGAGCAGATCCTCAATTCATTCGCCGGTTTTGACCAATTAGTCATCTCCTATCTGGAGAGGCTGCTTAACGGGAAAGATTCACGCCGCAAATGCGTCTTTTTACCGAAGACCCCCCAAAGCCTGCAGTTGATTTTAGTTTTAATCCAAAATGCACGGGCGCTTCATCATGCCGACTCCCGGCCGCTGGCAATCGGTGAACCATTGAAACCCCGGCTTATGGTCAGCGGTGATGAAACCCGCCTCCAATTCACATATGATACTACTGAATTTGAAACCGCCGGCTTCTTCAATCCGGATTTAAATTACATCATTCATGAAAACACCGTCCAATGGCTCAACACTTCCGGTTTGGGGAAAATCCCGCCGGAGATCGCCATTGCCCCGGAGCAACTGGGGGAACTCCTCTTTGACACCCTGCCGAAATTGCGCCGGAAAATCCGGTTGGATCTGGCGCCGGAGTTGCTATCCCACCGGCTGGTGATGCACGAGCCTGAAATCAGCCTGTTTCTTGACTATGAACAAGGGAAAATTACTTGTCAGCCTGAGATCAAATTGCCGGATCAGGTGTACCGCAACCAGGACTGCCAGCGATTGCTTACCGGAGCACCGAAATTTGAACGTTCGGAACCGGATCCGAATCTGTGGTTTACCGTGAACCGGCAGCCTTTTGTGGAATTGCTGGATTTTCTGAAACGGTTTCAGTTTGAGTTCCAAACCGCCAACTGGGTAATTCATAACCGGGAATCCCAATTAACATTCATACGCCATGGCTGGCCGCAGTTGCAGGAAAAGTGGCCGTTTCATGCCAGTCCCGCCTTTGCGGAGTTCAAGGTTACGCCGGCCAAACTGGAGCCACTAATAAAACTGGAACTGGATGAAAGAATCGATTGGTTTGAGTTTCATATCTCCTACAACCTGGGAGGACAAACCTTTACCCATCAACAAATTATGTCGCTGTTACAAAGATTCGGTTCCGGAAACTATCTTCAAATCGGCAGCCAGTGGTTTTTTGTTGACGAGTCGGCCAAATTTGATCTGCTGCAACAAAGCTTGTCTCCCCAAGCCGGTTCGGATACCAGCCGGGAAAGAGTATACAACCTGGCGTTTTTCAGGGATTTACTCAGGGAACAAGGGGTTGAAATCAAAGGAAACGGTATTTATAACCGGTTTGAAGCCGATATTTCCAATACCGGCTTGCTTGAATCCTCTCCCATACCTGCCAGCTTCCAGGGAGAATTGCGGGAATATCAAAAAGCAGGCTTTCATTGGCTGCATTTTTTACATAAATACCGGTTTGGGGGAATTTTAGCCGATGATATGGGATTGGGCAAAACCGTCCAGGTGCTCACATTGCTCAAGAGCCTTCCAAAACCGGAGCCGGTCTTGATCATCTGCCCCCGGAGCCTGATTTACAACTGGGCGGCGGAGATTGACAAATTCTACCCCGGAACCGCCCGTTTGATTTATCATGGTTCTCCGGAGACCCGGGAACAGCTGCGCGCCGCTTTCCCAAAACAGGAAATCATCATTACCACTTACGATACGGTGGTTAATGATATTGAATCCCTTGAAAAAATCCCTTTTTATTACTGTATTCTTGATGAAGCGCAGCATATCAAGAACCGGGATACCCAACGGGCCAAAGACTGCAAACGAATCCAATCCCGGCACCGGCTGGTGTTGACCGGGACCCCGGTGGAGAACCGGCTGGAAGATCTATGGGCATTGTTCGACTTTTTAATGCCGGGTTACCTGGGAAGCATGCCGGAATTTCAAGAGAAATATACGATCCCTCTGCGAAGGAAGGCCAAACAATCCGAAACTCTGGCGCTCTTGCGCAAAAAAATAGCCCCCTTCATGCTGCGCCGGGTAAAAGAAGAGGTACTGGCCGAACTGCCGCCGAAAATAATGTTTACCCGGGAAATAGCCATGAGTCAATTACAGGAGGATGCTTACCTTACGGTTTTAAAGCAAGTAAAACAAGATGTCATCAATTCGGTAACCAATATGGGTTTCAACAAGTCCCGGCTCATGGTGCTGTCGGCACTTACTAAACTGCGCCAGATTTGCGACCATCCCGGCTTGGCCTTACCAGAGATTAGTCCCGAGGCTGACTCGGGGAAACTGGATGCTTTACTGGAGCTAATTAACGAAGCCGTGGATGGCGGCCATAAAATAGTCGTTTTTAGCCAGTTTGTGAGGATGTTGAAGCTTATCCGGGCGAAACTCCAGGAAAACAAGATAAATTATCAATACTTGGACGGCGCCACCACCGACCGGATTGAGCAGATCAACAGTTTTAACAATTCGCCGGAAATACCGGTTTTTCTCATCAGCCTCAAAGCCGGCGGGGTGGGAATCAATCTGACCGCAGCCGATATCGTGATCCACGCCGAGCCATGGTGGAATCCCATGGTAGAAAACCAGGCCACCGACCGGGTACACCGGATCGGCCAACAGAAGCAGGTCATGGTCTACAAACTGGTCACTCTCGGTACAGTGGAAGAAAAGCTGATCCAGCTCCAAGAACGTAAAAAAGCAGTATTTGAAGCCATTATCCAGGATAATAGCGATCCGGTAAGCAGCTTGACCTGGGAGGAGATCAAAGATCTGTTTGAGATTACCGATACCGATCAAAGTGGGTGATTTCGAAGAGGTTCGTTCCGGGTTCCGCGTTCATCGTTCAACGACTAAACATGAAGCCCGAAACTTTGAACGCTGAACAATAGGCCTGAAATCCTCACCCGAAACTCTGAACCCTGAACGATAGACCCAAAACCCAACCCTTTACCCTTTTCTCTCTAAATACCGGTCGCATTCCCAGGCGGCGCCGCGCCCCTCATGAATGGCCCATACCACCAGGCTCTGACCGCGACGCATATCTCCGGCCGCGAAAACACCCGGAAGGTTGGTGGCATACTTGCCATACTCGGCTTTAGCATTGGTACGTCCGTCCTTTTCGACTCCCAATTTATCAAGGACCGTCTCCTCCGGGCCTAAAAATCCCAGCGCTAATAACACCAATTGAGCCGGCCAAACCTTTTCGGTGCCCGGTATCGCTTTGGGAACTATCCGCCCGCCGGCCTCTTTTTCCCATTTTACTTCCACAGTATGCACTTCTTTAACATTGCCCTGATCATCCCCGGCAAATTTCACAGTGTTAATACAATAACACCGGGGCTCTTTGCCGTATACGGCAATAGCCTCCTCCTGGCCATAATCCACCTTAAACACCTTGGGCCACTCCGGCCAGGGATTATCATCCTGGCGTTCCCCGGCGGGCTGCGGTACAATTTCAAATTGCACTACGCTTTTGCAGCCATGACGCAGGGAAGTGCCTACACAGTCAGTCCCGGTATCCCCGCCCCCGATGACGATGACATCTTTGTCTTTAGCGGAGATATATTTGCCGTCTTTATGTTGTGAATCCAGCAGGCTCTTGGTATTGGCCTTTAAAAACTCCATTGCAAAGTGAACTCCCTTAAGCTCCCGCCCTGCAACGGCCAGATCCCTGGGGTTGGTGGCGCCGCCGCAAAGCACTACCGCATCGAATTCACTACGTAGTTTTTTAGCGTCATAATCCTTGCCGATTTCGGTATTGGTGACAAATTTAATTCCCTCCGCCGCCAATAGATCAATCCGGCGCTGGACGATTTTCTTATCCAGCTTCATATTGGGAATACCGTACATCAACAAACCGCCAATTCTATCTGCCCGCTCAAAAACAGTAACCTCATGACCGGCACTGTTCAATTGGGCCGCGCAAGCCAGGCCGGCCGGCCCTGAACCTACTATTGCCACTTTTTTGCCGGTCCGGCGGACCGGCGGTTCCGGTTTGATCCAGCCATGTGCAAAAGCCCGGTCAATAATGGCGCTTTCGTTAACTTTGATGGTAACCGGAGGCTCATGAATACCCAGGGTGCAAGAACCCTCACAGGGAGCAGGGCAAACTCTGCCGGTGAATTCCGGGAAATTGTTGGTACGGAGGAGGCGTTTGACCGCTTCTTCCCATAGCCCGCGGTAGATTAAGTCGTTCCACTCCGGGATCAAATTGTTTACGGGACAGCCGGAAGCCATACCGCTAAACAAAAGCCCGCTATGGCAAAATGGTATCCCGCAGTTCATACACCGGGCACCCTGAGTTTTATGCTGCTCCTCGGTGAAATGCTCATGAAACTCTTCCCAATCCTTCAGGCGTTCCTGCGGATGCCGGTCCACCGGAATCTCCCGCTGATATTCCATAAATCCAGTCGGCTTACCCATAATAGTTCCCCCATTAAAAAAGTTAAAAATGTAAAGGGTAAAAGGGAAATTAGTTCCCGCTCACCCGTTTTAAATCGTTCTTGTTCTCTTCGAATGCGGCCATAAACGCTTCTTCCTTGCACATGCCCTTTTTTTGCAGATTGGAAACCGATTGTTGCACCCGCTTGTAATCCCGGGGATAAACCTTGACAAACTTAGGCAAGTATTGGCTCCAAGCCGCCAAAATCTCTTTAGCCCTTTTACTGCCAGTATATTTTAGATGCCTTTTAATCATTTCCTTGACAGCCTCAATCTCTTCGCGGTCAACCAGCCGTTCCAAGTCAACCAGTTCATGATTGCAGCGGTTCTTGAAATCACCGGCCTCGTCCAGGAGGTAAGCGATGCCGCCTGACATCCCGGCTGCGAAATTGCGTCCCGTAGGTCCTAAAACGATGACCCGGCCGCCGGTCATATACTCACAACCATGATCGCCAATGGATTCCACTACGGCATTTAAACCGCTGTTACGGACACAGAACCGTTCTCCCGCTGCGCCGTTGATATATGCCTCTCCGCTGGTAGCTCCGTAAAAAGCGACATTGCCGATAATGATGTTTTCTTCAGCGCTGAAACTTGATTTTGCGGGAGGATGAACCACAATTTTCCCCCCGGAAACTCCCTTACCGATATAATCGTTGGCGTCGCCCTCTAAGAATAGGCTCACTCCACGGGGAATAAAGGCCCCGAAACTTTGCCCCGCCGAACCTTTAAAGTGCAATCGAATGGTGTCCTCCGGTAAACCGCCAGCGCCGTATCTCCTGGTTATTTCACTGCCCAAAATAGTTCCCACAACCCGGTTGGTATTCCGGATAGGCCAGTTTACCCGGACGGATTTGCTTTTTTGCAGCGCCGGTTCGCATAACTTTAATAAAATCTGGTTATCCAACGCGTTCTCCAAGCCATGGTCCTGTCGGATCTGGCAGTAACGGCCCACTTCGGGAGAGACCTCCGGCTGGTATAAAATATTGGAAAAATCCAGATACTTGGCTTTCCAATGGTCAATGCCCTTCTTGGATTCCAGCCGATCAGTCCGGCCGATCATCTCGTTAATAGTGCGGAACCCCAAGTTCGCCATGATCTCCCGCAAATCCCGGGCGATAAAACGCATTAAATTGACAATGTAAGAGGGGTCACCGCTGAATTTCTTCCGCAATTGCTCATTTTGAGTGGCGATTCCCACCGGACAAGTATCGAGATTGCAAACCCGCATCATAACACAACCCAGAGCCACCAGCGGCAAGGTTGCAAAGCCGTATTCTTCGGCGCCTAAAAGGGCGGCAATGGCTACATCACGGCCGGTCATTAACTTGCCATCGGTTTCCAGGGTGACCCGGCTGCGTAAATTGTTTAATATAAGAGTTTGATGAGTTTCCGCCAGCCCCAGCTCCCAAGGAAGACCGGCATGACGGATACTGGTCCGGGGTGAAGCTCCGGTTCCGCCATCATAACCGCTAATCAAAATGACATCGGCTTTCCCTTTGGCAACACCGGCGGCAATGGTCCCCACTCCAACCTCTGAAACCAGTTTTACACTGATCCGGGCGGCTTGATTGGCGTTTTTCAAATCATGAATCAGCTCCGCCAAATCCTCAATGGAATAAATATCATGATGCGGCGGCGGTGAAATCAGGCCAACCCCCGGCGTCGAATGCCGGACCTTGGCAACCCAAGGGTACACCTTGCGGCCCGGTAATTGACCGCCCTCTCCCGGCTTGGCGCCTTGGGCCATCTTAATCTGCAGTTCCCGGGCATTGACCAGATACTCACTGGTAACCCCAAAACGCCCTGAGGCAACTTGCTTGATGGCGCTGCAGCGGGAATCCCCATTGGCATCCGGAATAAACCGGGCTGGATCTTCACCGCCTTCGCCGGTATTACTTTTACCACCGATCCGGTTCATGGCGATGGCTAAAGCTTCATGAGTCTCCTGGCTGATGGAACCAAAAGACATAGCCCCGGTCTTAAACCGCTTGCAGATAGCATCGACAGATTCAACCTCTTCGATGGGAATGGACGAACCGGGTTTCTTAAAGTTCAATAAGCCGCGTAAGGTATAATGTCTCTGGTTCTGATCATCTATCAGTCTGGTATATTCTTTATACAATTCATAGTCGCCGGTCCGGCAAGCCTTTTGCAATAAATGAATCGTCTCGGGGTTATATAAATGTTCCTCGCCATTACGGCGCCACTGATATACCCCGCCGCTTTCCAGCGTCTGATCTTTGACAGTTTTCCGAAAAGCCTGCTCATGACGGATTTCAGTCTCCCGGGCGATGATATCCGTTCCGATTCCGCCCATCCGTGAAGCGGTCCAGGTAAAATACTTGTCGATGACCGACTCATGGATACCGACCGCTTCAAATATCTGAGCGCCCTGATAACTTTGAATAGTGGAAATTCCCATCTTGGAAAGCACTTTGACAATGCCTTTGACAACCGCTTTGATATAATTGGTCTCCGCCTTATGGTAATTCAAATCTTTAATCAACTTGGTTTGAATCATGTCTTCAATAGTCTCAAAGGCCAAATAAGGATTGACGGCGGAAGCTCCATACCCCAGCAATAACGCAAAATGGTGAACTTCCCGGGGTTCCCCCGACTCAACAATGAGACTGACTTGAGTCCGGACTTGCTTACGGATCAGAAAATGATGCAGGCCGGCAACTGCTAATAAAGCCGGTATTGCAGCCATTTCATTGTCAATTCCCCTATCGGACAGAATAACGATATTAGCGCCTGCCTTAATTTGACCTAAAACTTCTTCACAAAGTTTCTTCATAGCCTTTTCCAACCCGGCGCCGCCTTCATTGACCCGATAAAGGATGGGGAAAGTCGCCGCTTTGAACCCGGAGCCATTTAACTGCTTTAACTTGGCCACCTCGCTATCCGTAAGAATCGGTACGGCCAATTTTATCTGATGGCAGCTTTCCGGTTGCGGATCAAGCAAATTCCCCTCGCTCCCCAGGAAAATTTCAGTTCCGGTGACAATCTCCTCCCGGATGGCGTCGATGGGAGGATTAGTAACCTGGGCAAAAAGCTGCTTGAAATAATTGTAGAGCAATTGCGGTTCGTTGGATAACACCGCCAGCGGAGAATCGGTCCCCATGGCTCCCACCGGTTCGACTCCATCCTGGGCCATAGGGGCTAGAATCAACCGCAACTCTTCATAAGTATATCCGAATGCTTGTTGACGTTGTAACAATATATCAGGGTTCAGTTTGGCAGGCACCTGCGCCTCACTCAAATCACGCAATGAAACCAGGTAACGGTCCAGCCATTCTTTATAGGGATGAGCCGTTGCCAAACCATTCTTCACTTCATCATCGGTAATAATCCGGCCGGCCCGGGTATCAATCAAAAGCATCCGGCCCGGTTGCAAACGCCCCTTCAAGGTGACCCGTTCCGGGGGAATATCAACCACGCCGACCTCCGATGCCAGAATCACCAGGTCGTCCTTGGTCACATAATAACGGGAAGGCCGTAGTCCGTTCCGATCCAAAACGGCGCCGATTATTTCACCGTCGGAAAAGGCCATGGTAGCCGGTCCGTCCCAGGGCTCCATCAAACAGGCGTGGTATTCATAAAAGGCCTTTTTATCCTCGTTCATACTCTCATGCTTCGACCATGGCTCCGGAATCATCATCATCATGGCATGGGGCATAGACCGGCCCGCCAGGGTCAAAAACTCCAGGCATTCGTCAAACATGGAAGAATCGCTGCCATCAGGACTGATGATCGGAAGAACTTTGCCGATGTCGTCACGGAACTGTCCGGACCCGAACATGGACTCCCGGGCGTGCATCCAGTTAATGTTGCCGCGCAAGGTATTGATCTCGCCGTTATGGGCCAAATAACGATTGGGATGGGCCCTTTCCCAGCTTGGAAAAGTATTGGTGCTGAACCGGGAATGCACCAGTGCCAAAGCCGATTCCATCAAGGGGTCGCCTAACTCCGGATAGAACTCCGCCACTTGCTCCGGGGTTAACATGCCCTTGTAAACAATGGTTCGCGCTGAAAGGCTGGCGATGTAAAATGATTCGCAGCCGCTCATCCCCGAATAGCGGATGGCCTTCTCCGCGCGTTTGCGAATCGCGTATAATTTCCTTTCAAAGGCCAAGGCATCTTTCAACTCAGGATTACGGCCGATAAATATCTGGCGAATGTATGGTTTGGACGCTTTCGCTGCGTTTCCCAGGGTTGCGTCGGAGGTCAGAACAGTCCTCCATCCTAATAAAGTTTGTCCTTCCTCATAAATAAACTTGGTGAGCAATTTTTCGCACTCGGTCCGGCGGGAAGGCTCCTGAGGCAAAAAAACCATTCCTACCGCGTATTCCCCGGAGGAAGGCAGGGTAAAACCGGCCTCAACGCATACTTTATTCATAAAATTATGTGGAATCTGCATCAGAATCCCGGCTCCGTCGCCGCTATTCGGTTCCGCGCCACGGGCACCCCGGTGATCCAGGTTTACCAGAACCGTAAGGCCCTGCCGGATGATATCATTAGACTTTTTTCCCTTAATATTGACCACAAAGCCGATACCGCAAGCATCATGCTCATATTGAGAATTGTATAGTCCTGTTTTTTGGGGATGTGATTCTGTCTGTTTCATGTTTTTCAACCTTTCTGGAATTACACTCCGCTGATCCAAGGCAATAAGGAAGAAGTGTACACTTTTTATCAAGAATAGGGCTTATCAAACTCCTTATAGGTAGTAGCTTAATTGTAGTTTGAGATCGAGTTCATGTCAATATTTTTAACACAAGTATACAATATTTCTCCTGGTAAAAGCCCGTGTCACAATTGTTCGTTTTATTTTTTCACATAATGAAAATTTATTTTATATATTAAATTATACGGCTGATTTATGCAAAATTGAGTAACAAAACTTAAAATAATCCACATGATTAAGTACAAACCATCTCAAAAATGATACCAAATCACATAAAAAATAGTCATTTTGATATTGGCGTCCGGAATCATGATATCATTTTTTGCATATGGAGTCACGTGCAGAAATCAGTTGTCTGTTAATTTTATGTAAAAAATTGTGTCATTGGCAGCGGCGCTTTATGCCGATAAGAAGCTATTGATTAACTGCATGTATCAATTTATAATAAAGTGTAGTGTTTGATAATTTTTTAATTCAAGACAGGTTCTTTTTAGCTCCGGCTATGATATCTGTCAAGTTGTACGTAGGACGGTTTGTTCGTAATTAAATCCGCCAATTATTTGGTTGCGCCGGTAGAACAGGAGGAGAAGGAAATGCCCATCACCGAAATATTAGCGCGTAATGCCGCGATATATGGACAAGAAATATGTCTGACCGAAATCAATCTGGACCTTCAGGAGAATCACAATGTCATCTGGCGTGAATATGACCTCATCGAAAACAACCCGGCGGGTGAATACCGGCGCGAAATGACCTGGCGTGTTTTTGACGAGAAAGCCAACCGCATGGCCAATCTATTGCTCAAGCGGGGCATTAAGAAAGGGGACAAGGTGGCCATTCTGTTGATGAATTGCCTGGAGTGGCTACCCATCTACTTTGGAATATTAAAGGCCGGCGCTGTCGCGGTGCCGTTAAACTTTCGTTATACAGCCGAGGAAATAAAATACTGTTTGGATTTATCCGAGACCATTGCCTTAGTTTTCGGACCCGAATTTATCGGCCGGGTGGAAGCCGTATATGATCAGATCCCTAAAGTGAAGACCCTTTTCTTTGCAGGAGAAAACCGGCCTTCTTTTGCTGAAAACTATGACCGCCTCTCTGCCAATTGTTCCTCGGAAGACCCGCAGATTAAGCTTACTGACGACGATGATGCGGCCATATACTTCTCCTCGGGTACCACGGGTTTCCCCAAAGCAATTTTACATAGCCACAGCAGCCTGATGTCGGCTTGTTTAACGGAACATAAGCACCACGGTCAACAGCATGACGATAACTTTTTATGCATTCCGCCCCTGTATCATACCGGGGCCAAGATGCACTGGTTCGGCAGTTTGATGTCGGGCAGCAAAGCCGTTTTACTTCGGGGAATTAAGCCTGAATGGATACTTAAAACAGTCTCGGAAGAAAAAATCACTATTGTCTGGCTTTTGGTCCCCTGGGCGCAGGATATTCTGGACGCCATTGAAAGCGGGGCCGTGAAACTCGCGGATTATGATCTGTCCCGGTGGCGGCTGATGCATATCGGCGCCCAGCCGGTTCCTCCCAGCTTGATTCATCGCTGGAAAAAACATTTTTCCGGCCACCTTTATGATACCAATTACGGCTTGAGCGAATCCATCGGCCCCGGCTGTGTCCATTTAGGCACCGGGAATATTCATAAAGTCGGCGCTATCGGAATACCGGGTTATCATTGGGAAGTCAAGATAACCGACGAGAACGGCCGCCCTGTAGGCCAGGGAGAGGTGGGGGAATTGGCCGTCAAGGGACCCGGCGTGATGAAATGCTATTACAACGATCCGGCGGCCACCGCGGCGGCCATCAGGGACGGCTGGCTATTCACCGGAGACATGGCCCGGATGGATGAAGACGGTTTTATTTATTTGGTTGACCGGAAAAAAGATGTGATTATCAGCGGCGGCGAAAATTTGTACCCGGTGCAAATCGAGGATTTCCTCCGGGCCCATCCGGCAATTAAAGATGTAGCGGTCATCGGATTGCCGGACAAGCGCCTGGGTGAAATCGCGGCGGCCATCATCGAACTAAAACCGCACTGCCCATGCACCGCGGCGGAAATCGAGGCATTCTGCGCTCCCATGCCGCGTTATAAACGGCCGCGCAAAATCATATTTGATAACGTCCCGCGAAATCCCACCGGCAAAATTGAAAAACCGCGGTTACGGGAGAAATACGGGGTACTGGGTTTGGTAGCGGCCGAGACGGAACGATAAATATCAACAGGAGATAAAACCTATGGCTTTCAGTGAGATAGAATTTAAAAAAAATCGCAAAACTTGCCGACTCGTTTCTTGATAGATGAATTTTGTTGTTTTTGGGGTTGAAAAAGTGGTTCTTTGCTTTCCTTGTCAAATTTGGGATTCAATATATTCAGTCTCCATTTCCGGGGAGTGAGTGATTCTCATTGGCCTTGCTTCTGAAAAACGGCTCAGTAGAGGCTTTTTCACAAACGATTTACTTTATGTATTTCATTCAACATTCCTTCCAGAACACCGGATTCGGTTTTCGCAATTTCCGGTAACGCCGCAATAATGCTTTTAATGAGTTCCTTATCGGAATGAAGCTTTATAGGCAGTTTCCAATTCCTGGAAGTTAATTTCCGTTTCGAGAAATATCATCCGGTTGTCAAAACCCACGATATGAAACAGCTCTTTTTCCGGATTGCACCCGTAAACGAGGATTTCATGAATAAAATGCTCGGTTTGGTAGAATAGTCGCTGCGGAATGTAAAAATCATCAACGGTGGACAAAACATAATAATCCTGATGGATCGCATTCATTATAAACTGGATAATATCAATATGATTGGCGGTGAGTCCTCACCCCGGAATGAAGATAATATCTGGTACGCTTTTACACGCTCAAATCATAATAGATACGCGCACTGAGAACATTTTATATGAAAATAGAATATTTGTTAATAATTCGGATGAATAATTCATAGGCAGCCTTTTCCTGTTACGCTCAATACCATGACTTTTGATTGCAGCACCTACAGGCAGTTGAAATCTGTACTTGAATACCGATTTCGAGAGACCTTCTCTCATCTCTTATAAAGCACAGACAGATTTTTTCTTTTCACTCTCCTTCGTTTACTCTGTTCTTTCAGGACACACTTTGAAGTTGCAGGTATTAAAGATAAAAATCTTCTTAGCCTGTTCGCCGAAGTAGAGAATTGCCTTATCTGATCCCGTGGCTGGTCCTTTTTTTCTATGCGAAGTAATGATATAATAAAAATATATAGTCATTGGTGAAGGGGGTAGTGTAATGCATTTCTCGCGAATCACCGCTGAACCTGAAACGATGGGTGGAGTTCCTTGCATAAGGGGATTCCGGATTCCCGTTGCTACCGTGGTTGGCATGGTTGCCAATGGGATGTCGGTGGAATCAATTTTAGCGGAATATCCTGATCTTGAAAAAGATGATATTTTTGAGGCCTTGGCTTATGCCGCCGAAGCGGTCAGGGAGCGCCAATTGCCGGTAGTGGAAACCCATTGAAGTTTTTAATTGATAACGCTTTGTCTCCCAATATGACCGAAGGCTTGAAAAAAGCAGGGCATGATGCTGTGCATGTCCGGGATCTGGGAATGGCAGCGGCCAAAGATCAGGAGATTATGGAACTCGCTCTTAAAGACGATCGGGTAATTGTTTCCGCCGATACTGACTTTGGCACGTTGTTGGCTTTACGGGAATTATCCAAACCGTCTTTTGTTTTGTTCAGGCGTTCGGATAAACGCCCTGTTGCGCTTTTGATGCAACTACTGGCCAATCTTGATCAATTCGAAGAAGCTTTAACTCAAGGGGCCGTTGTGGTAATTGAGGATAAACGAATTAGAATCCGGCAATTGCAGATTGGAGTCCAGGAATAAAATATGGGACAAAACCGTTTGAATATCAACACTTCGAAGCGGTTTTTTTGTTTGTTTTTTCCTCGCCGCCCATTCCAAAAAAGAACCCCGGCCGGAAAAGATACTTCATATATTCCCATTGACTCCATTCTGGAAGAATTTCTAAATATATAACTTCTTCTTCTCGCTTTTTTAATGGAAATGGAATTAAGGTTCCTATTTTCTATCCCCTCCCCTTTGGATATTATATATTCCAGGATTTTTATTTTTCATTACCTTGTTGCTGACAAACTGTTCAATAACTGCAATCTGATTTTTAGACTAATTTCTAATTTTTTTACATTTTATCTATGCCGGATGGATTTGGTGCAACTGACAGGGTACGATTACTTTTATTCTTCTTGATTTCGTTCTATTTCCAATATTACTTCATTTTTATTTCTGTAATTACCAATAACCGTCAATCTATCATGTTCTAACCTTATATTTTTTAATGTTTCTAATAAATCTTTTTTTCTATTGAACCAACTTTTGCATATTTAGAAGCTACTTCATCTACCCATACAACTAATGACATTCCTTTCTTGAATTTTGGTAAATCTAATCGAACAGATTTTAATTTAGCCCTTCCTGCGTTTTCGTTGCATTCGAGATTAAAAGTATCTAATGTATTTATATCTTCCATATCTCCAATTATTTCTCCAACTTTGATTATTAATGTTTTTTAATCGGGGAAATATTCTAATTTCAATTTCCTTGAATTAACATCAACTTCGGAAGTTATTATTATTAATCCGCCGCGAATGTATCGATTTGCAATATATATTTTATAAGGAGAACCACTATGATTGTTGTTATTAGTTGTAACCCCAACACAAATTAATGTTAGGGAAAATAATAAAACTGCAAAAACACCTATAAATAGTATTGTTCTTGATTTCATAATCCATGCCTCCAAATTCTTAAATTTATTTGTATTTTACATTGTACTACGGAAAGAATCGCCTACGTGTAATTGCATACTGTTGCCATTACTAATCATCATCCAGCTTAACATCATTCCATCTCCGTTTTGCATACGTAAACAGCCAAATGTACCTAACCATCCTTGATTAAGTGCAAAAGGATCTGGAATAACTTTTTCATTTGATCCGCCCCCATGAATTATCCGTGCGCGAGGATCACCAGTTATAATTTTAAAAAGTCCATAAGCTTTCCCATAATCTTGACCTGAGTCTAAAGCCCAACAGGTATAATCTCCGTTCGGTAATGAAGCCCTTGTTTTTTCTTCGTTTTGAAAGAAATCGTCTTTAGCAATCTTTAGCAGACCAAGAAGCAAGAACTGTATAATTATCACTCACATTTACCCAATACAGTGTGACCTTATCTCAATAAAATAGACACCTAAAATAGCGGATATCTTCTTTTCTCTTAATGATACTTTATTTCTAGGCTGCTTTACGTTTTTGATTTGGTGAAACATACCCAATTGTAGAATGTAATCGGTCCCTATTGTAA
>JARKQY010000021.1 GCA_029974635.1 Bacillota bacterium | reverse complement strand
TGTTGCTGCCCAGATCCCAGTATATCCACTGGGGATCGGAAGATGCGCTTTCCCAACGGGTTCCCGTACTGCCGTCGCAGGACTCGTTAGCCGGCGTTATGGCTGATAATGCGGTAGCCGATACTATCGGCGCAATAACTTCCCCACCGGAAGGCGGCGTCGGCGTGGGAGTCGGAGTTGCCGGGATTATCGGGGTCGGAGTCGGATTTTGCCCGGGATTATATGGATCTACCGAGATGGTAGACTTGGCCGGTACTAACTTACTGCCAATCACCGTACCCGAAGTATTGCTGAAGTTAACAGTAACAGCTGCATTGGTAGGATTCCAGATGATTGCGGTATACTTATTGGCGCTATTTTTATAGAAAGTACATGCCGACCAGTTGTTCGAATAAAGATCCATCGTTCGTAATCCGATACTGTTCATACTATGCAAGAACCAATAAACGTTAAAGATTTCCGGCGCATTGGGATAAACGTAAACCGTACCGCCTTGACCGTCCGGATAATTATAACTACCGTCATTGTATAGCGCATTGAAATCCCACTTGGCCAAAGCGCCCGCCGGATTGCTCAAGGATTGGAACGGCCAGATAATATGACGCCAGCCATCTTCCGGTCCCCCTTTATCACTTAAGAAGAAATTATACAAATCACCGGCCTTGGAAGGCACCCGGCCATAGTAAGTGAGCCATTCGGCCGTCGGTAGCCAGTGAATGCCGTAAATACAATTGGGGTCACCGGAAAAATAGGTTCCATACAGATAAGCGGTCCCGTAAACTTGACCGGCGACACCATGTACGTAACCCGGAATCCAATTGTCGTGATCATAGTTGAACCAATACTGTTCAATGGCTTTTTCCTCAACGGTAAAGCCCCAGATACCGGCATCCCGGTAAGCATTGTTCCCTGTCAATACACCCCAGAAGAACTCTGCCGCCCAGCTGAATAAAGCTTCCCCACCGGCTTCCTGATTGTTTCCGCTGTCGTTATCGGCATAACCGCCGGCCCATGAATGGCCTTCATAAGGATCAAAGTTCCGGAAGAACGGATACATGGGATCGGTTCGGGAAGGATTGGCATAGTCCCGGATCAAGTGTTCGATCATGTCTTTATAATTATTATAGAAGCTATTATCAAACATTGCCAGTATTACCGATGCAAAAACAAAGTAGCCATTGGTGAAATGATGATCCGTAATACCGGTTGCCCCGCCAAAACCGCTGGTTCTGGCATACATAGTACCCCATTCCGGACAATAGTACCAATTATGCTGAGTTTCGCCGGGGTTATAACTATACCAATCAGTTAAAATGGTTTTTAACTGATCAATGTACCGCTGTTTCCGGGCAGTATCCCCAATCTGGTCGGAAATAAGCAGCGCCATGGCTAAAGGATGCAGTTTCTTGCCCTGCCAGTAAGGATCATCCTGGAACAGTTGGCCTTCAAAAAGGTTGTCCATTACATCCAAATATGACTGGACATTTGCCCTTGAATATCCGGCACCATTGGGTTCGGTGAATTGCGGCACGATACCGTGGAACCGATCGACGGTGGTAAAGGAATTTCCTTCATGGACCTTCATAATACCGCGAATCGTCGGGTAAGTTAAGGAAGTCACCGATGAAGCCGACAACTTCCAATGGTGCGGATACATGCACATCAAAGTATTGGCCGAAAATCCGCTGCGTTTCAGGGTCGTTGTTGAAGTAAAGGTGGTGGTTACCTGGGAAGTGGTCTGATTGTAACTGTAATCAACCCGCGTTCCGGTTACGAATGCATATCCATGTTGATACATGTAATTCAAATTGGAGTATGAAGGCAGTGCGGCAATACTTAAATAAGTCTGGCCGCCGCCCAGAAGCATCTTGAGTTTACAGCCCGCCTTCCGGAAGGTTGTCCCCGCCGGAGCAAACACGCCATAATACCGGGTGAAGGTATGCGGCGGATTAGCTTCATCAATGTTTGTAACCTCAATACCGATGTGATCGGCGGTGATTGAAGAACCGTCGGTTGCTAAAATCGTATTGTTATTATCATCAAAGAAACGGGTAATGACCGTGGAATAAATCTCCGGTGAGTTGGTATCGCTGAAGGTTGCGAATATGTAAGGCGATCCTTTCACGAATGTAACCTTCATCTTGTCAACCGTATCGGTATCGCTGAATGCAGCCTCGGCGTGATAGTCACCGTAGCCGGTGATTCGAGTCGCCGGTTGATTTACAATGTTGCTGGCCATCAAGAAAATATCGGGCGGACCGGAAGCATTTTGAGCGCCGCCATCGTTATTGCTCCATCCGGGACCCGGGGTCAAAATGCTTAGGCCTTGCGCAGTGAATTTATTCTTTAGCGGCAAAGTTACAATTCCGTTGCCGAGACGATTGACCAACAGCCCCTGCCACCAATCGTTGGAAGGAATCGGGGTTTGAATATTACTGGAACGGTAGCGGGGATATTTCGGTTGAGCCACCGTAATATCGTTGGTAGTATAACTTCCTGAACCCACAGTTACCGTAGACGGGGTTGGAAGTGACGGTATGGTATAACTGGGTTGCGGATCGCCGGAAATGTAATCGTAAACCTCCAATTCATATATTGAGTAGCCCCAGGAAGGTTCGCCGCGTCCAATTCCATAGATCCGGAGATATCTGCCGCTGGTATATAGCGGAATGCTTTCATTGCCGCCACCACCGTATAACTGGCGGTAAACCGTGGTCCAATTAGCGGCATTGTTAGAAACTTGAATATCATAAGCACGCCCATAGGCAGCTTCCCATTTAATGGTTACCTGGCCGATAGTACGCGTGCTTCCCAAATCCACATAAATCCATTGCGGGTCGCTTTCCACCGAGCCCCACCGGGTAGTGGCGTCACCATCCACTGCATTTTGGGCATTGGTGGAACCGGGTGTTATGTAGTCGGCGACTTGAACGGAAGACGCGGTAACCGGCCGGCCGAGAGCCACATTCGGGCCTAATTGCTTGGGTGGAGGATTGATTCCTCCGGTTCCATAAACCTGGAATTCATAAATTCCATAACCATAAGCCGTTAAGGCGCGTTGCGTCATATTAATCCGGATATAACGGCCCGTCGCCGCCAGAGGAATATCATTTAAAAGCGTATTATTGGTTGTGGTTGCATAAACCGTATTCCATGAGAATTCATCATTGCAAACTTGGATTTGATAGGCAATGGCATAGGCATTCTCCCACTGTATCTTAACCTGGGTGATATTTGCGGAAGCGCCCAGATCAATATAAATCCATTGCGGATCAACTCCCCATTTGCTGCCCCACATTGAGGCGACATCGCCGTCCACCGCTTTATCAGCGGTGCTTCCTCCGTCAGCCGACGACGCATATACCGGACGGTTTAACGACATTAAATATGGTGCTTCGGCAAAGACAGTCTTTTCCATGCCATAGAAAAAAATTGAACCCAAAACCACTACCAGCATAAACACAGGCATCATTGCCCGCAAAACACTTCGAAAACTTTTCACTCCTTTGACCTCCTTTATCTACTTACAGTGTGATTCCTACTCTTTTTCCGAACGACATCATCCCTTTCGAAAATAATATTCGCTTGCGTGCTTTGAAAACCTATTACCGGCACAAGCCTTAGCAGAAGGTGAATAATTTTCATTTTACTGAAAGGAACCTTGGCACATCATTTCTCGGTTGAATGTAATATGAAAATATAAACGTTTACGCAAAATGAAGAACTCAAAATCATTCTTCAATTGTTATCGTTAACATTTTGAAAGAAAAATCATTTTTTAGCTTTTCTGGGAAGATTTATCTCGCCAAAAAATGAGTAAACGTTTTTATTCATCTCTTAATTATATTATAATTGATACCAATAGCAATATCAACCAGAATGTGCAAAAGGGATATCTCAAGCAAAAAGCTTAAGATATCCCCTTTCATTTACGCTAAAAGCTCTGTCTTACAGTCTTTTATTTTGTTACACCATAACCCAGTCCAAAACCGAAAGGAAACAAAGGTTTCTCTTTTGGGGATTTAATGGTGCTGGGCCAGGTGATTGGCAGCTTGCCGCTAAAATCATAATCTCCGAAGATAACATCCGCCACGCCTTGTCCTTCCGTCCCGGGCAGCCACGCGGCAACCACGGCTCTCCAGTTTTTGATTTCATCGGTAACGATCAGGGGCCTTCCCGATACGATAATTACGATCGTCGGTACCCCCGACTTCTTCACATTATTAAGGGCATATCGATCTTCCACATCGAGATCCAACAGTTGGTCATCGCCTTTCGATTCCGCATAAGGCGTCTCGCCGATTACGACGATGGCCACATCATGCCCTTTCGCGCCTTTTCCGCCTACATCATAGTTAACAACCGTTCCGGGAGCCACCGTATTTTTGATCCCTTCCAGGATCGAAACGCCCGGAGTGATATTGCCGCTCTGCCCTTGCCAGGCAATGGTCCAGCCACCGCATTGATTGCCGATGTCATTGGCGTTTTTACCGGCTACGAAGATCTTTTTACCGGTTTTCGGTAACGGCAGTATTTTTTTATCATTCTTCAACAGTACCAGGGACTTTCTGACGGCCTCCCGGGCAACCGTCCGGTGTTCGGCGGAACCAAAGGAATCATTCAAACTGCGGTCCGCATAAGGACGCTCAAAAAGACCCAACCGGAATTTGACCCGTAAAATTCGCCTTACGGCATCATCAATTCGTTCCGGCGCTATTTCACCTTTCTTTGTCAGATCGATGATGTTCTTCAAGCACTCAAGCCAGCGATTCGGAACCATAATCATATCAATTCCGGCGTTGACCGCAGACTTTACACAGTCCCGGTAACTGCCGCCGTTATCATTGATCCCATCCCAGTCTGTAACCACAAAACCATCGAATTTTAATTCCTCTTTTAAAATATCATTGATGATATGGCCGTTGGCGTGGCATTCGAGCCCATTGATGGTGTTAAAGGAGATCATTACGGTTTGAGCCCCCGCCTTAATTCCTTCAATATACGGCGGAAGCAATACTTCACGCATCCATTCTTCGGTAAAGTTTGCATCACCGGCATTTACACCGTAATCAGTAGCTCCGTCACCGATATAATGCTTTAAGCACGCTGCAATTTTATCATTACGGCTTAAATCGGCAATGGCCTCCCCTTGAAACCCCTGGGTAAAAGCCACGGAAACCTTTGTAACCAAATCGGTTTCCTCGCCGGGGCTTTCATAGGTACGCCCCCAAGTTGGATTGTGAACAACAGCGATGCAGGGAGCGAAGGTCCAGGGAATTCCGGTAGCCCGGACTTCCTTGGCCGTTACCGCGCCGATTCGCCGGATAAGGTCAAAGTCGCCAGTGGCTCCCAGCCCGATGTTATGGGGAAACATGATGGCGCCTTTGGCGTTGTTATGGCCGTGAACCGCATCGATTCCGTAAATCAACGGTATTTGTAATCTTGTGGCCATTGCCCCTTTTTGGAAGTAATCAATCATGTCACACCATCCTGCGGGTGTGTTTGGATGCGGAGCGGAGCCTCCACCGCTTAATAAGGATCCCAGATAATACTTTTTAACCTCCCCGGCGGTGGATGCTGCCCGTTCCGCCTGGATCATCTGGCCAGCCTTTTCTTCCAGGGTCATCCGGGCAAGTAAATCTTCAATTCTTGCTTCGATTGGCAATGCCGGATCCTGATACGGAAGAACTTGGGCCTGTACTGAAATAAAAGCCGATCCGATGCCCAAAACCAGCACAAACGCCAACAGGGCCAATTTACGGTACTGTGGATTATGTAGCAACTGTGACAAAAATACATTCCTCCTTATAAGATCATTTAAAAAACCATAGAAACGATTGCAGAAAACAATACTGGAAGCCTGATTCATATATTACAATTAGTTTAATTATATTATCCTTTGCAATGAAAGCAAGTAATAAATACATCATTTTCTAGTACTTTATTGCGAATCTTCCGGCTTGGATTTGACAGGAATCCGGCAAGTCCGCATTACAAGTAATTTTGAAATTTACTTGCCGGTTCCTGTTAAAAATTAAATAATCCGATAAAAAACACACCCGCCTCTCCCTTTTGGATCAAATAGGGATTAGCAGGCGTGTTGTATTCATTTGGTAACAGTAAGCAGATTGCTATTTTTTGATACAGGATAAAACATCTCTAGGAGTCTGTGCGTGTAACACTTTTTCATGGCCTAAAACCACAATATTTTATATTCTATAATGTTACTATATACTAGATATGCTTCAAAAACCCATTACCCGCGCAGACTCCTAAAGCATAGAACGATTAACCCTTTAAGCCGGTTGTGGCCAAACCTTGCATAAAATAGCGTTGCGCAAAAAAGAACAGGATAATCAACGGTAATGTAAACAAGATCCCCACCGTCATCTGATAAGGAACGGGAGGAATCGGCTGCGTAAATTTGACCCCCGGATATTTGGTATTGGTCATTAATTGGACCGCCAGCGTCTGGCTATCATCGGTCAAATAAAGTAATGGCGTGATATAATCGGTATAAGTCCATTGAAACAGGAAAATACACGTGGTGGTCACCGCGGGTCCGGCCAGCGGCAGAAAGATTTGAAAGAACGTACGCAGCCAGCCGCAGCCGTCAATCAATGCCGCATCTTCCAATTCTTTCGGCAGACCGGCAAAGAACTGCCGGTAATAAAAGATAAATATGGCCCAACCCGGCAACGAGGTTACCACCCAGGGAAAATAGCAAAACGGCCATGAGAAACTGAGCAGGCCTAACTGGGAAAACATAATATACTGCGGAATAAAGGTCATCAATTGAGGCAGCATCATGGTTGCCAATACAATTGCAAATAGAAAGTTTTTGCCCGGCGCTTTAAAGCGGCCAAAACCAAAACCCACCATTGCGCTGGAAATACAGACCAGCACCGTCACGATTACACAAATGATCAGGGTATTGCGCAGGGATGCAAAAAACGGGATCACCTCATCGGTGCACAAAACTTGCAGAAAATGAAACCATTGGGGTACCGGCGGGAAAAAAACCACCGTAATCGCCAACTCCTCCGGCCGTTTCAATGCGGTAATCAGCATCCAGAAAAAAGGGAACAGAAATAGTATGCTTAAAAAGATCATTCCAGTATAAATGATACTCTTTGGCGCAGCACTCTTCATTCTTCTTTTCCTCCTTCCTGATCTACCGCGTAAAAGACCCAATATTTACTGGTTTTTTGAATAATTAACGCCAGAATCATGATAATGATAAACAAGATCCAGATGAGCGCGGCTCCATACCCGAAGCGCTGATACGACATCATTTGAGATAGGGCATACATGGGATATACGAATATGGAACGCATGGGGTTCCAAAAGTTGGTGCCCACGCCGGACTGGCCGAGGATGCCGGCGGGAACATACATTTGAAGCGCCCCGATGATACCCATCATCAATTGAAAGTAAGTAATCGGGCTTAAAATAGGCCAGGTAATATTGCGGAATATTTGCCATTTGTTAGCCCCGTCAATCATCGCCGATTCCCGGAGTTCTTCGGGGACGCCCTGAAGGCCGGCCAGGAATATCACCATGGTTGTACCACAACCCCACAGCCCCATGGCGACCAGGCATGCAATTCCATAATCCCCCAGCCAATCAATGACGGTGCCGCGCCGGAAAAAACTGATAAACAGATTCAAAAACCCGGAATTGGTGTTTAAAATCGCCTGAAATACTAAGGCGGTAGCAACTCCCGGCACCATGGTGGGCAAATAAAAAATGGTTCGGAAGATTCCGCGGCCGGGAAGCTTTATATTCAGGATCATGGCTAAACTCAACGCCACTCCCAATCCTAATGGAATGGCGAATAAAGCATACTTAAACGTTAAACCAAAAGCTTTCCAGGCGTCGGGATTTTGAAACGCTTCGGCATAGTTGGACAACCCGATAAAAGTGCTTCCCGACAGGTCAAAACCATTGAAATTGGTAAAGCTGATGAGGATGGCAAAGATCATCGGCAGCACCGATAAAAGAATAAAGCCTACAATCCACGGGCTTACAAACCCGTAAAAAACCAGCACCTTCCGCTGCCAGAAGTTCAGGCGGAACCGGCCGCTTTTCCGGTTTTTGATTTGCAAAGATTTCGGAATATTGGTGGCCATTCTTATCTACTCTTCTTTCTCCCGGAACTATTATCGTAAAAGCAATACTCCTTGCTTCCGAAAAAATTAACCTTACTTCTGTAGAGGGTCGCTAAAATCAGACAAAAAATACGGGTCGCTCATGGCTTTCTTGAAGGCTTTCAAAGCCGCTTTCGATGAATCGACCCGCCAGTCCTTCTCTTTATTGATATTGAACCAGGAATATACTTTAATCCGGGGATTGGCCTTGATTGCCGTAAAGATATCGGTTATCCAGCCGGCTTTTTTAATGTTCTTTTTATAGGTAAACTCACCGCAGGCTGTTTCAGCCAGTATTATGGGTTTAGCGGGACTGAGGGCCGCTAACTTTTCGTAAATCGGTTTATAGCCCGTATTCCAGTCAAAATACGGCCTGACGCCTCCCCAAGGGTCGTCAGGGTACCAGTTGTACTGGTCAAAACCCAGCCAATCAACATAACTGTCACCCGGATAGTAATTGGCGATCTCATTCCAGGAGGCGGTGGGGACATCACCCGTGGGGCCGTGGGGACACCAGACCCATTTCACATTGTCAGCGCCTATACCCCGGAACTTGTCAACCACATACTGCCAAACACGAACCACTTTTTTCGGCCCGCCGTTGAAACTGCCGTTTTTAAAACCGCTCCACACATACCAGTTGCCGTTCATTTCATGCATAAAACGGAGCAAGACCGTACCGCCGTAGCTTTTGGCATCAGTTGCAAATTGATGAATATAAGCATCATATTTTCCGGCAAGAATATCCTCCAGATACGGGGCCGATGGCGCGCAATTGTTGCCGTCGATGGAAGGCCGGTAAGGCTCCCAGGTAATCTGCGGAACTGCGCCATAATCTTTTACGATATTGCATGCCGTCGTGGGGAAACCGTCGTCCCAGCTGATAAAAGTGGTCACCACCGCGATTTTTCTCCCGATTAACCCTTCATATTCCTGAATACCTTCAAGTCCCAATTGCGGAAACTGGGCTTGCCCGTCATATGTAAAGGCGCCGATCATGCAACCTTCGGGGGTTATGTCCGTGGCATATGAAAGGCAATTCATTCCCAAAAGTATAATGATACCTAAAATAAAGCCGATTCGTAATCCAAAACCGTTCATCCTCAGCAACATACAGATCCTTCCTCCTTATTCAAATGATTGTTCATTACCGTCCGGTTATTTATCGGTAGTTATCGGTATCCGGTTCAATCATAAAACTTGGAAAGAGGGGTTACTCAAAAATAAATTTGAAATAACCCCTTGCGACATTTCAAATGTATTTAACTATTGGTGCTATTTTATTTGGTCAATTCAAACCAATTCAGGTTGAACCCGCCGGTTGCGGCATACACTCGCAACGTATGATACCCGGCTGTTAAAGTAAAGCTGTATTTTCCCGTGCAGGCCCAATTTTGCCAGCCGCCGGTGTTGTTTACAGTTTGAGTCCGGCTGCCGAGAACGGTCGAGCCTTCCTTTAACTGAATCTGGGCGTTGGAATTCGGGGATGCAACCCGAAACTCCACATAATAAGTGGCTGTCTCCGGAACATAAACTTGATACTCCAGCCAATCTCCGGTGTCTATCGCAGTAACATTCAGCCCGCCTTCGGAGCAGCTTTGGGTTTGAATCCCGGACATGGCGTTATAGTTTTCAGCTTCAATTCGGGCGGGCAAGGTAACCGAACCGGGAACAGAAGTTGGCGTCGGCCCGGTTGTCGGTGTGGGAGTTGCGGTAACTGCCCGAGTCGGTGTAGGAGTCGCAGTGGCTACTCGAGCCGGCGTAGGAGTTGCAGTGGCTACCCGGGTCGGTGTGGCCGTAGCCGTCCGGGTAGGGGTTGGTGTCGGTGTCGGGTTTCCGGATGTGAATGAAAACCAGTTTATGTTCCACAAGCTGCCGGTGGCGTAAATTCGTAATGTCTGACTACCGGCGTTCAAATTGACATAGGCCGATACCGTAGTCCAGACCTGCCAGCCTCCGGTATTCGGCACCGTGGTTGAAGCCAATACGGTACTACCTTTCCTAAGATCAAACCGCCCGGTGTCACTGGTGCTGGCTACCCGGTAATCCACCCGGTACGAACCGCCGGTTTGAACATTGACATTGTAATCCAGCCAATCTCCGGCATCGATCCATCCCACATTTAGTGTTCCTTCGGAGCACACTTCCGTCTGAATGCCGGACATGGCGTTGTAACTCTCCGCCTCGATTTTCCCCGGTATGAACTTACTTACAGGTGTTGGAACCGGTGTCGGGGTCGGCGTTGGTGCGGCAGTCGGGGTCGGTGTGACACTAACCGTTGAAGTCGGGGTAGGATTCGAGTCTCCCAGCGGGTCTATAAAATCCGAGAGAAAATAGGGATCGCTCATGGCGGTTCTAAAGGCAGCCAATGCCGCCGGGTTGGAATTGACCCGCCAGTCTTTTTCCTTGTTGATATTAAACCAGGAGTAGAGTTTAACATTGGGAGCGTTTTTGATCGCCGCAAAAATATTGTAAATCCAAGTATCCTTGCCGGTTCCATTATAGGTAAATTCACCGCAGGCCATTTCGGAAATGGAGATGGGCTTGTTGGGATTAATGGCTACCAGCTTGTCATAAATGGGTTTATACGAATTATTCCAGTCAAAATAAGGTCTGGTTCCGCCCCAAGGGTCGTTGGGATACCAGTTATACTGGTCGAATCCCAGCCAATCCACATAATTATCACCCGGATAATAGTTGGTAATATCATTCCAAGGAGCGGTGGGCACATCTCCGGTAGGGCCATGGGGACACCAGACCCATTTCACATTGTCGGCTCCCACAGCCCGGAACTTATCCACCACGTATCGCCACACGCTCACCACTTTAGCGGGTCCGCCGTTCTGGCCGCCATTCTTGGGGCCGCCCCATACATACCAGTTGCCGTTCATCTCATGTAAGAACCGGATCAGAACCATTCCGCCGTAATTCTTGGCGGCGGTTGCAAATGTAGTGATATAACTATCGTATTTTCCGGCTAAAACATCATTCATATAAGTAGCCGAAGCCGCTGTATTGTTAGGGTTAATGGACGGCCGGTATAATTCCCAGGTTACCTGGGGAACAGCCCCGTAGTTTTTTACAATATTACAATCATTGGTAGGAAATGAATCATCCCAGGTAATAAAGGTTAAAACCTGGGCGGCCTTGCGGCCAATCAAATTTTGGTATTGCTGGATACCATAAAGACCGTTTTGAGGAAACATGGCCCCCCCATCAAAAGTAAAAGCCCCGATCATACAACCATTGGGCACGGGTACCGCCCCCTGAACCGGAAGAATAACGAACATTGTTGCCAATATAATTGCTAATATCAGAAACACTTGAATCACCTTGTGTTTGACCATTTTGAACGCCTCCTTATTTCCTTTTATTCAATAAAGTGTTTCCGCGCGGCAGGTGAAGCGAGGCTGTCCGCAAAGTAATGGGTAATCCGTATCATTGATAAATTTTTGAGACAGCCCCTTAATCACCTGATTTCATTATAAGTTTTCCGGCCATTTTATAAAAATCCATTAAAAAAACTCATGAAAACTTTGAAACGTTTACAAATTGCAGTTAAAGTAAATTAGCACCATTTCTTTTAGATTTTCATTCTTTTATACCGGTTTTGAATTGGCGATTTTCGACAACAGCCCGTTATTTGGGCATTCGCGAATGATTTCCGCAACTCAGCCAATCATTGTCAAAACAAGCTTACGTATAAATATCCGCTACAATTTGATCAGGAAAATAAAAATCCGGATCGCAACTCCCCGTCCGGATGTTTAAATATATTGAAAACAAAAAAATCTATAAAATTACATCTATCCGATCAATATTGATGGAAACCCCAATGGCATGTTCATTTTTTAAGCCGGTAACCCGCAGTTTAAAACGGTGTTCCCCTTCAATCAGCTTGGGGCTTGTATATAGCAGTACATTATCCTCCCGTTTATGACTGAAAAAATCAATCATAACCTCCACTCCGTCATCAACGCATATGGCCGCAATTCCATGACGCGGGTCCTTAGCCGCATATAATTTTAGTCGGGTTCCGGAAAAAACCATTTGACAATAATCATTACTGACATAGGACCAATGATTGTCTCCTTGATAAGCATCCGGTTCCGACGTATAATTCCACATGCCGCAGTACTCAAACTGATAATTCGCTGTTCCAATCACATTATCGTTAACAATTATCCGGTTGGAACCGGTGATATCGGCCTCTTCGGCCGGAGAATCAGATCCGCAGCCGCAAGATTCACGCAACAGCAACTTGGGGTGAAAAACCTGAACATCATTGCGAATCCGGGATTTCCGCCGGTTTAGATTGGCCATCAGTTTTTCAAACAGCAGGGCGCCGATCTGGTAGGTTGGCTGCTCGAAACTGGTCAGCGTAGGGGTTAAATACTGACAGATGGAAGTGTTGTCAAAACCGATTAACTTTAGCTGTCCGGGAATTTTGATTCCATTTTGTTGCGCCCCTTTGATGACCCCGACGGCAATTTTATCATTCCCGCAAAAAATGGCCTCCGGAGGGTCGCTCAACGCCATTAACCGGTGAAAGGCCAATCGGCCGCCTTCTTCCGTATAGTATCCTTTTTCAAGATAATGCTTGTTAACAGGCAATCCGCACTCCGCCAGTGCTTTCTCGTATCCCGCCAGCCTGGCCCAGTGATCGTAGTCCTGTTCTTCGGCCACTCCTCCGATATAAGCGATTTTTATTGCTTGATGCGAATAAAAATGCATTACGGCTTGGTATCCGCCTGAAACGTTGTCCAATATTACCGATTGTACATTATTGTAATGCATATTACCACCGAATACCACCACGGAACCATTTGCAGCCAAAATTGAATTGATTTCCGATTCCGGCATTCTGGGTTTCACAAAAATTAAGCCATCGACACTGCCGTCATATAGATATCTGATAAAATCACGTTCTTTTTCAATACTGCTTTGGGAGTTGCAGACAATCAAGCGGCAGTTGATTTCATTGGCCTTAAATTCCACGCCCCGAATAAACCCGGTATAAAATAAATCCGAGATATCGGGAACAATGATACTGATAGTTCTGACCTCGGTGTTACGCATGCGCCGCGCTGTATAATTAGGGGTATATCCCAGCGCTTCAATGGCCGTCAAAACCTTTTCCCGGGTTTTGGGAGTAATGGAGCCCTGATTATTCATTACCCTGGAAACCGTGGCAATGGATACCCTGGCCTTCCTGGCAACATCTTTAATGGTGCGTCCCATGAGATCACCTCGGTCGAATTCCCGCTATTATTAATTTCGGCAAAAAAGATTTACTTTTGATAGGTAGTGAAAACCAGTTACAAAATAATCTCCGCCCTGTCGATATTAATGGAAATATTATTGGAATTGGGGTTTTTCAGTCCGGTAACCCGCAATGCAAATAAGTGTTCCCCCGGCGCCAGTTCCGGGCTGGTATAAACCAATACATTGTCCTGTCTTTTATCCCCGAAAAAATCAATGAAAACCTCTTCACCGCCATCGATGGAAATTCCGGCAATCCCGTGCCTTGGATCCAAGGCGGCGTATAATTGAAACTGGGTGCCGTTAAAACGAAACCGGCAGTAACTATTGGAGTTAATGGACCAATGATTATCCTCCTGGTACGCCTCCGGTTCCGATGAATAATTCCATATCCCTACATAGTCAAATTGATAATTACCGGTTCCTATGGTATTATCATTAACGACAATCCGGTTGGAGCTCAGAACTTCCGGAAGATTTTTCCCGAAATTCAGATCCTTATGACAACCGCAGGATTCACGCAAAACCAATTTGGGAATGATAACTTGCAGATCGTTTTGGATCTCCGTTTCCCTCCGTTTCAAGTTGGCGATTAACATATCAAACAATAAGGCCCCTATCTTGTAGGTTGATTTATCGAAACTGGTCAAGGTGGGAGACGTATATTGGCACAAGGTGGTATTATCAAAGGCAATCAGTTTTAGATCCGTGGGAACTCTTACACCGCTTAGCCGGGCTGCTTTTAAAACACCCATGGCGGTTTTATCATTAGCGCAGATAATGGCCTCCGGCGGTTCACTAAGGTTCATTAACTTGCCAAAAGCATATTGACCGCCTTCTTCAGAATAATAACCCTGTTCAATATAACCCTCTTTTATCTCCAGGCCGTTTTCAGCCATCGCCTTCCGGTATCCCTCCAATATATCCCAGTGATCATAATCTTGCTCCTCGGCAATCCCTCCGATATAGGCGATTTTGGTTGCGCGATGCGAGAGAAAATGTGTTACAGCCTCATACCCGCCGGATTTATTATCGACAATTACGGATTGAATATTATCATGATGCAGGTCGATACCAAATACTACAACGCAACGCTTGGCATCAGGAATAGTGTTAATATCAGGTCCTGAAATACGGGGTTTTATAATAATCAACCCATCAACACTACTGTCATGCAAGTATTTAATGTATTCACGCTCCTTTTTGAGATTGACTTTCGAGCAGCAAACACTCAAATGACAGTCGGCCTCATTAACCTTTGCTACAATCCCATTAATAAATCCGGAATAAGTATAAAACATATCGGAAATATCAGGAACAATAATCCCGATATTTTTGATCTCATTATTCCGCATCCGTTGGGCGGTGAAATTCGGCCGATACCCCAGTGTTTCGATTGCCGTCAAGACCTTTTGCCGGGTTTCCTCCCGGAATAATTCCGGGCTGTTCAATACTCGCGACACCGTAGCCACCGAGACTCTCGCCTTCCGGGCGACATCTTTAATTGTGTTGGCCATTTCACCACTTCCCCAGCACGATACAATATTCGATGCATCATGTTTTTATATACTACTCGCCAATTATCATCCAATTCAAAGTTATCATGTAAAATATCAATCAACAATAAAGAATTTCTATTATCTACTTAACTTTTCGCATCAATATTGTTTGCGTTCTTCATTTCTTAGCGAAAAAAACGGATATATAACTAAAATATTCTAATCAAGACGATAAATAACACGATTCCGCCATCATTTCTGAATGAAAGACATTATCCCTCGGGGAAAATGGTTCGGATTTTATGATAGAATGAAAAAGAGCGGGAGCAATCCCGCCCTTTTTTGCTTTAATAATATTTGTCAGGTGTTATGGTGTTATCAACCTGGTTGGGAAATCATTGGTATTATACGCCATGGTTAAATCTCTACCGGAGGTCCGCGTGATCGTCACCCGCAATCTTTGATTGCTAAGGCTTTGAGCTGCAATGCCACTGAAAGTAAATGTGGTGGCATGATTTCCGGAACCGGAAGTTCCGCATTCCCTGGTCTGGGAGGCAATCAATGTCGCGCCGCCGCCACTGGAATTTACTTTATGGATATCTACCTTGATCTGCGATGATGATCCGGGATTATTGGACCATAGAACAAAGGACCAGGTTCCGGCCGGAATCGTTTTGGTTTGAGCCGTAGAATACCAATATTTAGCAGTCGTATTAAGTGTTACAGTTGGCTGCCAGCCGGTAGTACCGCTCTTAGTGGTTTGCAAAATCTGTCCGGACGGCGTCACACCGCTCACCGCAGTGTTATATAGGTACCAGGTATTGCTTCCCGAACTTGGAGTGGGGGTAGGGGTTGAAGCGGCTCTGGTTGGGGTCGGAGTTGCTCCGGCTGGAGTCGGGGTAGCAGTGGCTGAACCGCCATCTTGATAAACCCGGACATAGTCGACCTTATACTGCGCCGGAAATACAGTGCTTGAATTGGGTGCGCCCGGCCAGTTGCCGCCGACGGCCAGGTTCAGCAGGATAAAGAACGGCTTGTGGAATTCTTCGGTGCCGTTAATGCTATTTGCAATATTTGCTTCATGATATTGGACCCCGTCCACAAACCATTTTATATAGGAAGAAGTCCATTCAATAGTATATGTATGGTATGATGTCGGGGAGGAAACCGTGGTGCTCCCGCCGTATGTCGCATAACCGTTATAATCCCAGTGGATTGTTCCATAAACTGTATTCTCGGAATTAATATGCTCCATGATGTCAATCTCACCGCAACCCGGCCAGTTGCTGCCGTTAAAATTGGTTCCCAGCATCCAAAACGCAGGCCATATGCCTTGTCCCATGGGAACTGCAAGCCGGGCTTCAATCCTTCCGTATGTCCACGATCTCTTGCCTAGTGTTTTTAAACGGGCGGAAGTGTAGCTCATACCACCCACGCTTTCCCTTTTCGCGGTAATGGTCAGTATACCGCCGGACACGGCAGCGTTTGCAGCTTGATAATACTGCAACTCATTGTTACCCCAACCGCCGCCTCCGGTATCAAAGACCCAATTGCTGGTATTGACCGCTGAACCGTCAAACTCATCGCTCCATACCAGCGTATATGCGCCGTGAGCGGTGGGAATCGTAAACATACCCATAATTAAAACAAATGCCAACACCAAGAATACATACCGTCTTTTCATCATCACTCTCTACTCCTCCTTAATTTAACTGCCTCAAATCGTGCTGTCATCCCAAGTGTCTATTTTGGGTGTAACCCATGTATATTTCCGATGTAACCCCCCTTTCAATCCAATCGAAGTAAAAAAGCGCCTTCAAAAGAAGGTTGTCCCTTGGAGGCGCCGGAGGAAAAAGGCAGGAGGAAAGCAAATGTTGGTATCCCAATTGTTACTGTCGCTCCTGCTTTTATTATAAAGGTTTTATTGTTTTTATTAAAATTTGGTAACAAATCCGGAGCAATTTTTAAAACGTTTTAAAATCTTCATTTCAATGGACCATCTCTTGATTGCTTATAATTTCTTTTGCATTATCCATTTATTACGGATTTTCGCTTGAAACCGAAAAACTAGCCGGAGTAATCTCCAAACGATATACCCGGCTAGTTTCGTCATTTATTTAATTAGTACGAAAATAGAAATCCAAAAAATCAGTTTTGACAGGATTGACGGGATTAAAGGGATTTTTCATAAAAGCAAAGGCAATTGATTTTAAATGTTTCAATCCAATAAATCCTGTAAATCCCGTCTAAAAAGCTATTTTCATTATTGGTTGTGCCTACAGGCAGGGGTGGTTCACACGTAAAAAGAAGGCTGCTACTGGGAAATGAATTCAAATGTCTCCCAGGTACTGTAGGATGTCCTGTCGGCTATCAATTCACCGGCAACTGCACGGTTCAGATCTGCACATACGTACTTGTTATTTGCCAACGCTTTAAGTACCTTCTTTCCATCGGGGGTCGTAATAACCTCGAAGGTTTCCCAGGTTCCGATTGCGGTTCTATTGGCAATCAAAGGATCGTTCCCATAGTTATCCGCACACACGTATTTGCCGTTTATGAGAGACTTCAGCGCAATCCGGTTGTTTCCCAGGTCAATTATCTCAAATTGCTCCCATGTGCCTGCAGAAGCCCTGTTTGCTCTAAGTGAGCTTGTTCCTTCGTTTTCCGCCGCAATGTATTTACCATTCGCGGCAGCCTTAAGAGCTATTACCTGATTATTTGTTACAGTCCCGATGGCAAATATCGGCCATTTTCCGGTATAGTCCAACTGTCTTTCAGCGTAATTGATTGTACCGCCTACAGCTGAAATCGAACTCCTATTCTCGATAAAATTGATATAAGTTACGCTATCCGCATTACTGCTGCCAAACGGAATGGCCAGAGAGTATAATTGCGACCAGGTATTCCCCCCGTCAGTTGTTTTCTTATTCTTTACTAAGCCTTGAGCAACGTAAAGAACTTCAAAGTCGTCATCTCCGCATTTTACCATATCTGAAAAACTTGCTGTTCCTGACTCTACAGTACGAAACTGCCATATACCGTCAACAAACTTTGCAATACTTACATTTGGATTAACACTATGATTGCCATAGCCGATAAAAACTTGCCCGTAGTCAGATACACTAACTTGTGAGTTTTGAATCGGATGCTTGTCGGAATAGCCTGAACCGCTTGAATTCGGCTGGCTATTTAAAACCAGGCAGCTGTCTAAATCATAACCGCCATTAACCGTATTGCCGAGGTGAGTTCCCGATACATTATGCATGGTGTTATCAGCAGTGTCGAAATAGGCAACATACAGGTTTCTTGACAATCCATTGTGTCCGGTTCCACCGGCCATGGTCCAGGTAATGTATATCTTCCCGTTTTTTTCATAAACACCAAATGCATATACCTCGTCAAATCTGTCTATATTCTTTCCACTGTTGATGACCGTTTGCGGTGCGGTCCATGAACTACCGCTGTCGCTTGACTTTATATATCTATAGGTTCTATACGGCCATGACAGATCATCGTTCCTTGAATAGAAGAAATACGTATCGCTTCCTACCACAATTGGCATAGCATAGCAGTTTAGATCATTGCTTATCCGTGTCCTTGTCCACGTTCCCGAAAGGGAGTGCGGAGTGGGAGCTTTGATAAGATATGCAGCCTGGGTGTGATCGCATATGAACAAACCTATTTTGCCGTCCGGAAGCATTGCCATTGTTGTGTAATCATGGTAAGCAAATTGACTGGAGTCATTCCAATCGTAAACTTTAATACCGGGTTCCCATGAATTAGTCGCGTGGTTAAAGGCCTTGACATAGACATCCATTTCCGCACCGCTGTATGTAATAAAAGTCTTGTTCACAGTACTGTCATACAAACCGGTTCCAAAAGGTCTCCTGCAGTGATATGAGGTGTTGCCTGCAACAATGCTGGCATTTTCGGCAAAGACCGTCAAACAGGTTGTTAGTATAACCGTAAATACAAAAAGTAAGAGCATTCCATGTCTTAACAATTGTGATACACTCATTCGCATGAACATATCCTCCTCATTATCAAATCCTTATCATTACTGGGAAATGAATTCAAATGTCTCCCAGGTACTGTAGGATGCCCTGTCGGCTATCAATTCACCGGCAACTGCACGGTTCAGATCTGCACATACGTACTTGTTATTTGCCAACGCTTTAAGTACCTTCTTTCCGTCGGGAAGCGTAATGACCTCAAAGGTTTCCCAGGTTCCGATTGCAGTTTTATTCGCTATCAATGGATCATTTCCATAGTTATCCGCACACACGTATCTGCCGTTTATGAGAGATTTCAAAGCAATCCGGTTGTTTCCCAGATCAACTATCTCAAATTGCTCCCATGTGCCTGCAGAAGCCCTGTCTGCTCTCAGCGAGCTTGCTCCTTGGTTTTCCGCCGCAACGTATTTGCCATTGGCGGCGGCCTTAAGAGCTATTACTTGATTCGACCCAGGTAATACTGCTTTTGGAGGAGCAGAATAGTCATTACAGAGCTTCACAACTTCGCTCCCGGCAAGCAGGAACAGTCCTACACCAAAATCACTGGTGCTTTCGGAAGTCACAGGCTGGCTGGATAAGGGCGCATATCCTACACCCTGGACATAGCCTAATTTGCCTGAAGGCTGTACTGCGCTGTTAACCAGTCCATTCCACGCTTTCGCAACTACAGGCTTGTATGTCGCGCTATTAAGATGGCCTTTTCTGATTCCCCATGCCATGCCGTATGTAAACGCGGCTGTTCCGCTTGTTTCAGAACCACCATAATCGTTAGGGTCATCAAGACTTACATTCCAGAAGCCATCCGAACGTTGTCTGTCTTTTAAAGCGGCGGCCATATCCTTGAATACGGTTAAATATTCATTATAGTGCGGATCGCTTGCCGGTAGTTCATCGAGAATTTTCACCATGGCGCCGAACACCCAACCGTTACCTCTGGACCAGAACACTTTATTGCCGGCAGGGGTTTTCTTTTGAGGATATTTTTGGCCTTCATCCCTGTACCATAGATGGGATATATTATCGTATAAGCCTCTACGCACTTTATTATCATTGTATAAAGCGTACATTTTGTTAAAGTATGAATTATTATTGTATATAACCCCTAGTTTGGTGAATATGGGCATTGCCATATAAAACGCGTCAATCCACCACCAATCATCTATCTTTGAATTGTTGACCATTGCATCGATGTTCGCTTTGATATTAGCTATTTTATAGTCGGCCGGCTGAAGCTGATATAGTTTAATGAAAGTAGTTCCGGCGACTTGGTCGTCGGCATATCCTGTAAGTGTACCATTATTAATTTTCCAAGCGAGTTTTTGGGACCAAGCTGTTGAATGATTATAGTATTTCAAATCTTGGGTTGCATCAAAACAGGCCGTATTGCCTGTATGGTATACGCCATTTGCCCATAAGCGATCTCCTCCGTCAAGGTGTCCGTTAATCCAGTAATCGTTAACCGTCCTCATTGCATTTAAAACTGACGCCTGTCCAGGATAAACGTCCAGATTAGCTATTTTATGATTATTTACAGAGAACGCCTGATTGGTTGTGCTATAGAGGCAAACCTTTCCTATGCTGTTTATTGCAGGCGCATCGCTCCTGTATGAGTAAGCGCTTGCTATCTGTACCTGCGGCTGTCCGATTCTATTGACCCAAACATCAAATTTTTTACTGGCAATATTTGTGACAATTTTTACATGATAAGTCGAATTGGCTGTATAAGCAACCGTCTTCACCGCCTGGTATACGGCGCCATCTCTTACGTCAAAGGTCCCGCCGGTATTCATTCGTACAATCATTCCCAAGCTTGAATAGCCGGTTATATTTGTCGTGCCGTCTGCATACCCTATTACTCCATCAATATTGTTATATAAAGGAGTAACATCAAATTCTATAGACAGCAGTCCGGAACTTCCAGTACCTAAAATAACGGTACCGGTTGAAAAATTATTGCTGGATTGCCATATTGCGGCATTTGTGCCCATAGGCGACGCAAATAATACCAGTGCAATAAAGATGAACACGCTCAAAAGTAAAATGAACCTTGATGTTGTTTTACTCATACCTATATCCTCCCCATCTATTTTTTATTCGTAAGAACCGTTTCTTTAATCTTTCCACCCCCTTTCCGGAATAATTATCCTATTGCTGCTGAATTAGAATTGATGAAAAATAAAAGGCACGCCTCCAATAAAAGTTACTCTTGAAGGCGCAAGAAAAAAGGAGAGAGAATTTATGATCAAATGATTCATCATGAGGCCCGGTTCAATGAGAATGTAAAAACGTTTTCAATAATACTTAAAAGATTCATCCTCTGCCTTTTATTATAGATGCTTTCGCGATTTTACCAAAGCCAGTGAATGGCCCTTAAAAAAATAAAAAAACGTTAACATTTTGCCGTTGAATCAAATCATCTCTATATTACGAATGATTACTTATGGTACCTCTATATTAAGCAATATTTTAAACCATGAACCGCAATTTTTTAATTACTAAATAGCCAGATACCTTGAAAACGAGTAACTATTTTTACTATATAATAACTTCCACCTTGTCGATGGAGATGGAAGTTCCGTAAGACTCCGGACTTTTCTGTCCGGTGACCCTGATTTTTAATAAATGATCACCCTGAGGCAACTCGGGACTTGTATATAGTATCACATTATTCTCTCTTTTCGCCCCGAAACAATCAATCAGAACCTCTTCCCCGCCATCGACGGAAATCGCCGCCATCCCGTGGCGGGGGTCCCGGGCTGCGTATAATCTGAGTTGAGTGCCATAGAAACGCATCAAACAATAACTTTCCGGAATGAATGACCAATGATTATCTTCCTGATACGCTTCCGGATCAACGCTATAGTTCCACATCCCGCAATATTCAAACTGGTAATTGCCATCGCCGGTAATGTTATCATTGATGATGATTCGGTTGGAATCCAGGTCGATAACGGGCTCAGGTTGTGTATTCTGTACACAGCCGCAAGACTCCCGGATAACTAATCTGGGATAAATAACCTGAATCTCATTCTTAATCCGGGATTCCGGCTGGTTCAAACTGGTCATCAATTTCTCAAACAACAAGGTCCCGATCTGATAGGTCGATGGATCGAGACTGGTCAAGGTCGGAGTAGTATATTCACAGATTGCAGTATTGTCGAAACCAATTAATTTCAGTTCTTCCGGAACTTTGATTCCTGCTTTCCGGGCTGCTTTTATAACTCCGGAAGCAACTTTATCGTTGATGCAAAAAACTGCTTCCGGAGGTTCCCTAAGATTCATCAACCTGGTAAAAGCATATTCGCCGCCATCTTTCGTATAATAACCATTTTCAATATACCCTGCCATTATTTCCAAGCCACACTCGGCCATTCCTTTTTGATATCCTGATAATCTTTCCCAGTGCGTGTAATCCCGTTCCTGCGCTACCCCGCCGATATAGGCGATTTTTTTTATTTGATGCGTATGAAAATGCTTTACGGCTTGATACCCTCCGGATACATTGTCCGAAATAATGGACTGAACATTATCAAGCTGCAAGTTGTTTCCGCAAACAACCACAGACTGCTTGGCAGTGATTGTATTAATTTCCGCAACCGAAATACAGGGCGAGATAAAAATCAGCCCATCCACACTGCCATTATATAAATATTTGACATAATCACGTTCTTTGCCAATGTTGTTTCGAGAACAGCAAATAATTAAACGGCAGTCGGTTTCGTTGGCTTTTTCCTGGATTCCATTGACAAATCCACTGTAATACAGATCAGAAATATCAGGCACAACCACCCCGATAGTTTTGAGATCGCTATTCCGCATCCGCTTTGCGGTAAAGTTGGGCGTATATTCCAAAGCTTCAATTGCCGCCAAAACTTTCTCACGGGTCTCCGGCGTGACCGGTCCCTGGTTATTCACCACTCGTGAAACCGTAGTAATGGAAACCCGGGCTTTTCTAGCAACATCCTTAATGGTACGGCTCATTGTACATCACCAACTATATCGTTTCCTATTTAATTTTATCTTCGACAAAAGCTGCATTCCCCCTGCTTATTATATGATTATTCGTAAAAGTAATTTGATTCTATTCAATTAACAAACTTATTTCGACTTATATAGAAAGAGAGCAGCCCGCTTGGACTGCTCCCTGTAGTTACACAAACTAATACCGCAGACCGTAATTTATTATTCGGAAATTTGATTATCGAATGGTAAACTGTTCCCAAGTGCCGGCGGATGACCGGTTGGCTATCAAATAAGCACTTTCATTAAGGTCGCAGCATACATACATGTTATTTGAAAGTGCCTGGAGAGAAACCGTGCCATTGCTGTTGTTAATTTTGCGGAATTTCTCCCAGGTGCCGATGGATGAGCGGTTGGCTATCAATCTTCCGCCCAGATTGGTATCAGCCGATACATACATACCGTTCGCACTTGCTCTGAACGATACGGTTCCATCGGAATTGGTTACCTGGGTGAACTGTTCCCAAGTACTAACCGAAGAACGGTTTCCGATTACATAATTCCCAACATTAAGGTCGGCGGAAGCATACAAATTATTTGCACTGCATCTAATACTGACGGTTCCACCCGATGGAGGCGGGGTGGGAGTTCCGCCATTATCTTGATATACCCGGACATAGTCGATTTTATATGCTGCCGGGAATACCGTGCTGGAACTGGGACTGCCGGGCCAGTTACCGCCCACGGCGAAATTCAAGATCAGGAAGAACGGACGGTGAAATTCTTCGGTACTGTTGATGCTGTTGGCGATATTGGCCTCATGGTATTGAACCCCGTCCACAAACCATTTTATACTGGAAGGAGTCCATTCGATGCTGTAGGTGTGCCATCCCGTCATACCGGAAACACCCCGGCTGCCGCCATAGGAAACATGGCCGCCACTATTCCAATGTATGGTACCCACACATGTGCTGGTAGTGTTTACACATTCCATAATATCGATTTCGCCACATGCCGGCCAACCCACACTGCTGAAATTATTGCCGAGCATCCAAAAAGCCGGCCAGTATCCCTGTCCCTGGGGGACCTGAAGGCGGGCTTCTATTCTCCCGTAAGTCCATGTCCTTTTATTTTGTGTCTTCAAACGGGCGGAAGTGTAAGCGTACCCTCCATAATTTTCCTTTTTAGCAGTAATAGTGAGAACGCCGCCCGACACGGTAGCGTTTTCAGCCCTATAATATTGTAATTCGTTATTTCCCCAGCCGCCACCACCGGTTTCAAAGGTCCAGTTAGCGGTATTCACCGCTGAGCCGTCAAATTCATCGCTCCAAACCAACGTGTAAGCGCCGTGCGCAGTAGGAATTCCCAATAACCCCAGTGTCAATACAGTGATCAATACCAACAAAAAAATTTTTCCGCGAAACATCTTTTCTCCTCCTTCATTAAATGTCAAGGTGTAATGTCTAATGTTACAAATTTATCTCCGAAAAATAACAACACCAATACTTACTAAAACAATTGAAAGCGCTGTTTCAGCCTCCTTTCTCAACTGCCGATATTTTATTCCCTATTCACAAAAATCGTTTTCTTACTTTATTATAAAGTCTTTAACCATTTTATAAAAACTTGTTAACATTTCCGTAATGTTTTTGGAAACGATGCCAATTTGACGATCGAATGAATTAGCTTTATTTTTCGTAGATTTTCATCCATTTTTATCATTTTCCATTTTCCTTAAAGTAAGAGACGGATTTTAACGGGAATAAACCGATGAGAAAATCGCTCTAGCTGGATGAACCGATTCTTTTGCGGTTTTATCATCGAATTATAATCTTTCTGGATAAAACATAAAAAAACGGTGCGGAACGCCTAATTTGCATTCCACACCGCTTTTTCGCTTATTCGTTTTCTAGCCCATTAACTGCAACAGTTCAGGGCTTAGTCCACGTTGCATTCGGGCTATCATATTGCAATCCGTCCCGATTATAAGTGAAATTATAGGTAATTGATCTTCCGGAGACCAAACCACCGGCTGTGTATTCCCATTGTCCCGCACCGCTGTTATAGGTCATGTTCACGTTTTGTTGCCCCGCCCCGGACATGGTATAGTGCAGGATCACATAACCTGACGTCCAGCCGCTGGGTTTGAACCAGAACCTGGCCTGGTTCGAACTGACGTTGGTCACGCCATATGTATACCCGCTTCCCGAACCGCCACCCGTAGTAATTCTACAGGATGACATTTTGTCATTACAAGCCGATCCTACAAAAGAAGTATCCGCTGTAAAGGTCCAGGTATTTCCGGCAAAATTATCATGCTCGTAAACTACAACCGTATAACCGCTGGGAACTCGTAATGAAGACATCCAGTCATTGGGGATCCCCGCAGCATTCAACTGGGACAGGGTGTAGTTGCCGGCGCCCAATGTTCTGGCTGTTCCGCCGTAATTAATATCCTGATAGAAGGTGACGCCATTTGACGGCGGGGGCTGGGGTGTCGGGGTCGGGTTGCCGCCGCCACCGCCATCCTGATAAACCCGGACATAATCGATTTTGTATTCCGCCGGGAAAGGTGTGCCGGAATTAGGGCTGCCCGGCCAGTTACCGCCCACGGCCAGGTTCAGTAAGATAAAGAACGGCCGGTGGAATTCCTCGGTGCTGTTGATGCTGTTGGCGATATTGGCTTCCCAATATTGACGGCCGTCAACGAACCAGCGAATATAAGACGGAGTCCATTCAACACTGTAGACATGCCATGTGGCCATATTGGAAACCCCTGTCTCGCCGCCGTAATAGGCATGACCGCCAGAATCCCAGTGTATGGTGCCAATTAAAGTGTCATTCGTATTTACGTGTTCCATAATGTCGATTTCACCACATGCGGGCCAGCTTACGCTGCTGATATTGTTGCCGAGCATCCAGAAGGCCGGCCATAATCCCTGGCCTTTCGGCACCAACAGGCGGGCTTCCACTCTACCATAAGTCCATGTCCGTTTGTTTTGTGTCTTTAGACGAGCTGAAGTGTAGGCATAACCGCCATAGCTTTCCCTCTTGGCGGTTATGGTGAGAACGCCTCCCGATACGGTAGCGTTTTCAGCCCTGTAGTATTGTAATTCGTTATTTCCCCAACCGCCGCCGCCGATTTCACAAGTCCAGTTAGAGGTGTTTAACGATGAACCGTCAAATTCATCGCTCCAAACCAGTGTGTAAGCGCCATGAGCGGTAGGAATACTTAACATACCGATAATCATTACAAACGCTAAAACTAAAAACAAATACTTTCTTTTCAACATTTTCCCTCCTTCATCAAATAGAACAAAGTGTTTTCTATAGCTTCTGAACCGAAACCCGTATTAACTTTACATATCACCCCCTTTTTCTCATACTGTAAAAAACAATGTTATATTGAGGAATACATAATACATAACTATTACTATGAATCATATTTTTTAGCTTGTCATTAATATAATTTTAACATCGTAACAAAATGGTAACAATACAAAAAAAATATATTTTACTTAATTATTCTTTTTCGCCAAACTTAATTAATAAATTTATGGACAAAATACTTAAGAAAACGTTCCGAATTGTTCAACCCCGCAAAAAAGAATCGCCGGCAAAAAAACTCGCATCGAAGGAAGAATCTTGCGGCATAAACAAAAATTCCTTCTGTATTCAGTCAAGATCGCCTGTAAAACAGGAGGCTTGCATCAGCCTTTAGTGCCTGCGGCCGAAAATCAAAACGGTGTGAAACACCTAATTATGCTATTTCACACCGTTTACCGCTTTTATTACTTAATATTACTTAATTATTAGATTTAATTCTGCTGATAAACCCGGACATAGTCAATTTGATATTTCGCCGGGAAGGGTGTGCTGGAATTGGGGCTGCCCGGCCAGTTGCCGCCTACGGCCAGGTTCAACAAGATAAAGAACGGCCGGTGAAATTCCTCGGTGCTGTTGATGCTATTGGCGATATTGGCTTCCCAATATTGATTGCCGTTGACGAACCAGCGGATGTAGGAAGGAGTCCAATCGATTCTGTAGTTGTTCCATGTGTCCACATGATTTAAAACCAGTCTGCTGCCGCCGTAATTTGCATAACCGTTGCAATCCCAGTGTATGGTCCCATAACAAAGATCATCCGTGTTTACATGCTCCATAATATCGATCTCGCCGCATCTCGGCCAACTTACGCTGCTGATATTGTTGCCGAGCATCCAGAAGGCCGGCCATAATCCCTGGCCTTTCGGCACCTTTAGGCGGGCTATCACTCTACCGTAAGTCCATGTTCTTTTATTTTGTGTCTTCAAACGGGCGGAAGTGTAGGCATAACCGCCATAGCTTTCCCTCTTGGCGGTTATGGTGAGGACCCCCCCTGAAACGGTCGCATTATTTGCTTTGTAGTATTGTAATTCATTATTTCCCCAGCCGCCACCGCCGGTTTCAAAGGTCCAGTTGTTGGTGTTCACCGCTGAACCGTCGAATTCATCGCTCCAAACCAGCGTATAATCAGCATGAACTGTAGGGAGCCCTATCATCCCCAAAACCATTACAAACACCAAGATCAAAAACAAATATTTTCTGTTCATCATTCTAGACCTCCTTTACTCTCATTGAATAATCTGTTTTTCGATGATTACTAGACTGAGACTTCTTTAATATAACAGCTTCTATACACCCCTTTCTTCTATATTTTGGAATATCCCATAATTTAAGTTTAACATCGTAACAAAATAGTAACAATACAAAAAAGTCGTATTTTACTTAACTTTTTTTTTATACTACACTTAATTATCAGTTTTTTTAATAAAATATTTATGAAAATAATTCGAACGGAAAAACGATGTGTTCAGCTAAATATGAATGTTTTTCACCCCGCTTTCGGACTTACTTTGGATATTAAGCTAAAGTTTTTATTCAAATTGAATTCATCAGCTTTAAATTATCCTTTATATAAAGGTAATAAAAGGTGAGCATAAATATAAAAAACCGCTTAACGAATTTAAGCGGTAATCTTTCTGGCCTGGAGATCCTATTATTTCAGCAAAAGCTCATTTGCGCTGTTCAAAAGTGATCCAATTGATATTAAAACCGCCCCAACGGGCATATAACCGTAAAGTTTGGGTCCCTTCCTTTAAATTTACCGTTGCTTTTACCGTAATCCAGCTTTGCCAACCTCCGGTATTCGGTATTGTGGAAGTAGCCAAAAGGTCGGAATTCGCTAAAAGTTGAATCTGACCGGTTCCCGAGGGACTTGCCACACGATATGAAACCTGATAACTCCCTGTCGTACGGACTCTTACATGATAATCCATCCAACCGCCTTTTTCCCGTATAACGACATTCAACCCGCCTTCCGAGCAAGCTTCCGTTTGAATACCGGACATGTCATCATAATTTTCCGCCTCAATTTTCCCAGGTATTCCTTTACCGGTTACCGCCAAAATCGTGATTGTAGGTTTAGGTGTAGGAGAAGCGGGCAATGGTGTAGGGGAGGATGTTGGCTTGATACTGGCTTCATCCTGATAAACCCGGATGTAGTCAACTAACATTTTAGCCGGAAACACAGTTTTGGCATCCGGAGACCCCGCCCAATTACCTCCCACGGCTAAATTTAATACAATAAAGAAAGGTTTTTGAAACTCTTCCATACCAGCGGCGTCATCCAATAAACTCCCTTCACAGTATTGAATCCCGTCTACAAACCACTTTATGGTGGCAGGACTCCATTCAATACTATAAACATGATACGAGGTGATATTGGAAACTCTTACATTCGCTCCATATGATTGGCAACCATTATTATCCCAATATATCGATCCGTAATTCAACCGATCGGTATTGGTGTGGCTCATAATATCGATCTCACCGCAGCCAGGCCAAGCCATACCCGGATAATTAGCGCCAAGCATCCAAAATTGCGGCCATAACCCTTTACCGGTGGGAATCGCAATCCGGGCTTCGATTTTTCCATATGTAAACTCGCGCTTACCCTTGGTATTGATACGGGCCGAAGTATAATTCATGCCTCCTACGTTTTCCTGGCGTGCTTCAATAACCAGTACCCCATCTTGAATCCGGACATTGGCTCCGTTAGTGCAGTAATCCAATTCGCCGCTATTCCAACTGTCCGACGGTCCGGTTTCAAAGTTCCAATTGGCTCTGTCGATGGAAGAACCGCTAAACTCGTCATTCCAGACTAATATCCATGTTGCGGCATGGACGGGAACCAATATCCCTATCGCCGCACATAATGCCAATATGAATAATAGATATAAACGCTTCACCATTTATTCTTACGCTCCCCGGATTAATATGAAAAACGGTTATTAATTCTTAATAATTATTATCCTCCAAAATAATCCAAAGATCAAGCATATATATAACCTCTCTAAAATTACCGGTTGAATTCAACCTGATTTTACAGCCGATGCTGCTAATGACGCCGCTGGGCCATACCATAACTTCACATAATTTTTTCAAATTTTTACTTAAGTATTCTGACCAAACCCACCGAACTTAAGCAAAATTGTTACAAAAATTATATAATTATGTTACAAATGACGGAAAGGGGGTGATTCTTCGTGGATAAGCAATTCTTGCTGAATCTTAACCCGTATGTTATCTTTTGTTTTCATAATGCCACCAGTTTACAATTTGATAAAGGCTTTAAATACAAACCGCGAATTACTTCTGCTTATGAGCTTGAATATGTTAATTTCGGCAAAAGCGAAATGAGTCTCAACGGAAAGACTTTCGGCATTCAGGAAGGAGACATTATTTTTAAACAGCCGGGGACTTTGGTTCAGGGAGTCGCTAAATACAGCTCGGTAATTATCTGTTTTACTCCGTTTTACGATCCGCTCCTGGAACAACTTGATTATCCGGATACTCTCGAAAATAATTTTAAAAAGATTGACTACGACCCCCGCTTTATTTTGCCTGATTTATACCATCCCCTCAATAATAGCGATTTAAACGTTCTTTTCTTTAGCACTTACAAAAGCTTTTTACATAAAACCAAATTCCATCAATTGCATACCAAGACCAATGTATTACGAATTATTACGATGCTGACCGAAGATATGTCTGCAAAGCCCATCAATAAAAATGATACCCGGCTAAAGTATCATGATGAGATTATGCAAGCAGAAAAATATATCCGGGAAAATTGCCGGCTGAAACTATATACACCGGATATAGCTGCTATGTTTAATATGAGTGTGGGATTCTTTAATAAATTATTTAAAAAATATCTCAAACAAACGCCCATTGAATATCAAAACAACTGCCGGTTGGAAAAAGCCAGGGAATTACTTATCCACACCAGTAAAACCGTTAAACAAATAAGTTTGGATTGCGGTTTCAACAGCGATACTTATTTCGAAACCTTATTCACCAAAATTGAGGGAAGAACTCCTACCAGGTACCGCAGAGAACCGAAAAAAGCTACGGATCGTATGGCATAAATATCTTTCCGGAATCACGGCTTAAAACATCCGGTAATTATTTTGGTCAAAAATGCCAAAACGCGGTATAATAATTATAGGGAGCTATATATGCACGCGATTATACCAACAATACTTTTGGATAGAGAGGTGACCTTTTTGGATCTAACCCGCTCTTGTTTATTACGGTTGAATCCTTACATCATATATTGTTTTCATAATCCCACCAGTCTGCAATATGAGAAAGGCTTTAAATACTTTCCGCGGGTTGCTTTTTCTTACGAACTGGAGTACATTAATTACGGTGAAGGAGGCATGGTTATCAACGGCCAAATGGTGGATATCCGGGAAGGCGATATCATTTTTAAAGCCCCGGGAACCACCGTCCAAGGAGTTGCCAAATACAGCTCAATCATTATCTTCTTTGCCCCTTTCTATTCTCCGAACCTGGCCCAGGATTACCCCGACACTCTTGAGATTCACCTTAACGAGGGCAAAGAATATAAAATGATGGAAGCATACCCTGAATTTATTCTGCCGCAAATCTATCATCCGCTAAACTCTAATGAATATAACACTTTGTTTTTAAACACTTATTATCATTTCATTCACAAAAACAAGTCTTATGAATTACAAACCAAAATAAACATGTTACGAATCATCACATTATTATCCGAGGCAGCGGATACTCAAGTCGTCAACCAGGATGATCCCCATCTGAAATATTATGCCGAGATTATGCAAGCCGAGGAATACATCCGTTGGAATTACAGATTAAAGCTTTATGTTCCGGATCTTGCCGGAATGTTCAATATGAGCGCCGGATTCTTTACCAAGCTATTTAAAAAATATCTTAAACAGACACCAATCCAGTATCAAATTAACTGCCGTCTTGAAAAAGCAAAAGAACTGCTCTTTCATACCAGTAAAACAGTAAAAGAAATCAGTTATGAATGTGGTTTTAATAGTGATACATATTTTGAAACCTTATTTACCAAATATGAAGGAAAAAGTCCCAGTCAATACCGGAAGGAGTTAACAGATAAGTATTTTACATACTGTAAATCGTAATTCTATTTTACAATCCCAGCGATCAGTGAATAGTATTCTTTTTGCCAGATTAAAGGGGCTGCCCGGTTTATTTCCGGGACAGCCCCTCTTTTTATACTATTAAGGGGTAATCAATCGGGTTGGAAAATCATTGGTATTATAGACCATGGTACAGTCCACACCGGAAGTCTTGGTGATCTTGACCATCAAACGTTGATTACTGAACGCTACAGCGCCAATACCACTGAAGGTATAAGTGGTCGCATGATTTCCTGTTGAAGAAGTGCCGGCTTCCTGGGTTTGAGAAGCGATTAAGGTAGCCCCGCCGCCGTCGGAATTGACCTTGTAAATATCCACCTTAACCTGGGACGAGGAACCGGGATTGTTGGTCCAAAGTACCAAGGTATATGCTCCGGAATTATATGTTCCATTAACCGTTGTACTGTACCAGTAAGCCGAAGTCGTAGTAATCGTCTTTATCGGCTGCCAACCGGTAATAGCGCTCTTGGTGGTCTGCATATTCTCGCCTGCCGGAGTAACACCGCTTACCGTTTGGTTGAATAAATACCAAGTGGCGCTTGACAAAGTCCCTCCCGGAGTCGGCGTTGACGCCACGGTTGGGGTCGGAGTAGCGGTAGGAGTTGGGGTCGGAGTAGCAGTAGTATTGAAAGTATAACTGTACCAGGGCGAGTCATATTGAAAACCATTCTTCTCGTATGTAAAATTATAATCAATCGTACTTCCGGATGTTAAATCCGATATAGTCTGTTCCCACCTACCTGTGCTGCTATTGTTGGTCATGCGGTAATTTAATTGTAAACCGTTATTGACCTTATAATGAATATCCACATAAGCGGAATTGAAACCATCCGGTTTGAACCATATCAATACTGAGTTTATATCACTGTTCTCAACACCCTGGCTGTAACCTCCACTGGGAGTAGGGGTAGGGGTTGGAGTGCTTTCACTGGAAGTAGGGGTCGGCGTTGAAGTCGATGTCGGATTGCCGCCGGGAGTCGGTGTAGCTGTTGCCGCTCCAGTCGGAGTTGGTGTCACTGTTGGACCGCCTGAACCAGTCTTTTCCCAATATACATTATCAATGTAAATTACATCTCCACTTTGGCTGGCGCCAACCGAAGCAAGCATGAAATACTGGTTAACGTATTTGAAATCCAAATACGGTTGAATCGAAATATACCTGCTGATTGGAATCGTTACGGTATGCCAATTCCCATCCGCGACATATCCTACGGAGGAATCCAAATTCACCCAGCATTCCAAAACCGAACTGGTTTTGATGCCGACTTTATATTGTTTGGTGGATGTGGTTCGAATGTCAAACTTGAGAGCGCTATTGGTGTACCCGGTTAAATCGTTCCCGTAAAGCGACGATACGCCGAAGCCCATCCAACCAACGGATCCAACGGTGACTTTCCATCCCTTGGAACCTTCGGAACACAAGGTATCTTCAGTAATTGTGCAAGTCTCTGCCCAGGTATCAAGTGTGGTCCGGTCTACCGAAAATACATCATTCCCGGTGTGAGTCTCACTGAATATCTGTAAATCGTTCGCCGGAATAGGCGTCCAGGTTACCGGAGCGGAAGTATCGTTTTTATAAACTCTAACCCAGTCCACCTGCATCGCCTGTGGGAGCGGCGCGGTTACTTGACCGGGATTGGCGATGGCCGGGTTCCAGAATGTCCCGCCCACCGCACAGTTCAAAATAAGAAAGAATGGGAAATGGAATTCATTAAGCGGTTTCGGATCAGCATAATAAAAGTCCATTTCGTAATATTTGATTCCGTCGATTTTGCCATAAAGATAGTACGGGGTCCATTCGACTTCATAGATATGAAAGTCCTGGCTTAAAGCCTCCGTATTAGTATATGATTGCCCATACATAGCATAACTGCCGTTATGGTCCCAATGCATGGTGGACATCGTGGTAAAGTCACCGGTACTACCATCGCCGCCTCGCATTTCGGTTATATCGATCTCGCCTACAGCCGGCCAATTATGACGATCAAAATCTCGCCCCAGCATCCAAAAGGCGGGCCACATGCCATACCCGTAGGGCATTTTGATCCGGGCCGCGATCTTTCCATAAAGGCAGTCAAACTTACCTTGTGTATACATTCTGGCAGAGGTAAATTCTTTTCCTCCGAAAGACTCGCGCTTAATGTTGATATTAAGGTAACCGCCTGATACGGTTGCATTCTCTGAGCGGTAATACTGTAGTTCACTGTTTCCCCACCCCGCGAGACCGTATTGTGACCCGTCACCGATATCAAAACTCCATTTGGCGGCATCTACCGCCGTACCGTTAAATTCATCGGACCAAACCAGGTTCCAGCCTATGCTGGGATCATAGGCGGCATTTACAACCCCCGCTGATTCCGGTAGTGATCCCCAATTGAGACCTAAAACCAGTAAACCGATGATAACTAAGCATCTAACTTTTGCCAGTTTTGTACTCAAAATAAAACCCTCCTCCTTTTTAACTTAACTTCAATTCCATAATAGATGATGCTTTAACCCTCGATTCAACCTATAGTCAGATTCCTCCAGGTTAAAAGACAATCATTCCCCATCATTCACCCCCATTCCAAAACATGATTCACCGGTCAACGAATCTAATGATTCTAATCGTTGACGGTGACGAAGCGGACACGTTTTCAAACCGGATTTTCAGGTTTACTTTTAATAATATGTTTACATTTAAATGCTAACACTATTTATCGATTTCAACAATTCCATAAAACATAGTATTAACTCCATTATTTTTAATTTTTATGATAAACGCAAACATTGATACCTACAATTCTATTTTATTCTTAAGAATTCAATTCATCTCACTACAAACCACGAAAAATTGCTAAAAAAATTATATAATAGCTACAAATGGTTTTTTTACTAATGTGTTTAAAATTCCTTAAAAGTGCTTGTAAAATTTATAATTAACAATCAATATCGCTTCATGTTGTACACCATCATAAAAATAATTTAGGAGGCGTGGTGAACAATGTCACTAAATATTTCATTTTTACAAAAATTAAACCCCTATGTCATTCATTGTTTTCATAACGCTATCAGTTTAAAATTCGAAAAAGGTTTCAAGTATCAACCAAGGACCGTTTATACTTACGAATTGGAATATATCAACTATGGGGAAGGCGGTATGGTATTAAACGGAAAGATTATCGACGTCCGCGAAGGTGATATTATATTTAATACTCCGGGTACAGCGATTCAAGGGATTGCTCGATACAGTTCAGTCATCATCCTCTTTGCTCCGATTTACTCGCCGGGTTTGGAAAATGACTATCCGGTTCAACTAGAAATTCATAACAATGTTGGATGTAGAATGATGGAAATTATTCCTGAATTTAGATTGCCCCAAATCCACCACCCTTTGGATGGTAGCGAATTCAATACCCTATTTTCAAATTTTTACGGCAACTTCTTACATAAAAGCGATTTGTATAAATTGGATGCCAAAATTAGCTTGTTGCGCATTATTCGGCTATTATTGGAAACCGCCGTCCCTCCGTCAGTAAATCACAATGATCCGGACAGCAAGTACTTTACCAATATTAAACAGGCTGAAGAATACATTCGTCAAAATTTTCGGCTACAACTTTATGTTTCAGATATTGCCGCCGGCTATGATATGAGTGTTGGGTTTTTTACCAAGTTATTTAAAAAGTATCTCGGGCAGACTCCCATTCAATATCAGATTAATTGCCGGATGGAAAAAGCGAAGGAATTGTTGTTTTACACCAGTAAAACCGTTAAGGAGATCAGTTATAAATGTGGTTTTAATACCGATAAATATTTCGAAACTTTATTCACCCGGTTGGAAGGTAAAAGCCCTACCCAATACCGTAAGGAGCAAACCGATAAATACTCCAATTGTTGCCATCAGTAAAACGTATCTTTTCCGCTTCCATTACGCTTTCCGTTACCAGGATTTCCTTCAACATAAGCGCCGCTTCCCTGAACACAATAGAGCCATTGCACTTGACCGAATCGAGGTTTAATTCCGCCGAATTACCCCAAAAAGTATTTTTTACAGAAAATTTATATTTTACCAATTCTATAAATTGGCAGTAATGGTTTTCATTGCAGGAACCGTTACAAATCCTACAATGTTTCCGGTGGTGTCCCGGAAAACGACACTTTGAGCTGCGCCGGTGGGATTCCAAATGTGGGCCGTGTATTGGCCGTTTTTCCGGAACACTTGATAACAACTCCAATTGGGAGACCAGATTTCTTGCGTTCGGTATCCGCAGGCATTCATATTATGAATAAACCAATAAGTATTTGACCACTCTTTTTGGCCGTTTTTATCATCCCCGGCTATCAAGTCCGGATCCCATTTGGCAATGGCCCCTTTTGGATCTCCTAGCGACTGGAAAGGCCAAATAATATGATACCAGCCATCTTCCGGCCCGCCTTTCTCCGCTAAAAAGTCATTATATATTTTGCGCGCGGCTTCCGGCCAAAGACCGTAAAATGTAATATATGGAGCCACCGGAAGCCAATGAATACCATAAATACAATTGGGATCCTTCGAAAAATATGTGTCATAAACATACCGGCTGCCCCAAACTTGGCCGGCAACTCTGTGGGGATAATTCGTTAACCAATTCTCCCCGTCGATATCAAACCAATACTGCAGAATCGAATTAAACCCTAGGGTATAGACCCACTTTCCTAAATCGCAATATGCTTTATTATTGGTAATCAATCCCCAAAAATATTCACCCACATAAGCCAGCAAGCCTTCACATGCAGCTTCCTGATTATTGCTGTCGTAATTATCCCCGTAACCGCCGGCCCATGAATGGCCTTCATATACGTCAAAACCTCTTACAAAAGGATACATGGAATCATCCCGGCAAGGATTCCCCACATCCCGGATCAAATGCTCGACGATTCCGCCGTAACCGGTTAAAAACTCTTTATCATAAGCCGCCAGAATCGCCGCTGCATAGATAAAGTAACCCCAAACATAATGATGGTCGGACATCCAGACGGCCATGCCATGATCACCGCCGTTTCCCTGCATGGCGCCCCATTCCCCCGAATAATATAAAAAACGCGGCTTTTCTGATGGATCGCCATGATAGGTAAACCAGTCCGTTAAGATATTTTTCAGCAAGGACAGGCACTCATCGCGTAAAACGATCTCCTCCAGTTGATCCGCTATGAGCACCGCTTGGGTTAACGGATGCAGATTTTTGCCTTGCCAATAAGGATCATCTATCAAATAGTCATTTTGCAGCATTGCAATTAAGTTTTTGATATAACTGACCGTGTCTGTCCGGTTATATCCTTCCGAACCAACCGGTTCGCCAAATTGCGGAATAATCCCGGGGAAGATATTTTGGGTGGCAAATGAATTCCCTTCGTGAACCTTCAGTCTCCCGCGAATGGACGAATAATCCAGCCCGGTTAATGAAACGGCGGTTGATTTCCATTGATGAGGGAAAAGACACATCAAGGTATCCGCGGAAAATCCGGAGCGTTTAACCTGGGTTGTAACCTTGAAGGTTGTCGTCACAAACGCTGAGGCATCATCACAGTTGTAGTTTACTTTAGTATCCTTTACAAATGCGTATGCATGTTGATAAAAATAATATAAATCATTATCCGCGGTCAAGGTTGCTAGGGACAGATAATTTTCCCTACCAGCCATTTGAATTATAATTTTATCGGCGACTCGCTTAAAGACACTGCCCTCCGGAGAAAATATGCCATACCATCTCACATAGGTGAACCCGGCGGCATCGGTATTGCTTATTTCTAATCCGACATGGTCCGTGAAAATCGAGTCATTGTCGGAAATGAGAATGCTGTTATTCCCATCATCAAAAATCCGGGTGCTGATTCCATTTAGAAAAATATACGGCGTACAATCATCGCCAAACTCATTGAAGATATAGGGCGCTCCTTTAACAAATGTAGTTTTCATCTTGGCGGTGTCATCGTCCGATAATACCGCCGTTACGGACCAGTCACCGTATTCACAAACCCTGGCAACCATTTGCGGTACGTTAATATTTTCAACCGCCAGGTAAAGGTCGGGCTTACCTTCAGTAATGACCGTCGTTTGATCATGGTTGACAAATCCGGCGCCGGGATTCATTATACTTAGGCCGCGAGATGTATACTGAAGCCTGAACGGCAATGAAACGATTCCATCACTTAATTGTTTGACAAGGATCGATTGCCACCACCCGTTGGACGGTATGGGTGTTTTCAGGTTTTTGGTTTTAAAAAGCGGGGATACGGGAAGATAACAACCGGTATCACCGGCTTTAAAACTGCCCGAACCTATATGAACAATGTCCATGGTTTCTAAGAATGCTCCTTCTTCTATCCCTAAAGCCTTGATATGCAAAATTAGGACGGTTTAATCCATCCTAATTAAAGAATATCTTATCCAAATGTTTAAGTTCTAGTAGAACGTTCTCTAAAATAACGTTACAATTCAGAATGAACGTTCTACCAAAGTATGGCGTTCATCTTGGTTAATTTTTCATAATAGTTATGTAGAAAACGCCATACTAGACATGCAACCTTGATTCACGAAATTATGTAAGTTGCAATGGAATGGGGCAAACTGGATAAATCAACGATTTTTTGATCCATTTTCAACTGAAATTCATGATGCTTATCGGAACAGTTTAATACTACCACCACAATACTGCCATCCGGATTTTCAAAGGCGGTGGTTTCCAGGTGACGATCATTGGAATGGCTATCGATGCGCCGCGCTCCCGGCATAATAAACTTACTAAAATGTCCGATATAGTAAAATGAAGTTTGATAATAAACCGTATCTATATTTGGGTCGGCGATTATGGGAGCGTCGCAGAAATTGCCCGCATGATTCGGGCCGCCGGTATGATCCAAAACCATGTTCCAATCCACCCAGGCGTTGGTCCAGTGATTCAGGTCACCAATTATATGGTGTCCGTAACGCTCGCCGCGATCCCACTGGTGTAGTTTTACGCCGCCTTCCCAGCAACCTTCGGTAAATATAAGCGCTTTGTCAGAAAACATATCATGGGTCTTGGCCACATTATCGAACTGTTCTCCGGAATACCAATGAAATCCCATTCCCCAAACATACTCAGCAGCCTGTTTATCTGATAAAATAGTCTTTGCCCGGTCATATAGCAAATCCCGGTTATGGTCCCAGGCTATGATTTTTTTAGAAGCCAGATCTTCCCGTTTTAATATGGGGCCCAGGTGCTCCTTGATAAAATCCCTTTCCTCCTCGGCGGTGTAACGGCACGAATCCCAAGTCTGGGTCGCATCCGGCTCGTTTTGCACCGATAGTCCCCAAATCGGAATGCCCTCCGCTTCATAAGATTTTATAAATTTAACAAAGAAAGCCGCCCACGTGGACCGGTATTCCTCCCGTAATTTCCCGCCGTGATTCATTTGGTGATTAGTTTTCATCCAGCCGGGAGGACTCCAGGGGGAAATAAAGATATCCAGCGGTGTCCCCTTGATTTTATTGGCTTCTTTAATCATGGGGATGAGATATTGTTTGTCCCTGTCAATATTAAAAAATTTCAGTTCAACATCCCCCGGAACCGGATCACATGAATAATTACCCAAACTAAAATCGCAACTATTCATATGAGTGCGGCATAACGAATACTTCAAACCCTGTTCAGGATGAAAATAGGCATTCATCATTTCGGCCTGTTTTTCCGGGCTCATCTTGGCAATCGTGAATGCGGTAGCTTCCGTAAAGGCTCCTCCAAAACCTAATATTTCCTGATACTTTTTTTGGTTATTGATTTCAATAACCGTTGTTTTTCCGGATGGACCAACCTGAAACTGCAGATCCGGCTTCGGGGTTAATTTATCTCCGGTTTCCTTTGCTGTCTGAACTACTTTAATCTTGTTCCTCGATTCATTGCTAGCCATGATGTACCCCTTTTTATTAATATTAGATTTGAATTTATGACATTGCATAAATTGTTGACGTCAACAGCAATATGTTTTAAATTATGTATAAAATCGTTTTTAAATAACCATAAACCAATTATTTTCTCCGCTAACTCTCCAAAGTTATAAATTAGCTTGTTTTTGGAATAATTTACTTACTCATTAATATTAAGGTATATTTCATAAAACGTCAATACATTAATTAAGCTGATTAAATTCAACAACCACACGATTCACGGATAATTAACTCCGGCTGTAAAACCAAATTGGTATACTTAGCATCCTTTCCTTTGTCATTGAGACTGTATATCAACTTTTCACAACACAAAACACCGATATTATGGGTTGGCTGATTGATAGTGGTCAATGCCGGGCTGGTATATTGGCAGATCCGAATGTTATCAAATCCCACCAAGCCAATTTGTTCGGGTATGCTAATGCCCATCTTCTTGGCAGTTTTGAGCACTCCCAAAGCCATTTCGTCGTTACCACAAAAGACGGCATCCGGCGGGTTGGGAAGTTTCATCAGACGGATAAAAGCCCCACTGGCGGTCTCTTCGTAATACAACCCGTTTTCAATGTATTCGGGTAATAGCTCGAGTTGACACTCCTTCAAAGCATCCCGGTAGCCTTGCAATCTTTCACGGCGGTCGCTATTATGTTCATCTTCGATACTGCCAATGAAAGCGATTTTTGTGAAACCGTGGGAATATAAATGCCGGACGGCCAGAATGGCCCCCAGCCGGTTATCAACGGTAATGGAAGGAATATTATATTCTTGCATGTTGCTGCCAAAGACTACGATGGGATAGTTATCTTGATGTATCTTGACAATATCTTCAGAGGGCATTTGGGGAACAATAAATATCATACCGTCGACACTGCGATCATATAAAAATCTTACAAAATCTTTTTCTTTTTCAACACTATTCTCGGAATCACAGACGATTAACCTGAGATCGTATTCATTGGCCTTATTTTCAATTCCTTTGACAATTTCCGCGTAAAATGAAATGGATACCCCTTGCACAATGACTCCGATAACATTCGATTTATTCTGGCGCAACGTTTTGGCGGAAAAATTGGTGACATAATTCATTTCATTAACAATGGCCATAATTTTTTCCCGGGTTTCATCCTTCACCCGATCCTTGTTGTTCAACACTCTGGAAACAGTGGCGATGGATACCCCGGCCTTTTTTGCCACGTCTTTAATGGTAAGCGCCATTTGGACCCCTCAATGTAAACGTTTTTATAAGTTTATTATATTATACCACCAAAGTGTTGTCAAATAAAACCGTGAGCGCTCCGGGATAATTAATAATATGGTTATGATATGAGGCTCCATCATTTCAGTTTTTATTTTAATCACAAGGGTCTCGTGCTAGCTACACTTTAAAGTGTATGATTTTGTATTTGAAATTGCATAAAAAACCTGCTGTCAATTCTGACCGCAGGCGATTAACTGTTATGATAGTTAAATTAAATAATTGAACTTTATTCGTGGCCATTAGCGGCCATTCGTGGTTTCTAAATCTTTCTATTAATCGCTAATTGCGCGAATAACCACTAATATTATTAAGCCGAATAATATCAGGCTTTGATATTTATGCAAAACTTATTTCAACTAATACAATCAATAAAAACAAAATACTTATTTCGTAGTTATACTGACATTGTCTAAGTAAACCGTATGTACTCTACCGATTCTACCTACTTTGCCAAGACAAAAAATGAGATGAGCATTGGGTTCGGTGATTTCTACAGTGCCCTCGAAAGTATAGGTTGCCATTTCGGTTGTTAAGTCTACATCTACAGGACCATAGTAGACTGGATAAGGCTGGGCTCCCCCGCTTCTTTCCAGCATAAAACGAATGGTTCTGGGAGTGGTTGAACGGGCATCAAATTTAATAACATAGGTAGTGCCGGCAACTATTGAGATATTCTGTCTGAACTGAACAGTCCAGACTTCATTACCCGTATTGTTGATTTTTAGTCTCGCTTCACCGTTTTCCGCCGCTATAGAAACATCCCCGCCGCCACCTGCCCAATGTACCCAGTTATCAGTATTTTCATCAAAAGTACCGTTTTGAATGAGCTCTTCAGCATGAATCGGCATTACTAAGAACATGGTGCAAATAGCCAAAATCAACAATCCTAAAACTTTCTTGCCCAAATAAATCTCCCCCTTAAATTTGATTAATCTGGAAATGTTAGTGTAACCAAAAGAATCAACCAATCCCTCCTTATTACAAGATGAAAAGCTCTCTTTTCTATTATATCTATTTTTATTTGAAAAAACAACTTCTTCTTTTTTTGGAATTAATGGTTGAAAAAATGGAAAACGCAAACATATAATCAAATGTAAATTTAAAAACCTGCAGGCCAAAGTGGCAGCAGGCTTTAATAATGATTTGAGACGGAATTACTTTTTCACTGTTAAGCTGATATTATCCAGATAGATATCATGTTCTCCCTTGGGACTATTTTCATCGCATTTTCCAAAGCAAAACACCAGACGGGCTCTGTTGTCACGCGGATTTTTCATGGTAAATTCATAAGTATAGGTAGCCATCTTATCGGTGAGCGCGACATCTAGCACCCTGAGATAAGTGTTGTTCCAGGGTTCAAAATTGGCTTCGGCCACTAAAGCAATCGTTCCGGGTGTTGTAGAACGGGCGTCAAACTTGACAACATAAGTCTGCCCTTTTACATACTGGATCTTCTCGTGGGTGATCCGGACACTCCAGTATTCCTTTCCAATACTCGCCACATGGATTTTTAACTCACCATTCACAACGGATGCATTGGCATCGCCACCGGCCTCGATCATAAAATCCCAAGGAGCATAATTAGTATCGAACGTTCCGTTCTTAACCTGTTCGCTCTCGGCTATTTCAGCCGCGGAACAAACCGGTACTACAACCAAAGCAATGATTGCCAATAACGTAAAGATTTTTTTCAACAACGCGAGACTCCCCTTTCAATTTTTCTTTCAAAATTTTTCATTAAGTTCGCTTCTAAAATTCTGTAAACTCCCGGTTCCCCCCTTTCAAAAATTGAAACCAACTACTTTACCATTTATTATAACGTTTACACAATTCAAAAGCAATCCATTTGACTTTCATAGGAATAATTTTCGTTAATGTTAACGATATAAAACTGCCATAAAAATTTTTTTTTGATTGAAAATCCGTATTTCAATGGTGCCTATTAATCCATTGACAAGAAAATAACGATTACACAAAATCCAAACCTGTAGTCCGGCTTTCGCCGGACTACAGGTTTAACAAGCCTAAATTATTTTTTCAGCGTTAAACTTACATTGTCAATAAACACGTTATGAGACGAACTGGGTGTATTTCCAACCTTACCCAGGGCAAATACCAGATGCGCTTTGAAATCGGTTGCGGCGTCCATGGTGAACTCATAGGTATAAGTATTCATCTTGGTTGTCAGACTGACAGCCTTGGGGCCGAAATACTTAGTATACGGAGCGCCGTTAAACTCCATGATTACTTGAATATCACGGGCAATCGTTGAGCGAGCGTCAAATTTGATGACGTAAGTCTGTCCTTTGACCAACTGCAAGTCCTCCTGGACATATTGAACACTCCAGGTTTCATTGCCGGCATGATTGATGACTATTTTGGCTTCACCTTTCTCAACTATATTGAATGCCGATGCTCCTGTCCAGAATAGCCAATCATAATCATCGCTATCAAATGTTCCGCCTTTAATCTGATCAACGGCAACAACTTCAACGGGTTTTGCAGGCTTTTCCGTTACTGCGTCAATCTGGCCTAAACATACGTTATCAATATATATGGTATGTTTGGCCCCCACCTTGGTATTCATTTTCCCCAGGGCAAACAGCAGACGGGCCGCGGAGTCAGTTTCCGCCGTCATCGAGAACTCCAGGGAGTATGGTTTTGTCTCCGGAGTGAGTTGAATTGTCTTAACCTCCGCGTACTTTACACGATTCCCGCCGCTTTGTTCGACCAGAACCTGGATCTCCCGAGAAACGGAAGAACTGGCGTCGAAGCTGACCCGGTAATTTTTTCCCTTTTCAATCTTAAGATTTCCCTGAAATACCTGTGCAGCTGAAGACTGATTCCCATCGGAACTAAGATCGATTTTTAGCTTTCCTTGTTCCGCAGTTAGCGTTTGTTTCACGCCTTCCGCAGCCGCGGCCAAACTCCCCCAGGTATCGGTATTTTTATCGAAAGTACCGTTCTTGAGCAGGTTCGGAGTTAATTTTATCCAGTGCAGATTCACCCGATCCCCGGCGAAAAATAACGAATGAGTCCCTTTAGTTAGGTAAATATTGGTCGATATAGTGGTCCAATTTTGCCAGGCACCGGTCATTATATCCGCTTTCCAAAATATGGTTTCTGGAGTTTGAGTATCCAATTGAGCGGAAGCCCATCCACCGGGTTGGCTGGCCACCCTGAACATGGCCAGATAATTTCCGGCTTGATTTACGTCGATATCATATTTCATCCAATCACCGGTGTCGATCCAGCCCACGTTTTGACCGCCTTCAGCGCAGTTTTCAGCTTGGACTCCTTCCATTTCATAGAAATCCGGACCGTTAATAACGGTAAAGCCATTAACCGTCATAGGCTTACGATACTTGACGAAGCTGATATTATCCAAAATAACATCATCGGTGTTGCCTCCTACGTTGAACTGCAGTTCAACCCCGTGATCCGTCGGTTCCTTCATGGTAAGATTATAAGAAAAACTCTTCATTGTTGCATTTAGAGTTACATTTTCCAGTAGATATGTGGGACTCTTCGAACCCGATTTCCGGAGCGCAACTTGAATCGTCCGGTTTTTGATGCTCCGGGCGTCAAACTTTAAGGTATACTCGTTATCATTTTCAAGGGGAAACCGCTCCTGCACCAGTTGAACCGATTCCGGCCCTTTACCCGGTTTTTTTATGGTAATCCGGCATTCCCGCTCTTCAGGGGTAACTCCAACCGCCATGGAAGCGGCGGCGTCATTGGCGACCCTTAAATCCCAATAACCCAGGCGTTTTTTACCCTGATCAAACCTGCCGTTATAAACGTAATTGCCCATTCCGATGGGTGTTCTCGGACCGGCGGAACTTTCGGGCACAACATAAGTTATATCTTCAACCTCGGGAAGTTTCCCGGTATACTTATATACCCTGACATAATCTACGGCCATGGTTTGCGGAAATACGGTGGTTTCGTCGGGATCGCCCGGCCAATTGCCGCCCACCGCCAGGTTCAATTGCAGGTAAAAATTCCGGTCAAAGGGCGCCGGGTAGGTAAAATCGGTAGCTTCTTTGGGGGCACGGCTATACCAATACTTCTGGGTCTGATATACTTTGCCGTCAATTAGCCAGCGGATCTCCCCCGGCAGCCATTCCAGGCCGAAAACATGAAAATCATCGCTAAATTTCTTGCCATTCGTCAAGATATAAGGCTCTCCCTGGGATTGGGAATGAGGTATGCCATAATGAACCGTTCCATATACGGTATCAGGCTTATGGCCGAGATACTCCATAATATCGATCTCGCCGCAATTGGGCCAACCGCCATACATTTTTTCATCGGTGGGCATCATCCAGATGGCCGGCCAAAGCCCCTGTCCAATAGGCATTTTGGCTTTGATCTCAAACCTGCCGTAGGTCCAATCTCCTTTATTTTGGGTGGTCAATTTGGCGGAGGTATATTCATTTCCTTGATAATCTTCCGGTATGGCCCTTAAGATCAGGCAACCATTTTCTATGTACGCATTTTCCGGTCTGCCGGTGTAAAACTGCAACTCGTTGTTGCCGAAACCATCCCCTTTTTCGATAAAATTCCATTTGGAAGTATCGATCTTCGGGCCTTCAAATTCATCCTTCCATACTAATTCCCATTCATCATCCTTGGCAACTAATGATACGGAAACGGAAAGAACTAACGAAACAATAAGCAATACCCATAAAAACTTCTTCATCCCAAAATTCACTCCTTTTTCTTTCAAGCTAACTAGGATTCTGTGCGGGGTAATAGGCTTTCGAAGCATATTTAGTATATAGTAATATTACCTAATACAAAATATTGTGGTTCTTGGCCTTAAAAAAGTTTACTTGCACAGAATCCCAGCACGAATAATTAATATTATACACTATATTTTTTTCATCGGTAAGTCTCTATTATTTTTGATATCTATTACGGCATTACCATCAAAAAATAGATAACCAACCAAAATAAAAAGGGACTGTTGCAAAATAAACTTGAAAGCTTATTTACAACAGCCTCTTTTGAGTTAATGAAATTATCACTTAATTTAGCTGGACATTTAGTTTTTTGGATGGAAAAGGGAGTGCCGCTAACTGTTAAAAAGGCAGTTTTGCGACACCCCCTTTTTTTTAAATCATAAATTATTTTGATGTAAAACTCACATTATCGATAAAGACATCATGGGCCTTACCCACTTTATTGCCAACTTTACCCAGACCGAATACTATATGGGAATCATCATCACTCACTTCTTTCTGGGTGTATTCATAAGTATACGTCGTCATTTTATCTGTAATACGCACAGTTTCCGGCCCATAATGCTTGGCAAACGGTTGGACTCTATGTTCGACTATGACTACAATATCTCTCGGAACGGTTGAGCGGGCATCGAATTTTAAAACATAGGTTTGATCTTTAGCCACTCGAATTCCATCCGCATTAAATTGGACACTCCAATACTCAGCGCCTTCATCTTTAATGGAAATCTTGGCTTCGCCATTTTCAAGGGCGAGTTTGGCAGTAGCTTCGGTCCAATAAAACCAAGGCTTACCTATAGCGGCACCAAAAGTTCCATTTACCACTTGCCCCCCTTTTTTATCATCTACTACCACTTGCTCTCCTTTTTTATCATCTACAGCAATCGGTATTGTAATTGAGCCAATCAATTTATTGTAAACCAGGTTGGTTAAGGTAAAATCTTTGTCATCCCCGGTGATCTCCCAGACGATAATCCCCCCGAAGCCTTTTTTCTTGATGTAATCGCACCGCTTTGCCAGGGAAACTTCATCCTCATATGTATACACCTCACCAGTACCGGCATTATACAGCCAAGGAGACCCGCCGCTTTTTTCATCACGGTATTTTACGAAACCGGGCAGCGTTTCCATTTCTTTCAGTCGGAAGTACGAGTTCTGACCGCCTGGATTGTCGGGATCATCCCAATTCCCCACCGGGCCACCGTTGGCATTGGCGAATAAACCGTTAATACCGGTATTCCCATCTACATTTTTCCAACCACGGGAGTACCAAGGAGAACCCACATTCAATTTTCCCTTGGGTACTCCAAGTTTAACCAACAGTTTCATAGCGTAATCAGTATTATAGTATTTCTTGACATTTACCGGTTTTTGCGGAGCGGTGTCTTTCGGATTGGCATATAAGGGTGACAGATGGCCGGTAACGGGATCCGCCGCGCCATGGAAGTCATAAGTCATCACGTTTATAAAATCAAGATATTTATGATACTCTTTCGGTTGTTGCAGCGCTAGTTTATCGTAACCGGCAGGAATGGCCGCCGTAAGCAATTTCCCGGTGAGGCCGTTTTTGTCGAAGGTTTCCCGCAAGTCTTTTAATAATAAGGTGAAATTGACAGTTCCTTCTGGTCCTCCGGGACAGCCTTTATCGTATTTATCCCCGGGATCCGGATCACGGTGCACGCCGGGATACTCCCAATCCAGGTCAATTCCGTCGAAGAAAGGATATTTGTCTAAAAATTCCACACAACTGTCGGCAAAGGTTTGACGTCCTGCTGCGGTTAACGCCATGGCATGGAAATTATGACCCCTGGTCCATCCACCCACAGATGCCAGAAGTTTTACTTGAGGATACAATTGTTTATAATACTTATACTCGCCAAAATGTCCTTTTAACCCATCCTCTTCGGAATGGGGGTAAACAATACTCAAGTCAGCCCAATCGTCTGTAAAACCAAGTTTAAATTCATTATTTACTTCCAAGAAAGCATGATTGATGACAGTCACTTTATCCCAGGGAATATTGCCAACCGTAAAGTTTTTATGGGCTTCACCATAAGTTCCCCAATTGGGGAAATAAATTATGAAATTTTTCGGACTTGCCGGGGCGGAAAAAACAAAACCGGCGGAAACTGCAACCAACAATGCCATACTAAGTAAAATTACACAATACGACCGTATGCCACTCATTCGGACTCTCCTCCCTAAAAGTATTATCTCATCTTGAGTAAGGTCTCAATCTAGTAAAACGTTCTCGAAATAACATTACAATCAGAATGAACGTTTTACCAAAGTATAGCGCATATTATTTGCGAAACACTATACTAACTCTTTCGGCAGCCTCCTTTCATCGATACATAAAATCCCGTTTCAGATTGATATAGTATTAGCTGTCTTTTTTTATTCTACACTATATTGGTTTATTCGTCTAGGTGAATAGATGTCTATACCATTAAAATTATCCCCAAAAAATTCCCTCCTTTTACGAAAAACCGTCCTGTTTTAAAATGTTGGATTATTTTTCAGCTATGGTTCGCATGGAATGTGTCAAATTATTGATCCATTTTCTAGAGAGCACCCGTTGAATACCCAGAATAAATTTTACCACTTCTTCCGAGGCCGCCAGCAAATAAACCAGATGCGGCGGAAAATGCCATACCAAGCCGGCCAGGAAAGAGAGGGGGACGGCCACAAGCCACAACACGCCGATATCTAAGAATAAACTAAACCGGGTATCGCCCCCGCCGCGTAATATTCCGACAATGTTGATCAAGTTAAAAACTTTAAATGGTAATACCCAGGCGAAGACGAGCAGGATCTGTCCGGCCACCTCACTGGCCTCAGCCGATATCCGGAATAAGCCTAAAATCGGCCGCCCCGCCAATACTAAACTCCAGCCAATCAATAGACTGACTGCCGGACCAACCAGAGAATACTGTTTGGCGCGGGTAAAGGCGCTTGATTCCCGGCCGGCGCCAATATCGTGCCCCACTGTAACCGCACAAGCCTGGGCTAATCCGAAAAAGAGCACGAAAGCCATTCTTTCGATAGTTGAAAAGATATTAACCCCGGCCACCACTGCAGTCCCCATATGCGCGTAGACCACAGTAAACATAGTAATCCCCAACGCCCAAAGGGATTCATTTAAAATTACCGGAACCGTGGTTTTGAAAAATTGTTTTGCAAAGGCAGCGGAAAAATCCAATAACTCTCTCAATTTGGCTGCCGGAACTAAATTCTTTCCATATACGATTCCCAACATCAAAACCAATTCAACAATTCTGGCTATAACGGTGGCTAATGCGGATCCGGCCACCTCAAGCCTGGGGAAGCCAAATTTTCCGTATATCAGGAGATAATTTAAAATCGTATTAATAATAAGGGCGGCACTGCTAATTTTTACAGGCAGCATTACTTTTCCGGTGCTGCGTAACACAAAAGCATAACCAAATGAAACCGCATTTACGACATAACTGAAAGCAATCACCCGCAAAAACTCCGAACCCCGTAAAATAACCGCCGGATCATTCGTATACAGCGACAGGACAGCATCCGGAAACAGCCACGAGATTAACGAAAACAAAAAGCTAATTACCACTCCGGTAAGCAACCCGACCCCCAATACCCGGCGGATATTGGTTACATCTCTTTGGCCCCAGAACTGCGCGGTAAAAATAGCTATACCGCTATTGAGCCCGAATAACAACAAGTTTAAAATAAAAAAGACCTGATTTCCCAGACCCACCGCGGCGATTGCCGTTTGTCCCAACTGCCCGACGATAATTACATCAATCATATTCAATGACGCTGATATAAGGTTTTGCAAGGCCAGGGGCAAGGCAATGGTGAAGATCGGGCCGAAAAAGTCCCGATTCCTGGCAATAAATTGTTTCATAATTTCTCCGTACCTGGATTAATATTTACAAGCAACGCTTAAGCAAACGGAATGGTCATCACTTGAGCACTTCAAATGACGCCTGGACTGTTTCGATAATTTTAGCGGTAGCGGTATCCCCATTATAATATCCGACTAACATTGCATATTGGTGGTCATTATAATCGAGATAGGTCTCTATCTTTGAAGATATATCGCCATTTGCCGCAAAATTACCGGATACCCGGATTGCCTGACGTTCGCCAAGCTTCAAAACTTCTTGGGTAAAATCCCGATCAGCCCCGGCATACTGTTCGTCAATAATCCGGGTTAACGGTTTGAATCCTTTATCGACAATACTTAAAGCGATTTTTATCTGACCCGGCTCGAAACTGCCATCCGGATTGGTTACGTTACGATAATCGTAATTATAGATTGCCAAGATTTCAAAACCGCTTTTTTGTCTTCCACCCTCCCGTAGCCAGCCTTTCGGATAAGTTATGGCGTATGCTTTGGGTAGGGTGAACGTAACAAACTGCGGTTGACTGTTGGAATCACGCCGCGTAATAATATAAACCGCCATCAATCCAAAAACGATAATGGAAACCCAGGCGACGAATTTTCGCATTAATATCACCTCCGGTATATAAATACCAATACGACAGGAGGCAAAAAAAACCTTTCATAAAATGAATGAGATTCTATTCCAGTTCGTCGCTCCGTTTTAACAGCTTCTTGATCAACGGCGCCAGCATCATCGCCAATGTTCCTCCAAAGGGAGCATCATTGACCAGGTATGTCCAGGTTGCTGAAGGTCCCCGTAAACCTTCCTTCTCCAGATCAATACCGGCGTCAGTAATCTCAATGCCCCTAAGGGTGGCAATAATCTGCGCATCGATTTGCTGTTGCAGATCAAAGCAGGCCGCCGTCACCAACCGGTGGAATTCATCCAAAGGATTCCGGCCGCTTAAGCTGACCAGGTGAATGCCTTCGCGAACTTGAGCGATCTCCTCCAAGAAATCAGCCCAGAGATTATCGATGTGATATAAGGTAACGTACTTTTCAGCTTGTTGCAATACTGTTTCCCCATATATATCCGATAACCGGGTATACCGCTCCGGCAAAGCGGTGCGGAACAACCAAGGTTCCGTATGATCCAATAAAACATTCCGGCGTCTTTCGTGAATTACCCGGCGCTGTTGCTCGACTATCCAGGAATATTTCCATAAACTTTTACGGATTTCGTAGTTTTGGGCTGCGATGATTCGCTGGACGCTCAGGAGCTGCCGGTTCAACGCCGGCTCAGCAATGAAGTTCTCCTGTTTCAAATGACGGTATTTTGAGGGGAGCAGTTCCCGAATTCCATACCGGCAGATGAGCTCATCCTCCATACTGATGAAAAAACGGCTGGAGCCGGGATCTCCCTGACGGCCGGCCCGGCCCCGGAGTTGAGCATCAATCCGGGTACTTTCAAAATGAGTGGTGCCGATTATATAGAGTCCTCCCAGAGCTTTAACCCGAGCATATTCCTCCGCCGTCGCACCGGCTCCGCCCAACCGGATATCCGTTCCCCGCCCGGCCATGTTGGTGGAAATAGTAACCGCTCCGAGTCTCCCCGCTTGAGCGATGATTTGGGCTTCCTGTTCATCATTTTTGGCGTTTAATAATTGATAGGGAATGCCACTACGGTCTAATAAACCGGCCAGGCTTTCCGACTCCCGGATCGTCCCGGTACCAATCAGTACCGGGCGTCCGCCGGCATGAACCCGGATAATTTCCTGAATAATGGCCTTCAGCTTGGTTCTTTGATCCGTAAAGATCAAGTCCGGTTCATCGATACGGATGCAAGGACGGTTGGGCGGAATAACCGCCACTTCCAGGTTATAAAACTCCTTGAATTCGTCGGCGGCAGCTTGGGCGGTGCCTGTCATTCCGGCAATTTTGGGGTAGCCATTCAAGAAATGCTGCATTGTTATTGAACCCAATATTCGGCCCCCCCATTGAGCATCCAAACCTTCCTTGGCTACAATGGCTTCCTGCAAACCATCCGGCCAATGCCGGTTCTCCACCACCCGGCCGGTAAACTCATCCACCAGCTCTATCCGGCCATCCCGGATGATGTAGTCAATATCCCGGTGCAGCAAGACTTCGGCGTGAAGGGCGTTATTCAAAAGCGTCAATAATTTCAAATTATTGGCGTTATATAAATTATCGCAATTCAACCCAGCTTCAGCCTTGGCAATTCCGGATTCAGTCAGAAATACATTGCGCTGATACTCATCTAATCCGTAATCAATCTCCGGGATAAACTTCAGGACCAGTTCCGCCAAAGTTTGACGCAGTTTATTCTCTTGAACCGGCCGGTTCCCGGCAATGATTAACGGAATCCGGCCTTCATCAATCAAAATGGAGTCAGCCTCATCAATAATGGCAAAATGAAATGGCCGTTGCAACAGATCAGCCTTATCGTAGCAAAGGAAGCTCCGTAAATGATCGAATCCGGCCTCTTTGGCAGTTACGTATGTTATATCGCAGTCATAAGCTTTTTTACGTTCTGCCGGATTCATGCCGCTTTGAATATAACCTACGGTCAATCCGTGAAACTGATATACCGGTCCCATCCAATGTGCGTCCCGTTTGGCTAAATAATCATTGAAGGTCAGGATATGGACTCCTTGCCCGGCCAAGCCGTTTAAACAGGCCGGCAGCACCGCGGCCAGGGTCTTTCCCTCGCCGGTAAGCATTTCTACGATCTTGCCATGATGCATGGCAATCCCGGCCAAAACCTGGACGTCAAACGGACGAAGGCCGAGTATGCGCCGGGATACCTCCCGCACCAATGCATATGTTTTTGAAAGCAGTTTTTCTAGTGGAATGTTGTTGAAAACCTGGGTTCTTAACTCAGTGACATATTCCCGGAGCCTGGCATCGGACTCGGATTCCAAGCGGTATTGATCTATTTCTTGAAGCAACGAATGATAGGCAGTGAAATCAAACTGCACCGGAGCGCGTTGAAAATCAGCCAGGCGCTGCAGTTTGGCAATGGCTTTTAACATGGTAAACCCTCCAGTTCCTTCTATAAATTAATCGTGAGAACAGCCGGAAATAAGGCCGAATATCGGAAGATTCGCTGCCTGTCTAAATATGGGCTATTCTCGCTTAAAGTTTAGTAGAACAAGAGGTTTGCCGGGGGAGCGCGGCGCTGAATTCCGCTATCAGGCGTTGTTCCGGTGAAGACAATGGGAGTGAAGGAAACAACTCCAATTAGAATAAAGACCGGGGCAAAAGTAAAGAGGATGGCGGCGGCAAGAACTGCGTCAATTAAGAGGCCCAAAAGGAAATAATGATTTCCGCCGTCCGTAAGTGAGGCATGGACAGGGAATGAGAGTAGCAGCAAACAAAGGAAAATGATTGCCAGAAGCTTGAATGAATTTTGGTTGGCTAATTTGTTCATTTTCACCCTTAATTTTAATTTGGCAAATAGAGTTAGGCCTCTCCGGATAAATAAACGTGAATTTTTTAGGATGGTTCCTTATTATATCGTAATTATCTCACGATAAAAATCGGGATGCAAGAGGCTGTCTAAAAAGCAATTTGAATCCGAAATGATATACAATATATAACATCCACAGACAATTGAAACTTATATATTGTATATCATCATCGTTTAAAATACCTTTTGGGACAGCCCTTGCTCCGCTGTGATTTATTCCCAGAACTTTAGCCAGGACCAGTCCCTCCCCATGTTTTGATTTTCTGGTTGCTGCTGTTGCTGCGATTGTTGATTGGTGATTTGAGCGGTTCCTCCTTCGGTTAGCATGAAAATCTGGGTAAAATAATAAGTACCGGCGTTATTTCGTTCGATTCCAATACCAGTATAGTTGAAATTTCCCCGGATATTTTTCAGATGCCCCGGACTATCCAGCCATCCTTGCACCGCCCGGGTTGCCGGATCCGAGTATCCCTGGTTGTAAGCTACATTCTCGGCAGCAGATTGAGGAGCAATGCCGGTAGCGGAAACCCGCTGATTGAAACCTTCATGGCCGAAGGATACCGTCCCCCGGGCCATATCGCGGCTGTGGTTACGGGCTTGATAAACGATTTGTTCATGCAAATTAAGAGCGTTCATACCTTGAGAAATACGGTAATCATTGATTTGTTCAAAAACCTTTTGTTCAATATCGGTCAAAATATTAGGTTCCACGATATTGCCGCCCTGTTTACGGTCAGGGCATCCGGTAATGAAGATAGAGAGCGCCAGAATAAAAATCAAAATACCGGTGGAACGATGCTTTATCGCCATACTATCCATAACCTCCGTGAACGAATTGATTATAGTATAGTATGAACCATTTCATAAAGAAAACCCCGGTCTGAAGATCCCGGAGCGGATAAATCTGCATGCAAAATTGGAATTAATTTTCCTTAATGGATCTGGAAAACCAGACCTGCCTCAAGACACTGAATACTAATTATTCGCGAACGGCTAGATTCATCGGTAATTTTAGCTAATAGTCCTCGATGTTGAATAAAAAAGCCGATATCTCCGGCATCATACTGAAAACCTAATTTAGCACTATATGGTTCGCCATTCATCCTAAAGACTTCCAACGTTTTAGAATCATAGTAAATGCCCATCTCTACACTAAAACATATATCTAAACCTAAATAAAATTTCAGCGACTCGGGGCCAACAAAAAAATTGATTCCGGCCAGTAACAGGAGTGCCTCCGGATTTTCCGCGCTTACCAGTGAAATATCGGCTCCAAAATTAGGAGAGCTCTCCGGAACAACCCTGTAAATTATCCCCACAAACTTCATATCATTAAAATTGTCTGCGTTATATAATCCTTCAACCATTCCGCCGAAATAGCCATTGGCTCCCAAAGCTAAACCGGAGACAAAGAACAATATGAAAACAACTGTTAGAATCGTCAAGAACCGTTTAATTACCATTCTCTCCTTAGTCAAAAACTATTCGCCGGATACAGGAATTAAAAATGCTTCCATTTTCTCATTCGTTAACTATTCCATATTTTTACGTTTATTCCTTCAAGCGCATCAAAATTTTTACTTATATCGTTCCTGCAACCTCACGGTATTGGGGCATGCTGATCTCACGATAAATCCCCAGACGTTTCAAGGTGTTTACCGCATAAATGATCACCGGGGTGGTATGAGCATCGGCCATTTGACCGGAGATCACATAATTAAACATGGCTTCCATATTGGCGTTATCCCAATACTCCTTACCATAAACATCCATGATAAAATAACCTTCGTTCTCATGAAAGCTGAAATTTTTAATGATCATGGGGAAGGTCTTGCCCCCCATATCAAAAGCATTAATAAATGTGTCGTTGCTTTGGGCTGAGATAATGAAATTGCTGATCACAAACTCTTTTTCCGGCGAAGGGGCGGCGTAAAGCGGTACTAATTCCTCAAGACGAACGGTGGCGGTTATGGGCAGAAGTTCATAGCGGCTTACATCATAAGGATTTTCAGTGAACCCTGTTACTACATAGCCCAAAAAGTCATAAGTGACTAAGAAATAAACCGGTCCCAGTTCCGGTACTTCAAAGACCACCACCAGGGGCGGACGCAGCTCCGGGGTTATCCCACGGTAAATGGTAACCTTCATATCCGTTAGCCAGGGCAATTTAATGGTTGAAAACGGCCCATATTCCCATTGGTTTAAAATGACATGCCGCTTTATTGCATTTAAAAGGGTTTCCACATATACTCCGGCCTGGGGACTTTCAGCATCGGTTACGGTATCAAACCGGGGCAAAACAGGGGCCTCCGGATACAGGTTAAAATCGGCAACGGCTTCGGCCGGTTTAGGAAGCATAAACACTTCCGGGTTAATCGACTCGTTGATGGAATGATAGGTGAATTGATCGATGATTAGATTGCCCCGGTCCAGATTTTCACGCCGGATGGGCACAAAGTTTTCCGGATCGTACCAAATCGTCAAGGTATTTAAGCGGTATCCCGGATACTGCTTCCCGTCCATGTTCAGATCATCCACCGGTATTCCCTGATTTGTCCGTAAAAACTCCATCAAATCTTCCTGAAGTTTATACAAAGCGCTTTCTACCTGGATTGTCTGCCGGGTTTGATAATAAATGCGTTGTAATTCATCGTATTCAAGCCGCCGGTCCCTTGCTTCATTGACGATTCTGGCTCTCCATACCGTCTGCAAACTGCGGGATGTCTCATTTAACGGAGCCTGAAGCTCAACATAATATGAAATACCCCGGTTCATATCATAATAAACATCATATCTGACTGCGGCATTGATGAAACCGCCCGTTTGAGAGCTGGTCCTCAGCGTATAATGAAAAGTGTTCAACATGGAATCTCTCCTCCAACATTCTACTTTATATTCGGTTATTTGATGTTGTAGCGCTGTTTATTCATAGGCCCTGGAACGGACAAATAAGTGCTGTCCTACAAATTGAAGCGGCGGGGTTTGAAGATAATGCCAGCGGCAGGGACTTTTTTGAAAAGCGCAAAAATGGGTTTTTTCATATACCGGGTCTTCTCCCTGAAGTGCTCGGGTGGCCGCTTGTTTAGCTTGGACGACGGCCGGATCTTGGGTGTCATAAGGAGCTTGCCAAAAACGGCGGTTGGCGTAAGCTTCAAACTGTCCGGGAGTTTCAATTACTTGTAAAATTGTCCGGTTTTCCGCTTGGGCTTGATTGATAATGGATGCGCCAACACTTAGCTTCCCTTCAAAGATTTCGGACTCGGCTTCACCCCAGATGATACGGGTTAATGCTTCCAAATCGGTCAATGGTAGACCTCCTTTACGACTATATTTGCTCCCAAACAAAATATGACTGGCGCAAATAGCTCTCGTAGACGTTATGTGAAAAAGATTCCTTTCAGTAAAACAAAAACGATTCTCCTTGCGTTTTCACATAACTTCTTGGGAAGAAGTGCGCATATTTTGTTAAGAATAGAGTTTATCACACTTCTTATAGTTCCTTTCATCTTGAACCATACTGTTAATTTTAGGCCAAAGGCTCATAAGCAGTATATGAAATTCAAAATAAAGGGTGTCAATAAACAGCGATTTTTACAGGGAAAAACTATGGTTTACAGATCTGGAAGTTTACCAAATTAGTTCCTTTGCTATCAAATAAAAAATTAAAGCTTCGGGCGAATTAGCCTGAAGCCGGCAAACATCTGTCGATTTAACATTAATTGTTTATTTTTTTTCGATAAACATCGTTTTAAATATTAAAGGCGCCAGGATGGTGGCCCAGATTCCCATCAGATAATACCTAATGAAATGGCCTATTAACCGGTCCGGCAACAGCTGCTTGCCGAAAATCTCGATCCCTAACAGCACAGTAATTCCCAACACAAACTTCACCACTTGCTTCCAAAACCGCGCCTTAGGCTCATACCCGATAAACCTTGGCTCGACAAAGTACCCCGTTAATAACCCCAGGGCCGCTCCGGAAGCCTTACCATAATCGGGAGTCGCAAAATAACAAAGGCCAATCAAAATACCAAGACCAAGCAGAAAAAAAACAATCTGTACACGCCGGTGCGCAATCAGTCTAGATTCCGCATAGTCAAATAACCGGTTAATCCCCAACGCCCAACCAGCTCCGATGACTGCTCCGCCAATTACATCCACCGGTGTATGTACTCCCAGGTACATCCGGGAAATGCCTACCAAAACAATAGCTAGAATACTGAAAATATGTATCCAGTGTTTCTTGGCCCAGAGAGCCAGTGTGACGGAAAGTACGGCGATATTCTGAGTATGGCCGCTTGGAAAAGAAAATCCCCCGGCGGTTTCCAGCCGTAGCGAGCGAATCCCCGGTTCTCCAATCGGACGCGGCACTTGGAATACTTCTTTGACGGTTAAATTCAAAACCGAACTCGTCAACAAAACCACGCCAAGCCGGTAACCCCATTCTTTCCGGATGCACCAAAATAATAAAGCCACGATTAGGATAAAAAAATAATCTTCCCCCAGCATGGTAATGCCGATGAAGATTTTGTCCAGAAAAGGATTGGCGAAGGACTGTAAAAATTTAATCATTTTCAACCATTATCACCCCATTCAACCTGGCTTTCAGTCCCTCCGAAATCCCGGTAATCGGTAGCCTGGTTTCCGGAGATTGAATCAATCCCTGATTCCATAAGCAATATTTTAAAGGCGCCGGATTGGGCTCCACAAACAACAAGGGAATCAAATCAGCAATTTCGCGCCATATTTCCAAAGCTCTTTGATAATTGTTTTCTTGCATCAAATTAAAAATCGAAACGAACTTGCCGGTTTCCAGGTGAGCTGAGGCCAGTATGCCTCCATCACCGCCCAATCCAAGGGTAGAATAGAATAAAATATCCTCTCCGGTAAGAATTGAAAAATCAGCCGGCCGGTGTTGCAAAAGTTCTATGGCTTGCTTGAAATCCCCGCAGGAGTCTTTCACTCCGATAATGTTTTGTATACCAGCCAGTCTATGCATGGTATCATTTTCGATATTGCGGCCGGTCCGGTAGGGAATATTATAAATCAAGATGGACAAATCAGTGGACTCCGCAATCTTTAAAAAATGTTGATAAATCCCGTTTTGATCCGGCCGGTTATAATAGGGACAAACGGACAAAATGCCGTCGATATTATATTTTTCAATCTTGTTTACCAATTGGACCGTTTTGTGGGTACAATTACCTCCCACTCCGGCAAAGACCGGGACCCGTTTATTTACGATGGCGACGGTCCGGTCGATAATTTGTTCAAATTCGGCCTCGCCCACCGTAGGACTTTCTCCGGTAGTCCCCAGCGGAATCAAACCATGAATCCCCTTTTGAAGATAGTACTCGATTAACTTTTGGTAAGATTCATAATCGACTTCATCATTGATAAACGGGGTTACTATTGGAAGCCATACGCCTTGTACCTTCATGAAACCTCCTCCGATTTCTTCAATTTATCAAAAACCGGTTTAAACTTATAAGCTAAATACCAGCTTAATCCGGCGGCAATAAGGACAAAAACCTCGGTAATCCAAATATTCAAAACTTTTAATTGGTATAATCCCGCCGGAAGATTGACAATCCCGTGAAGCAATACCGCATAAAGCAAAAACCGGGGCTTTCGGGCCATTACGCTGTATAATACCAATACTGAAAAACCGATATGGATCATCATGGCCATGATTCGTTCAACGCCTCCCAGCCCAAACATCCAGGGAGGTGAATTCACCAGCAGGTTTCGCAAGTTTTCGGCGACTTGAGAAGGCAGTTTGGCGGCCACCAGGCTGCTAAACTTACCGGCATTAATTAACAAACTATAGATAATATAATTAAAAGTTCCAAATCCGACCAATAAAACGGCTTCGGCACCCCCGTGGCCGACTCCGAAAGCAACGCCGTTTTTCCATGCCAGTTCCTTGCGGAGGAAAAACTTGAACCCCAAATACCTTCCGACTTCCTCGAAGATCCCGGCCGTAAATGCCAAAAATAGAGCGTAAAATAATATATTTAGCCAGGAACCGGATCCGGTTATATTCTTAATCCAACCCATACCGGCTAACAGGCTTAATAGAGGGATCCGGAGAAGAATCTGAAATACAAAAAACACCAGCGCGCCAACAGCAACCGCTTTGAAAGCAATCTTGTAAGACTTGTAAAAATAAAGCCACAAGCCAATGGGCACTCCAAATACAATGACAATCGATAATAACATAAAAGCGATGGCGGTAGAACTGACCATTTATTCCTCCTAACCCGGATTAGAATTTGCAGTATCTTAACAATCAAAATCATGTTCAAAATATACAGAATTTTTTCAGACCATCCTGCAAACTGATATACAGTAAGGCTTTTTTTGACAGGATTAACTGGATTAAGAGGATTTTTTATATATGCAAGAGCTAAAAACGAAGGTGTAAAATGCTTTAATCCAATAAATCCTGTAAATCCCGTCTAAAATGTTCTTTGACCAGCACCCTATTGTAATCCAAGATCAATCGACTTTAAAGCCATTAATTTTCAACGACAACAAAATACCTTTGGCAATGGCTTTCATTCCCGAATCATCGGGATGCAGTCCGTCATCGCAAAGATCTTCCCCCGAATCAATCAATAACAAGCCATTAATTAAATAGAAATGCGGATCTTTGGTTTGAAAATGAAGGACCGCGTTTTGAACAGCCTTGCGATAATCTTGCAGGCTGTTCCGCTTGGCATTTTTTACACCGTCGCCGTCACTGTCTTTTTGCCAAATAGGCGTAATGCAAAATATGGGTTTATTGGGTTTGGACAAACGGATGATTTCCAGAAACACGCGATACAGCTTTTCAAATTCCGCCGCCGATTTGGAGCCGGTAAGGTAAGCATTTACACCCAGGGAAATACAGAGTATGTCCCAGGATACTTCTTTGGCAAGATAGATTGCAGTTCCCGGATCCGGTAATATCAAACTGCTATAACCATGATTGATACAATGCATACCCAGTTCCCGGCTGACTAAATAAGGATAAGTCAAAACCGGATTGGAAGCATAGAACCCTTGAGTCACGGAATCACCGCAAAAACAGATGGTTTTGCGTTTATCATGGCAAGGGGCAAGAGTGGCGTTGTCGTCAATGCCAATCCCGGAGAGAATCATTTCCGCTCCCCAAGGGAGATGAATGGTAATCAATTTAACGGCGGCATTGTGCAAATTGATCATAAATTCATTTTCTTCACCGGATTGAACCTGATACTCCAGTAAATGTTCGTTTACCTGGATCGCCATTTTTTGCGGCACGACCCCGGCCGCCATTCCGCAGCCATATTTGATGACCAGCCGGGTGGAATCGGTATGAAACTGCAGGTATAGCCCGGCCGGAAACTGGGCTGCGGCTGATATCTTTCGCAAAACCTTCTGCAACCAGTAATCAGGCAGCCGGGTTATTTTTGAAGCGCCGTTTTTGGCAGGACACGTATAAGCCGCTTTGCATAAACCGCATTCCTTCGGTTTTAACCATTTCATCCGGATTTCACCTTTACCCAATGGTTTCTTACTTGAAATATTCCACTCCGGCCTCAAATATCAGCTGCTCTTTCGCACCGGGTACGTTTTTGGCGACATTCGGTCCTACCCGCTCCGAATGGCCCATTTTACCGAATATCCGGCCGTCGGGACTGGTAATTCCCTCGATGGCCTCTATGGATCCGTTGGGGTTATAAGGCAGATTACAAGTGGGTTCACCATCGGGATCCACATATTGAGTCGCGATTTGCCCGTTTTGAAGCAGTATTTTTAAAACCTGCTCATTGGCCACAAACCGGCCTTCGCCGTGAGAAACCGCAATGGTATGAATATCTCCGAGTTTTACCTTGTTCAACCAGGGTGAAAGGGTCGAGCCAACTTTGGTCCTGGCCATACAGGAGACATGCCGCCCAATGGTATTGAATGTCAGGGTTGGATCCGAGTCTTCGATATCCCGGATCTCGCCGTACGGCACCAGTCCCAACTTTATCAAGGCCTGAAATCCGTTGCAGATCCCCAGCATTAATCCGTCCCGTTGCCGCAATAATCGCATTACAGCATCTTTGACATAGGGATTACGAAATGCGGTGGCAATAAATTTTCCGGAACCGTCCGGCTCATCACCGCCGCTGAATCCTCCCGGCAGCATAATGATTTGGGCGTTATCAATCTTCCGGGCCATCATTTCAATGGAAGCCTCTATCTCCCACGGAGAGAGATTCCGGATAATCATCATATCGGTAATGCCACCCGCTCTTTCAAAGGCCTCGGCTGTATCATATTCACAATTGGTCCCCGGAAAAACCGGCATAAAAATCCGCGGTCTGGCAACAGGAGCGATGGGTTTACCGCCACCGCCATGAGCATATTCGTAACGGACCGGATGGCTGGATTGTTTTGCCGGGACCTTCGTCGGAAAAACGGCTTCCAACGGTTCTTGCCACTTTTCAAGAGCCCTCTCCAGGTTAATTACGGTATTATTGATTTGAATCGCGGGTTCCGCAGTGGTATATCCTAAACAACAATAATTCAATCCAGAGAGTAAAGTATGAATATCTTCAGAACCTGGTATTTCAAGCACCAATGAGCCATAATCGGGGGAAAACAGATTTTCCGGATCCATATATCCTTCAAATACAAAACCGATCTTATTGCCGAAACACATTTTGGAGATGGCCTCAGCCAACCCGCCACGGCGAATGCTTTGGGCGGACAAAACTTTCCCGGCCCGAATCAAATCATGGATCTTAATGAAATTACGCTCAAGCTGCCCAAAAACCGGAATATCACAAACATCCCGCTCTAAAGGCACCAATATCACCCGGCTGCCGGTTTCTTTAAATTCATTGGAAAGCGCCCGGTTTACAGCCACCGTTGTTACCGCGAAAGCCACCAGAGTGGGCGGAACCGTCATCTCCTTGAAAGTGCCGCTCATACTGTCCTTGCCTCCGATGGCCGGAACGCCTAAGGCCATTTGGGCGTAATACGCGCCCAGCAACGCGCTGAAAGGCTTCCCCCATTTCAAGGGATCCTTGCCAAGCTTCTCAAAATATTCTTGCAAAGTCAACCGAATTTTGCGGTAATCGCCGCCAATGGCTACCACTTTGCTGGCTGCCTCAATGATGGCATATAGAGCTCCATGAAAGGGGCTCCATTTGGCCAGATCCGGATTATACCCAAAGGTCATCACGGTTCCCGTATTCGTGGTTCCGTTCAATACCGGAATTTTGGCAACCATTCCTTCTGCCGGGGTAAGCTGGTATTTGCCGCCGAAGGGCATTAATACCGTTCCCGCGCCGATGGTGCTATCGAACCTTTCAACCAATCCCTTTTGGCTGCATATGTTTAATTGCTGCAGATTTTGCAGCCATGCATCTTCCAGGCTGCCGCAACGGGTTACAACCTCCCAGGCGGAACAACGGAAATAATTCTCATCAGGCCGGGGGGAATCCACGGTTACTTTGGCAGTTTGTAAAACGCCGTTGCTGTTCAAGAACTGCCGGCTTAGATTAACGATAGTCTGCCCCCGCCAGGTCATTTTAAGCCTTTTTTCCTCAGTTACCAACGCAACTACCGTAGCTTCCAGATTTTCCTCCCGGGCGGCATCGATGAACGCAGTCATATCTCTTGGACTCACCACCACGGCCATCCGTTCCTGGGATTCGGATATGGCCAGTTCCGTTCCGTCCAGGCCTTCATATTTCTTCGGGATGGCATCCAGATCGATGGACAAGCCTTCCGCTAATTCTCCGATAGCTACAGCTACACCGCCTGCTCCAAAATCATTGCATTTTTTGATCATCCGGCTCACCGCCAGATTCCGGAATAAACGCTGGATCTTTCGTTCGGTGGGCGGATTTCCCTTTTGAACTTCAGCGCCGCAAGTCAATAAGGATTCCTCGGTATGTTCCTTGGAGGAGCCTGTAGCTCCACCGCAGCCATCACGTCCCGTTCGCCCTCCCAGCAAAATAACAACATCTCCAGATACCGGGGCTTCCCGGACCACATTTTCCCTGGGTGCAGCACCAATAACGGCCCCAATCTCCATTCGTTTTGCGATAAAATCATTATGATAAACCTCCGCCACCTGTCCAGTAGCCAGTCCAATCTGATTACCATAGGAGCTATAGCCGGCGGCGGCTCCGGTGGTTATTTTACGCTGGGGCAATTTCCCCGGGATGGTATCTTCCACTCTAGCCCGGGGATCGCCGCATCCGGTCACCCGCATCGCTTGGTAGACATAAGCTCTGCCCGACAACGGATCCCGAATGGCTCCACCCAGGCAAGTAGCGGCGCCGCCAAAGGGCTCAATCTCGGTAGGATGATTATGGGTTTCATTCTTAAACATGATGAGCCATTCTTGATTCTCACCGTTAACATCCACATTCACTACAATACTGCAAGCGTTAATCTCCTCCGATTCATCCAAATCGGCCAGTTTCCCCCGGCGTTTCAATTCTTTCATGGCGATAGTGGCCAGATCCATTAAGGAAAGATATTTGTCATGATTTAGGTAAACCGTTTTCCGGGAAGCAAGATAATCCTGGTATACGGTTTTAAGAACCGCTTCATATGGACCTGGTTTAAAAGATACGTCCTGGATCCGGGTAAGAAAAGTGGTATGACGGCAATGATCGGACCAATAGGTATCGATGGCCCGAATCTCCGTAATGGTGGGGTCCCGGTGTTCGGTGCCCTTAAAATAGGTTTGGCAAAATTTTAAATCTTCCAAGGCCATTGCCAGATTCATCTCATTCGACAATTCCTCTAATTTGGCAGCGGTCATTTCCAGGAACCCTTGAACAACACTTACGTTTTCAGGAATATGAACTACAGCATCCAGAGTGGCTGGTTTCTGTAAAGCAGCCTCATGGCTCTCCACCGGATTAATGCAATATTCTTTGATCTGCTGATACTCCTCATCACTTACAACACCTTCCAGAACAACTATTTTGGCGCAGCGAATCTCCGGTTTTTCCTTTTGGGTAAGAATTTGGACACACTGTGCCGCCGAATCGGCCCGTTGGTCATATTGGCCGGGCAAATACTCAATGGCCAGCACCCGGGAGTTTTTTCCCACCTCAATTTTTTCATTAAATACCAAATCCACTGGTGGTTCTGCAAAAATAGTAAAACGGGCCTTCTCAAACTCGGCTGCGGATACTCCCTGTATATCGTACCGGTTGATGAGCCTAACGTTTTTTAAACCGCCAATCCCTAAATTATGTTTGAGGTCGGCATATAAATTCCGGGCTTCAATATCAAATCCCGGTTTTTTTTCAACGAAAATACGGCGAACACTGGAATTTTTCATCCGCACACCTCTTTTTGGGGGTTAGTTTGGTTCGAATTTATTATAATATGATACAATAGATTAGTAAAGTTAATATATCTAATGATAAATATTATTTATAATTATAAACATAAATCAGGAGATCGCCAATGGATATTAATTTCGAATTCTATAAGATCTTCTATTACGCCGCCAAGGATGAAAGCTTTTCCAAAGCTGCCGCCCGGCTTTTCATCTCGCAATCAGCCGTCAGTCAATCCATAAAAAACTTGGAGAACAAGCTGGGAATGCAACTGTTTTTCCGCAACACCCGGAATCTCTCCCTGACATCAGAGGGCAGGCTGCTGTATGTCCATATCGAACAGGCTTTTAATCTTATCAAAACCGCGGAGAACAAAATTGCTGAAATGCAAAACCTAGCCTCCGGAGAGATCCGGATCGGAGCCAGCGATACGGTTTGCAAATACAGTTTACTCCCTTTTTTGCGGATCTTCAACCAACAATACCCCAACATCAAAATACGCGTTATCAACCGGACCTCGTCCCAGATCCAAACCATCCTGGGAAACGGGGCCATCGACCTGGGAGTGGTTACATTACCATTGACTGAGAGTTTTGATGACCGGAATATAGCTATTCAAGAGCTGTTCAAAGTCCAAGATATCTTTATCGCAGCTCCCAAATTTGCGCCGTTATCAAAAAAAACGGTGGAAATTACTGAACTGGCTGCCTATCCCTTGCTCATGCTGGAAAGAACCAGCGCCACCCGGCGCAATCTGGATGATTTCCTGCGCCAAAATAAGATAACATTAACACCGGAGATTGAACTGGAAAGCGTTGACTTACTGGTTGAATTTGCAAAAATGGGCCTGGGGGTGGCTCATGTTCTGAAGGAAAGCGCCCTGGAAAGCATTGCCAAGAAAGAGGTGTTTGAATTAAAGATTAAACCTGGTATTCCATCCCGGAAATTGGGAATCATCACCCTTAAAAAGGTACCGGTATCACAGGCCGGCCTCAAATTCATCGCGCTGATCTCTCGTAGTTCCTAGTGCGCCGCTCGTCGTTCGTAGTTCCAAAAACCCAGCCAAGGCGCACTCGTAAGAACCGAGTGACGAACGACGAGATACGAGCGACGAAAAATTAAAAGGCCTCACGCATAAAGGCAATTTGCGCTATGGCCTTTTAGAGAAGAAATTACCGTGATTCCTTAGCTAAAATCTGGCTGATCTGTCCGTTGGATTGGTTGAGTTCCGAATTTTGATTAAAATTGCTATTGGCGTTCTTTGGGCCGAACGTCCCAAATTCAAAGCCGTTTTTTGACTGGGAAAGTAGATACTGGCTGATTTGTCCCGTAGATTGCGCGAGTTCACTGGCAATCTCCTGCTGGAGTTGGGCATTGGCAGCCTGAGCGTTTTGGGCGGTTATCGCCTGTTGACCCTGATTCTGAATATTCACTGTTTGTTTCCTCCGTATATTTTTATTTTTGCACCTCTTAAAGGTACAGTCTTATTATGGATGCAAATTGATGAAACATGATGCGAATTAATTTCCTTTCGGTAAACAATTTACGGATTCCACCATATTGTAACTACCGCTAATCCTCCCAGCGGCCTCGATCTATTCCGATGTGGCTAGGCGGAGCCTCGGAATATTTAGGATTCTTATACCGTTTTCCAATCCTGCCGATCTCAAAGGAGTTTTCATTCTTGGTTGGGTTTTCATTCTTCGGTTTTGGATTCGCTTGTTCTCCCTTTTTATGGTCATTGGTAGTCAATCTTCTCACCTCCCTCTGTATTTTATTATGGTTGGGAAAAACTATCGGCATAACGTTATTTTTTTGGAAGGATGGATTTGTCTGCCTTCATTTCTAGCAGGAGTTTCAATAAAATTGTAAAATTATTAACTATATATCTGGGTTCTGTCTATAAAAATTATTGATAGAATAGTTTGGGGTCAACCCTCATTCTGAATATTCTATAGTTCTGTAAATTCTGATCAAGGAGCCTATTCATGATTAAAAAAATCGGAGTATTAACCGGCGGCGGTGATTGTCCGGGTTTGAACGCCGTATTGCGGGCAGTGGTGAAAACTGCCATTGGCCGCTTTCATTGGGAAGTTCTCGGTTTTAAAGATGGTTACCACGGTCTGGTTCTAAATGATTACGTTCAATTGAACCCCTTTTCCGTCTCAGGGATCCTGGACCGGGGCGGCACCATCTTAGGGTCTTCCAACCGGGATAATCCATTTAATTTCAAAGTAGAGGAAAACGGCGCCACCAAATTTGTAGACATGTCGGATCAGGTCATTGCAAATACTAAATCTCACGGTATTGACGCCATGGTTTTAATCGGCGGCGACGGAACTTTAACCAGCGCCAGGGATTTCGCCCGCAAAGGATTAAAAGTTGTCGGCGTTCCCAAGACCATTGACAACGATTTATCCGCTACCGATACTACTTTCGGCTTTATGACTGCAGTGGAAACCGCCACTGAAGCCCTGGATAAATTACATAGCACGGCGGAATCCCATCACCGGATTATGATCCTGGAAGTCATGGGCCGTTATGCCGGTTGGATCGCTTTAGAAGCAGGTATTGCCGGCGGGGCCGATATCATCTTGATTCCCGAAATTCCTTATGATATTCGGGAAGTAGCCGATAAGGTCATGGAACGGAAGAGAAATGGCAAGAATTTTAGTATTGTGGTGGTGGCGGAAGGGGCCAAGCCAAGCGGCGGGGAGATGGTTATCAGCCATATCGTGAAAGACAGTCCGGATCCCGTCCGTTTGGGAGGCATCGGCCAAAAAATCGCCGGCGAACTGGAACAGTTAACCGGTATGGATAGCCGGGTAACTGTTTTAGGGCATCTCCAACGGGGTGGCCGCCCTTCTTCTTATGATCGAGTTCTATCAACGAGATACGGGGTGGCCGCCGTAGAGCTAATCTCAGCCGGACACTTCGGTAGGATGGTCAGCCTGCAGGGAAGCACCATTACTTCGGTTTCATTGGAGGAAGCCGTCGGCAAGCTAAAAACCGTACCTTCCGACGGCGAGTTGGTCCGTATTGCCAAAAGCATCGGGGTGGAATTCGGAGATTAATCATCAGAACGTTTTTGGGCATCTTTTTGCTCCTCCCGGTGCCGCCGGGCCTTTTCCGCTAAAAACCGGTAGGCTTCCATGGTTTGTGTTTGCTCGGGCCGGATGGTAACCAATTCTTCAGAAGTTCGAACACCTTTGATCGTTTCTGCCAAACGGACTTGCACCGCCCACCAGTTAGCTAAAATGGCGCGGGCCGTGGAAAACTGCCCTAGCAAGGTACTGCGGTACCCTAATTCAACTATGAATAACGATAATGCAACTATAATCAACCAGTTTTGCAGGTTTAACGGCGCCCACTTCCATTGCAAAGAAGGTAATTCCGCGGTTTGAACCGACATTAATTTACCACCGGTACTTGAACTCAGTTGTCCTAAAAATGCATTATCCGGACCAAGCTTTGATAATTCAGTACCAGGCGGAATCCACGCCCATCCTATTCCCCAGCTTTCACTTTGCCGGTCGTAAACTTTAAATTGCTGAATACCGGAGCCGTTGATTTGAACATTCGCTTCATAACGGCCAGGAGCGCTTTCTTTTAATGGAAAGGATTGAACAGGATTATCGCTGGTATAACCAACCAGTTGTAAACCGGTTTTGAGACGGTGGTCGGGGCCTATGGCTTCAACAGTAATTTGAGCAGTAGCTGCCTCCGTTCTTACAAATACTTGTAAGCCTTCATCATTATCATTCCTTTGAACGGAGCGCACTACTTGACTCCAGAAAAGGTTATATATCCGGCTTCCCGACCAGGGGGCCAGCCAGCGCCGACCGGAATCACTGGTGAAAACCATCACCCGGCCGTTCCCATACCGCCATCCGGCCAATAATGGATCTTCCTTGCCGACTCGCTGATAAATCGTTGCCAACGCTTTTGGTTTGGTAATCAAATATCCTTTGAGCCGGGGCAGATTGTTATCAAAACCACCGGCATCCATGAGGGGGGTCCGCAGAACCGGTTTAAAATCGCCTTCCTGTATTAAATCGCGACTAATACGGATGGTTTCCTTCTGAATGACTTGAGGGATCTGATCGAGATTGGCGCGATAAAACTGGCCGTCGCCCCACTGCGCTATATCCCGTAACAATTGTTCATCTACGTTCTCCCCCACTCCGATGGTGGTGACAGTAACCCGTAGATCGCTAAGCTTCAAGCTAAGCTCCCTAAAATTACCGCCTCCGGTAATCCCGTCGGTCAAAATTATCACATGACGTCTTATAGGACCGGGGCTACTGAATTCACGGATTACCTCCTGAATTGCAGCCGACATATCGGTGCCGCCGCCTTCGCCGATTCCGGAAAGGGATTGAGCAATTTGGGCTCGGTTGCTGGCCGATGTAAAATGAAGCACCCAGGTTGGCTGAACGTCAAATGATAAAATACCCACCTCATCCTGGGGATTCAATTCTGCGATGGCCGCCGCTACTCCTTGCATTGCCGCCAATTGTTTGGAGGTATTGCCGACCATTTCGGACATCGAGCCTGAAGTGTCAATAACAAACAGAATATTAACTCTGGGGAAAAATAACCTTTGCCTGGTATCAGTTTGGACCGGCAGCAGTTCTTCCAATCCGGTGGCATAATACTCACCGCGCCCCAGTGATGAGTCACCCCCGATGACCAATAATCCCCCCCCGGCGCTAACATAATTCTGCAATAAGTTTTGCTGGTTTTCAGTAATATCAAGAGCCGGAATATTGTCGAGAATAACCGCCGCATAACTATCAAAACCGTTAGCCGTCTCCGGTAAACCGGATACCTCCTGTTTGTCAACCTGTATTCCTTGGATCTCCAAAGCGCGGCTCAAAGCCGGCGATGAATCACCCTGTATTGCCAGAACCTTGGGCCGGCCGCTCACCCATAAAAGGGCGCCGCCCATTGAAGATGGAATTTTTTTACCATCGGTGGTCATTGCTTCAACTTCGACGGTATGGACACCCGGTTGTAAAGGAGGGATTTCAAAATGAAAACTGCTTTCACCCTTATTCATCCGGGTCGTTATACGTTGAGACTCTTTGCCGTCCAGGGTAATCACCCGGATGATGCTTTGCGGGCCATTCGTCGTCATTTTCCATTGAACCGGAATCCTCTCACCGGGATGAACCATATCCGGCGTATTCAAACCCAGGGTGGTAAGGTCATTGCCGGGAAGACCCGCTGGAATGGAGTGGATGGATATACCCAAACCGTTAATCACTTTAAGAACCTCACTAACCGGGCCGCCACTGTTGGAATGACCGTCGGAAAATAATAAAATACTCCGGTTTCCTTGTTTGGCTTGAAGCAATTCAACCCCAACCCGTAATGCTGCTTGTAGATCCGTTTGCTGGGGTAACTCGGGGCTGAAAATAGCGGACTCTAAAATTACGACGGCATCCTCCGGTTTAACCGACGGTGTCAAAATGGCGGGTTTCCCTGCAAATGAAACCAAAGCTACGCTGTCATATGAACTTAATCCTCTGATGATTTGCAAAGCGGCTCTTCGTGAATCTTCAACCTGTACAATCCCAATACTGGCCGAAACATCAAAAATCATTACAGTATGGCGGTTTTTTGTGGGAATCAATATGGACGTTCCGGCAAGCCCCAACACTGCAGCCATGACCGCAGCCGCCCGTAGAATGGTCAAACGTTTTAAAGCATGAGGACCGGTCATCACTACTTTTCCAAATACCTGGGATTGTCCGGATTGTTTTTTAGAGCTCAATGTAAAACCGCCCAGCCAGAGAACCGGGACAATTAAAATCAAAGCCAGCAACCAAAACGGATTGGTCCACCACATTGCATTCACCTCTTTCCAACCGGCAAACCGCGCCATAAAACCCATTCGAGGCATAAACAAAATAATAAAAGATACAACCCGGTATGTTCAAAGGAAATCCGCGCGAAAGAGTATTCCGCCGCCGGAGGCATTGAGTTTTTTGACAAATGGAGCGGCCGGGGCGCAATATCAAGTTCACTGGGAGGTATATTGGCCGTCAGAACACCCCGAAGCATCCCCTGACCCCAGCTAAATACACCCGCATTCAATGGTTTGATAAACAAAGAGGGACCTCTCCGATTGATATTGATCTCTTTCGGATTGATAACCTGCCAGGTGGGGGGTTCTGCTAAAACCACCGTTTCCCCCACTGTCAATGTATATATCAAAGGATTATTCCATTGGGGAACACACTGCTGCAACAGATTACCCATAAAAACCGGGAAAGCTCCTGAAAGTCCGAGATCGGAATGAATCAAATCCGTTCCGAAAACCACGTTGTGCCAACCATCCTTCTCCCAGGCGGCAATCACCGGTTGATTATTCACCTTAGCTAAGATTTGAACTCCAGGTTGAACATGCAAAGCATATCCGCCGGAAATTTGAACGTGATTCAAATCAACAAACCGTAATAAGGGATGCGTTGAATCAACCTTCATTAACTGGCCGTTGATTGGTTTCCCGAAGCGTACGGCCGGCTCCTCCGGAACACACCCAAAGGCTAATATATTTGAGCTTAGGCGATTGGGTATCATGACTTGATCGGCAATAATTAGATCCCAGCCTTCGCCGGTAAAATCAGCCGCTGGAAAAGAAGGCATCATTGAAAGCGAAACTCCCGGATTATTTAGAACAGCCCGCAAAAACGAGTTTCCGTTGCCGACCAGTAATATTTTCACAGGCCGCGGCTGGTTGACGGCCAAAAAATACTGGTCATCACCGGCAAAATTGTCAGCAGCCTGATCCAACCGAATTTGATAGACTCCCGGCCTGACGGGACCATGAAAAGATAGTGTTTGGTTACTCAAACCCGTTGGAACTCTCAAGGTTGCTCTGGCGATAATTCGCTCATTATGTTCCAGGACAACTTTAGCCAATTGTTCATCCGGCCACCCGTTACGGATGATAAATTGCGCCTTTTCTTCAGGCAAAAGACGCAAAGCGGTAACTCCAAGATTGTTTCCATTGGCACCTACAATAACTGTTTTCAGATTACCGTCGAAGAGATTTCCCAATTTTGTTCCACTCAGGCTAAGGCCGCCATCGGTTACCAAAACGCCTTGCCAAACTCTTTTATGGGTTAATAACCAAGCTTGTAATTGATTTACGACTTCCGCTTCGTTAAAACCGGCATCGCTTACATCAACAGTCATTAAACTGTTGATTAACTTGCGGTGATCACCAGTTGGAGAACCCAGGGGCTGAATTCCGGAAGAACAAAGAAAAACCATAACTGGGGTTAAATCAGGTTGTTCCTCGATTTGTTGGGCGATGATCGATCGTGCTTGAATCAACCGCGAGCGAAATTCAGTGGTTTGAGTCACATCCTGGGCCCCCATACTGGCGGAGACATCAAGCAGAAAAACAACCCCCGGTTTGGAAAGCTGCCGTGAAATCCATACCGGTTTAGCTACGGCAAAGACCACTGCGATGGCGATTATAATTTGCAACAGTAATAGCAAAATTGTCCGCCAGCGCAAATGACTGCCGCCACTCATCACGTTTTGAAGCCGGGACCATAAATAGACCGACGACACCGGTTGACGCCGGAACCGCTTCCGCAGAAAATAAAACAACAAAATGGGGATGAGCGATAAACCCAGCCATAATGCCAATGGATACGTAATGTTTAGCATAGTAGTCCACCTTTTTTCAACTCACTGTGCAGAACCTTTGCCAGAGGCGCATCAGTGGTGATCAGGCTATAGCCGAGTCTTTCACGACGACAGATCCGGCTAATATCTTTCAAATAATCGTCCATTATTTTTCGATATTGCTTGATCATCGGATAATCTATATGGAGTCCGATTTCACCCATTCCTTCCATATCAACCAGAGTTACTTCACCCATATTGACCGGTTCCAGTTCCTCCGGGGCCAGGATTTGAATTGCATAACTCTCACAACCGCTGACTGCGAGCCCTGTTAATACTTGGTTCCACTCCGGATATAAAAAATCGGAAATCAAAACCGCCATGCATTTACGGCCGTACCGGGAGGCAAACTGACGGATACAAGCCATGGGATTCATGTGTTCAACAGGTTCAATCCGTTCAATGGCGCTAACAATGGCGGCCAGGGACACCCGGCCGCGTTCCGGCGGCAATAACTCATGCAGCTGTTTCCCAAAAGTCAACAATCCGGTACGGTTGCCATCGTTAAGCGCGATCCCGGCTAATATGGCAGCAATTCGTTTCCCCAGCCACAATTTATCCGGAGTGCCAAACCTCATGGAACGGCTGGTATCCAACAACATAAGGAGCGTCAATTCCTTTTCTTCAGCGCATAGCTTTACCAATAACCGGCGCAGCCTTAAAAAGACTGACCAATCAACCCGGCGAATATCATCGCCCGGCTGGTATTCCCGGTAATCGGCGAATTCGATGCCTCCTCCCCGGGCCGGGCTGTTTTGCTCCCCCGAAACCAAACCGGTCATTCTCCGCTTCGCAAGTAGGCTTAATTGAGTAATTAATTCATAATCCCGGGCATTCAGTAGTTTTTTGTCCATTATGAACTACCTTCTTTATATTAAACCTCGATTCAGCGCGTACATCTTAAGTTGTTCCTTTTTCACCCTTCACCTGCAAGCTTTAATCTTAAATCCCCGCAGGCCGGGTGAGATCAACAGGCAATGCATTGATAATATTTGAAAGCAAATCATCTACGCGTACTCTTTCACTTTGTCCGTCGAAATTTAAGGCAATGCGGTGACGTAATGCCGGGCAGGCCAACTGTTGAATGTCATCAATGCTTACATTAAAACGGCCTGAAATTAAAGCCTTTGCTTTACCTGCCAAAATCAATGCCTGAGCGCCCCGGGGGCCGGAACCGTAACGGACAAATTGACGGATTTGAGGCAATGCCAGCTCATGGTCAGGCTGGGTTGATAATATTAACCTGGCGGTGTAACTTGATACGTGAGGCGGAATAACCACTTCACGAACGGCCCTTTGCAGTGAATGAAGCTCCTCAATATCCAAAACAGCTTGGGCCTCCGGAATCGCTGAACCCACTGTACGCTCAATAATAGCTATTAATTCACTTTCCGAAGGATACTGCACCAATATTTTCATGAAAAACCGATCGATTTGGGCTTCCGGAAGGGGATAGGTACCCTCCATTTCCAACGGGTTTTGAGTTGCCAAAACTTGAAACGGCCGGGGTAATTGATGCCGGACTCCACGTAACGTAATTGCCTGCTCTTGCATTGCTTCCAGTAAAGCGGACTGGGTTTTCGGCGAAGCCCGGTTGATTTCATCCGCCAGAGTCAGGTTTGCAAAAACCGGTCCCGGCTCAAACTGCAGTCTAAAGCTTCCCCCTTCGTCCTGGATGGCGATGTTAGTCCCAATAACATCAGCAGGCAACAGGTCGGGCGTGAATTGAATCCGTGAAAACCGGAGAGCCAGTGAATCCGCCAATGTCCGAACCACCATCGTTTTACCAAGTCCAGGGACTCCTTCAAGGAGCACATGGCCTTCACAAAGCAAGGCGATTAAAATAAGATCAATAACCTCATCCTGTCCCACAATCACCGCGCTGATTTGTTCCCGGACCCGCCGGAGTCCTTCAATCTTCTCCCGAATATTGACTAAAAACTCCGTCCCGGCATTCTCTTTTTTAGTATGTTCCTTGATACTGGGATTCATTTTTCTCCCCCGCTTTCCGGCAAATTGCCCGTGATTTCACGTGATAATTCAAAAAAATAAGAGCGGACAAAGTCGCTATATTCCAGTGGAACCCCGTTTCGAACCAGGGCGGTTTCGGCGGTACGGCGCGCGTCCGGCAGTATCCCGGCTAACGGTACTGCTGCATTTTTACCGGGTAAGACATATTCCAGTACCGAATGATTATTGCGCCGGATAATAGCCGCTGGTTGTGACCCGGAACGGGGTATTATCCTACCCCAATTACCGGTTTGATTCCCAAGTTCATCGCCCGGAGACATACTTCCATCGCAAGGGATGTACTGATGCGCTCCGGTTTTGTTTCGGTTCTTGTTATTCCTTACAACCGTCTTTTTCTTGGAATCGTTCTCCAGCGGTACCTCGCTAGTTCCCGCCTCCTTATCTAACCAAAAATTCTCTAGCCGGATTGACTTTGTATCACGCCTGCCAAACATTTTTTCCAGCGCTTCCCTTTGGGCCTTTGCGTCATCCTGATTATTCCTGCCGCTGCCGCTCATGGCTCTTTGCAGTGTCTGCATCATTTGGGAACGCTGTTCCTCTTCCAATTCGCTACGCTTTCGCTCTGCGGGCGAAATATTTTGGGAAAGCTTGGTATCCAGATCTGGTTTGGCCTGTTGCATGATTTCCGCCAAACGTTCAATATCCCCGCTTTGGAGGGCTTTTTCCGCCTCAGCGGCCAGCTTCGCGTCCCGGGGAAATAATTGCTCAGCCAATTCCTGCGGGGTTTGCAGCGCTATCCGGTTGAAAATTTGCTGGGATTTGTTTGAGGCTTTATCTGCCATTGGTCCGTTAAGCTGAATTTGGCTGAGATTATGGTTTATGGCGGGTATCCGCCAGACAGCCGTAACTCCGGCCAAACATAGTATTCCAAAAGCAATTAATGCCTGCTTTTTAAGGTAATGTAAAGGCCAGCGGATAATACCATGAGTTTCCATCAAAGCTTCCGCCCGCTCCATTACGAAAGCATCCAGCGATCCTGAATAATTACGCTCCAAACAGGTTAAGGCGGCTGAAAAAGCTTCTTGATTTTGAAAATGTTCATCCAGCCAGCGGGCTGCCGCTTGGAGATCCAAACGTTGCGACCAGCCCCGAATCAAACCGGCCAGACCACCGCTAAGAACAAGAATTATCCAAAATGTAAAGTTCGCCACCGGCCATCCCGCCAAACGGATTATCAGGATGAACAACCCGCCGGCCATTCCGGCGAAAGTCATGAACCGGATAATTTGGACCGCCGTTAAAATCAGATTTAGGCCCCGGCGGGTTCTCTCCAAAAGCGGAAATAGATTTTCAGTCCTCATGATGACCCTGTACCTCCCCTCGCAAAATATACCGGAGAATGATTATTAAAATAAAAATGAGAACAATGTTCGCAATCATGTATCCGATGATATACCGGCCGGATTCTTTAATAAGAATCTGCAGTACCGCTGCAAACGGATTTATAATAGAAAAAAAAGGAAAGATAAGGGTGACCAACAACCATCCCAATACCAATAACACCCCTGGAAAACTTTCTTCCGGCCATATCATATATTCGCTTAGCATTCCAAAGCTGCTTGAAATCAACGCCGCATTTACCAGTACGAAACCAATCTTGATCAGTGCAATCCAGGTAACGCCCCATATTGAATTGACTAAAATCATGATAGGCATCAAGAGAAATAAATGAGTCAGGGTAATCAGTATGGTTAGCGCCAGCTTACCCAGAATAACTTTCCAGAGTGTCAGTCCGGCTTCACGAACCCAGGTCAACATTACATCACTGCTGCCGATATATTTTCCGGTCAGGAAACCAATCCAGCAAAACATGATAGCGGTTACGATGAAGCAATATTCAGGCCGTAATTTGGTTATCATTCCGGTTAAAGTCACAACACCAACCATGAATATCACTGTTCTCCATCTGTAATTCTCATTCCAATCGGAAAGCTCCGTTAAAATAAAGGCCGCCATCAGGATCTCCTTTCCAAATATCATATTTGTTCATGTTTCAGCCAACGCCCTACAGCGCAAACTCCTCGTGAGATAAAGGCATGGCCCATAAAACTTCCTGGATTCCAACCCTTTGGATTCGCAATTGCATCTCCAATGGTAAGCTTCCATAACCACCGATCCAAATGACATCCGGGTTTGATGCCTGCAACTGAACAAGCCAGTCTTGACCGGTTTTCAACCATCGGGGCGGCTTTTCCACAGGCGCCCACCTTGGATTGCCATCATTATCTTTTTGAAATAAAAACCAGCGGTTTCCGTTCCAAGCAATAGTCCTGTCAGTGGCATGGATTAACAAGGCGGATGGCCCCCGAATACTTGTAGTTACACTTCCGGAAGGCATCCACTGGCTCTTTGTAAATCTCATATTCAGGGAGACATCGGGGAACCAGCCGGTCAAATTAAGAGCCGCCGTATTACCAGAGCGGACTGCGTATAACGGTCGGGAGTTCTTGTGATGCCATTTGCTTAGTTCTTCACGATTCAGATGAATACCGCCTTGTTCAATGTTATTCAACGAAATATTTACGCCCCAAGGTGACGCGCTCTCATCGACGATGTTCATACCCGCCACAAATTTCATCCGAATATTTGTTTCCAATAGAACCCCCCGGTTCCCAGGGAAAATAACCGCCCGGGTCCGGAGATCGGCTCCCCTTTGCCAACGGGCGGTGATCGCTCCGGCCATCGGAAAAACGAGAATCGTTTCCACCAGGATTGTCCCCAGCAAATACACCATTGCCTTGGATGGCCTGAAAAACTTCATCAGAAAAGCGGCACCCGCCCAAACCCCCAAAGAAATTATTATCAATGAAGTCGGAAAAGGCGGTACCTCTTCTTTAACGGGATCCAATGGAGCGGCGGCAAAACAAATTTTCGAGCTTAATTTAACCGTTTCACGGTAAGGTTTTGGAGTGAAAAGCCCTTTCCAGAACTGAAGATTTCCCGCCCCCATTGCTGCGGCATCCCTTTGAACGACTGTGACACTGCCTAAACCAAACCGGCTTGTCGAGTATTCCCTTTCTTGATTGGAACCGATTTGGAGATTGCTGAATAAAGCATCCAAATCCCGATCCGGATCAAATATGGTCATCCTGCCTCCCCCAGCCAGCCAGCTCCGTAAGGCAGTTATTTGCGCCGGCGTTAACGGAACTTCAGGACCGTTTAATAATAAACCGCTGACTCCGTCGTAATTCAACCCTAAACCGGGTAATTCAGAGATCTGCAGCGGCACTACCAATACCGGCTCCACCGGCAGCAGTGATTTTTCAATTGCGTGTTGTACAACGGATGGAACACTAACCGCCAAAACCAAATGCCCCGGAAATATTCTGGCCTTTAGATCGACAATTTCTTCCGTCAGCAACTGTTCTCCGGAATATAGCTTGATTTTGACATTCCGAAGCCCTTCGCCGGCGAAAACCGGAATTTCAATCTGCTGTGTACTCTGAAGCGCATAACTTTCAAGGGTATGGTGGTTTTTCGCTTCACCTGCCCGTATAATTTCGATACGGCCTGATTCCACGGTAGTATTGACTTGAACCCGGACGGGAATCCAATGTTCCGGTATGATATACCCCCCAAAACCGCAGGTAATCTTCATTTGAACTCCGGATGCCGTTACCGGCCGCCCCGTTAAAAATCCCATCAATATTACGCATGTTAAAATCAAAATTTTTCTGTGGTTCAAATGAATCACCTCGGCTCGTTTCCGGATCAATCCTTCCAACAATAAATATATCATCGCTTGACCGGATTGTCGTCTTACGGCGGTACTGATCCGGTATGATATATGAAAGTACTCCGGTACCTAATCTAAATCCTTATCCAAACCGGACTCAATAACCAACAAGGAGGCCTGAACACGATCCCTTACTCCGAGTTTCGAATAGATAATACTAACATGATTTTTTACTGTCTGTTCGGCAATAAATAGAGTTTTGGCAATTTCTTTGTTATCCAGGCCTTGGGCCATCAACTGCAAAATCTTTTTTTCCCGGGCGCTTAAATCATTAGTCCACGTATTAGAGCTGCCGCTTAGATTCTGAGCTTCTTTTTCTTTTCCCGAAGATTCCGGAGTGGTGACCAACTTCTCAACCAGTTTGGCGGCCACCTTGGGGGAAATTAGTACACCGCCTTTATGAACCGCCCGGACCGCGCTGATTAATTCGGCCGGGGGCATGTCTTTGAGTAAATAACCCACTGCTCCCAGCCGCAGAGCTTCCACTACATATTGATCGTCATCGAAAGTAGTCAACATCAGCACCTTGATCTCGGGATGTTTTTCCTTGATGGACCTGGTGCTCTCCACACCGTTCATACCGGGCATGCGAACATCCATTAATACTACGTCCGGATTTAATTCCTCCGTCATCTCCACGGCTTTAGCCCCTTCGTAAGCCACTCCGATAACCGAGATATCTTGAGCTCTGGTCTCCAGTACAGTTCTCAGACTCTCCACAAAAAGCATCTGATCATCCACCAATAAAACCCGGATTTTTTCCATTAAACCTACTCCTCCCGTAACGGAATCCACGCCGTTAATGTAAAGCCTTCCCCCGGTATGCTGAAGGTTTCTAAACGGCCTCCCAGCCTTTGCAACCGTTCCTGCATTCCTACCAATCCGAAACCCGATCTGGGTTCCGGATTACCGCTGCCTTTACCGTTGTCCTTAATGGTTACCGAAACTCCCTCACCGTCTCTGGAAAATAAAATCGTAATCAAACTGGCTTTACCATGACGCAAAGCATTGGTCATTCCTTCCTGAACCAGCCGGAATAAGGCCAAATTAGCTTCTTCACCCAAATAAAGAGGAATATCACCAAGTTCTAAAACAACTTTTAGCTGAGTAGCTTTTTCAAATGCTCTGACAAGCCGCTGAATCGCCGACAACCCGCTAAAACCGCTATATTCCACTGGACGCAACGCCTGCAATGCGTAACGGACTTCGGCTAATCCTTCTTTGGCCTGATTGCGGGCGGATCTCAAGTGTTTGACCAGCTCCGGATTATCCTTCTCCGCCAAAGCAATAGCGGCCTCCATCATCATTAACAGGTTCGTTAAAGTATAAGCTAACGTATCATGAACCTCCCGGGCTACCCGTTTACGCTCATTCAACATCGCCTCCTGCTCAGCGGTAATAACATATTCCTGCAATTTCATATTGGTTTGAGCCAGCTCTAAAGTTGCTTCCTCCAAACGACGGTTCAGCTCCGCCGCCGGAATTTGATTCTCTCTTTGAAAACGTAATATGGCGGTTATTCCAATAATTAATAGCGCTGTTATTAAAAAACCCCACCGCTCATGCCATGAAAATGACCGGGGAATCATCCCGAAAAAAGTATAATGTGTTTGGGAAAGAAAAACCAAAAAGGTAAGCAACATCCCGAAAGACAGTCCGTATCGAAATGATGTGTAAATACTGGCTTCGACAATCAAAATCGCCAATAAAGTAAACTCCGTTCCGAAATAATCGCCGGAGATTTGGCCAGTCAAAAATACAATGAGGCCTCGCAGCGCCAACAAATAGCCGGTGGCACGCTGCCGCTGACAAAACGGAAGCACTAAAGCGGTCAGTAATGATATCACCAATAAGCCCACCAGAAAATTTTTCCAGTCAATCGGCAGGGTCTCCGTAACTTCAAAAGATTTGAACTGCCAAAATGCCGCCATATGGCTGATAACCGACAACATTATGATAATAACCTTTAAATAACGTTCTGACATGGATTCCCTTTCAATTATTGATAAATGGGGACCGATTCATAATAGGTGGCGAGTGAATAAACTTTTTATCATGGCAATGTAATTGATACTTTACTTAATTATCATAACCCCGTATCCATTGATTGTCGTGTTACCGGTGTACTTAATGAAATAGTATTATATGGTACTATAGTACCATATAAAAAAAAATAAACCCAGTGAAAACATATCAATAATGCAAGGATATGAAACAGAAATTCATTCATATACTGACTGATATTCAATTTCTTTGGATTGCCAAATATCATAAATCTGCTATAATTTTATATATGATAAAAGAAAAGGTGATCTCATGGACTTAATGGACCTCGATGCGGTCGAACGTATACTAGCCAATTGCTCTCTGTGTCCGCGCAATTGCCATGTAAAACGGACCCAGGGCCAATTGGGTTACTGTGGAGCCGGGATTCAGCCTAAAATTGCCAGAATTGCCTTGCATGATTGGGAGGAACCGCCCATTAGCGGCGAAAAAGGTTCAGGGGCCATATTTTTCAGCAACTGCAACCTGAAATGTTGTTTCTGCCAAAATTACCGGATTAGCCACGAAAGTTTCGGCAAGGAGGTTCCGGTGCCGACACTGGCTCAAAAGTTTCTGCAACTACAGTCCATGGGAGCGCATAACATTAACCTGATTACCGGCGCCCCTTATGTTCCCCAGATTGCACAGGCGATACAGATTGCCAAGGGGATGGGATTGTCCATTCCGGTGGTTTATAACACCTCGGCTTACGAAAAAGTAGATACCCTCCGCATGTTGGAAGGATTAGTCAGTATCTATATACCGGATTTGAAATACATTGATCCCGAACTCGGTAAAGAATATTCCGACGCCCCCAATTATTTCGCAGTAGCCAGCATTGCCATACAAGAAATGGCAAGGCAATGCGGTCCCGCTATTTTTGATAAAGCCGGGATAATGAGTTCCGGATTGTTGGTAAGACACCTGGTGATGCCGGGGAGAATTGAAGATTCCTTACGCTGTCTGGAATGGATTAAATACAATTTACCTGATGGAGCCTATACCAGTATCATGGCTCAATATCTGCCGCTTCATCACGCCCAAAACCATCCCGAGATTAACCGCAAACTAACCCAGGAAGAATATAATCTGGTGATCGCCAAAGTATTTGAGCTGGGTTTGGAAAACGGCTTCATCCAAGAGCTGGAGGCTGCTTCTGCGGAATATGTTCCGGAGTTTGATTTGACCGGAGTATGAAAACTATCTGGCAATAATCTGATGCAGCGTAGCACTTAACTCTTCCATTTTGTAAGGTTTAATAACCACTCCTTTAAAGCCGTACCGGCGGTAATTTAACAAAATTCGGTCATCGGAATAACCGCTGGATAGAACCGCTTTAACTCCAGGATCAATCTTCATCAATTTGCCGATGGTTTCCTTGCCGCCCAGTCCCCCGGGCACCGTCAAATCCATAATTACCGCATCGAATGAATCACCGGATTGTTGGGCTTTCGTGTAAAGCTCCAGTAACTCCGCCCCATCCTTGGCTACTGCGGTTTTATATCCGAGATGAGCCAATATCTTGGGAGTCGTATTCCGAATCGTTTCCTCATCATCCATCAATAATATCCTGCCTTTGCCATTGTATATTTTTTCCGGCTGTGATATTTCCTCTTCGGCCTTACTCACTGGTGAAGGCAGATAAATATAAAAGGTAGCGCCTTCCTGGGGCGGGGATTCAACTCCAATATAACCGCCATGCTTTTTAATAATTGAATACGAGGTTGCGAGTCCCAAACCGGAACCTTTTTCCTTGGTTGTAAAATAAGGATCAAAGATCCGCGAAAGATACTCTTCGGGAATGCCTTCACCGGTATCTCTAAATTCTATCTTAACATATTTTCCCTCCGGTAAAGGTACCGAAGTTTCATTCCCTAATTCGATATTCCTGCCGGAAATATAAATTACGCCTCCATTAGGCATCGCTTGAAAGGCATTGATGATTAAATTATTAATAACCTGGCTTAATTGACCTTCATCGGCCTCTACCGGCCAAATATCGTCGGAAAATAAGTATTCACACTTTACGTTGGAACCGCACAATGCAAAATCCGCGGTGGATTTAACCAAATCCGCAATAGTGGTGGTCTTCTTCACCATAACACCGCCCTTGGCAAAGGTTAACAATTGTCTCGTAAGGTTGGCGGCCCGTTTTACCGCTTCGATAATTTTAGAGAAATTCTTCGAAATATCCTTTCCTTTGGCATATAAAACTTCGGCGAGTTGAACATTGGCTAAAATTCCGGCCAGGATATTATTAAAATCATGGCCCACACCGCCGGCCAGCACTGCCATTGACTCATATTTCTGTCCCTTGATTAATTCCTCTTCCATCTTGCGCTTTTCGGTTATATCCCTGAATACCAGGATAGTCCCTGAATAATCCCCCATTGAATTCCGAATTGGCGCAATACTAAAAGAGACGTGCCGTTCCACGCCATCCCTGGAAACCAACAGGATGTTTTCGGAAATCAGAACTTTTCCGCTTTGCAACACATTATTTACCGGGTTCTCATAGGAATCGCCGGTCTTGTCATCCTTGATATGAAAAACCTTGGCGCTTGGTTCTCCGATGGCCTCCTCCTGGCCCCATCCGGTTAATTTCTCGGCTACCTGGTTAATAAGTATAATATTGCCGTCAATATCCGTGGCAATAACCGCGTCCGCAATAGAGCATAAGGTAATTGCCAGTCTTTTCTTTTCAGCAATCAAAACCTCTTCCATCTGTTTGCGTTTTGAAATATCCTCGATCATTGCCACCAAAACATTGGACTCGACACTGGAGCTTTTGACCCGCATTATTGTAAGACGGCCCCATACCAACAAACCATCTTTGCCCGCAAAACGCCTTTCAATTTGGTAATGATCCCGGTCACTCAAAATCATATCCACATAAAAGGAGTTCCCCAATTGCAGGTCGTCCGGGTGAAAAAGCGTATTAAAATTATGATTGAGAAGCTCCTCTTTCCGGAATCCCAGCATTTTAAGGAATGCAGGGTTTATTTCCAACATCCGGCCATCCAGATCAACCACTACGATTCCGATAGAGTCATTTGCAAAAATAGTCTGAAATACCAAATTATTCTCCGTCCAATGTTTGGGTTGCTCCGGTTCTTCCATTAAAACCGGAAAACCGGATTTCGAAAAAGTATCATATACCAGTTCCGAAACCATGCTCTCGCCAATATGGCATCCAGATTTCAAGAAAACTCCCTCCGCAATCCTGATTCAGTCTTGAGCACCTTTTTCACTAGTATGGCGTTCAACTTTATTAATTTTCATTAGTAGTTATTTAGAGAACGCCATACTAATATTTGCAGTAACAATTCTACCGATTTAAAATTTTCCCTCTACCTAATTTTAGCGAATTCTAAAGATTTATTGCAGAATTTATACTGTCCATTTCACCGAGTTATTGATGCCAGCGGGATTGACAAATTAAAAACCTTTTGCGGCAACACAAAAGGCTTCTCATACTGATGTCATGCATTATATTAGCTACGAATCAGCCGGTTTACCGGCCTGCAAATGATTACTCAGGTTAGTTTCAGATAGATTCCAAATTCCATTATCATCAAGAGTGATTATACAAATCCCACCGTTTAGCAGAGTCGTTATCCCGCTTCCTAATTTCCCGTCACTGATATGAAACAATAACTGATTGATCCAAGCGCCATGGGATACCACAATAGCATTTGAGCCGACTGCCTTATGAACAACATCACCAAAGGTTTTAAGAACCCGTTCCTTAAAATCCGGGCGGCATTCCAAGCCGGGTACCACAGATTCATTTTGAAGCCTGTCAGGATAAAGCCGTTCCCGCTCTTCGGAATTCAGACCTTCTAACGCGCCAAACTTACGCTCCATAAGATCCCGGATAACGATACATTCCAAGTTCAATGCTTTCCCGATAATTTCAGCAGTTTGATAGGCCCGTAACAAATGACTGGAGAACAAACAATTCCATTGTCCGCTACGGGTAAACCATTGGGCGACTTGTTCGGCTTGGAACAGGCCGTTGTGATTCAGCGGAATATCGGATTGTCCTTGAATTAAACCCTTAACATTCCAATCCGTTTCCCCGTGCCGTACCAGGGCGATTTTGGCAAGGCTGGTTGCTGGATTCAATAAGGGTAACCCCGGATATCGAAAAGGTTATTTGATTGGATGCTTCTTGGCAATGTCAATCTCGATTATCGCCCGTTGTAGATTGC
>JARKQY010000017.1 GCA_029974635.1 Bacillota bacterium | reverse complement strand
GTTAATCCGGCAAATCCTGATTACAGTTCCCGGTTGCCGTTGACATTGTGGATACTTTTCCGGGTATCGGCGGTGTGGTAATAATTCATGCCGTTTCCGGAGAAGGTGCAGTTGGCGACGTTGGGACTGCCGCCGTCTTCTTTGATGCCGTACCGGCGGTTGGCGCGGATCTCCGTATTGCTGATTGCCGGACTGCTATGGTAAACGTGAATTCCAATCTGGTTCTCGGAAATGGTGCCGCCTGTTATGGTGACGTCGGCTCCGTTATTGATCCCAACTCCGCACAGGGCGTGTTGGATCCATACATTCTTGAAACTGGCCGTTCCATAGACAAATATTCCTTGCCAGCCGCCCTCCAGTGTTCCGTCCGCCGCGGCGATGCCGGCCCAGTCGTATGCCTGTAATACGCCGTTGACGATCAAGGCGGTGTCGTATCCGGTCTCGCCCGGGTTGCGATGGATGATGACTTGCGCGCCCGGGGAGATGATCAGGGTGATATTTTCCGGTACAATGACGGTCCCCCAGATGTGGTGGATGCCTGTCCAGGTTTCATTCTGCTTCAGGGCGCCGGCCTGGGTGTTTTCCACCCGTACAATACTGTAGCCGGTAGCTATAGAACCGCCGCTGTAAGTGACGGTCAGGGTGACCGGGTATTCTTTATAGAGCCGTTGTTCGCTTTCATGATAATCCAACTGGTCCGGATACCGGTGTTCCGGCGCCGGGTAGAGGCCGTTGATGACGGTGCCGTCGCCGAAATTCCAGTGGTAGTCGGTGACTGCGGCGGCGTTGAGCACCGTGGCGCTGAGTTGTATGGCAGCCCCGGGAGTGGTATGGAATAGCGGCAGGCTGACCAGTTTGCCGCTATTTAAAGTAAATGTAAATACCTCCGTGGTCTGGCTGGTATTGGGAACGATTGTCCCGTTTTGAAACTCTACTATCTCCATGTACCAGCTATAGGTCCCATCACCCAGGATGGCGGGGGTTATGGCCGTATTCCGGTAATCCGCCGTGTAAGACTGATACCCGCTTTCTTGATCTGATTTATAGATCAGTTTGTAGCGCAGTTCCTTACCCCCGGCCAGCGGTTCCCGGGACTGGGCGTCAAATTCGGCCGTAGCCACCGTTTGATTGTTTTCCGGGCCGGAGATGACGAAGTTGGGGAAAGGTCCGCTGGTGGTCCAAGCCCCGGTGTTTCCGGCTTTATCGACGGCCCGGATCCATAGCTGGTATTCTCCGCCGGATGATAGGTTCGGATAGGCGTATGTTTGCTGCTGGGGGCTTATCGTTTGCAGCGCGGCGCTATCCGGCTGGGCTGCCCCGGTGGTCAGGGCGGTTTCATAACGCTCAATGCCTGAGCCGGGGTTGGCCATGTTTACCGGGTTGTCGTTGACCAGGTCCCAGGCCAACAGGGCTTGCCCGGTATCGGGATGATTGCCGGTCTGGAACCTGGCGGCCAAGGTGGCCACTTTCGGGACCGTCCGGTCGCTGATGATACTTTGGCTGATAATATGCATATTGCCGTCGGTGTCCACCGCTTTGACGGAAAATCTGATTCGCTTTCCGTTGCTGGTGACTGGGACCTGATAAGTGTAGCTGGTTTGGGTATGATTCCGCATAGTCCAGTCCAGATCGGTGGTCCATTCCGCGTTGTCGGCGGTTGACTCGATTTTGAGGTAGTATTTATCGATGTTGACGTCGGCTATCGGGCTCCAGGAGCAGGTTACCGCCGGGGCATTGGTGTAGCCTTCAGGGGCAGGCGGCGGCTGAATCCCGATATTGCCGGAAAACAGTTCCTTTAAACCGCCGATTTTGATGGTGAGTTCCTGACTGGTTTGGTTCCCGGCGCCATCGGCGGCCTTGATGGTCAGGGTATATGTACCGGGGGCGCTGGGCAGCTCGTCGATGGTAAGTTCCCCTGACTTGCCGGCTGCGCCGTTTAAGTTGTTGAGTTCGACCGGGGATAGGTCGTCGCTTCTCCCGGTGATCCGGGTCTCAATTTTTTGCAGTCCGGCGCCGGGTTGGGCGTCGGTTGCGGTGTAATGGACGGTTATGGCCGTATCGGCGCCGGGATAGTATACGTCGCCGCCGGATATGGGCGGGGACAGGCTAGCCTCCAGCACCGGCGGGGTGTTATCCACCTTGATGCTCCGGGCTTCAGATCGCTTTAGCAGTAAATTATCCTGCCAGAGTTCGGCGTAAACCTGATATGTTCCGCTTCCGGCCGGAATCGGCCAGTCGAAGGCGTGGCTGGTGGTGATTAGGTTATTGCCAGCGTCCATATACTGGTGCGCACCGACAAGACTGGGGGGTGTTCCCGTTTGGCCGGCATAGACTTTAACCGTAAGAGTGCCAAGGATATACTCGTAGTTTGAGAGGTTCACTGTTACTGAGAGTTTGCCGGTGAGGCTTTGATTGAGCCACTGGTTGGTTATCGGCATGATTTCAATCTGGGGCAGGGCATCGTTGTATATGACGCAGCCGAAGCCGTAGCCCCTACCACCGGTACCCGGCCCGCCATGCCAATAACCGCCGGAAACATCAAGCTGGTATGTTTCTCCGGCCCCGGCGGGAAAAGAGCCGTCGGCAACTATTTTCGTAGTGGTTGAATGGATGGTGTTACTCCCTTCCCTGATGGTGAAGTGGGCTGGAGTTAACCAATCACTACTGCCTTCGACGATTCCCTCTTCTAAATCGCAATACCAGAATACCTGGGTTTTCATTTGCGGACTGAAGGTTTGGACTCCTTCAAATCGGCCGGCTTTGATACTTGCGGTCGAGTTCGCGTAATAGAGCTTTGCCTTAAGGTTTCCATATCCCCCCATATTCGGGGAAGGGGAGGAACCCAGGGTTACCTGATATTCTCCTGGAGTCAGGCTTACAGAACCGGTTGTTTCTTCACTGCTTGAGACTAGAGTATTTCCTTGCGCATTCGTTATATTAAAATAGGGAAGGTGTGCACCGATAGGTTTAAAATGATAGTACACCCTTATCGTATGATGTAAGGTAAATGAGGTGGTTCTTTGGCTGATACTATAACCATTACTGCCATTGTTGTCTAAGGTTATGACGGTAACCGGCGAAGCTGCAGTAAGTACCGGATTGAACCACAAACCGGCCAATGCAATGATAATTACGATGAATAGTTTAATAATGGCTGGGCTGCTTTTCACGGAAACTCCTCCTGGTTTTTCGTTACTATGGTCTTGCATAGTTAAAAGCTACTCGCCGCACTTTTTTGTGATGTATTGGTTTTTTGCCGGCTCTCAAAATGTGAAACCCGGCTGGAATCCAGTCCGGGAGGTATTTATGTCATATGCGGTAATTTCCATGCGTTGCAGTCCGATAACTCCTGACAAACTGGCCGGAAGATTTTTTTGAATGATTTATTCCAAAATATTTAATTTTTTACAATTGGTATTATACCTTTCTTTTTCGTTAAATGCAAGTAATATATTACATCAAATCCGCTTCTTTACATGACATTAACCTTCTGCTCCTAATATCATATTTACCACGGTTTATATAAACAAAAAACGGCTATCCTGTTCATGACAACCGTTTTGATACATGAAAAATTATGATATTCATCAGCGATTATCCGGGTTGATCACAACTTTTTAAACCGGTCCTTATAACCGTCATAATTGGGGATCGTCCGTTGATACTCGCTGGTTAACAGCGGAGAAGTAATCATATAATCCGCCGAAGCCGCATTACATGCCACCGGCACATTCCAGACCGCGGCAATCCTCAACAAAGCTTTTACATCGGGGTCGTGAGGGTGCGGTTCCAATGGGTCCCATAGAAAGATCAACAAGTCAATGGCTCCCTCGGCAATCAAGGCTCCGATCTGCAGGTCGCCTCCCAGAGGGCCGCTCTGGAACTTATTAACCCCTACCCCCAACTCCTGCTCCAATAAGCTACCGGTCGTGCCGGTGGCGTATAAAATATGCCCGGCCAAAATCTCCCGGTAACGTTTGGCCCATTCCAGAAGGGCCTTTTTTTCATTATCATGCGCCACCATGGCAATCCGTTTCCGGGTCCCGCTGACAATGCCATCGTTCTGTTCAGTCATTAGTTATACCGCCTTTCAGATTCGGTTAAAAGTCGCAAGTCCAAAGTCATACGTCAGAAATCAGAACTCATCCTTCTGTATCAACAATTGTCGCTGATAGAGCCAAAGCTTTTGACCTTTCACTTCAGATTTTTGACTTGATTAATGCAAAAACAAACGCAACCCTGAATGAATCAAAACCATACCATATTGATCCGCGGCCGCGGTGACATCTTCATCCCGGAGAGAACCGCCGGCCTGTAACACATATTGCACGTTGGTCCGGTGCGCCCTGTCGATATTGTCGCGAAAAGGAATAAAAGCATCGGAACTCAATACCACCCCATTATATTTTTGAATCCAATCCTGCCGTTCCTGCTGAGTCAGCGGCTCAGGTTTTGCCTGCAGATGGGATAGCATTTCCTGCCGCTCCGACTCCGCCAGTTCATCCCACAGCAGGAATTGGTCCACTACGTTGGCTTTCTCAGTCCGTCCCAGCTCCGGTTGGAATTGCATCGCCACCACTTGGGGATGCTGCTGTAAAAGCCATTTGTCCGCCTTGGAACAGGCAAGCCGGGTGCAATGGACCCGGGACTGTTGCCCGGCCCCTACGCCGATAACCTGGCCGTCATAAGCAACACAAATCGAATTCGATTGCGTATATTTCAAAGTGATGGTGGCCACTAGCAGCGACTGAGCGGCATCCGCCGGAATCTCCTTCTTTTGGGAAACGATATTGGCAAGCAAATCCGGGGTAATTTTAACATTATTCCGGCTTTGCTCGAGTTTTAAACCAAAGAGTTCCCGGGTTTCAACTTCCGGGGGTTCATAAGACGGATCAATCTCCATAACTAAGAAACCGCCTTTTTTCTTTTCCTTCAATATCGCCAAAGCCTCCGGCTCGTATCCCGGGGCGATAATGCCGTCGGAGACCTCCTTTTTAATAAATCTCGCCAGGGATACGTCCACCGAATGACTGACACCGATGAAATCGCCAAAGGAACACATCCGATCCCCGCCCCGGGCTCGAATATAGGCCAGAGCCACCGGGGAAAAATCTTCATCCCCTGAGATATATTGGGACTGGCGATAAATTGGCGACAACGGTTTGGCAATGGCAGCCCCCGCCGGGCTAACATGTTTAAATGACGCCGCTCCAGGCAAGCCGGTGGCTTCGTACAGCTCCCGTGAAAGCTGCCAGGAGCCTAGCGCATCCAGGATATTGATATAACTGGGATTACCATTCAATAGTTTCAAAGGGGCATTGGGTCCGTCCATGATGATCCGGGCTGATTGTTGATGAGGATTGGCGCCATATTTTAATTTAATCTCCATACCGATTCTCCTGTTCTATTCATCTTGAAGAGTCTTGTTGAAATAAAAACACGGAAATACATTCGCGTTAACATCCGGTTTTCCCTGCTATAAAATTATCCTCAAAAAGTTTGCTTTGTTAGCAAGCTTTTTTTGAGGATAATTTTTGAATTGTAGCTACATTACAAGATGATTTAGCCTGAATTGGCGCAAGTAACTTTAAAAATTTATTTTCGTTGGAATAAGTAAGACTTATCCTTATGGGAATTTAATATATTGTAGTGTAACTTCAATTTGGGAACTATGCTTCACGGAGTAACGCCTCAAAAGGATTGTTAACAAAGAATTAAACCAACATCTCGATTAAAAATTTTTCCACTACACACCGATAATTAAATAGAAGGATATTTACGTATATGTTAATACGAAAATAGGATATCGATTTAGCCACGAATTACGCTAATGACCACTAATAAATCTTCATCCTTTTTGCGCCGGATTCCCGCATCGAACTAAAAAGGATATTGTCAGCCTTCAGCGTGCATAGATGCCAATAATAAAAACAACGGAGGGATCAAGATGGCGGCCAAAGATGATAAAATTCTTGATTTAATTCAAAAAGACCGTTCGGAAAGAAAACACCGGCACTTTGAAGGTACGTTTTTGGAATATCTGGCGCTGGTCAAAAAAAAACCGGATAATACGCAATTGGCGCATCAACGGATCTATGCCCTGATTACCAACCCCGGTGTCGCGGCCGTTAAAACAGAGGAAAACCCACGGCTCAGAAGAATTCACGGCAATCAAGTGCTGAAAAAATATCATTTTTTTGAAAATGACTTTTACGGAATTGACCAAACCATCATGAAGATTGCCCGCTACTTTCATGCCGCCGCCATGCACGGCGAGGAATCCCGCCAGGTCCTATACCTGGTGGGACCCGTGGGAGCCGGAAAATCATCGCTGATGGAACATTTAAAACGGGCTTTGGAAGGTGCCCCCCCTATTTACATCATCAAAGGGTGCCCCATGCGGGAAGAACCCCTGCACTTAATCCCCAAACATCTGCGGCGGGAGTTTTCCGAACTGCTCAACGTGCATATTGAAGGTGATCTCTGTCCGATCTGCCGCTATCGGCTGAAAACCGAATTTAACGGCGAGTATGAAAATATGCCGGTGGAAACGGTGGAGTTTTCAATTCGTTCCCGGAAGGGAATCGGGGTGGTGGCGCCGGTTGATCCCAATAACCAGGATACTTCGGTGCTAATAGGTTCCGTGGACATTTCCAAGATGGATTTATATCCCGAGGATGACCCCCGGGTGCTCTCCCTTAACGGTGCTTTCAATGTGGGAAACCGGGGCATGGTTGAATTCATTGAAGTATTCAAAAATGAAATCGAATATTTACATACGATGATTACGGCCACCCAGGAAAAATCAATCCCCTCTCCCGGCAAAGGCGCCATGATCTATTTTGACGGGGTGATCTTAGCCCATTCCAACGAAGCCGAATGGAATAAATTCAAGTCCGATCATACCAATGAAGCTATTCTGGACCGGATTGTCAAGATCGAAGTGCCGTATTGCCTGGAGTTGAATGAAGAGATCAAAATCTATCAAAAACTGCTCCGCCAAAACAACTTTGATGCCCATATCGCCCCTCATACCGTGGAGCTGGCCTCCATGTTCGCCATCCTAACCCGGCTGATGTCCTCCGCCAAGGTGGATCCCCTGACCAAGCTAAAGATTTACAACGGCGAAGAAATTATGGAAAAAGGCGGCTCCATGAAGGTTGACATTACGGAGATACGGGAAGAGGCCACCAACCGGGAAGGGATGTCCGGAATTTCCACCCGCTTTATTATGAAAGCGCTGGACATTGCCCTTTCGGAATCGGAAAGCAATTGCATCAATCCCCTTTCGGTACTGGAGACTTTGATTAAATCCGTCAAGGAACTCTCCATTGGCGAGGAGGAGCGCAAACGGTACTTGGGTTTTTTACAGGATGTATTACGGAAAGAGTATCATAAGATTTTAGAACTGGAGATTACCAAAGCCTTTATTCACGGCTACCGGGAGCAAGCTCAGGATTTATTCAACAATTATCTGGATCACGCTGAAGCATTCGCCAACCGGACCAAGTTCAAAGATAGGAATACCGGCGAAGAACTGGAACCGGACGAAAAATTCCTGCAGTCCATTGAAGAGCAAATTGGTATTACCGGCACTGCGGCCAAAGGATTCCGGCAAGATGTAACCGCCTATATGTTTTATGTGTTGCGAAACGGCGGCAAACTGGACTATAACTGTTACGAACCACTAAAAGCCGCCATCGAAAAGAAACTGACCGCATCGGTGCGTGAGCTGTCCAGAGTGATTACGCAGGCTAAAGTACGCGACAAGGATCAAAGCGAAAAATACAATACCATGGTCACCGAGATGAAAAATAACGGATATTGCGACCATTGCTGCAATGTTATTCTGAAATACGCCGCCAATAACCTCTGGAAAGACTGAGAGAAGAGCAGTTATCGGTTATTAGTTACTAGTTATTCGTTTGGCACAGGTACAAAACCTTTTTTGACAAGTTTTATAGGATTAATGGGATTATTAATAGTAGGCTTCGCCTAACTAACTATTGTAACCTGGTTTTTACAGATTTTAATCCTGTAAATCCCGTTAATCCCGTCTAAAAAAATGTTCTTAACCATCTGGAACAGCTTTTATTTTGTTTTCTTCCATTACGACTAGAACTTAGCCGAAATAACTAATCCCAATAACGAATAATTAACATCCCGGAGGGATTCTCATGGCGATTTTTCGGGAAGCAACTGAAGATTCCGGGCGTTCGGCCGAAGACCGGCGGCGTCACCGGCAGTTGGTGGAACAATCCATCAAAAAGAATATCGGCCAGATTATTGCCGAAGAAAGCATCATCGGGCAAAGCGGCCAAAAAAAGATCAAAATCCCGATAAAAAGTTTAAAGGAATATCAGTTTATATACGGTAAAAACCGCTCCGGCGTGGCATCCGGCACCGGAAAAGAGGAACGGGGCGATGTTCTGGACCAAAGCGGCCAAAATTCGGGGCAGGGCCATCAAGGCGCCGGCAACGAATCCGGAGAGGATATTTATGAAACCGAAATCACCCTTGAAGAGCTGGTGAATTATTTATTCGACGATTTGAACCTGCCTTTCCTGGAACGCAATAAGATCGCCGAGATCGAAACGGTTGCCAGCAAAAAGCGGAGCGGTTATCAACGGAAAGGACCTCCGCCCCGTCTTGCCAAAAAAAAGGCGGTCATCGAAAAAATCAAGCGCCGTCAGGGTACCCACCGGCCGGATATCGTCCAAAGCCCCGAGCCCGGTACCGGTGAATTGCCCAATGAAGATGAACGTTTTCCTTTCCGGGAGGAAGATCTCCGCTACCGCCGGATCCGTGAAGAGCATACCCTGGAGTCCAACGCCGTTGTCATTTGCATCATGGATACCTCGGGTTCAATGGATCAAACCAAAAAATACCTGGCCCGCAGTTTTTATTTCTTATTGTATCAGTTTATCCGCTTAAAATATGTTCAAGTGGAGATCGTATTTGTGGCTCATACCACCCAGGCGGTGGAAGTGAACGAAGATGAATTCTTCCACAAAGGAGAATCGGGAGGTACTTATATCAGCAGCGGCTACGAAAAAACGCTGCAAATCATCAACGAAAGGTATCCCCCTGAAAAATGGAACATTTACGCTTTTCATTGCAGCGACGGGGATAATTGGGAAGAGGATAACGAAAAAACGCTAAAATTAGCCAAGCAGCTCTGCGAGATCTGCAATCTATTCGGGTATGGCGAAATTATGACCGGCTACAGCTCGATCAAAAATCTATATCGCGAAGAAATTCATGCCGATAACTTTGCAATTGTCAGTATCAGCTCGCGGGAGGATATTTGGCCCGCCTTACGCGATATGTTAGCCCGGGAGGAAAACCATGAGTGAGTTTACCGTTACTCAATTGGAACAGTGGAATGAACGGATCGAGTCCTGCGCCCGGGAGATGGGCTTGGACTACTATCCGCAAGAGTTTGAGATTTGCTCTTATGAAGCCATGTTGGGTTACGAAGCCTATACCGGAATGCCCAGCCACTATCCCCATTGGAGTTACGGCAAAGCGTTCGACCGGCTGCACACCTTCTACCGTTATAATTTAGCCGGACTGCCTTACGAGATGGTGATTAACTCCAACCCGTGCCTGGCCTATTTAATGCGGGACAATACCTTGCTGTTGCAGATTTTAACCATTGCCCATGTATACGGTCATAATGACTTCTTTAAAAACAACCGGCTATTCAAGTTCACCCGGGCCGAACTGACCATTGAAACCTTTAAAAACCACGCCGACCGGATTCGCGGTTATATCCAGGATCCCAGCATCGGCTATCAAAAAGTGGAACGGATTCTGGACGCGGCCCATGCTTTGCGGTATCAGACCAACCGGGTTTTAGGAACCAAACGGCTTACGGCCGCCGAACAAAAAAAGCGAATTACCGATGAATACCAACGCCGCACCCGGCCTGATGAATTTGGGAAACCGCAACCCGGGGAAGAGCCGCCGGATCTAACCAAAATCCCGCTGGAACCGGAAGATGACCTGTTGTGGTTCATCGCCGAATACGGCCAATTAACCGACTGGGAGAAGGATATGATTCAGATTGTACGGACTGAAACCGAGTATTTTCTTCCCCAGATCGAGACCAAAATCATGAACGAAGGTTGGGCCAGCTTCTGGCATTACCGGATCCTAAACACTCTTGATTTGGAACCGGAGTTGCATATTGAATTCTTAAAACGCCATCATCAAGTGATACGTCCCCATACGGGAGGCCTTAACCCTTATCATTTGGGATTCTCTATCCTTACCGATTTAGAAAAACGTTACGGCACCCAAAAACTTTTCGAAGTCCGGGAGATTGAGTGCGATCACTCCATGATCCGCCGTTATCTAACCCGGGAACTTTGCCGGGAGTTGAACTTATTCGAGTATTTTGCAGGCGAAAACGAAGTGACAGTCACTGAAGTCGCCGATGACAAAGGCTGGGATAAAATCCGGGAAACTTTGAGCGCCAATGTAGGTTTAGGGGCGATTCCAGTGATTAAAGTAAAACATTTATCTCCGAAAGACCATACTTTGATATTGGAACACGAATACGACCACCGGGAACTGGAAAAAAATTATGCCCGGGAGACACTCAAATATATCGCGGAATTATGGGACCGGCCGGTGGAATTAAAAACCAAGTTCGAAGGCGCCGAAAAAACCATTATTTGTAATGAACGGAAGGTGATCTCGGAGATTAATTAACCATTCATGAACCATCAATAAACTATCAAAGATATTGCCTCCAATTATTCATGAACCCTTGTTTAATACCTTCCAGTCCCGCTTGCCACATCCATTACCGCCTGCTATCGCCTGATATCTTTCCATTATTTCAATTGTCTAACATTAGTGATGAACCCGGTTTGCCAAGCCGGGTTCATCATGCAAAATCTGCTTAAATCAGTTTTAGGCTGCAAAAATACTTAATTCGGGCTATCATAAACCGACATTGTTTTACGGTAAAGTAATTTATAATGTTCACAAGAATGAAATTGAAAATGTATTGTCATTTAAGTCAATTTTGTGTAAAATACCAATAATATATAATAAAAACAGCGTCATCATTGACTTTCTGTATCCGGAAATATCAAAACCGAAAAGGTGTATAACATGAGAATCGCTATCATCACGGAAGGATACTATCCTGAATTATCCGGAGTCACCACCAGCCTGTATCAGCGATTACTGTGGCTTTCCAGATCAGGACACCAAGTTCAGGTGTTTGCTCCGGACTATAGTAAATTAAAACATTTATATCCCGATTACCAAAGTCACTTGGGCGAGATTATGCCCGGGATCACCGTTATTCCCTTCCCCAGCCGTCCTTACCACTTAGAATACCTTCGCGATCCCATCCCGTTTTCATTTGACTTCATCGCCTCGAGAATTGCCCGGTTCAGGCCGGAGATCATCCATACCGAATGCCCGGAACGCCTTTTCATGGGGTTTTTAACCCGGCCGGGAGTTAAGCTTGGAAGACGATTGGGAATACCGGTTACCGCCTTTTACCATACCAATTACCTTGCCTACATCGAGGATTACAAAAAACAGATTGTGTATTTAAAAATTCCGGGCATTGAATCCCTCTTGAGAGAAATGATGATCTGGGTTTACAACAGCTGTACTCTTACCATGGTGCCTTCCAGAACCACCGAGAACTATTTAAAACGGGCCGGTATTTGCAACACCCGTTATGATATGTATCTCGGCGTAGATATTGAAACATACGGCCTATCACCGAATTTAGCGCCGGCTGCCGGAAGCAAAACTCGAATCGCCTATATCGGCCGGTTGACTCCGGACAAACAAATTGATTTGCTGCTGAAAATATTTGAGGCAGTCCGTTCCAGAACGGATGAATGCGAATTTGTCATCGTCGGTGGCGGACAGGAATTGGACAAAGTACGGGCCTGGGCCGGGAATCATTCCGATACCACCGTCACCGGTTGGGTCCCAAACCATAAAACCGTCGATTATTATAAAAGCGCTGCTATTTTCGTAACTGCTTCCCCAAAGGAGAATCATCCCTTGACAATATTGGAGGCAATGGCAAGCGGCGTCCCGGTGGTCGGTCCCAATGCCGGGGGCGTCGGTGAACTGGTGGAAAATGGCAGGACCGGTTATTTGGTCCCGGAAAACGAGATCTCCGGCTATGTAGAAGCCATTATGAAACTGGTAAACGATCCGTTACTCCGCAACCAAATGGGTCTAAAGGCTTTTAACAATGTGCTAAACCGTTCCTGGAAAAAAGGGACCCAAAGAATGCTAAATGTTTGGGAAGATTTAATCGATAAAAATAGATCACTCCAAGAGGCGGCTGTTTCCAAAATGAAATTGGACAACCTTCAGGAGGTATAAATCTATGCAACTGGCATTATTTGATTTTGACGGTACCATAACCCGGAAGGACAGTTGGATGGACTTTTTACGGTTTGCTGTGGGGCCCTTCAAGTTCATCCTGGGCGCAGTTCTTCTAAGTCCGGTGATGACCGGGTATGCCTTGGGACTCATCAGCAACACCCGGTTGAAAGAGATCGGCACCAAATTCTTTTTGAACAAGTGGGATTTCTCCAAATATCGGCAAATTGCCTTCAATTACTCCCGCTCACGCCTGCCCCAACTCATCCGGGAAAAAGCCCTGGAAAAAATAAGCTGGCACAAATCCCGGGGCCATCATGTGGTGGTGGTTACGGCATCATTTCAAGACTGGCTCCTGGACTGGTGCAATAAACACCAACTCGATCTCATCTCGAATGTCTTGGAAACCAAAAACGGTTATTTGACCGGACGGTTAAAAAATGAAAATTGTCATGGAGCGGGAAAGGTTAAATGTATTACGCAGCAACTGGATTTAAGCAAATATTCATATATTTATGCTTACGGTGATAGCAGCGGGGACCGGGCAATGTTTGAACTGGCCCATGAGAATTTTTACCGGATTTTTTGAACCCCGATTCGGGTTAAATATCCCGGCCTTCATTGGGTCCGGGTTAAGCTCTCCCGCAATAATGCAAAGCTCTGCAGGGGAAATTCCTGCGCAATTAATCCCAATGTGGGTATAACATAGTTTTGATCCAGGTATAGATCCGGAGCTATCGGTTTTAGCAGTTCCGGTTGATCCTGTTCAAACATGGCGCCCTGTAAAATCCCGGCGCCGCAGTTTGAACGGGCCAAAACTCCCCCGGTGCCGATGATGGTTTGTAAACCAGTTAAATCTTTACCGGTTAGCATAAAACCGAGGCCATTGGGGGTAAAAACTTTTTCAATCCGGCCCACATGCCGCTCCACCGCTCCTTTGACCGCTAAAAATCCCAAGCTGATTTCCAGTTGTATATCATTTTCAGCTTCGGGAAGATAAGCCGGATTATTCGTCCGGTTTTGGATTGCCTGTTTAACCTCCGCCTCACCGAGACTGGTCATTCCGGCTACCGTCTCCACAGAATAAGCCTCCAATAAAGCTTGTGCGCTATAGCGCATTCCCAGATCCCCCTCAACCGTCCGCTGTACCCTGGGCTCTTTAAGTCCGCGGACGAAAACCCGGGGATTGGCCGGGTTCCCTTCCGCCACCGAATGAACATCGGTGGTTGCCCCTCCTACATCGATGATCATCAGTTCTCCCAAGCCCGGGGCTCCACGCCCGTCCCCATCCGCTAACCGGACGGCCGCTTCCAAAACCGCCGCCGGCGTCGGCATCATAATGCCGTCAATGATGCTTTGGACTTGATCCAATCCTTTGGCATAAATAATTTGTTTTAAAAACACTTCCCGGATAGCCTGTTGAACAGGCTCAACATTCAGTCGATCCAGTTCCGGCAGAACATTGGGCACCCGATAGCATAGCTTCCCGGCTTTTTTTAGAATTTCCGCCACTTCAGGGGTGACCGTTTTATTCCCTGCGATAATTATCGGAGCCGTCACATTACTTGCCGCCAGCATCCGGCCGTTATGAAGAAGTGCTTCCCTGTTTCCACCGTCAGTTCCCCCAGTCAATAATACCAGATCCGGTTTTAATCCGTAAAGTTCTCCGATATCGGCTGCGGAAAGCTGAAAGCTGTATGTTTTAATGACTTTAGCCCCGGCGCCCAACGCCGCCCGTTTGGCCGCTTCGACAGTTAAATCTGGAACCAGTCCAATGGCCGCCATTTTTAAACCGCCGGCCGCACTACTGCAAGCCAGTCTTTCATGAAATGAATATTTTCCGATACGGGATTCCAACACCCGTAATGCATTTTGATAACCGAGGATCAATCCGTCATTTACCGTTGTCAAAGCGCCGGCTGTGCCCAAAATTCGGGGCCCATCCAAATCCACCGCGGTCATTTTCGTATAAGTACTGCCAAAATCGATGAGTAAATAAGGAATCAACAGTGGTCCCCCATTACATGCCAGCGCATTAATCCAAGTTACCCAGTACACTCCTTATTATTATATCAAAAACCCAACTTTCGCAACATAAATTAGGGAATAAACCTTGATATAATTAGATACGAAACTTGAGTTAAAAACTAAATTTGATACTCCATTTCGATTGCCTGACCGCTTGCGCATGCACTAATTGTTCCTGCAATCTGAAAACGAACCGTACCGGTATTTTCTAACGAAGCCTTTACCTTAACCTGCCGATGGTCCATTTCCACCGTAAAGTCCTGGCTGCGAACCTGGATATTGAAAGTCAGGGAATTCCATTGCCTGGGAAGGGCAGGATTCAAGATGACCATTTCCCCGTTTTCATCATAATTTAAACCGCCAAACCCCATTACTGCGGCCATCCATGCTCCCCCATTGGCAGCCGGGTGAGTTCCGCCGATATATAAATCCCCCACATACCTTTTATAATTCCCGGTCAGATCAATCGTGGCCGTTTTCAAAAAATATTGATACCCCCAGTCCGGCTTCCCGATATTGGCAGCCAGGATTGCATAGACACACGGGCTGAGGCTGGATCCATGCTCGGTACGGGGCTCGTAATATTCCCAATTGGCCTTTTTGACATGATGCGGAAAGCGGTTTTTAAAGATGTTTAAGAGCGCCACTACATCCGCCTGTTTAATAATCTTGGTATTGGTAGCTAAGCCATTGCCGCCGCCCAAGTATTCGTTAGAGATTTGGATCCGGCTTTTTAATTCTTCCAGAGAAATATCAGTCAGCTGGTTATAACCGTCAAATTGTTCAATGATATATGTATCCGGAGCAGGAGCGGGAATCAACAGCTTGTCATACATCTCCTTGATGGCCGGTATCTCTTCCTGCAATCTTAGCTTGTCAATTAATGACCGGTAAAAAGACTCATCTTTCTCCTGGATAAGCTGCAACACTTGCAGCGCTATCTCCAGACTGTATTTCACCATGTAATTGGTGAAAGCGTTATTGGAAACCCGGTCATGATATTCATCGGGACCGATGACATCAAGGATTTCATAGCGTTGCTTATCCTTCTTAAAATAGGCATAGGAGTAAAAAAACCTGGCGCATTCCAAAACAACTTCGGCCCCGCCTTCCATGAGGATGCCGGCATCGCCGGTGATCAGGTAATACTGCCAAATGCCGTAAACTACATCAGCGCTAATATGAATTTGCTTGTCGCGGAAATAAGTTCGCATGGGCCTACCGCTGAACAGGTCGGTAATATTATAAAGGGTGCATGCGTCATCACCGTTTTCCTGGCTCTCCCAAGCGTAAAAGGCCCCCCGGTAGCCATATTCGGCGGCTTTTCTTCTGGCGCCGTCCAGGGTGTGAATCCGGTATTTCATGATATTCTTCGCCAGGGAAGGATTGGTATAAAGGAAAAACGGCAGCATGAACATTTCCGTATCCCAGAAGATGGCTCCCTTATAAGTCTGGCTTGACAGGCTCCTGGCTGGAATGGAATTCCTGTCGGTATGGGACGGCGCCGCCAATAACAGCTGATAAATACTATACCGGAGCGCAAATTGGGCTTCCGGGTCACCGCTGATGATTACATCCGATTTACACCAGCGTTCATTCCATAATTGCGCGTGACGAAGATATAAACGCTCATATCCGGTATGCATTGCCTCGCGGTTATGGTTAAGGGCCGCTTCCAACGGTTCCTGCACTTCATCTTTACCGGTATAAACGGAGACATACTTGTAAAAACAATATTCACGGCCCGGTTCAACATTCACAGTCACCCGGTGATAGATGGATTTTTCCGTCCTTACTATCTCAGCCGCGCCATAATGGCAATCCAGTAACTCAGAGACGGCGACGGCATCTCCTTCATTGGTTAGTGCTTTTACAGTCAGTTGCCGGCCGGCGACGTCTACCTCAATCTTTTGAAAATGAGGACCGTTAATATCCCAAACATCCCCGTCAACCCCGGTATGAATAATGATTTGGCTTGCTTGCTCCGTCCGGAACCGGCATTTCATCACCATCAGATGGACTGCATCAAGACTGAGGAACCGTTCCACCGCTAGCCATATTTTATTCCGTCCTGCTGTAAAGACGGTCTCGCGGTGGTGTGTACCCCTGCGGATATTCAGGCGTTGGCTATGGGATTCCGGTGCCGCGACAGTAACATCCAACGCCTGATTATCACAATACAAGATGGTATGAAAACCGTTGGGAGCATTGACCGGTTCCCGCCAGGCGTCTCCTTTCCGGTCGTATATTCCCGCCAAAGTACAGGCAACCTGATTTTCCCTGGTATATTCCTCCAAGGTTCCCCGGTAGCCCATGTACCCATTGCCCAATAAAAACTTGCTCCCGTTTAACTCAATATTCTCCGGGAGGAAACCCGGTTCCGCCAGCAGGTATTCACCGGCTGTTTCTGCGCCGGTTACCAGCGCGAAATCCAGGGAAGAGAAATTCGGAATGACAAAATCCGCCTGGTTCAGTATCTGACGATCCCCCACTCCAATAACCCCCATCCCGGCGTTTTTAGCGGCTTCGACTCCAGCGGCCGCATCTTCAAAGACAATACATTTGGCAGGATGAATCCCGAGTTTCCGGGCGCCTGCCAAAAATACCTCCGGATCCGGTTTGGCTTTGGAAACCTGGTTGCCATCGACAATCGCATCGAATAGATTGGAAATCCCCAGCTTTTCAAGGATCAAGGCCGCATTTTTACTTGCTGTTCCAAGTGCGGTTTTTATCCCCCGGCTTCGCAAACAACTGATGAAAGGTATGACCCCCGGAAGGATCTCCGCCGGAGTAATTTGATAGATATATTCCAGGTACCAATCGTTTTTTTGAGTAGCCATTTCAATCATCTGAGATTCACTTAGCCTAATCCTTCCTATTTCAAGGACAATTTCCAGGGACCTCATCCGGCTGACTCCTTTTAAGCGCTCATTGTCGGTTACCGAAAAATCAAACCCCAATTCCGCCGCCAGTCTTTTCCAGGCTAAATAATGATACTTGGCGGTATCGACAATCACTCCGTCCAGATCGAAAATTGCCGCTTCTACTGCTGCCATTGTTATGCTCCTTTTAAAGTTGGTTATAAAAAGAAGAGGTGAGAGCAAAAGTTAGAAGTTCAAAGACTTTTTCCCGCCTCTTCCGTTTTAAGAAAACCTGGATTGGTTGCCATAAAGGTTCCGGCTACCCCTTGATGCCGGAGAAAGTAATTCCGCCGATTAAGTACTTCTGGAAAAACAGGAAGACAATCATCGGGGGTATTGTACCCAGTAACATTGCCGCCAATTGAATATTATACGGCTTGGTGGCGCCTTGTTGATTCAATGAATGCCAATAAAGGGCCACCGATATTGTCCAATTACTAGCGCTGGGCAATATGATCTGCTGCCAGATAAAATCCCGCCATACGTTCATAAAGGCAAATATAGCTAAAACCGCCAATATCGGTTTGGAGATCGGCAACACGATACTCCGCAGAACCCGGATCTCTGAGGCTCCGTCTATTCTGGCTGCCTCAAAAAGATCCTTGGGAATGTCATCAAAGAAACCTTTTAACAATAGTAGCGAAAATGAATCCGCCCCCGCAGGCAGCCACAAAGCCCAGTATGTATCGATGAGCCTCAGATTATGAATTACTAAATACGCTGGAATAATATACGCAAAAAACGGCAAGATCAACGTCGCTAAAAATATCAGATAAAGCGTCTTTTTAAAAGGCACTTTGAGATGTGAAATGGCATAGGCGGCCGATGACAACACCAGCAATTTCACGGCGATTACGCCGAAAAATACATAAAATGTATTTAATACCACCTTAGGTATCTCATACAGCGCCCAGGCTTTCGCAAAATTTTCCCATAAAAAGGTCTTCGGCAAAAAGGTGGGCGGGACTACAAAAATCTCGCTGGCATTCTTTAATGCGCCGAAAAACACCCAAAGCAGCGGGTAAAATGTACTTACCGCCAGGCCAATCGCTATCAGATAGCAAACGATGTAACCTATTTTAACACTGAACCGTTTCCGGTCGAATACCGAAATTAATGTACGTCCGCCTTTGATATCATTCGTAGCCATGTTGTTTACCTACCCTCATCCTGAACTATCTTATTCACCCGAATATATACCACCGATAATCCCAGCAACAACAGGAAAAGCATAATCCCCAACGCTCCGGCTCTGCCAAAATCGGCATAAACAAAAGCATAATTATAAACCATATACATCAAAGTCATAGTAGCGTTATTAGGCCCGCCTGATGTCATTACGAAAGGTTCCTGCAATACCTGCATCGTAGCTAACAATTGTATCAATAACAATAGCAACATTGTCGGCAACAACGAAGGGATGGTTATATATCTGATCCGCTGCCAGATTCCGGCCCCGTCAATCTCCGAGGCTTCATAATACTCTTCTGGAATCGCCGAAAGACTGGCCATATATAATAGAGCGGTTGAGCCAAAGTTGGCCCAGGTGCTCATAATTACCAACGATACCAGGGCGGTCTTCTGCGAAAGCAGCCACTCCAAAGCGGGTAATCCAAAAAACTGCAAAATCTGGTTTAATAACCCCACCGCCGGGTTGAACAAAAACATCCACATAATATACAGTGAAATTGCCGGAATAATAGTAGGCATATAAATGGACAGCCGGAAGAAGCTTCGTCCTTTACGCAACTCAGTAATGGCGATTGCGGCAATGACCGGTACCAAAAAGCCAATCAACAAAGCCCAACCTGTAAACGCAAGAGTATTCAAAAATGCTTTCGGTAAAACCGAGTCACTTAATACCCGTTCGAAATTTTGCAGTCCCACCCAATCCGCCGGCACCCCCGGGGTATAGTTTTGAAAGCCCAGGACGAAATTATATAAGATCGGGTACCATTGGAAAATTCCATAAATCAAAAACGCCGGAAGAATGAAAGCCAGGCCGATTCCGTATGTACCCAGAAACTTTCGTGTTTTGAAGAAAGGACTCTTTTTGGGAATATAACTTATGGGTTTCAAATTTGCGTTTTCCAATGCAAGCATCTCGCTTTCTTTATGGGCCGCCGCCTTTACAGGCGGCGACGCATAAATGTTACTTTAAGGAGGAGGGTAATCTCCGGGGCACACTTATTCTTTTACTTTATCAAGGTAATCCTTTTGGAACTTCGCGGCGGCATCTTTCAAAAGTTTCGCCGGATCCGCATTTTTATTGCTTAATACCTCTTGAACGATGGGCGACAATACTTGACCATACACATACTGGGCTTCGATGGGCGGTTCAGTATGGGCGGTTTTGGGAAGCAGGCTTAAAAACTCCTCACTCCCCCAGGATAGTAATACATCTGAGTTCTTGGCAAAAGCGTTAGCCCATTCCTTGTAAAAAGGAGAACTGGGTTTCAGTGGGAAATATTCAAATTGAGCGCGATATTGTTTGTTTTTGCGGGCTTCTTCGGCTTCATTTAACAACCCGGTGATGTTTCCTTGATCCCAGAGCTCGAAAGTCAGCCATTTCCAAGCAGCGTCACGGCTCTTTGCCGGGCAGAAAGCGTTGATTACATAGAAGCGTCCGCCTTGAACGCCCATTTGGCGCCCCTTAGGCCCATTACCCTTCGGCATTAACGCTACTCCGACGTTTTTGGGATCCATGCCCTGGCCGTTGATGGCCACATTACGCCCCCAGTCGGCATCAAACACGATGGCCGCCTTGCCGGAACCGAAAACATTGTAAACATCCACCCAGCCGTTGCTCCAGTTGGCCGGGAGCACATCATATTTCCATTTCATGTCTTTTAAGAACTGCAACGCGCTGATTGCTTCCGGAGAAGCGAATGCTGCGCTGTATTTACCGTTTTTATAAGTCTCAATTTCACCGCCGGCTTGATAAATAAGGTCCGTCAAGGCCCAACCGCCTTCACTACCTTTGGTCATTGCGGCAAACCCGGCAATACCCTTTTCCTTATCGGTGGTTTTAACCGCCGCATTGATAAAATCATCCCAGGTCCAGTTGATACTGGGTTCCGGAACGCCTTTATCTTTAAACATTTGTTTGTTATATATCACATGTTTGACATAACCGCTGAAAGGAACTCCATATATTTTCCCTTTTAAACGGAAGGGATCGAAAGAGTTCGGCAGATGCCAGTCATATTTATCCCATTTTTTCAAATAACTGTCCAACGGAACAATCCATTTTTTGGAGACCAGTAACTCGCATTCGGTGGCCCATACGTCCAAAACATCCGGTGCGGCGTGAGCTGCTTGCTTAATGAAGAATTCCTGCCGGGATGTATAGGTAAAGGGAACCGGGATGCATTTAACACCGGGATTGGCTTTTTCGAACCGCTTGATCCGTTCCAGCGTCGCCTGGTTCTGGGCTTTGTTATCCGGGGTATCCGGGCCGATAACGACTTTAAGTTGAATGGTTTTATCGGCGGCGTTAACCCATACCATTGTTCCAACCGTAAGTACAATCAAAGTAACCAGCATACCTAAAAGCATAACTCTTCTAACTTTACTCAAATCATTCGACCTCCTCGTATTATCAATTCATAACTGCATTAATCTGTCTCTCTTTTACTGAACCTCCTCCTTTCAATAGATATAGTTGTTACTAACTGGCACATCTTTCAGCAACCCGGTATTTATCGGGGATATCGACTCTCACACCGGCGTTGTCAATATAGTATTCGCTGTCATATACTTTAATGGAGACCGGAGGGCCGTTGGTCACCTTAAACTCCGCCATCTCCTTGTCAATGCACACACTAATGGTGGATCCGCGGTAAATGAGATGGAAACTATAAGTGCTCCATGCTCTAGGAATACTGGGACAAAAGGCGAGTTTTTCACCATCCGATCTCATTCCACCAAAGCCATAAACAATATTCATCCAAGCAGCGGCAATAGAGGTGGTATGAAGCCCTTCATTAGTATTCCGGTTATAGTTATCGAGATCCAGCCGGGTGGCAAACCGGCAAAAATCAAAGGCTTGTTCGTGATATCCGAGTTCGGCGGCGAGGATGGAGTGAATTGACGGCGACAATGACGACTCATGAATGCACCGCGGCTCATAATAGTCATAATTGGCCTGTTTTACTTCAGCGCTGAACTGCTGATTATAAAGGAATATAAACATCAGCACATCAGGCTGCTTAATCATATCATAACGGTAAATCCTATCGTATGACCAGTTGTGATATAATGGAAAGTCTGTCACCGGGATTTCGTCAATGTTAATGTGCGGCATATTGAAAAACCCATCATGCTGTTCAAAAACTTTGGTCTCCGGATCTTGCGGCAAATACATTTCACTTGCCATCCGGCCCCATTCGGTCAACTCGCCGAATTCCAGTTTCGTCTTTTGGATCAGCTTATCCAGGAGGTCCGGACACGAGGACTTCATCTCGTTTAAGGTTTGCAGTGTATACTCAAAGGTCTTTTGCGCCATAGAATTCAAATAATAGTTATTATTGACCATAATTTGGAACTCATCCGGACCCATCACCCCATAAAATCCGAACTTGCGGGTCTTGGCTCCCCATTGGCCCCGGCTGGCGAAACAGCGGCTAATTTCCACCAGCATCTCGATACCGTGGTTGTAAAGAAAATCATCATCCCGGCATATTTTAACATAATGCCATATGCCATAAGCTACCGCTGTACCTACTTGGAGTTGTAGATTGGCATGCTGCCATAGATCACAGCTCTCCGTACCGTCAATGGTGGCAATCGGATAGAAAGCTCCCCGGCAATCCAATTGTTTGGCTCTCTCGCGAGCTTGTGCCAAGGTCCAGTAACGAAATTCAAGGAGATTACGGGCGGCTTTCGCGTTATTAAACATATAAAAGGGCAAACAATAAGTCTCGGTATCCCAAAAAGTGTGCCCATTATAGGCTTCGCCGGTAAGCCCCTTTGCTCCGATATTCGATCCGGGATTGGCACCGTGAAAAGTTTGATGCAACTGGAAGATGCAGAACCGGATCCCTTGCTGATTTTCCGGGTCGCCTTCGATGGTGATATCCAAGTTATTCCAAACTTTCGACCAATATGAAACATGTTGTTCCATGGCGGTGCTAAAAGTGAGTGCGCGGTGTTTCTCCGCCAGACTTAGCCCGGATTTCCAGACAGCAGCGGCGGTTGATTCAGATTCTGCGGCTGCATAATTGGTTACTATCTTATCAACGAAAACCGGGATACCCTCTTGCAGCTGCAGATCAAGATCCTGTCCGATATATTTTGGCTCTTCCACCAACCGGGTTTCTAGCAGCGACCCATCGATTTGGAAACGGCACGCCGAAAATAGCTGCCGCCCCAAGTTCGTGGTTTTCCCCAAAATGGCTATAATCCCGTTTTCCATTTTCCGCAAAGGACAGTTCCAGAAATTCAGCTTTTTCCCTTCATGAACCAGCGAGAAATCCAAGCCGGATTTCAGCTTCACCGTACCGGAAAAATTTAGCGGCGTGAAAGTTATCCGCTGCCACCCCAGATTGAGATCGGCCATGCTCACAAAACGGAGAAAAGACACTTTGAGAGACTTGCCGCCAGCCGTATTCCAGATAAATTCCCGTTGTAACGCACCGGTCCGAAAATCCAAGACTCTTTTAAAATCGGTAACCATACTATGGGCCAGATCCAAATTCTCCCCATCAAGGTCTATCCGGGTAAAAAGCCAATCGACGGTATTTACCATAAACCGGGTCCGGGATAACATTCCTTTGTAAGAAGATGGCTGGATAATGGGGGACTCTTCATAAAACCCGTTCAGATAACTTCCAATGAGCCTATCCCCGCTATAACCCTCGTCAAAGTAACCCCGGACGCCCATATACTCATTACCCAGCGAAAAAATCGATTCTGAAACCTGGCTCTGCTGGGGATGATAACCGTTTTCGACTACCATCCATGGCTCCACTTCAAGATAACGATCCGCTACTTTTACCATGTTGATACTCCTATCTGGATGCTTACACCATTATTTGCCTGATAAAACTTCCAATTCAGCGATTTGCCCTGCCGGCCAGGCGGAGTTGGCGCTAAAAATCAATTTTAAAAACCTGACACTGGTCGTCGGGAGGCTTATGGTAACCGTATTCTGATTGGCCGGATCAAAAGTATACTTAGCGGCATCCACAATTTTTGTATATTCATTGTTATCGATGCTGCCTTGGATTTCAATGGTTTGCACTCGCAATTCCCATGCCGGATTCAATTTCAGAACTATTCTGCCGATCTTTTGGGTAGCACCCAGATCTACCGTTAAATACACCGGAAATGTATTGTTGACGCTCTCCCAATATGAATTGGTAAATCCGTCGTTTACCAGAAATTCACCGTATGCCGGAGCAGTAGCTCCGCTTGAGATCACCGGTTTATTAAGAGCCAGATTGGCGGCGGACTTTGGTTTTCTCACGCCGTTAATAATCACAGCTTCGTCAACTTCCGGAATGTTTTTGCTAAAGCTATTGTTCGTTTCAATGATCTCGGTAATTTTATTGGATTCATCAACCCAGGCGATGACCACATGCGGTCCGGCTGTCGCCTCCCACACCGGTTGGGTTTCCCCGCGGGTGGCTTTTAACGTTACAATAGCTCCCGCCGGTAATGAAGTTTTAAAGTATTCGGACCAGAACACGGGTTTGCCGTCAATCTCAAACATAATATCAATTAATGCTCCGGCAGGTGTTGATCCGGTCCCCATATTCTTTACGGTGGCCCAGAAAGTGACCTGATCGCCAGTGGCGATTTCCGCCGGAGACCACGTAATACCCGTAACTACCAACTCAGGAATCCGGAGAATCGGATAACCTTTCGTGTTGGTTTGACTGGATTTGGTTAGCTGGTAATAAGCTACCTTTTGATTGGAATACTCCATGTTGCAGTCAAACTGGACATCATCCTTACGGGTGGTAGCCTCGATCTCCGTGATTAATTTACCGTCATAGCCGTAAGTTTCTATTTTTACACCCGGCCATGATGAATATTTTTTGACATGAATGGGCGTATTAGTTCCCATCGGTTGGAAAACCTTGATACTATCCTTGGATCTGATTTCAATCAAGTAATGTTCGCCTTCATTTAAAATGTTGCCATTATAGTTGGTAAAAACTCCCGCCGTCATTGAGCCGTCATTGGCGATTACCATGGCGCCTCCCGGGGCAATGACATGGCCCGACTGGGTTAAAGTATCCTTAAGATCCCAGTTGGCATAAACTTTATAGTTTTCAAAAGAGGTACAAGTGGCTTGATGGTTCAGATAATCGAAGCCTGTAACCAATTGATCGGTGTATTGTGAAAGCACATATTTCTGAAAAGCTCCGATAAGCGGGAGCCACGGATTTTTCAAGTCATTTAACGCAATGCTGAAGTTATAACCGAAGGCTAAATTCCAGCGAAACATATCTTTGTCGTCCGTCCAGGTTTCAATGGCTAAATTATGCTGGTATAACAACACCTTATCACGGCAAAGCATCCCGATCATCGGATAGTAATCGGAGTAATTCACAGTCGTTTTCCGGTATCCAAGCAGATCCCACAGGTAATTAGTGCCCATAAATCCGATTTCATCCTGGGCCAGCCTGTCAACGCCGCATTCGGTCAATAAATTATTTTTGGCCAATGTTTGCGCATGGAATAATACGCCCTCAAAATAAGAAGTAGCGGGATCATTGCCGTTCAATCCGGCCGGGTTATAATCATACTTGGTGTTCCGCGCTCCCAGTTGATCCTCAAATATACCGTCGAAACCAATAGTGCCTACCAGTTTCTGATGTTCCGCGGCAATCCGACGGGCAACGAAATCGTTGTGAAAATTAACCACGTAACCGTTTGACCCATAATTCTCAATATCAGCCGAACCATTTAGACGGTTGACCGCAATATTCTGCGGCTTAACATCCGCCGGCAGATTTTGCAGCGTCGGGGAATCCGTATTCCACCATGAAAAATTCGTATATGGAATTACCAAATTGCCCTTGCTTTGGGCATATTTCACCAAATCCGCCAGGCTTTCGCTGGAGCCAAAAACAGACGCGGGCGGTATAAAGTCCGGATAGTTCCGATCATGTCCACCCGGCTGAAAAGCCACCGGATGAATGATCCCGGGAAAGACGAGATTGTCAATGACGGTTTTCATTCCGGAAAAACTCTTTTTTAGCAGCTTAAAATCCATTTTATACATAGGTGATTCAAAATACCGCTGTTTTTTGGCTCCTAATTTACCCGGCAGCGATTTAAACTCTTGAATTCCGTTTTCCAGACGGTATGCGGCAATGGTCTCCGGATAATCCTGTCCAATCCGGATGACAACTGGAGGAGAAGTCCATTGCCTGCCGCCTTCGATCCAGGTTTGGTAGTAATGAATAATGGAGGTATTTTCAGGGTTATTACTGTCATGAGCAAATCCGATATTCACCGGCTGAACCCGCTCCCCTTTTTGGCCATAAACTGCGATTTTGCCTTGGTTGGAACGGAGCGCAAGATAATCGGCAAACATAACTCCGGGATATAACGCATCAAAGGATTGATGATCGGCAAAAAAGCCGCTCCGAAGCTTAACTCCCGGAATCATTGGCAACAAAGCGTCACTAATCTGGGTTTCCGCAATTTTCAAATCATATGGAAACTGAAATTTAGTAATTGTAACATCGGAACGGTTATTCACCACCGCCTGCATTTTAAAATACCCGGCATTGGCAGCTTCGATAGTAACCGTTACGTCGAAAGGATTTGAGTCTTTTCCTTGATAATTCAAGGTCAATTTTTTGGCCCGGGACTCCCAGTTGGATTGAAAATTGGATCCATAGACGGAACTTGAGATCCATTTGTTGTTATTGGTTAAAAGACCCCATAAAACTCCGTCGCGGTTTCCGAGCGAGATTTTTTGCTTGGTTTTTTTGTCAAGAATATGCTTGATACTGCCGTTTGTTAGATTCACCGCAACTTCATAGGATTTATTGTTCAATTTCAGTTCATCTTTCGGGCGCGCGCCTTGGGTTATATTAAATGTTTCTGCCGAAATCAGCATAATCAAGGCCCATATCATCAACCATTTTCTAAAATTACATCCCCGATTCACAGCCTGCATAATTCTCCTCCTTTTTCCGTTCCCAAAATTCAATTTGATACCAAGAAATTTAGGTGATGATAACAGAATTGTAACTTTCATTCTAAGTATAATATAAGATTTTCTTTTTAAGTGGGCATTTCATGACTATCCAGTTTGTCTTTTTCGACCAAAAGGATTTTACCGGTCAATTATTGAATACTCTAATGTAAATGATAATACGGGCTTAAATTTTTTATGAATGGTTTGTAATAGGAGAATTCTGATGCCGGAATCATACCATCAACTGAATATCAGTTATTATCAGACCATAGCGGAGGAATCGGTTAAGGTTCTTAGTCATGTTCATTCCGAATTCGAAATTTTCTATCTACTATCCGGCAAAGGGAGCTTTGCCATTGAAAAAAGCAACTATAACATAAAACCGGGCAATTTAATCATCATCAATAACAGTGAGAATCATCAGGGTTTCTTAGCGGTGGAAAAAAACTCCGAGTACATCGAGATTCATTTTGACCCGGCCTTGCTTTCGCCTTTTTCGCAAACCTTTAACTTATATCATTGTTTTTTTGACAGGCCCAAGGGCGAGTATAACCAATTGATTCTCAACAAACCTCAACAAGAAAAACTGCTAAGGTTATTTACCCGGATGAAAGACTTGTTCGAGCACCCCTTTTATGCCGACGAAGTCCTTAAATATACATCACTGATTGAACTGGTCTTTTATATCAACCGGCTCTATCTGAATTTTTCATATACCGATGAACGCCAAAACCTGCCGGAGCATTTGTCCAACATCCTGGATTATATCGATGAGAATATTCAAGACGAGCTTTCCCTGGAAATTCTGGAGAAAAGGTTTTTTATCAACCGGTCCTATTTAGGACGGTTATTTCAAAAATATTTAAATATCAGCATCCATGAATATATAATTTATCAGCGGATTTCCAAAGCCAAGGAGCTGCTTTTGGATGGTTACAGCGCATTGGATGCAAGTAAAAAATCAGGTTTCAATGACTATTCCAATTTCCGGAAGATGTTTAAAAAAATTACCCAAATTTCTCCCTCAGCCTATATTAAAAAACAATATGATGAGAATATGCATTTGGGTTCGCCAAAAGCTTACCGGCATCAACTGGTTCTGGCATCCGCCGCGTCACCTGATTTCATCGTGACGGACCTTTTATGGTCCCCTGAAAATGTATCCGCCGGCGATTTGGTAACCTTCAGCGCGGTTGTGAAAAATATCGGCCGCGGAGCACTGCCTATCGGAGTTATTCTGGGGGTCGGCTTCAAGGTGAATGACTTTACGGAAACCTGGTCGGATAATTATACCCAAGGATTATCTCCGGGTGAAACGGTTACACTGACCGCCAATAATGGCCAAGGAGGCAACCCTACCTGGACCGCCGTTGCCGGAACTCACCAGATAACGGCCCACGTTGATGATATCGGCAGAATAATGGAATCAAATACTGAAAATAACAAGCTATCAAAAGAAATACCGGTAGTCGTTAAGTAAAAAAATCCGGTAGTTTATATAACCACCGGATTTTTTATTATTTGATTTCCATATCCTTAAGCTTTTGTATCGAAGAAGACTTGGTTGATGAAGCTCCAGGTGCTGGTACTACTGTACCTTGAGTATGATCAGTTATGGTAAATGTAGTATAATCCCCGGAATTTATTCTTAGCACAGGCAAACATTTTAACCAAAAACCATCACCTTGAATATATACATTATGTTCGCCGGAAGTAATACTCTGGGTCACTGAATTACCTGTTACAATTCTGCCAAAATAAGTTCCATTAAAATAGACTTCATTTATATCAAAATTAGAATAGTTGGTAACTGTTAATTGTGCCGGTCCAATAGTAAGCGGTGGAGTACTGGATGCGCATCCCGCAACAACTAATAATGCGACTAAAGCAATAAATATCATTTTTTTCATTAAACAAATCTCCTTTTAAAATATTATAACATTTATTTTTTATTTTTCGGAAGGTTCTAGGATTATCTTAAAGTATTTAAGAACTATTATCAATAGGGTCAATTTAACCTTATCGCTACGAAATCAAACGGTTTATTTTTTCCATTCATCTGCCGAAAATAAGTAATGGGGGTGGTTATATTGCCATTGTGTAAACGGACAAATCAAGAAGTTCATATGATCTATGAAACCCGGAAATATTATGATAAATTTGACGCCCGGCACAAAAGCCTCAAAGTTTGTGAGTTCTGGAACACCAATACCGGTCACTGTTCCAAGGATAATCAAAAATGTCACAAAGGGAAACCGATTGAAGCGTAAATATTTCTATTTGATATGGTAAAAGAGGCTGTCTAAAAAATACTTTGAATCCGGCATGATATACAATATATAATATCCACCGACAACTGCAAAACCATATATTGTATATCATCGTCGTCAAAATACCTTTTGGGACAGCCCCTTTTTCTTTTTTCGAGCTGGTTCTTACAATGACAAATCATTCAAATCGGCCAGATTTACCGGACGATCCGCCCCTACCAATCCAACCAGCAAATACAGTTTTGAAATCGGTTCATACTTAAATTCCTTAATGAGCTGAAAGTTTTTGACTTCTCCGGTATTCCGCACGTGAATACGGGGCCCCGTACAAGGAATGGAGATAGCGCCGATGGATATGTGTCCTTCATCCCCGTATTGAATATCCAAGTCTTGCTGGATATAGTCCGCGACCCGCTGTTCAATCCAGGCCGGATCAAAACCGGGTTTCTCCAGAAATTCCATCACAAAGCCGTGCTTTACATCATCGTGCTGCAAAATTCCGCTAAAACCAAGTTCTTTCCGGATCACCATTTCAGTTAAATCTTCGGCCGTATGGGCCATGCGGCGGTAATTTAAGGACTTAAATACGATTTTCGAGATTTCCTCAGGTAATGGCCCGAAAATATTGGGCCGGGTCAGAATAACTTCTTCACCGAGGCCGATGAGGACTTCGGCGTTGATTTGCAACAGCGGGTAAATCAATTCAAAGTGTTCGATGACTACCCGCCGGCCATGAGAAACCGCTTCTTTAACCGCATCCGCCAACTGGTAAACCGGGGTGAAAGCCATCTCAAAGCGGATGTCCACATGGTAAGTATGAGAGATGAATTCTCCATCTTCGGCGTGGGCTAGCAAAGGCAAGGGCCGGATATTAATCCCGGCATCGTCGTTAGTGAGTTCCAATCCGGGAAACATCCCATTTATTAACAAGGATTTCCCCGACCCGGCGCCGCCGATTACGCCGATTAGTTTGTCCATGGGGTCCAAATAACGCTGCCCGATCTGATGTCCCAGATTTAATAAACGTTTCTTGCCGCGCGGCGCAAAATACACTGCGTATAATAAGGAATCATGGGTGATGGATTCTGGCATGACCGTCCTCCTTTTGCTATTCAATCCAAAACTCGAGCCCCAGTAACGGAGCATGTTGTTGTGCCCCGTAAACATCGGTTTCACCAAAATTTCCGGAAGGAATCGGCCTTCTGATATTGATTTTAATTGCCTTTGCCGGAAAAAACTCTATAATATCAACTACTTCTTGTGGATTAATCCCATATAACGAGGCAATCAAGTCCGGTGTAAACACCTTTTGCTGGCAAACCCGCTGAAAAAGGTCCCCTTCCCGAAAGATGAGATCCAAAGTCAATTCATAAGGACCTGAATTCTTACTTCGGATGACCTCTGCCGCTTCAATCAGACGTATTTTCATCCCGCATTGCCCCTTCCGATCGGAATTTACAGAATTACTAAACCCACACATTCTGTTAATTCTTAAATCCTGAAAATCCTGGTCAAATTTACAGGATTTATTGGACTAACCATTTTACTACCTTCGTTTTTGACGTCGCCTTTATCAAAAATCTCCTTAATCCAGTTAATCCTGTCCAAGTAACCTTATCTTAGGCCCCACTAAACTCACACCTTTTTAGACGGGATTAACAGGATTTATTGGATTAAAGGCCTTACGGTTGCTATACCCCGGTGTGATGTCCATTAACTGAACCGGGAATAACCGGCATGGGGCTCCTACCTCCAGCAGATGGTATATACTAAAGCCATATACCGCTCCCGTATGAAAATCAGACGGCGAATAAGGAAAAGCCAGATTACCGGCAGTGGCTATCCGTCCCGGGTAACCGAAATGCAGCATGGTCGAACGTGCAAAACTGCAAACTGTATCGGCTATCTCTTGAGTATCAGCTACCGCTTCAATTATAACGCCCAATTCATGTCCTTCCGCTATCGGATTGGGTTCCAAGGGTCCCATTACTGCATTCTTGCCGTAGACCTTGAAATCCAACCTGTAAGTAAAGGTTTCTTGCTTAAAATTATCACGGACTCTTTCTTTGACTCCGGCGATAACCTCATCGATTGCCCCGATCATCACCGGATCCCGCACTCCGGCGATGCTTACGGTGCGATATCCGACAAGGCGGACTCCTTCCAGTTTAATCCGGTAGATTTCATCCTCCCGGAAACAGCTGCCGCAGACCCGGACACGGCCCTCAGCCAGTTGTTCAAACTTGGTATCTTTTAAATCCAAGATCCCGCCCGGACCGGGAAGTAGGTAAGGATTTGATTTTTCATAAAGGGTATGGGCGGCAACCGAGAGCGTAGTGCATTTCCTGGCCGGATTTAGAGGCTCAACCACAAAATCGTCACGATGCAAATAACCCAGTAAACAGTCGCTGCCGCTGCCCGGAGTTGCCGCAATGGCAGCGCATTCAAGTATTTTTCCCAAATGTATCGCCAAGCCGCGCTGAAATCCTGCTTGGATGGGCAAAGCCGCAAATACTGCCGGATCATAGCAGCGTCCCGCTACAATTACATCAGCACCGGTCTGTAAAGCTTTCTGAAGAGGTTCCACACCCATTTGAGCCACTATTCGAACGCTTGCTCCAATATCACCCCCGGACAATTCCGGGACTGAACTCAAATTACTTATTTTGCCGTCACGCCACGCCTGATAAATATCATTTTTATCAACTTCCCCTTCAATAGCAGCCAGTTTAAAACACAACTTCTTTTCCCGGCTGATTTCCCGGATAATTTCCAGAGTCCATTCCAGGTGGGGATGGCCGCCGCTTCCTCCCGCACTGCCGATAATTACCGGGATGCGGGCTTCCAGGGCCGCTGGAATGATAATTCCCAGATCACGCTTTACCGCCCGGTATTCTGTAAAAGATACCCCGGCCCCAAGATAATACGGACCGGGATCCGTTGACCCGGCGTCAACCGCAATAATATGCGGTGTCTTTGCCATTCCCCGCCGGAAGGACTCAACCGGAAAACCGTAACCCAAAATGGCGGTGGGAGACAGAATTCGAAGCTCCTCTTTCAAATCATCACCCCGTTAGTGCTACCTTTTCAGCGCCAAAATCCGGCTCATTTCATTATATACAATCATATATCCCTCATCCATTCCCATTCCGGGCTTGGCCAGCATCTGATCCGGCCGGGTGGCCATTGCGATATGAACGCAAATCTGGGCGGACCGGTCGGTTTCATTACAGGTCCCGCCGAGATAAGCCCCGATACCGCGAGAACGGCAATAAAGCACGGCTTCGATACTGTTATTGATTCCGCCCAAATCGGGAGTTTTAATCTGCAGCATATGACCGGCTTTTTCATCAGCGAACAATTTGATGTCTTCCAAGGTATTGCACCACTCATCAGCCACTATCTCAACCCCGATATTCTCCCGGTCGATTATATTCCGTAGTTCTTTTAACATCCGTAATTGCTTTGGCTGATCACCCATATCTACAGGGCCTTCAATGCGCAGTTTCAGAGGCGCAGCGGCTTCCCGCAAACGTCTTAAATATACCGCGATCCGTTCCGGATCGTTATCCAAAGCAAGTCCTATGGTCCCATAGACATCAATGTGTAATACCGGTAAATAATTTGGGGAAACCCGCAACTCAAAAATTCTACGCCGCAGCCATTGAATATACTCCAACAAGAGTTCCCCTTGGGCGCCCAATTTGGATTGCACCTGGTTTATCAAACCGTGAGGCAGCACCGGCACTTCCTTTAAAATCATTTTCTCGGCGTTTATATAGCGTTCATCCCCGGATTGGGCGAATATTGGAACCGGCTCCATTTGGATGCCGGTATGGTATTCCGACGCTATCACATCCGCCATGAGTTTTCCGCTTGATTTGGCAACTGCATCAAGCAATGCCTGGGTTAGGCCATAACGAATGGCGGTATGAACCCGCTTGCCGGTTAGTGGATTTACAATGGCATCGAACTCCTGGGCCAACTCCCGAAAACCGGTAATGCTTCTCCCTTCCAGGCGCGGTTTGATCTGTCCGTTGATGAACGGAATAAATTCAGCTGCTAAAAATAGCGGATCCCTTCCCCCGATACCTGAATATTGAACTGCCGCGCAGTCTCCATGGGCCACCAGCCCGTTTTCCAATTGCAATAAAATGGAGACGGCCTCACCCGCCTGCCTGATGGCCGAGTAACCGGGAAGCGCCGGTTTGCCCCGATAGGTGAACCCGTCGTGGCCAACTGCGTTTTTAATCGCCGTTTGATCGTCAAAGAAGAATCCGGTCCGGGCCGGCGCACAAATGAGCCTCACGATTTTCAAGGCCATCGCCTTCTTTCATTATTCAAATATTTTTCTGTTGATTCAGGAAGGAGCATTCAATCTCTTCTGTTGATTCGGGGATGCTTCGTTCCGCGTTTCGTGTTCATTGTTCATCGATTAAGTAGGGAACCTGGATCTTTGAACCTTGAACCCGGAACTCGGAACGCTGAACGATAGACCCGAAACCAAAACCCAAACCCCAAAAACCTTGAACCCGAAACCCGGAACGCTGAACGATAGACCCCAAACCCTCACCCCGGTCTTCCCACCAGCATTCCTTTGCTAATAGCATAAATATCATCAATCACCATTTGAAAACTTACCGGTCGCCGTTCCGTCTTGGCCCTGGCGGCAACCTTTTCCCGGTGGTATTCCAGTACGTCCCGGGGTAACGGTATATTACCATTGTCCAAAAACCGGACGGCCCCCTTATCATCCCGCACCGGCATTACCTTCCCGCGATTAACCCGGCTCGGCGCAAAGGGTATATCCAATATTCCCGCTGCAAAAGCTCTTACAGCCCCTTTGGCCCAGTCACCTTCGCCCAGTTCAACCACTTTTTCCAAAATACTGCGTGTTTCGGCAAGATTCACTGCAACTTCGGCGTCTATTTCATCCGATTCCGGTAAAACCTGATCTCTTAACATGTTTAAGATCTGCCGGGTCGCTTTTAAACCGTCGCCGTTGGCTTCTTTGGTAGGTACTCCGAAGGCTTCGTGAGGTGTCTTTACGATCACCTTCGTTGCCTTGGCAAAAGCAGCGGCGGCCGCTCCCCACGCGATTACTGCGAAAGCTTTGGCTTCATCCGCCGGAAAACCGCCCATCCATTGATGAAATACCGTAGAAAGGGCAACTTGATAATTATAGCGTTCCAGATACTCCCGGGCCAGAATATTCAATGCTTTAAGAGCCGCCACATCCTGAATCAAGTTACCGCACTGACCATATCCGACGCTGATATTCCTGGCACCTTGCTCTGCGGCCAGAAGAGTTTCAATGATAGCCACCGCATGAGAGATACAGGGCGGCACCAAGGTTCCGGTAAGCGGTCCAAACGGTTCGCGGTTAATGGTGACACCTTGCTCCTCGTACCAACCCGTTAGCCGGTCTACATATTGCCAATAATTAATGGTTGCTTCCAAAGAGATATCCTTGGCATAAGGGATATTATAGGAAATCCCTCCGCCTTCGAAGGCGGTAAAGCCTGCCGCTATTGAAATCTCTGCCAATAAACGGGCATCAGGAGTACCGTGACGGACTTGAACCGGAATGCTAACCGCTTCAATGACCCGGCGGGATTCATTCACACCGTGATTTACGATGGGAAAACCGTTAAGCATTGAACGGCCAGCCGCGAAGCTCTCCTCGATCCCTTTCCCGGCTTCACGATACTGGTTCTGCCGGGTATAACTGTCCACCGTGGCCGGCAGGAGGTCTGCGCCTCCCTTTTCCTCAAGATATTTCAATAATGCAATTTGTTGTTCTACCAAAGCTACTCCAGCCCGGGGCTGAATTAAAGTGCCGCCTGCCGCCAATGCCGAATCCAACACCCCACTGAAGCGTTTGGGCGGCGGAATACTTTTTTGATATGCCACGGCCTCATCAAGATTAACTTCCGCTCCCGTGGGCCAAGCCTCAAGAACCTCCCGGCGCATATCAAAAAACTCTTCAGTTTCAATGCGTTGATTCTGCAATTCAGCCATAGTCTTTCTCCTTAGGCTTAATCCTAGACCTAAAGCCCCTGACCCAACCCCATCACTGACGTATCTCCCTTTCCCCAAGAGAAGGGGAAGACGTTAGCGCGGGGTTAGGTCATCAATCCCAAATCCTCCTTAAGATCCCTAATGGCAGTCTCCGGGGCGGTCCCCGGCGGATAAATCCTATCGAATCCCATTGCTTTAAACTTCTGCTCCACTTCGGCGAATGAGGCTTTGCCCACTACCAGATTCCCGCCGACATATAACAGTATGTTCCCGATTCCGGCTTCAATGCATTTTCCCCGCAAACCCCTGCAGTCTAATTCGCCGTGTCCGTATAAAGAAGAGATCATCATTGCATCAGCCGCCGTCTCAATAGCGGCATCGATGAACTCCGCCTGGGAAACCATGACTCCGAGATTCACCACCTTGAACCCGGCATTGGTAAAAGCATATTCCAAAATCTTATTGCCCACCGCATGGACATCCATTCCGATTACGCCTAAAACAAGCGTATATTTTTTCATGAGAGGATCAGTCCTTTCTTCGCGGCAAGCCTTCGTTCCACCGCCCGGCTTACCAATGCAACCGACCCGCCATCCAATTCGTGGAGATAAGGAATAACCTCTTTCTCACCCGCCATTCGTTTCACCTCTTTCACCCGGTCGGCGAAGGCAAACAGTATATCATGGGCATCAGCAAACTCTTTCAGTTTCCCAGGGTCGGTGGTGATTTCATAATCGATTTGCAGATTATAAATCCCGTTTTGAGCCAGCGCCCGGGTCACAATTTCCGGAAATTCACGGCTATGACATACGAATCCTACTTTCTGGCCGACCGGAATCCGGGTAAGACTGATAATGCTTTCCAACCGGGGTTGGGCTGAAACAGCAACCACTTCTACATTATGGTGCAAATCGTTTATCCGTGCGGTGACTTCATTTGCATGAGTCGTCGTTGTAATCACCAGATCAACCTGGTCCAAAATCCCGGAACTCCGTTCCTGATCAGTGAGAAATATATGAAGCAACAAGGAAATAATATCCAAGTGAACTAATTCTCGGAACTGCGTTACAAAATTGTGCAGTTGTTCCTGATTACAGTCAATAAACAATACCCGGACCTTCGTGAAGGATTCTTCCCGCTCTCGGACCCGGACCGTAACCAGCGCTGCAAATTGTTGGGGGGAAAACCCCAAGTCAAGGGAAGCATCGATGGCTTTATCAATTATCGCAGTCATTTTCTGCTTGCGATTATCTGTTGCCTTTGAGGACAAGGCTGATCCACTTTCGGGATAGGACACAAAAGTGCCCTTACCTTGGCCAACAACCAAAATATTCTCCTTTTTCAATTCCTCATAAGCCATACTCACGGTATTCCGGCTTACAGCCAGTTTCAAAGCCAGATCCCGCTCGGTAGAAAGCTGTGTTCCCGGGGCTAAAGAACCGTTATGAATTAATTTTTTAATCTGTTCTTTAATTTGCAGATATAGAGGAATTCCAGTTTCCTTGGTAATTTGTAATTTCATGAAAAATCCCCCGCTAAGGACTAATGGATCAATCAATGATTCCAATTCAATCATATACCCATTTTCCACATTTGGCAATCACCGTTTGCTTCCCCAAAAAATAAAGTCTTGGATCATGCCAAGACTTTCTCGCTTTATTCCAATATAGTATTTCCTTATTTTTATAGATACATCTTCTAAAAAAGATAAATCATTTAGCAGCGGACGAATTTGGCCTCCCGGTTTGATATATTTCGGAAATCAAACGCAGTTTCATTTTTTTTACCGCCAACCGGTCCAATTTGGACTCCAGTTTTGGCGGTATTGAAATCAGCTCCGGTTTTTCATCACTGACATAACGCAGTGACGGATCTTTTTTAAATCTCTCGATATATGCTTTGGGACCCCAGGGAGTATCCCCGGCTTGAATTCTTTCGAGCTTTAAAAGATCAAAATCAGTCGAATACGGCGAGGGAATCGATCCCGAACCGACCAATAACACGGAATCGTTATGATAACGAATCCCCTGATATTCTCCACTTACCTCCAACTCCCGATTTTTAGGATGCACTCCCAACGGTAAGGCCAAGGACCGGACTTGATATCCCGGGAGATAAGTTTGAATCGCTTTCACGGCCAACGCCAGTTGTTTCTGCACCCCCAAATCATCGGTTTTCCCGAGATTTTGGTGCCAATAACTATGGTTGCCGATTTGGTAGCCATGTTGAACAAGATAATCGAATTTCTGCTGAATATATTCCTCCTGGCCAAATAACCGGAGCCCCGGCTTGATTGCGGGTAACACATAAAAGATGGCTGTTAGCGGGAAGTCGGGATGCTCTTTTTTGAATTGTTCCATAATTCCCACCGCGCACTGGGGATCTACCACCAACCGTCCGCCTTGCTTTAAAAAACGGAACTGGCCCTGACTGGAATCGTCAAAGGTAAGCACAAACGGGGTCTTTCCGGCAGGAACATTAATATCACGGTTGATTAAACTCTGCAACGGAATTGGATAGTAACCGTTTTGGTATAGCATCTCCAGATCCTGGCGAAAGTTTTCCGGGGTACGGCGCCACTGAGCCTCCGGATATCCAATGAGGTGGTACTCCAATATCATAATCCGTCCCAACTCATTGGGAACAAAGGGATCGAACATGAAAGCCGCAGGCTTGTCCTGACTCTGATTCTGAATCCGGGAATTCTTGCCGGCAAAAATATTGGATTGCGGTTGACTCACAATCTCGGCCGCCAAAACCGCAATACCCATAAAAATGATTAACAACCGTAAACGCATGTTATATTCTCCTCCGCTGTATCATATATACCTTTTGTTTTTAGCCGAATAACCCGGTAATAATATAGAATTCGGTTGTTTTTAAAAAAACTTTCCGGTATAATGATAAATAGTATTTTTAGTGATGATTTCAAAATGAATTTTTCTTTTCCTTGATCGTGTTCATGGAGACTATCGCACATAATAGTTTAACAACGGCTCCCCGTGAGTCGTTTTCATTGTCTGGGATTCTGTGCGAGTAGCACTTTTTATGACCGAAAACCTATTATCCGCACAGGCTCCTAAACGGCCAATTCAATTATGAAAATATGCAGTGAAAATGAATATATTGATAATAAGATTTTGATAGGTTGTATCGGAGGTAATTAGATGGGAAAACGGCTCTTAATACTATCCGCATCCATCGGCGCCGGCCATGTGAAAGCAGCCGAAGCCCTTTGTGAAACATATACGGAAAAGTTCGGCGGGGAAGCTTACCATTTGGACTTTCTACGTTACACCAGCCCCGTTCTCAGCCGGAGAATCGAACAAGCTTATTATTTAATGACGAAACACACCCCTTCATTATGGAAATTTATATATAATGCCGGCAGTTTACCCAATGCACCCCTGAAAAAACTAGAGGCCTATCTGGGGCTTCGTAAATACCGGGAGCTGCTGAATAATTATAAACCGGACGCCATTATCGCCACTCATTTTCTGCCGGCAGCCATTGCATCTTATTTGTACCCCCAATTTCCAATCCCCAACGGGGTTGTCCTGACTGATTACGTGCCCCATCAATTCTGGGTCAATGACAATACCCAGCTTTATTTTATAGCCCATCCCGGAATGAAACAAGAACTTATGGCTATGGGAGTGAAAGAACACCTGATCCGGGTCACTGGAATTCCTATCAGGCCTTGTTTCCAGGGAATCCATAAATCACCGGCCCTGCGTTCCAGGTTGCGGATTGATCGCCATCTGCCGTTAATCATGATTATGAGCGGCGGCAATGCAATTGGTCCCTTAACTGAAATTTTGGAGGAGTTAGGCCGGGTTCAGGCCGCGTTTCAAGTAATTGTTATCACGGGACAGAACCGGAAATCGTACCGGGAGGTTAAGCAGGTTTTATACGATGTCCATATCAAAGGCCAGGTTCGCGGCAGAGTGGAAAATATTCACCAATGGATGGCCGCCTCTGATTTGTTGATCTCCAAGGCCGGAGGTCTGACCGTCACGGAGGCTTTAAATCTCGGGCTCCCTATGGTAATTATCCGGCCTACCCCGGGGCAGGAAGACGGGAATACGGAATTCCTAACCCGGGGCGGAGCCGGAATTTATTTAAAAGATATCAAAGATCTCAATTCTTCCGTTACCGAACTGCTTGGCAACCCCGAAAAACTGATTCTCATGAGTAAAAATGCCATCAATTTGAGCAGACCGGATGCCAATGAAAGTATTTTGAAGGAAATGGAACAACTGATCGCGCTGAATCGGAATCCATCTTTACTCCAGAATAATATCCGCCTTCGCCCGAATATCCCGGGACGAACTGCCGACTAAAATTTCGAACCCGCCGGGTTCAGCCACCCATTGTTTCCGGTACGGATCATAGTAAGCGAAGGACCGCTGATCCAGCATGAAATGGATGGTTTTACTCTCGTTCGGTTGTAGAAAAACCTTCTCAAAACCTTTCAATTCCTTGAGAGGTCTGACCAGCGCCGACTCCAAATCGCGGATATAAAGCTGTACCACCTCTTTACCGGCAATTGTGCCGGTATTTTTGATAATAACATCCACTGCAATATTTTCCCCGATTTTAGCCCGGGATGGCGCTTCCAACCCGCTATATCCGAAGGTGGTATAGGAAAGTCCGAAACCAAACGGGAATAGCGGTTCAATATCCTTCTTGTCATAATACCGGTAACCCACAAATATCCCTTCGCCATAGCATACTTCTTGCTTGCCTGGAAAGTTGATAAAGGCCGGAGTATCTTCCAACCGTTTGGGGAAAGTCACCGCCAGCTTTCCCGAAGGATTCACCTGACCCAGCAATATATTGGCTACGGCGTTTCCTCCTTCTTGTCCGGGATAAAAAGCTTCTACTACTGCAGGTACTACATGGAACCAGGGAAGAGTTACCGGAGAGCCGCAATGAAGTATTACAACCGTCTTGGGGTTTGCTTTGACTACGGCACTGATGAGCTCATTTTGCCTGCCCGGCAATTCCATATCCTTCCGGTCGTGTCCCTCGGTTTCGTAACCCTCCGGCATTCCGGCAAACAGTAAAACAATATCGGACTTAGCCGCCAATTGAACCGCCCGGGCGATGCGCCGGTCCTCTTCCGCTTTGGACCAGGTAGGGCTAAATCGTAATTGGATGATGGCGGCGACATCACTTTCGGGTTTTATATACTCTATCCGGAGATCGTAAGTACGTCCGCTCTCCATCTCCAATTCAACAGTCTTACGGATCATAAAATCATTTTCAGTCTCTTTGGTCCGCTCATTCTCCAAAATTCTTTGACCGTCAAGGTATAGTATACACTTACCGGTATGTCCCGCTTTGAAAACATATGATCCCGATTCCGGCACCCTGAGCTTGCCGCTCCAGCGGGCAGAAAACTTCCTGCTGCTAAAATTCTCCGTTACATTGGCATTAAACCACCAATGATTGATAGTTTTCTCCAGCCGTTCAAAATCGGGCTTTCCGCTAAAATCATTATTTTTAAAGTACTCGCCCCAGAAACCATTTTCCCCGGTTTTTTCAGCGATACAATACTCCGGTTGTATGATAACCGGTTCCATATTATTCTTGCAGCCTTCTTCAAAATTGATTTCTGCCGTGTTCTCAAGCTTTGATCGTAAGGCTTCCAACGGGCTGACCTGATAAGGAGGCGTAAGGAATGAACTTCCCCCGCCGCCGATACTGGCTTTGGAAGCATTCGGCCCAATCACCGCAATGGATTTTAACTTGCCGCCGTCTAGCGGCAACATGTTGGCGTCATTCTTTAAAAGAACAACTGATTCTTCCGCCAACTCCAGGGCCAATCGCTGGTGTTCCGGCGTATTAACCGAACCGCCGGCAATCTTACCCGGATTATCCAATTTTCCGGTCCGGTAGAGCATCCGGAGAATCCTGCGGACACTCTCATTAACGGTTTCAATATCTACCTGAAGATTATTCACGGCATCAACCAGTAGCGAACCATAGTATTTTGCCGGCCCCGGCATTTCCAGATCAAGGCCTGCCGTGATGGACTCCACGGTGGCATGATTGGCTCCCCAATCCGAAACTACAACTCCGTCGAATCCCCATTCGCCCCGCAAAATTTCGGTGAGCAGGTGCTGATTGGCGCTGGCGTATATCCCATTGATCCGGTTATATGAACACATGACGGTCCACGGCTTGGCTTCCTTAACCACGGTTTCGAATTGAGCCAGATAAATCTCCCGCAATGTCCGCTCATCCACCACCGAACTGCCGCGGTGCCGTTCGATCTCCTGGTTATTACAGGCGAAATGCTTTAAAGAAGTCCCCACATTTTGGCTTTGTACCCCATTTACATAGGCCACCCCGATTTCCCCCGCCAAATAAGGATCCTCGGCAAAACTTTCAAAATTCCGCCCGGCCAATGGATGGCGGATGATATTGACACATGGTCCCAATAAAACATCACATCCCAAGGCTTTGGTCTCTTCAGCCAAAGCTACCCCCACCCGTTGAATAAGCTCGGGATTCCAGGAAGAAGCCATGGAAATACCGGTAGGAAACGAGGTGGCCGGGCTCACGGTCCGGATATCCGGTTCGGAAGATCGCACGCCATGAGGGCCGTCGGTAAGAACAATGGAAGGGATGCCAAGACGCTCGTTGTCTACGGTAAACCAGTTATTTTTCCCGGAAAGCAACGCGACTTTCTCCCGGATGGTCATTGCACTTAAAAGCTCATTAATGCGGTGTTCCATGTTTTGCATTCTGTAATCCCCTTTTGTATTTATTTGGAAACCAACCACGTTGAGAGTTTCTTCGATAGAACTAAGCAATAATAACCCCAAAAACCAAAGTATCGATGTCTTAATCCAATAAATCCTATAAATCCCGTCTACAAATAAGTTTTTGAATTCAATAGCCCAAAAAACAAGGTTACTGTGCAGGATTCACAGGATTAAGGGGATCTTTATAAATAATTATCATGATAATAGTATCACAAATTTGAAAAAAAACAACCAGACTTGAAATTAATGGGTCCTCTGGTATAATAGGCGTATAAGGTTAAAACGACTGGTACCGTTTGACCAGGACCTGACAGCCAGGAGTTTGTGCGGGTAATAGGTTTTCGGAGCATATTTAGTATATAGTAATATGATCTAACACGAGCCACAAAAAAGTGTTACTCGCACAGCATCCTAAATGGCAATAAAATAAAAAAGGATCAAATCATGATCGACGTACAAAGCTTGCCGGATGAACGGGGAATCGGGATTCAACGGGTGGGTTTGAAGGATGTTCATCTTCCGTTTCAAATCCGGATGAAAGACGGCGGATTTCAACATGTTCAAGGGAATGTAACGTTATCGGTAAACCTTCCCCATCACTTCAAAGGAACTCACCTGAGCCGCTTTATGGAGTTATTGACGGAGTGGAGCGCCAAGCCCATCTCCGGGAAGGAGATCCGCCAATTACTGGCGGAGTTGTGCGCCAACCTGGATGCGGCGGAAGCGGAGATCAGTCTGAAATTCCGTTATTTTCTGCCATTATCAGCCCCTGTAAGCCAAATCTCCGGTTATATGGATTATATCGGCGAATTTCGCGGCAGTTTGAACCGGCGGGAGAATCTTTTCGATTACCGTTTGGGAGCCGAGATCCCGGTAATGTCACTTTGCCCCTGCAGCAAAGAAATTTCCGAATACGGCGCCCACAATCAACGGGCTGTAATCCGTTCCTTAATACGGTTTACCCATCCGGGAAAGTTTATTTGGCTGGAAGATTTGATTGCATTATTGCGAACCCAGGGAAGTTGTCCTGTTTTTCCCGTTTTGAAACGGGATGATGAAAAATATGTAACGGAGTCAGCTTATCAAAATCCGAAATTTGTGGAAGATATCCTGCGCGACTCCGTGCTGGCTTTACGCACCGAACCCCGCATCAAATGGTTTCAGGTGGAAGTTGAGAGCTATGAATCCATCCATAATCACAGCGCGTTTGCTTCCCACACCGAGCTTAATCAGGATTTACAGAATTAACGGGATTGCTTATGCTTATAGAAAATTCTTCTCGGATAGACTCCTTGGCATTGTGAGCTTTTATGGATTATTAATCCTATAAATCCTGTCCCAGCCAAGTCGCAACCCAAAAAGAGCGCTTAATTAGACGGGATTAACTGGATTTATTGGATTAAAACAGTTTACCCCGTCGTTTTCGCTCTGCATTTATGAAAAATCCCCTAACCTATCTAAAAACCCTTACAGTCTATCAATTTACAAAATGGTCGGGAAAAAACTATATATTTTGGAAAGACAGCTAGGGGTAAGCGGAAAAATCACCGCCGCTATCATGCCCAGCGCGTTTCCGGACGAATTCCGGTCTTTTTTTTAGCGGGATTCAGCCAGGAATGCAAAACCAGATCCTTTAACTCCGCATTTTCCGAAAACCGGATTTGATCCCGGAATAGATTCCAATTAGACCTTATCGGTTAAAACCCATATCAAATCTTGCTGGGTTTATTTTATAAGGCTTATGAAAACCCAATAACCCAGTAACTTGATAACTAATAAACCAATAACTAATTACTCCTACCTATCCAGCACCGGATACTGTCTCCCGCCGGGTATCTGATAGTGCCACCATTCGGTTCTGATATAATCCAGTCCGACTTCCGCCATGACTTTCCGCAATAACATCCGGTTTGCCCGCTGCTGGGCGGTGGGTTCCTTACTGAACTGGTAAGCCTTTGCCACAAAGCTATCAAAAGGGGTCGGCATCTCCAGTTCGTTCCCCCGGGAGTCGACCAGCGTTAGATCTACGGCGGCCCCACGGTTGTGAATGGAACCCCCCTGGTAAGGGTTGGCCACAAAACGGGAATCGGGCATTATGGCCCACATCTTCTTTTGAACCGCCAGCGGCCTGTAACCATCGAAAACCTTGAGTCCCAACCCGTCTTGTTCCAAAATTTGCTGGGCTTTATTCAACTTTTGGACGAGTATTTTCAGAACATAACAATTTGAGTCGTCATAGACCTTTTGTTTTAAAAAATTATCGGCCGTGGCATATTTCAGATCAATGATGATGCGGGGACAGGCCTCTTTTAAATTTACCAATCCATCTGAAGCGGAATAGATAGGCAAAACAATAAGCATCATGATGATACTGAATACCATTATGAGCCTGAACCGTTTAATATTTTTCATGCAATATCACTCCCCATGTTCTAAATAAGTCGAAATCAATTTTTCTAAATCGCCTATATCACGGCTGTAACGCCATCGTTCAATCACTGTTAACGGTGCATGAAGCGTCATCCAATATATTAGAATTTGGTTTATTCATAGTATTACCATAATTTTTATGAAAATCCAGAATTCCTTTAGCAAAGTCAGATTTTATGATAAAAAGGAAAATACCAAAGTATTGCCGAAATATAAAATATATTTTTACTATGTAAAAAACATCAAATGATTCCCGGAAATTGCCGAATGGAAATAATCCTTTTGATTTTGGAGGAAGAAATGTTGAGCCGTAGCGCCCTCAAAAAAACCATCGAACCTTGTTTAACCAAAAACAGTTTTCATTTTTCTCATGATAAAAATGATACATTCGTTTATCAACATTATGCCAACCATAAATTAAAGATTTTATTTACATTCAGGCATATCGACAAAAGCGTGGGTTGCCACTTACAACGGGGAAATATTAATGACTTGTTTACAAATTACCCGTTAGCCATGTTTCTAGAAGCCATCTCCCCGGCGAAGGTAATAAAACATGAGGGTTTCTGGTTTTACCGGTCCGATGAAGAACTGTTGGAAGTCTTGGAGGAGCAAGCGGAACTGTTGATGAGATACGGATTCAACTGGTTATTTGATTGTTTGGAGTTGTCCATCGAAGAGTCCTGATTTCAAGTATTCGCCCTATTATTCAAGTTCAAATGCTCCTGTATATAACTGATAGTATTTTCCCTTCTCCTCGATAAGCTGTTCGTGGCTGCCCCGCTCTATGATACGGCCATCCTCCAATACCATAATGACATCGGAATTCTGAATGGTTGACAGACGGTGGGCAATCACAAAAACCGTCCTGCCTTTCATCAGGGCATCCATGCCCTTTTGGACTATTGCTTCGGTCCGGGTATCAATCGAAGAAGTGGCTTCGTCCAGAATCATGACGGGCGGATCGGCCACAGCCGCACGGGCAATGGAAATCAGTTGCCGCTGTCCCTGGGAAAGGCCGCTGCCGTCGCCTTCCAGGACGGTGTTATACCCTTGCGGAAGCATGCGGATAAATCCGTCGGCATTCGCCAGTTTTGCAGCCGCGATGCATTCTTCATCCGTCGCGTCCAGCTTGCCGTAGCGAATATTGTCCATGACCGTTCCCGTAAACAGATTCACATCCTGCAAAACGATGCCGAGCGATCTGCGGAGATCCGATTTTTTGATCTTATTGATATTGATGCCATCGTAACGTATCTTTCCATCCGCAATATCGTAGAAGCGGTTGAGCAGATTCGTAATCGTCGTTTTACCGGCGCCGGTCGCCCCGACAAAAGCCACCTTTTGACCGGGTTCTGCGTAAAGCGTGATGTTGTGCAGGACGGTCTTATTTTCTTCGTAACCGAAGTCCACATCGTAGAAACGGATGTCTCCCCGCAGCGGCGTGTAAGTAACCATGCCGTCGCCGTATGGATGCTTCCACGCCCAGGCTCCCGTCCATTCCTGGCTTTCCCTGATTCCGCCGTTTTCCATTTTCGCGTTGACGAGGGTGACGTATCCGTTGTCCTGTTCGCTTTCCTCATCCATCAGTTCAAAAATTCTGGACGCGCCGGCGAGCGCCATCACCACCATGTTAAACTGCATGGAGATCTGACCGATGGGGTTGATAAAGCCGCGGGATAAGGTAAGGAAGGATACGATCGTACCGAGCGTCAGGGCATGGACGCCAGTGAGACTCGGATTGGGAATCCCCGCTATGCCTGCCGCGCCCCCGATGATGGCAAGAAGCACGTAGAGCATATAACCCATATTCATGACAACCGGCATGGTGACATTGCCGTATATGTTCGCCTTAGTCGCCCAGGAGCAGAGCGCGTCATTTTTTTGGTCAAACTCTTCCTCAGCCTTTTTCTCATGGCAGAAGACTTTTACGACCTTCTGACCGTTAATCATTTCTTCGACATAACCGTTGACGTCACCCAGGGATTGCTGCTGTTTCATGAAGAAAGTAGCGCTCTTGCCTACCAGAGCCTTGATTATTCTCAGCAAAACAAAGGAAAATAGCGCCACGAAGGCGGTAAGCCCGACACTGAGATAAAGCATAGCGAAAAATGCCGCTATTATAGAGATAAGGGAAGCAAACATCTGCGGCAAACTCATGGCAATTGCCTGGCGTAGCGTGTCGGTATCATTAGTATAGCGGCTCATGATATCGCCATGGGTATGGGTGTCAAAATAGCGAATCGGCAGGGTCTGCATATGCGTGAACATTTTGTCCCGGATTTTTTTGAGTGTACCCTGCCCGATGACAACCATGGTCCTGCTGTAAAACAAGGTGGAAAACACCCCGATGATATAGATCAGGCCCATCAAAAGAATCGCTTGAAACAGTCCTGTGAATACGGGATGCGTCTGCCCCAGCAGCGGGACGATGTACCTGTCGATCAGGATCTGCAGGAACAGAGAGGAGGCCGTGCCTGCGGCCGCGCTTAACAGGATACAGAGAATAACGAATATCAGTTGAATTTTATATTCGGCCATATAGGAGGAAAAGAGTCTTTTGATCGTACCCGGCTTAAAATGATGTATCGGCGGCTTGCCGTGCGCCTTCAGATTTCCCTTTGGCGGCATTTTAGGCATGGAGAATGCCCCCTTTGTTTTGAGATTCATAGACTTCCCGGTAGATAGCACAAGTTTGGAGCAGTTCCATGTGCGTGCCGACCGCGTTGATTTTACCATCGTCAAGCACTACAATCTTGTCGGCGTCCTGAACAGACGAAACACGCTGGGCTATGATGATTTTCGTCGTGTCCGGGATCTCTTTCCGAAACGCCTGACGGATCAGCCGGTCGGTTTCAGTGTCAACCGCACTGGTGGAATCGTCAAGGATCAGAATTTTGGGCTTCTTCAGCAGCGCTCGCGCGATACAAAGCCGCTGTTTCTGGCCGCCGGACACATTGGCGCCGCCCTGCTCAAGATAGGTGTCATATCGATCCGGAAATCCCCGGATAAAGCCTTCAGCCTGGGCAAGTCGGCAGGCGTGGATCATTTCTTCATCCGTGGCATTTTCATTGCCCCAGCGGAGATTTTCCTTGATCGTGCCCGAAAACAGCACATTCTTCTGCAACACCATGGCCACTTGATTGCGGAGTGATTCAAGATCGTAATCCCGCACATCGATGCCGCCGACGGTTACTTTTCCACTCACGACATCGTAAAGTCGCGGAATAAGCTGGACAAGACTCGATTTGGAAGAGCCGGTCCCGCCGAGAATACCGACCGTTTCCCCGGAAGCGATGGAAAGGGTGATTCCGTCAAGAATCGGTTTGTCAGCTTTTTGGGCATATGTAAAAGTGACATTTTTAAAAATGATCGCACCGTCTTTTAGCGTGTACACCGGGTTTTCCCTGTTTTTCAGATCGCTTCCCTCGTTCAGGATTTCCACAATCCGCTCCGCCGAGGCGCGGGAAATGATGATCATGACAAATACCATAGAAAGCATCATCAGGCTCATAAGTATCTGCAGCGCATAGGTGAGCAGACTTGTCAGTTCGCCCGTCGAAAGCCCGACCACGGGATTGTTATTGTAGGCTATGATCTCTTTAGCGCCAAACCAGGAAAGGAGCAGCATACTCGCAAAAAGGCAGAACTGGAGCAGCGGCATATTAAACGCTAGCCTTTTTTCCGCTTTGGAAAAATCCTGAAAGATCGCTTGCGAAATGCCCGCGAACTTCCGTTCCTCATGATCTTCACGGATGTACGATTTAACGATCCGGATGCCGTGCAGGTTTTCTTGAACGGCATTGTTCAGCTTGTCATACGTATTGAATACCCGCACGAAAATCGGATGTACATGCGACAAGATCAGCCATAAGCCAATCCCCAACACCGGGATGGCCGCCAGAAAGATCAGTGACAGACGGGCGTCAATCCGGAAAGAAAAAGCCAAGGCGAACACGATCATGATCGGAGAGCGCACCGCGAGGCGAAGCAACATCTGATAAGCGTTCTGCACATTGGTGACATCGGTGATAAGCCGGGTGATAATGCTGGCGGTTGAGAATTTATCAATGTTGGAGAAAGAAAACTTCTGCACGTTATAGAACATGTCGCGGCGTAAATTTCTTGCAAGGCCTGAAGATGCAATTGCCGCGTTGCGGCCCGAGAGAAAGCCGGCCAGCAAGGAGAGTATCGCGCAAACAATCAGGGCAAGCCCGATCCACAGGACATAGGAGATATTCTTTTCATTGATACCGTAATCGATCAGATAGGCCATCAGCGTGGGAATGATAATTTCAAGTATCGATTCCAAAGTCACATATACCGGGGCAAGAATGGATTCCTTTTTATACTGCCGTATGCTGGCAGCCAATTTCTTGAGCATTTACGTTTGTCCTTCCTGCTGCTTTGTTGATATTTATAGGCAGCTTGTTATAAAACACTGTATCCATCATCCCATGATCCTGATTGTTTCCTCTTGAAACAGTCGCCTAAGGCAACAATGTTGGACGTCAAACAATCAATCTTAAAAGAAAATTGACTATGATAGCCAACTAAAAAACTTATTGGATATTATTTTTCATCCTTTGAATACAACGATAAAGATATCCTAATTCCTCCTCTGTAAATCCCTTTGTAAGAGTCTCTTCGATTCGAGTCGCATCATTTATCATCAGCTCACTGATTTTCCATGCCTTTTCTGTCAGCACTAACTTTTTTAATCTGGCATCATGAGGAACACTGTGCCGTTCAATCAATCCTTTTTTCTCCATTAATATGAGGACTTTAGAAGCAGTTGATCGGGTGATGGAGAATTGTTCCTCTAAATCTTTTTGATAGATTTCCTTATCTGTGTTTTCTACAAGAAAGCCGATAATCCAGCCGTTTGTACCGGTAATAGAGTCTATTTCTTTTTTAGAGGATGAATTTTCAACTTTACGCATGATGAGATTGTTGAGGCACCGAAGTTCCAATCCAATCAATTTCTTTTTCATCTGTACCCCTGTTCACCCAGTATTAATGTTGTATGTCGGACTGTTTAATCGAAGACATTATAAATCACTACGTCGCGGCTGTCAATAAAATTTGTCAGTTTGAGATAGAAAAAGGGCAACCAATTTCTCGATTGTTCTTGGAAGTTGACTTAATAGGACCTCATCTACTGCCTTTTCAGTGCGACTCTCACATCACTTTTACATAAAATTTTCTGCTCCGCGGCGGGTCAAACTCGCAGAAGTAAATGCCTTGCCACGTTCCAAGAAGTAGTCTGCCGCCGTCAATGATGACCGTCGCACTGGAACCGACGCAACTTGCTTTGAGGTGTGCCGCGCTGTTGCCCTCGGCATGGCGGAACTCGGCGCGGTCAGAGAATGCCTTGTTCAGGCCGAAGAGCAAATCCCGCACCACATCCGGATCGGCATTCTCATTCATCGTAATCCCCGCCGTGGTATGCGGACAATAGATGACAGCGATACCTTCCGTTACGCCGCTTTTGGCGACCGCTTCCCGGACTTGCGGGGTAATGTTAATGAAGTCCGCCCGGGGAGTTTTAAGAGTGTATTCAACGAGCATAGTTCATCTCTTCCCTTGGTGTTTGTCATAAGTTTTAGATACTTTCCTTGGCGCACAAGCAAAACGGATGCCCGTCAGGATCAAGCATGGTTACAAAATGTTCACCGCCGTACTGATTATCCGCTTTGACCGCGCCGATGGCTTCAGCCTGCGCTACGGCGGAGGGCAGGTCGTCAACTTGAAAATCAAAGTGCATTTGCTTTTGTTGCTTAGCCTGCTCTTCCGGCCACACGGGACGGATATAATCACCTTCCTGCATAAACAGGAATACGAATCCCGCTTGACTTATCATGGCAGGGCAACCATACAACTCACGTTTTTCCCAGCCGAGAAGTTCCGCGTAAAAGCCGCGCAGTTTTTCCGCGTCTATGCAGTCAACCGCTACATTGCCCAAACATATACCTGGAATCATTTATTTGTATAATCCTTTCGTCCCGGCTTAATCATGCCATAGCTCCAATCTTCTTAACAAACAAAAACGCTCCAGAAAATTCATTTTACTAAAATTGAACTCTCCGACCAAAGACCCCTTAGGAACGGCGGCAGCCAGCAGTTCCTTGGCATGATTATTCATCAGATCCCTAGCATCTCCTTGATCTCCCTTAACCGGCTTCTGCTGATCGGTATCTCATACGGGACCCCTTCCAGCTTTGATATGTAATTACTGCCAAGCCACGGGCTAATTTTATGAATGTATTTTAAGTTGATTAAATAGCCGCGATGGCAACGAAAAAAGCCGCGGGAGCTTAACTTATTTTCCAATATATTAAGGGTATCCCGGGTTTTATATTTCCCTTTTTTCGTTACAATAATCGTATTTCCTTCTTCACTGGTGAAAAACAAAACGTCATCCAAGTTGAATAAAAGTATTTCCTCATCATCCCAGGCAACAGCCTTGTCGATATTCTGATAAGAATTTTTTTCAATCTCTTTAGTTTTCGCTGCGAATTCCCCAACATTTTTCAACAGCTGATCACGCTCGAAACTTGTTTCATTTTTCATTTCATGCATAGGGTGATTTTTAGAAGCCTGTACGATATTTTGAATCGTACTGTAATCAAAAGCACTCGCCATATTGTCAAATACTTCACTAATGTCACGATAAAAATCCATTACATTTTTCATATACATCGAAATGCTTTCAGGGTCCATCTCGGAAATAGTGTCTTGTTGCTGGTGAATCAGATCGATACCGGATTTAATCGATTGCAGTGAATAATTGATAATACCGGCTATCTCTTCAAAGACTTGTTGAATATCGGAGATTTTATTAATGAATGCCAATGATTTGTAATTCAAAGAAAGCTCTTCCGTCTTTTGGCTGATTATCTGCTGTAGTTTCCGGTTACTTTCCCAAAGTTGCCGGTTCTTTACTTCGCCTAATTTGTCATTATGATAGTAATTTAAGGCTGCGGATACCGCAGCGCATAAATTTTCCCTACACCAGGGTTTTTCAATAAACCGATAGATTCTCCCTTGATTAACCGCATTAGTTACCCCTTGCAAAGTCGCCTGGCCGGTCAAAAAAATCGCCACCGTTTCCGGATTCAAATGGCGTACCTGTTTTATTAACTCATCGCCTTTGATCTCCGGCATGATATAATCGGCGATAATCAATGGAATCACTGCTTTTTCGGACAATAACTCTTCAAATAGCAGTAATGCTTCCCGACCGCTCTCAGCAACCTCAATTCGATAATCAATGCCGAATTCTATTTTGAGCTGCTCTTGTAAGCTGTCAAGTACTAGTCTTTCATCATCTACGCAAATGATGTACGGTTTTCCCATGACCTTACCTTCTTGATTTTTTCAATTGATTACCGGCAATTATATTGTTCTATACTATATTGCGGGTATTGCCACCGGCAACTCAATTGTAAACGCGATCCCGGATGGGATATGGTTTTTTAGCGAAATTTCTCCCTTAAGATCTCTTACGATTTGGCAGATTACCGCTAATTGAAATATCCTCTGCAAATGGTCCTGATCGAAATCAGTTTCATGAAATACGCTATTAAAAACAGCATTCCGGATTTCACTTCCGGAACCTTCCATCAGGACGACAATCGCATGATGCCGCCGAATAGTTTTTATCCGTATTTGATAAGGATCTTTGATTGAATCATATAGAAACATCAAAAGATTGGAGAATATATACTCAATTTGCCGGGGATTACAGCGAAAGGAAGGAATCTTGCCAAAGTCGGTCTTTATTTCAAGCTTTATTTTTGCATTGCCGGTAAATTGTGAAATACAGTTTGCGATACATTCGTTTAAATCCAGCATTATGTCATTCGTCTCATCAAAGAGAACCGATTTATTTCGTTCCCGAATCGCAATTAACATTTTTTCAATTGCGGCGTTTGTTTTGGTACATATAAACTTTTCATTATGTAAGTAAGTATTTACACTGCGTCGATCATTAGATATTACTGTGTCAGGGAGTTCTTTTAATAAAGCGATATTCGATTTTAGCGCCGCCATAGATCTTTCGTATTCTTTAAGAATTGATAGGTTTTCGGCTATCTCGCCGATGGCGATTATTTTTTCAGTTGTACCCAACTCAGCCTGAACCTGTTCTATTTCATGATCTTTTTGAAATATGGCCGATTGGAGTATTTCTCTTTCCTCCAGCAATGTATTGTTTTCCAGTGAAATCTTTCGCTTGCGATAATAAAGCTCAACCGCTTCGGTAACGACGGCTCGTATGTCTTCTTTCCGCCAGGGTTTCTCAATATATTTGAAGAGGTGGGCCTGATTAATGGCATTGGCAACCCCTTCAAGAGTGGCCTGGCCGGTAAGCAGCATATTCAAAGTCGAAGGAGAAAGCTGATAGATTCTTTTTAACAGCTCATCGCCCTTCATTCCCGGCATAATATAATCCGAAATTACCACCGGAATATCATACCCGTCATTTAATAACTCGGTAAAGAGTTCCAAAGCCTCCGGGCCGTTTTCCGCAAATTCAATCACATATTTACGACCGAGTAAATCAGCCAGTTCACTTTGTAAACTATGCAGAATAAAACTTTCATCGTCAACGCACAAAATGGCGATTTTCTTTGACGGTTCAAATTCACAAACGAATTCATTAGTATTAATAGAATTTTGTTCCATATCGATCCTTTCAAAGCACCCTTCGATTATCGACCAAATCTGACTACCGTAATTTATTTACTATAATTACTCCATAAAGTATAATATTTGTGAAATGAGTGTACCCGTGAAGTATGTAAAAAATTGTTTTGTATCTATTTTATACTTACTTGCTAAATATTTCAATAATATTTGACGTATCCACGCTAATACCGAAAATGGAGCGAAATAAGAGAATCTATATGGAAAATAGTTTTTTTAAAACAACAAAACGGTTTTTCTTAATCAGCTGCTTTTTTAGTTTGATTACCATCATCTGCGCCGTACCCGTCAATGGAGAAACCGCGGCGCCGCCCAAGAAACTATTTTCTGCCTGGGAATATCGGGTGGGAGATTCACCTCAAAATAAAAAGGGAATTCCCCTTTGGACTCTAGAAGATTTTTCAAACAACGAATGGCAACCTTTGAAGGATGTTCGCAAACCGTTAGTGATTCCCCAAGACGCTTCCGTTGTCTGGTTTCGCGTTAAACTGCCGGTCCATCATTGGATGAATCCCGGTGTTTTTTTGCAACGCGTTTACGGCCGATCGTTGTTTATTTATGTTGGCTCGCAAAAGGTTTATGAAAAAAGACGGTCTTGGCCTCAATATCTAAATAAGGTTATCATTCCGCTAAATCGGAATGAAGGTAATCAAATCTTATATATCCGGGCGATTTCCAACCATAGTACGTTTGGGCCGAAGCAGAACATTTTGGTAGGCAATCTTTCCGATTTAATCGCAAACTATTTTCAAGATAGTTTTATCAATATCATTTTGGGGTGCGCTCTTGCCCTTATGGCGTTGATTATGATGTTTTGTTCTATGTTCTTGCAACGGGAACTGAAAAAAAGCTGGATTTCTTTATGCCTGATTATTTTAATCTTAGGTATCGGTGAAGCTACCTATCCGAACAATTTTCATCCCTATTTTCCAGCGCTGGATGAATACCTGACGTTATTGTTCGATGTCTTAATATTTCTCTTCTTCCCCATCCTAACCTATTTTTTTGAAACATTATTCACCCCTGAAAAACATTCCTTCATCCGGCGCTTACGGCGCCTATGGGTCGTTTATTCTACTTTCTGCATAGTGTTAATGATTGTTAATGTCAGTTCAAAGTATGGAATAAATGAGATTTATAGTATTGTTTCGAATGAAATCAGCGGTATATTTTGTTTAGCCCAGTACCTGATTTTAATGGGAACAGCAGTTTACTACGCCTGGAAAGGAAACACCGATGCCCGCATATTTTCGGCAGGGTTTGCATTTTTAGCCGCCATTTCCATTTATGATATCGTCAAATTTTTCGCGATAACGGTTGAAAATCCCTTCTCCTTGTGGAAATGGGGGTTGCTTGGTTTTGTGATAAGCTTGGTGAGTATTCTCGGCAGAAGACTGGCGGCCAATTATCATCAAGTTGTCAGATACGCGGGTGAGTTGGAACAAAAGAACCAAGAACTGGATATCATGTGGCAAGAGATCAAAGTATCCCGCGATCGCCTGGCCGATTTAAATAAAACTTTGGAACAGCGGGTTTATGAACGAACGCAACAACTGGAAGCTGCAAACGATGAGCTTTCAGCCACCAATGACGAACTGATAAATACATTGGAGATTTTAAAGCAGACCCAAGGCCAGCTTGTTGAGTCAGAGAAAATGGCGGCGCTCGGCCAATTGGTAGCGGGTATCACTCATGAAATCAATACTCCCCTTGGAGCTATCCGGGCCTCCATTGGAAACATCAATGAATCGTTCGGCAAGGTATTGGAACAACTGCCGGCATTCTTCCAAAGCCTCTCCTCTCAAAGCCGGGCAGACTTTCTGTTTTTATTAAAGAAGGCGCTTGCCGCTAACCATCAAACAGTTTCTTTCAAGGATGAACGGCATTTTCGAAGATCACTGCGGCAACAACTCCGAGAACTTCGTGGCTGCGAGTCCGATGATTTTGCGGATATGCTGGTGGCAATGGGGATCTATGATAGTAACCCCTATCATGCCATTTTGGAAAACCCGCAGATTGAATCCATTGTTAAAATAGTATCCATTCTATCAGGATTGCGGCGCAATATAATCACGATAACCATGGCCACTGAAAGAACATCCAAGGTGGCTTTCGCCTTAAAGGCCTATACTCATCAACACCATATGAGCGAAAGGATAAAAGCGAATGTAATCAATGGTGTAGAAACGGTACTCACTTTATATAACAATAAAATCAAGCACGGGGTTGAAATTATCAGGAATTGTCAAGCAGTTGAAGCGGTTTGGTGCTATCCTGACGAATTAATACAGGTGTGGACCAATATCATTGATAATGCCTTATATGCAATGGATTATCGGGGCAAATTGCTGATCGATATTTCGCAGTCCGACGAATTTGTAACCGTTGCGATAACCGACAACGGGCGCGGAATACCGGCGGAGATCATCCCAAAAATATTCACCCCGTTTTTTACGACTAAGCCACAGGGTGAAGGTAGCGGAATGGGATTGGATATTGTAAAAAGAACTATCGATAAACATAACGGAAAAATCACGGTTGAGAGTATTCCGGGAAATACCGTATTTAAAGTTTATATTCCCCGTCTGTAAAATTCACACCGAACTTAAAGTAGCCTATTTCTCCAGAGGCCGGTAATCTCTCGGCTTGCCTGTGCCCCATTTGTTATCATCATTGATTACTGAAGGTTTGGCGGGAATTACCAGGTGCAATAGCTTATCGGTTTCCACATGAACTTCAACCTTCATTCCAGGACCAAATTTAATATTAAATTCCTTCTGGATAACTTCAACCGGATTTTTTTGAAGTTCTTTGAGAGATATTTCTCCGCTCCATACTTTACTGACCAATTCGGCTTTTTTAAATTCGATAGGGTCCATTGGCTTCAGCTCCTTTTATCATTTATCCAATTACTATATTACTAAAAGATGGTTGGATTAACAATAAACTTTTATATTTTATGTTGATTTTGAACTAAAATATAAAAAATGATAAAATCCACCTTTTAGCATGGCTTGTTTATGTTCCTGTGTTTTCAAGCTTATCTTCCGGCAGGTTTCCCACAAGCTTTGGTGATAAGCGACTAGATACGGCAGGTATGGAACGGAACCACTTAGAAGCAAATCCTGATTTCCTTCCATAATGGCCATGAATCGCTCCGCCAGATCATGACCGTATACCGCCGTTTGCACATGGGACTCCTCCAAGGTTGAAAATTCCTTAATATCACATAAGCGCATCACTTGGGAGAGGAAGAAGGAACAGTTGCCGATCTCCAAATCCTCGCGCCAGTCGTCCCAATCATCCAATAATTGAAAGGAAATTACGACAGCGTCAATAGCTTTGGCTAATGGCCGGATTGCTGTTTCATTATCATTCAACAAACAGGCCGCCGCGCCGCAAATTTTAAGCGGGGCCGCTTTATGGGCAAGTTGTATCAATTCCGGTCCGCTACTATCCTGTTGCGGTTTCCAATATCCTCTCCGTTCCCGGGCCACACTGTCAGCCCATTCCCGAAAGTATTGATTCAAATAAGACCAGAATGGCGAATTACCGGGGAACAATTGCCGGTATTGTTCAAAAAAATCCAGATACAATAGATTGCCTAGCGGTAACAGATCTCCTTGATATTCACCGGGAAGTGTGTCCATCACCGCATCCTGAATCAAAAAATATAAAAAACCAAAGATGTTACCGGCCACGATATGGCGGCAAATCTCCCGCTGCACCGGAAAAGTCGTTTGCAGCCAAAATGGCAACAAAAAACTCAGGCAGTTGCCAGCAAAAGCTTTATTCAAAATATTATGTTTTTCCAGATAATCAAGGGTTTGATCCCGAAATTCTTCACTATAGGATGCGATTCGGGTCTTGCATGTTTCAAATGCGGATTTCAAGTCTATATCAAAATCATGTAAGTAATCCATATTCTTAGCTGCCTTTGCTTTAATTATGCAATGATTATATCATACTAGGATTTTGTGCGAGAAACACTTTTAAGCTTTATATCTTTCCACTAAAGCCGCCACTTCATGATACAACTGTTCATATTTTTAGCTAATAATGAATATCAATGGATTTCATAGTTTTCAACTTTTTCATCATCAATTTTGTTCTTAATATGCAAATTCGCGACTATTTTTTCCGGCGCCTTATTTTTCTCTTCTTGCTTGCCGTAGCGGCCGATAATTGTTGCCGTACATATCAATTTATCCGTGGTATATTGTTCGTGTTGCATTACTTTAAGTATTTTTTCATGCCTGTCTTTATCCTTTTTTAACTTAACATCCGAACACCATTGTTGGACAGTCGCAATTAAGGGGTTGGCAGGACGCTTATAATCCGCGCAAACCGTATATTCTACGACACAGTTATCATCAACAGCTTTTTTGACTTGGCTTTCAACCAGTGATTCATGCTGAGCGTTGCAACTTCTGGATATAGGTGTCATATTTTGCCAATTATTCCCCAAACCATGCAATTTCTGATTAAGTAGATGGCCTAATACATAAAAACTGCCTCTCCCGCGCCTTCTTAAATTCAATGTTTCCCAAGCTGGGCTGGATACCGTTGGTTTGCTTCCCGAAGGTCCGATCTTAGTGAGTTTTTTGATCGTCATTTTAGAGCCGAAACCGCCGGTCAATGTCCCGTATTCCGGAAAGGAAGAGGCCGGCAAAGCACAGGTCTGGTCGATAAAAATCTTGGTTTGTTGTGATAAAGTATCAAGTAAGGCTTTAAACTCACCGGTTCGATCTTTCACGCCTGTTTCATCCGTCGCGGCTTTAATCCGCAGTGAATCGATGGCTTTTGCCGTTTTTAGAGCTTCGTTTTTGGCCTTGATTTTCTCCGGATCATTATCCGCATCCAATTGATTAATGAATTTGACATAGGGGGTTTTTTGACTGGCAATCATCAGTTGGGCGGTTTTCCCCTCTCCGTCAAAAAATACGGTATGGGATTCCCCGGTTTGAGTTTTAAATCTTTTGCGCGCTTTCCACCATTGAAATGCCTTAACCACTTTTTCCTTGACTTTCCCCGCCAAAGCCTTGCCTTTCCCGAGCAAAAGTTTAGCCTTGTCGACAATCCATCCGATGACCGTTTTAATGGCCACGTCAATCGGTTTCCGGATCTTTTGGATCACGTTCCTGATCCTCTCAGAGATGCCGCCGAGCCTGATTATACGCGCCAGGAAGCTGATAATCACCGGTAATGACCTGACCATGGCATTTTCAACGGCAGCAGCCGCTTTGGTCACGTTCCCTCCGGCGATCTCAATGATGGAGTTGAGTACCGACATTGCGAATTCCTTAATCTGCCGGATTCGTTCCATAAAGAACCTTACCGTATTATAGATGGCGATAACCGCTTGAATGATTGCGCCGGCGGGATTGAAAAAGCTGATCAGCGTTTCAATGGCCTTAAATACGATAGTCCCCTTCACCCAATCGATAATGGCATCGAAGAACATGCTCTTCAGATTGCCGATAAAATCTTTAACCCAGTCCCAGAGGGCGATGGGGCCTTTTTGAACTAAGTCCCGCACAATATCAACAGTCTTCTCCAGGACGCCCATAATCTTTTCACCCTGCGGACCTAATGCCTTAACAATCCGGGATCTAATACTCAGCCAGGTAAGATCGAGGAATTGCAGTATCACGGAAAAGACGCCGGGAAGGTCAAATGAGGCGGATAAAGTAAGCCCCGCCTTGGCAAGAGTGCCGAAGAGCCAACCGACCACGCCGCCCATGAGATGCTTGGTGACATTCCCTTTGAAAAGCCCGATGCCTCCGACCACGGCGTTAAAGAGGTTCTTGATGAAACTGATGGGATCGCCGATAATCTTCATCAATACCGCTTTTCCCTTGTTCAGGATCCCCATGATCTGTTCCACCGGAGCGCCTGCCATAGCCAAAGCGCCTTCAAAGATGAATTCCATGATCTTAAATCCGACATTCCCGGCAAAGGTAATAATCCGATTGACGGGCGGCAGGAAAATTTGCTTTAATTTCGTAATGGCGCTGCCTGGATTTAGCACATCCCTGATTGACAGGGCCGATACGGTTTGGAAAAATAAACTTTTAACAGTATCCCAACTAAGCCCCAGCTTTTGAATCTCCATTCCCAGCCAATCCATGGCTTTGGGAATGGCTCCGGTTTTTTCCAGATTTTCAAAGAGCAGCTTCCCTCCTGGCGCCAAGCTCGTAATCCCTTTAACCAAAGCTGCTCCGTCCCGCTTGATGGGCTCTCCGGTTACCGGATCCTTGCCCAGGGCAAACCCCAGCAAGTCGTAGCCGGGAATCATTCTAAGGTAGGGCTTTACTTTACTGATGACCCAGTCGATTCCTTTTGAAAAAGCCGAACCCACTGCGTCGACAGCATCGCCGACCAAGTCGGCGGCGCCTTTGGCTACCTTTTTAATCCCGCGCCAGGCGCTTCCCAGCAGTCCGAACTGGACCGGTCCTTTTTCCGATGAGAACTGGACACTCCCCGCCCTTTTAAAAGTAGAGCCCCGTAGCGGCGTCACCATCGGTTGCAGACCTTCCAACACCCTGTCGGCCGCCGCGTCGGCTTCCTGTTCGTAGTGGTTTCGTTCGCCGCCGGCGGTTAACCGCCTTTGCAGGTCGGGGATTGTCCGTTGCTGCACCACATGGGTCAGTTCATGAGCGAGCAAATGTTTCCCGGCGGAAGAAGACGGGTGATATTCCCCCCGGTTGAAGTGAATATCCTCCCGGTTGGTAAAGGCCCTGGCCCGAAGCCCGGTATTCAAACGGACGGCGGTTTCGTCCCGGTGAATCCTGACAGCGCCGAAATCTTCACCGTCGAAGGCTGCTTCCATCTCCTGGCGCAAATCCGCTGCCAGCGGCTCGCCCTGGCCCCGGACCTCCTGAATCTCCTCGCTGAGCCTTTTAGCGGGACGATTTTCCTTTTGAGGCGACGCCTTAGTTTGGCGCAGCAAGGGAACCGGTTTCTCCTGGACTTCCGGTTCATCCTCCTGGGGCTGCCGTTGGATTTGTTCCAGGGTTTCCTCATCTTCCCGGTATTGGAGGGCTGGACTTGATTGAATCTTTTCCTCTGCCGCCGCTTTTCCTGTTTGAACCGATGTCTGCTCCCGGGTCGTCTCCTCTTCTTCCGCGGTTTCTTGTTTTTGGACAGTAGCGGATTGTCGGGTCTCTTCCTCTACTTCATCTTGATACTGGATCAACGGTTGCAATGAGGTTTTTTGATCCGAAACGGCGTGTAAAGCGGATGACTGAATCAAGGCCGCTTGAAATAGACGCTCAACCGTTCTGTTTCCGGCAGTGCGTTGCAAAGCCTTCACATACTCCGCTAACAAAACCGGCGTTTGGGTTCTGGCAGGACGGGACCGGGCTGCCGTTGATTCGGTTTTGGTGGGTAATGCTTTCGTTGCCGCTGTTTTCTCCGCCATTGATCATCCCTCGGTTAATTATAGAAGTGTATTCACGAGACATATGAAAACAGTCTCATTTATATAAGATCCAACTTGTGACACTTCCTTGTCTACCATCCATTTGAACCAAATATGTTTTTCCTGGAACGACAAAGAAGTAATTCGTTCTAGCCCATCTACCTCCACCGGATGCCGCCGAAAGCACCGTTCTGGTATCCTGACACATCACGGTTGTAGTGCCATCGCGAGGAGCCGATGTAACAAGCGCCATAAGGCCACTTGTATCAGAAGTCCAGACTACCGTCCTATTAGAATCGTTATTAAGTTGTTTACTGATAGAGCTGTCTGTTAAGTCTTGAAAATTACCTTGAATAGAACCGTTCCCCTCGAATCGGGCGGCTTTAACAGTTCCCCGTACATTCAAATCTCTACCAATCTCTACATTTCTGCCATCATAGCCATCAATTAGTCCCCTTACTTTAAGATTACCGGCTATGTCCACATTGCCATTGGTTGCTAGATTTCCTTGCACTGTTAAGTTGCCATTTCCACCCCATTCTCTTCCGATAATTACCCCCTGTTTATTAAGCAAATAAAGAATTTCTCCACCATTAATATGCATTCTGCTAGATGTAGAAATAGTACCACCAAATTTAATATCCCCAGATACTTCCACATTGCCGGTGGTTATGAAGGTGCCGTTGACTTCCAACCGATCCCAAACGGAGACTCTTCTGCCGAGCCCGGCGGATCTATTCCCAATAATCATTAAAGTCTTATAAGTACTGGTATCATTAGAAATTTCAGCCCCATTTGTTACAGAATCCGGGAAATTCGACCAAGCCGGTGTAAAGCGAATGGGGTTTGTTCCTGTAAGGATACGAAGATTGCCGGCTACATCAAGTTTATCGCTGGGATTGGCTCCGATACCGACATTTCCACCGCTATAATTAATACTTCCCCCGGTTCCATCCGCCCATTTACTGGCTTTGATTCCGGTCAATCCGGAACCGTCCCCCTCGAACCGGGCGGCTTTGACAGTCCCCGCCGCATCCAGCATACTTCCAGCAACGCTTAATGAGCCGGAATATTGGGTCTCAGGCGAATTTACCAGAATCCCGTTGCCGGAAACGAATTTTTTCCCTTCGAGAAAGGCCGGGTTCTCGGTCACTTCGCTGGGGACCTCTAATGACACTCTATTAGCAGATAAAGTAGACATTTATATCCTCCTCATAAAACAACCATCCTTAAGCTGTTTTTTCATCGGAGTTAAGCGTCTCTTCCAGCACCTGAACCGCTCCGCTGATCCGCAGCAAGGTTTCCCGGAGTGAAGCCGCCTGAATTTCCATTTCTTGCAGTTTGACCTGTCCGGCTTGAAATTCTTTCCGTAAAGTATCGAGTCGAGTTGCTAATTGGTCGCGCATTTTTAACCCTCCATTATTTGATTATTTATTTTACAAGCCACAAATCCACTTCTTTTGAAATGTTTTCGATCTTAATCCAGTTGGGAGCTACAGATTGCCCTTTACGTAACGGCAACTGGCCGAGTAAACCTACACAATTCCATTCCGGCCGTTGTTCACGAATGATATATTCTTTTGCTTCATCATACTTAGGATTTAATTTAGGACGCTTTTTAGTTATAAATTTACCCGTACCTATCATAACCGGCTTCCCATCATCATCTATAATCACATTTTCTTCTTCCCGGGTTTCCATAATGGGAACTTGATGTTTACCAATTTTTTTACTACCGGTGGCATCATATAAATCCACTTCTTCAAAGAGCGGCTCTTCGATCTCGCGGGTTACTTGTTCAACGACTTCCCGCTTACAATATTTACCTTTTTGCAAGACAATTTCAATCCGAGCTACTTCTTCATTAATGATTTTCTTTTCTAATTTCGGTTTTTCCTTGGCAATTTTTTCTAATTTCGGGGTTAGTAATTCTTCTTGATATTCCTCCATAAGCGGATTGCCATAGTCGTCTTTTAAGTATTTATTGGGCCAATCCCTATAAGCGCCACCGACTACGCCCGGAGCTGCTGAAATAATACCGAAAGGAGTTTCCTCTTTCTTGGCCGGCCTTATTTTATTGCCATCCAGAACAACTGCTGTACCCGGAGGAATTTCCTTGCCATCCAGGGATTCAAAATACTCCGCATAATCACGGTTTCCTTGTTGCAACCCATTACGCGACCAGATTGTACCCTCTGCCTCAATATCCCAAGTGTGAATTCCACCACCCCAGCCTGGAGTTCTTGGAGTTGGTGCGATTCCGTTGGTTCCGAGAGTGCCTGATATTTTAATATTTCCGGCTACATCAAGTTTATCGCTCGGAGCTTTCCCGATACCCACATTCCCGCTATCATTCCAATACAATGCAGCTTTTTGACCGTTTTTGGCTGTTCCAAGTATTCCACCGCTAAAGCCGAAAACCACCGGGCCGTCCAAATTAAAATTCGCGAACAGCTTTCCTGCGCCAAACCAGCCAATGCCGTGGTTTTGATCAGTAGTGCCCCTAAGGTAAATATTTTTATCAGTTATCCAAGTATCGCCGTTAACTTCCAGTTTACAATTCTGAGCCGCACTGCCCAGCCTCACAATTCCGGCGCTATCAATCACAAGACGTTCCGTCATGGTTACGGCCTGATCCGCCGCGGTGGATTTTGCGCCCGTGGAAAGAGATAAGGAGCCGTTATCCGGATTAAGCGAGATACACCCGGCAAAACCGGCCGACAATGACTTCCATGCCGTGTCAAAATAACCGTTAAAACCGATATTCGGCCAGTGGGCTACGAGGGAAATCCCTTGGTCGCGGCTAAAAATAGCTACAGTATTACCAACCTTCCCTTCAACTTCAAGTTTGGCTTTGGCTGGAGCCGTCGACCCGATCCCCACATTGCCGTTATCATTCCAATACAATGCGGATTTCTGGCCGTTTTTGGTCGTTCCAAGCATTCCGCCGCTAAAGCCGAAAACCACCGGGCCGTCCAAATTAAAATTCGCGAACATCTTTCCTGCACCAAACCAGCCAATGCCGTGGTTTTGATCAGTAATGCCCCTCAGGTAAATATTTTTATCAGTTATCCAAGTATCACCGTTAACTTCCAGTTTACAATTCTGAGCCGCACTGCCCAGCCTCACAATTCCGGCGCTATCAATCACAAGACGTTCCGTCATGGTTACGGCCTGATCCGCCGCGGTGGATTTTGTGCCCGTGGAAAGAGATAAGGAGCCGTTATCCGGATTAAGCGAGATACATCCGGCAAAACCGGCCGACAATGACTTCCATGCCGTGTCAAAATAACCGTTAAAACCGATATTCGGCCAGTGGGCTACGAGAGAAATCCCTTGGATTCGGTTAAAAATGGCTACTGTTCTTCCCACCATCCCGGTAACTTCCAGTTTGGCCTTCACCGGATCTGTTAACCCAATTCCCACATTTCCACCGTTATAATAAACACTATTCCCGCTGCCGCCAGTCCATTTACTGGCATTGATCCCCTTCAGCCTGGAGCCGTCACCTTCAAATTGGGTGGCTTTGACTGTTCCTTCGACCTCCAGATTCGCTTTAGTCCGGCCTTTATTTTTGACCATCGTCAAATCTCCGTCAAGGCTCAATGAACCGGCGAAATGGGTCTGTGGTGAATTTACCTGGATTCCGGTTGTTCCAGTATCAAATGTCTTTCCCTCAATATAAGCCGGAGTCTCTTTTCCGTTAACCGGTAAGGTCAATTTACCGGCGGCGCCGGCATACGTCCGAATCGGGGTCCCGTCGGCTTCTTGATAGAGGATTTCTTGGATACCTCCTTCCTTAAATATTACTTTGCCTAATAGGACCGTATTCGCCAGTTGAGTCTTATCCTTTGCAATCTTGATAATGCCTTCCGTTTGATAATACTTATAACCGGTATCGGTTTCATCTTTTTCAACAAGTTCTTGTTTATTTGCCACCGCTACATAAACGCCGCCGCTATTGCTATAACTAGTTAAGTCAATTGTTTTAGCGCTTGCCATAACAATTTCGCAGTCTTGTTCCTCATCTTTATCATCAAAACCAGCTTTGTCAAGCAATGCTATTCCTTCGCCGACTTTTAGGAGATAGTTTGAACCTGTTAAATCTAAGCCCCAAATAACTCCGGGGGTATGGAAGTACCGGTTATGAAGATATCGCATCTTTCGATAGTAGCTTTGTTCCAGATTAAACTCCGTCTCTTTCAATAGGAGACCGTTAAAATAATGCATTCGTTTAATTGAATCCGCCATGGTTACCTCCTAGAAAATATTAATTATTGTATGAATTGCCGATTAATGTGCTTTCGCCGATTATACAACCTGTTTTTTCACCGATCTTCATCGCCGGGTATAACGGATTAATTTTATAGTAAGTATGGACCGGGATTTGGGCATCTAACAACTTGCGCAGATTTTGGAGCTTCCGTTTTATCTTGTGGGGATCGCGTTCCGGAATCTGGACGTCCACTATAAAGAAATATGGACGAACTCCGCTCCCAATCCGGCTTTTCCCTATCTCGGACTCGCCGATCTGAAAAGAACCAATTAGTTCACTAATTTCAACTCCACCGCCGACATATATCCTGATCAACTCTTCCAGCCCTTTTTTGGTGCCGCGTATCCGGTAGAGGGGAATAATTTTTTTTAGAACATCTTTCCGCTTCTCAATATTCCAGTCTTCTTTTAAGCTAAGGCCGACCCAGGTCAAAAGCCAGTTGGCATACTCATCGGGAGCGGTATCCGGAGCAAAGACAAGGTGAATTGAATCTAAAGTCGCCGCCAAGGATTGGCAATCAATCTTTTCTGGTATATAAGCGCTATCGTCGATTCCGGTGAGCAGCTTTTCAAAGATCTTTAAAAACCGCTCCATGAAACTGGCCTGCTCCGGATTGGTCCCGCTGAAGAGCGCAGGAAGAAAATTCCGGTAACTGCTGGGTGTTTTTGCTAGATCATTCATCGGGCTCCCCCTCAACTGTAATTTCTAGACTGCGGAGATGTAATAAACCCGCTACTTCAATCTCTTTCAAAGACCGCCAGGATCCGGCGCTTTTTTCGTCAATTGATTTTACATAGTCTACAGTCTCAATCCGTTCAATTATATGATACAACTCAAAGACCGTTAAATTTCTCCCATATGGCCAGCCTGTTTTCTCCGGGCCTCCGCCTATAATATCAAGATAAGCAAATATATCTTTTGCTACCCGGTCTTCGATGGTATCACCTTGCGCATCTCCAATCGATTGATACTTTTCATGCTTGTTGGTATCGATAATACCACTCTTGGCATGACTTTTGGCCGCAATGACAATTTTCAGATCAAATACTTGATAGATGGCCTTTTTGATTACGACCAAGGTGCCGATTAATCTTCGCGGTTCAATATAAGACCGCACTTTATTAATGATATCGGTGATCCTATCTTCTCTAGACAACAATTTATAATCAGTGATGATAACCACTTCAATCCGATCATTATAAGGAAGCGCCTCGGCCCTTTTAACATCCGGCGTCGCCTCAAGGGCCAGTCTCCGAAAATCCTCCCCGGTGACCGCCCGAAAGGGTGAGTTGAGAAACTTTTGCGCTTCGGCTTTGAGCGATTGAAGTTCGGGCTGCACTTCGCCTTTTTTTATCTTGGCGAGATATTCCATCAGTTTCGTATGCGCCGCATCAGTCTTCTCATAGACTTCACTGCCAGCAATTAATTGCAAAAACTGGAGGTATGATTGGGTTGGAATAATATTAGTACGGTAAATCAATGTTTCCGACACCCATGCCAGTAATTCCAGGATGGTGATCCCGGGATCGGAAGGATTGAAATTGGTCCACTCCTTGGTATATTTAGGAATTGAGGTGACCAGCTCCTGAATTAAGTCATCATAGGTTTTGTTATCCAACTCCGGCAGTTGCAACGGCATTTAATCGACACCTCCGGCAATATTGACGGTTATCACGCCCGCGCAAGGCAGTTCATTTTCAGCTAAAGGTATATTCATCCGGATTGTCTCCGCCGCGGCCGGTCCCATCTCTTCCTTAGTTATTATCAAACTGGAGATGGAATCAACTCCGGCAACTCCGCCAATGATTGCCGCGGTTTCAGAACGGTGAATCATCTGGCCGAATTTCCACCCGTTCCCGTCCGGGCCGCCTTTGATGGGACTGAAATATTCCGCCAGCCGCCACTTAATGGTATCAATAATGATGGCGGTTTCAGAGAGGGATGCCTCTTTCACCTTGATTTCAACTTGAACATTGATTTTTTGATAACCCGGCCCGGCCACTTCAATAATCTCCCGAATCCCGGCAAATGCTTTCGCTTTTAAATGTGTTTCCACCAAATCCAACAGCCCCGTCTCCGGATATAGACACCCATCTTCATAATCCGGCGCAATAACTACAATAATCTTCTTAATACAGTTTTCTTCCTTCTCCGGGATACACTTTGCCCTGGAGACCTCCTGAGAAGCTTCCATGGCCAACCATTCAAAGTCTTCCCGGGTAATGGCCCGGTCGTTGCTCTTAAGAAAATGAGGCGCTCGTCTTACAACATCCGTAATACTTTCCAATTCCCGTCCACCATTGGCCGCATCAGCATTAGTGACGCTTTCGATATTCGGAATGGTTGTTTTTAGGCCGGTGACGGCCATTTCTTTTTGATTGCCCTTTTTGCCGCCACCGCTTTTATACTCCCTGGCATAAATGTTGTTGGGCAACGCCGGGGGAATCATCCCCTGAACTCCATCGCCGAAAATCAATTGCCCGTTTTCCCGATCAATCAGATAATGCCGGCTTAATGAATCCGACGCTAAAAAAGTTTTAACTTCATGCCATCTAACCCATATTTCTTCAATGTCTCCGGACTTATTAGCGACAGTCCGCAGGGCGTCGGGTCCTTCTTCCAGGGTCAAGATTTCTAACTCACTTCCCGAGGGCAGGCTCTGCTCTTTGATTTCAATAATTTGGTTTTGAAGCAACGATCTCCGGGAGAACTGGAAAACCTGGGTGGGTTGGCCGTTGCTGGAACCCAGGCGTTCGTTTTGGATCATCATAGCATTTTCAGCCCAAACCGTATTGGGGAAAATACCTCTAATTATTGGCGGGACAAACCAAGTCCCATCAGTAAGCTCGAGTTTTAACCAATATAGCTCTTGTCCGAATAATTTTTGTTTAGCAATATTAAAAGGTATGTTGAGTCTAGCGATCCCATTTTTAGTTAAGAAATCCGTTTCGTCGGCCGCCAATAAAACTTTCCATTCAGCTCCATTAAAATATTGCCAGGTATAACCGGCGATCCTGGATAAAGCGGATGTCTCCGTATTACCGGGCATACTGATCTCCGATAACTGGACGCCATAAAGCCGCGGTTCAAGTGAAAAATATAGCGCAAGTGATTTATTGGCAAGCTCCTCCTCAAAGCCCATGTAAAAAGAGGGGTTTTTTTCCGGCAATGGCGGGAAAGGATTAAAAGCCCCTTGTTTTATCAAGCCATCCCGAGATTCAAAATTGTGATATATCTTATATTTATCAATTGGTTTCTCTGTTACTTTATAATCAATAGTTATCGCGGAAATAAACGGCGGGTCAAAAGACGGTGGAATATAGGTATAACCCGAAGAAATACCTACACTTGCCAGTTTTTCTTTCAGCTTTTTTATTTTGTCAGTCAGATTACTTTCAGCGGCAGGAAGAATATCATCGATAATCGTTTCAACATTAGATTGCACATATTCCCCCGGCTTTCCGTATCCTCCGTCGGTTATCCTGACCCTAATCCACCTACTGGCAATACCATTGAGCGTTGTTGTTTTAATTTCCGGGCATGCAAAAGTTACAACACCATCGGGTTTATCATCTGACGCAGGTTTTAAAAATTTTTCGATAGTGTCTGAGCTAGGCGTAAATATCTCCCATTTGGAGCCATTCCAATATTCCCATTGGAGTTTTAGATTACCGTATTTCGTGCCTTTTTTGAAATTGAATTTGATAGCGATAGTTGCATCCTCAAAAATTTCACCCCTGGAAAAAGCTTCATTACAAGCAATGTAAAAAGCATTACCAGTCACCGGGTTTTCCCCAAAGGGATAAAATCCTTTTTTAGGGTCAAGTGGCGTGTCGTTAAAAAATAAAGCGTCCGGGTAAAGATCATATACTGTCAGGTCACAGACAATACCGGTAATTTCAGGGATAGTTGCATTTGTTGCTACAAGCGCTGGTATATCTTGCCTAAACCAAATCCAATGATCTGATGTATTATTAATGGTAACTAAGGGAATTAAGCTTTTTTCAATCGATATCGTTAGGATTTTTTGGGTTTGATCCCAAGCAACCGTTTTGAGCGTAAATTCACCGGCGTCACTGAAACACCGGGTAAAATAATCAATTACTTCCGCTTTTTTATTGTTAAAACTCAGCTTAATTGTAATATCTGCAGGATTTTTAAAATCAAAGACACGATCCGCTAAATAAAATATACGTTCAATTGCTTTCTCTGTTTTATCGCCGCCGAAGATAGTTAGATTACTTCCGATCATCCGATAATCTTCATAATGAACAGTGTGTCTATTCGTCCAAGGGTTTACGGAATAAGCCGTTTTGATCTTAAAATTAACCGCCGCTAAGGTTTCCAAGGTTTCAAAAACAACACCGGGATCCGCCGCTGACACAACTCTCGTTCGGATGGGAACCATGGCTTCCTGGCCGCCTTTGGCAAGTTTAAAGGTAAGCGGAACCTTGGATACCATCGCCGGTAAATGATCCATACCGATAAAATCATAAAAGGCCAATAACTGCTTCTCAGGAATTCGATTCATTTGGCCGATCACGATCTCCCCTAACCGGGCACACAGCTTTAACAAGACCGAACCAAACTCGTCCGCGGATGGGTTCCACTCCGGGCAGTAAACTTTGGCCAGATTCAGCGCCTGATCATATAATTCTTTTGCCGTGCGGGAGTCGATCTTTGGAGTTTCCGGAATCATTTTTTCCCCTCTAAATAAAATGGATATACTAAATTTTCTTTGGTGTTGGTCGACTTAACCAGATAGTTGATGGTAATTTCGAGTTTATTCCCGGAGTTGGCATCCGAAGAAACATCAACCTTTAAAACCTCAATTCTCGGTTCCCACTCCAGTAAAGCCTCCTTAACATAAAACTCAACCATAGTGGCCGTGGAAGTGTTGTTGGGAGCAAAGACCAGATTGTATAATCCGCTGCCAAAGCCGGGGCGCATCAATCTTTCCCCCTTGGCGGTGCCAAGGATAATCAAAATTGACTCCTTGATGCTGTCCTCCTCCGCCGCAGAAGCGATGCGTCCGTTCTTTACGGTAAACGGAAATTTCCATCCCTTACCCAAAAAATCAGCATTAATCATTCTATTTATCCTCCGATGAAAACAGTTCCCATCGCTACGACTTTACCTGCCGGGAGGTCGGCGGGATCGTTACAAGTCATGGCGGTATCGCCGTTCCGGGCGGCCATTTTTCCGTTAATCTTAACCGTAGCGCTTCCCGTTTTAATCGTAGCTTTATTCGCAGGAGGGCTTTGAAATGACCCCCCCTGCGGTATATGCGGCGGAGTATTCGTTGCCGTAGTATCAACAGTGGCGGCCGGCAGCCCCATAATTTTAACATCCGTACTAAGGTTACCGTCAATGATTCCGCTGAAAGGATGCGGGATCGGCGCGGCGGCGCCGGATGGATTGATAATGATATGAGTATCCGTGGCCATGATTTGATCTCCTTTTTTAGCGGCGGGCTGCCCCATATTAGCACGCTCCATTCGATTCTAATTGATATTTACAGTAGCCCCTTTAATGTTCATATTCCCGGAAGCTTTAAGATCGATATCGGCGGAAGCTTCTACTTTTACCGCCGCGGAAGCGGTAATCTCCACATTTTGGGCGGCAATGCTCACCTTCCCGCTGGTGGCTGAAAGCTCGATATCTCCGGCGGAAGAGAGTATGATCTTTTTATTTTGCGTATCGATGGTAATCAGATTGTTACCGCTATTGTCAATGATTTGAATCTGCGCCTGGTTGTCCGTATCATCCAGTTTAATGATATGGCCGCTGCGGGATTTGATAATCCGCAGGTTATTTTGCCCATCGCTATTATCGGATAAAGGTTTGTCCACTCCGTTCCATAAGGAGCCGATGACGTAGGGCAGGTTAACATCGCCATACTCGAACGCTACTAAAACTTCATCATCAACTTCCGGGAGAAAAAACGCCCCCCGGTCGTTTCCGGCCATAAAAGTGGCCACCCGGGCCCAGTTGGATTCATCAGCGTCACTGAGGCGGGGAATCTTTACTTTAACCCGGCCGAGTCCATCGGGGTCTTGATTATTGGTTATGATCCCCACCACTACTCCCAGTATTTTTGCCGGATCGGACTTGTGTTCAGTTAAAATGTCGGTAATACTCATATTCCTGTCCTTCGAATCTTAAATGATGTTTTATATCCTTCGTCACGATTGATAGAATGAGTGGTTGATACTATATAATAAATACCGCTAAATCGCTGACCAATACCAGTAATTTCGACAGTCTTACCTGTTCTAAGCCGGGGATCGCCGTTGCATTTACACTCACCGGTTACAAACTCCTTAAGCAGCGCATTGTATTTAGCCTTGGCAATGGTCTCGGCTTCATTCGCATCAAGCACTTTTTTATCTATGACGGCAACAGCGGATTCGCCAAACTCTTGTTTGGAAAGACCAAAACCTGATTCCCGGCCAGACATGATACTATTTTCACTCCCATCAGTTGCAGAAGCGGTAATTACTGATTTGTCATTCACGCTCCAGCCGCGCACTTCCACGGTGCTTCCTTCGGTTAGGGTCCGTATTTGAATCGACAGACTATCAAAATCCAATTTGTATCTCAGGGTTAGTACGGGGGCGCTGTCTAGCTGCGGTCTGCGAAAATAAAAATCGCGGTCGTCAACCAGCATTTCATAATCAATTTGCTGGGCCCGTTCGTATAAAAATTCGTAATTACTCTGGTTATTCTGGAATAAATAAGGATGGACTACTCCGCTATCCTCAACCTGGGCTGCTAAGCCATACTCACCGGCTATCGTTGCTGCCAGGTCACTATCCGAAGTGTCTTTGAATGAACGCCGTTTTTTGCCGAACCGCAGCCGGTGCAGACGGTCGTATCCGCAGATTTCCATGAACGAATGCTCTTCCAATGTCAATTCCAGGGAGGTAATCTCCCCGCTGATCATTCGTAACGTATTATCAATTCCTATCCAAAGTTCAAACGGATCTCCCGGCTTAAACGCGTTTAGATCAACGCCCCGCCAATTGCCGTTTTCAAAATCGATAATATTTAGTTTAATCACAAACATCCCGGGCAGGTTTAGTTCATCTTCAAAAGTAACCGCTTCAACCGCGGTGCGCAGTTCAACCGGGAGTTCGTTATCGTTTAACAACAGTTTATAATTGGGGACTCCTATCGGGTTTGCCATTATTACCACCTTATAAATCAGGAATTATCAATCGAGCGCCGATATCATCCTTGGTTGGAAAAACCAACGGATTGGCGATTTTATTTGTTTTGGCAATTAACCGCCATAATCTGGGGTCCTTAAGGGTGCTGGCCGCAATCAAGTCCAACCGGTCTCCGCTTTTTACAATCCAAAGCTTCCGGCAAGCTTCAGAACCGGTGAGTTTCTCGATCTCCTTAGCGGTGGCAATGGGATTGAAGGCGATGGTTAACTGGGCCCTTACAGGTATCCCGGTTTCTAAAAACATGGTAAACTTTTGCTCAACTTTTTGAATGGTTCCTTTGAGGTTAAATTTACCCCAACTGAAAATGCAAACCGGCGGGTGCTTGGTCTTTTGTCCCGGCACCGATGGTTCCGTCAAATTGGCGATTTTATCGGTATATAAAGCTCGCACGTCTTCTCGCGATTCATAACTGTCATAAAAGAGCGAGACTACGAAAGGCTGCAAATCAAATCCCAGGAATTGGGGCGATCCATTTCCCGAATTGCTGTACTTGGCCTCACGGGTATAGCTATACTCGTTGGGATTGAATAAAACCGCGAACCGGTCGGTTTCTTTATTGTTTTCATCCAGGACAATGATCTCCGCTTTATCAGCCATTTAGAATAAACCCCTCCGGTCTTTTTCGGCAATGATTCGTTTCTCCAAGAGTTTATAAACCCGGTCGGCAATTAGATTCACATTGGAATAATCTATTTGATGCAGCCGGGCTTCCGGTTGTTTGGGTATTTGCCCGCTGACGTCTTCACTGGAAAGCTGACTTTTCTTTGCGGTTATCGCAGCCGGGTTTTCCACGCCGTGGGTATATACCAACTTGCTTGAACCATTCATTGAGCTTCCCGCCGCTTCTCCGCCCCCAACTTCATTTGGTTTCTTAAGCGTTACCCCTTTTTGATAATGGTGGATATCCGGAAACAGCTTGGAATTTGAAACCGGCTGTAAATCCATATTTTTAACGCCAGCTTGATTTGAAGACTGGAATATTAAAAAGTCCCTCCGGATAGTTCCTTGGCGCCGAGCGGCGCCCTTCCGTAAGAGCATATTATTGGTAACCGGTTGCGACTCCTGATAACCATAAGCGATCTTATTTTTACCGGATCCGGCGGACCTGCTCTTCAGGAGCGCCAAACGGGTTTTATCAATATGTATTATAGTTAATAAACTATTATCCGGGCTGTGCGATTCCGCCCTTAAACCGGGACTTTTAAACGGAGATTCATTACCGGGTATGGATTGCGAGTTGAAAGTATTGTTCAACGGAATAGATTCCAAATGATGTGAAACTTTCGGCAACGATAATTCACTGAGTTTTTCATCATACCCAAATGAAGAAGCAATGGAAATACTAAACTCTTTTGAGTGGACCCCAAACTGATTTTCAGCGATTAAGTTTTGTTGAATCATTTTGATGACGATTAACCTAATGGACTGTTTGTTTTTAGCGCCCGGATTGGATGATATTTGCGATCCCAATGGGTTGAATAGTTCCCATTTGTAGTTCGGCCCGGAAATACTCCTAGATACCGTATTTCGGGATTCTTTATGGTTATCAACGTTCAATTGGTTGATATACCTAACAACCAATCGGTTTTTCGACATTCGAACATTTGAAAATGCTTGATAATATCTGGAACCAATATTGTTGTTTTTGTTATTATTAATGATAATGATATTTTTGAACCTTATTAGGCTGACACTTTTCCTCAGCGACTCTACAGCCTGGTTTTTCGATACCACGGAATCATCATTGGGCATAGTTTTTATGATATACTGGGAATGGGTTTCCGGTTGCCAATGGTGATTTTTAAAAAAGCTCCGATAATAATTTAACATCAAATTCCAATTAACTCTCTGGCATCCATCCACTCGTTGCGGCATGCGCAAGTGAAAGCGTAAAACCGGAGTAATCCTGTTTCTGGATATGCCATATTTACTTATAATATGAGCAGCAAAACCATACACTAATGAACCGGCGGCGGCAGGTTGCCGCCCTGAATTACCCGCCTGAACCCGGTGGTTGCTTTTGGTTCTTTTACATCGGCTTGGTGTTATTGATTCGAGTGATTTTGGGGGCAACCGATATCACCGCTTTACTCTTTATATAAGCCATGATGGGCCAAGACCATATTTTCAACGGCCACAGTACTACTGGAAGCGTTGAGAACGGGACCGTCCCATTTTATCGGGATGGCGTCAAGAAAATACCATTGCGCCACAACGTTTCCAACATGGTCACAAATACTGATTGAACCGCTTTTCCGTTTGATTTTCCCGTGAATAACATTGTAATACCAATCCCACAATTCGGAATCACTCACCCCGCGTTTAAGAGAAAGATCAGAGTATTTGGTTCCTTTGATAAAGGTATATTCAAGGTCATTCTCGCCGCCAAACATTCTCCGTTCAACTTCAGTTTGAATCCCCAGGCCTGAAACCTCAGAAAATCCGGCAACGGTAATCTCCTCGATCTGTACTTGAAACTTATAACTAAAATATGGATCTTTCCGTTCACCTGTCGCCATTATACCTCCTAGGATTCTGTGCGAGTGACACTTTTTTATAGCATAGAACCACAATATTTTGGATTAGATCATATTTCTACATACCAAATGTGCTTCGGAAACCTATTACCCGACTCCTAAACGTCAAAGAATCCCTTTTCCTCTTCACCATTAAGTTTCCGGTTGATTTTACTGATTTGACCGCACCATTGTTGCCGTTCCCGGTGTTCCATATTGAGAACCGTTTCATAGTCCCAGTGAAAATAATAGGCTAGGAAGGCTACCTCCTCATAAAGACGGTCAAGGGGGTAGCCGGTTATTCCCCCAATGATTGCGCCTCGATCTCAAAAGAATGTTCGCATTTTGGGCATTGAGTTTTTATGACATTAGAGCCGTATTGGTTTATTCGGTTATACATCTCTTGCAAGTAAGCAAAATCACCGGCGAAAAGATCCTCGATTACCTTGGTTGTAACCATCTTCAACTCGCCCAACCGGATAACGACCCGCGCCAATAATATAACCGTCAAATAAGCGGGGTTTTGCTGTACCCGTGATTCCTTCAACGGGAGTATCTCATCGGCGGCGGTGGCCAGCCGCATGACTCCGTGCTTATGGAGGGTACCGGTTTCATCGACATATCCTTTGGGCAGTGAAAATTCAAATTCAGTCTGTAAAATTCCCATGACGCCTCCTCTTATTTGACCCGGGTTACCCCTTCATGGACTAACTCCAATGTCTCTATTAAAACTTCATTCCCCTTGGCGTTAAAATCCGACGGATCGTATTTGGTGGGCCAAGCCTCCACAATGTCCCATTGAGCTTTATCATTTCCTTCTTCATCAATTAAGATCAGCGACAAATTCTTTCTAGCTCCGACAGCCCCTTTCCCTTCTATTTGTTTACGCCAGTTGTAAAGGTCCAGGTTATCGGTTAAGCCTTTTTTTAAAGTAATATTGCCGAACTTGGTTAAGCCGGATAATTTTTTTTGAAACGGCGCATCCGTGCCTTCACGGTAGTCCACTACATCAGTACTGGAATCGGGAATTGTCGCCTCTGAAAAAGCTGCCGATTGAATACTATCAATCACAACTTTGAACCGAAAATTTCTGTAAGGATCCACTCTTTTGCCTGTTGCCATTATAAAAAACCACCTTTCATCAAAGATTCAGTTTATGATTTTGCCAGGATTTGCTTAACCCGGATGATGACGAACTCTGCCGGCTTCACCGGAGCCACCCCGATTTCGATATTCAAAATTCCTTTTTCCCGGCTTTCCGGAGGATTATTCTCCCCATCGACCTTCACAAAAAAGGCTTCTTCCGGGGAACTGCCGTATAATGCCCCATCACGCCAAACCATGGTCAGAAAGGCGGTAATGTTTCGTTTGACTTGGCCCCATAATCCGGAACTATTCGGTTCAAAAACGACCCATTGGGTCCCTTGCGCAATGGATTCCTCAATATACAACAATAGCCGGCGAATATTGATATATTGCCATTCGGAATCTTCCGCAAGGGTCCGGGCGCCCCAGATATAATTTCCATTAGAGAAAGAACGAATCACATTTATTCCTTCCGGGTTTAACTCCTCTTGCTGTCCTTTGGTTACCACCGTTTCCACATCAACCACCGAGTCCAGCAAACCAGCGACGGTTCCGGCCGGGGCCTTATGAACTCCCCTGGTGGAATCAGTATAAGCATAGGTTCCGGCTACTACTCCGGAGGGGGGAACCAGTTTTCTTTTTTTGGTCAACGGATCATTAATATATACCCAAGGATAGTAAAGAGCTCCGTAAGAAGAATTAAGCGGATTTTCTCCGATATGTAAAGGCCCGGTGGCGTTTTTGAATTCTAGAATCTGCGTTGGTGATTCGCTATAGGGAGGATCTGCGATAAAAAAGCAATCTTTTCGTAACATACAATAATTCAAGGCTTGTAAAATGGCTTCTCGATCCCCGAAATTATCCGGGATAGCGATAATATTGACATTATCTACCGTGTCCAAAGCATGCAGGCCTCTTCTATTGCTTTCATCCCCGATAAAGTCCGTATTGGCAAATCCAGGGTCGGCGGTGCTATTATCTTTGCCTTCTACAAGTTGATAAGAACCGTTAGCTAATCGATTCGCATAGTCTTTTTGGGCCGCCGCATCCGTCGGCAAATCGCCAAGTTTCACGGTTACCCTGACAAAAGCCGAGACATCATTAATCTTTTCCGCAATATCAAACAAAGAAATCCGATCATAAACTTCGATCAAATCTTCACCCACATATTCCGACTCAAATCCTTCACGATAGCTTACCGTCAGTTTGAAAAGCTTTATTTCAATCGGATCACCGGTTTTCACATTTTTATTATCAGTGGCGTCTTCTATTATTACAGTCAGCCGGTTACCCCATATTCCCTTGGAGCGGGCTTTTACTTCCACCGCGTTTTCACCGGCGGTATCTTTTATTGTATAAACCGCTTCTTGTGCTCCGGCGGGAACAACCCTGACCACATAACATTTGGTCCCACCCTCGGCAAGAAATCCGTAAACCGCATAGGCAAGATAACTATTGGGGATGAAGCGGCCGAATTTTTGAGTGAACTCACTCCAACTGGTGATTAAGACCGGCTGGTTTTCCGCTCCGCTTTCCGTGAGTCCGATAAATGCGGCAGTGGATGTTCCAACTCCGGCCAACGGTTTTATCCCGCTGGATACTTCTTGAATATATACTCCGGGTGCGTATTCCATATAAACCTCCTTTGAGCCGTTATTTTTCTTAAACACTATTGGGATACGGTTTTTTGACTAATACGGATAAAGATAAATTCCGCCGGTTTGACAGGAGCGACTCCCACTTCGATAATTAACTGTCCGGCATCGATAACTTCCTGGGGATTGTTTTCGGCGTCAACTTTGACGAAGAAAGCTTCTTCGGGAGAACTGCCGAATAATGCCCCGTCACGCCAAACACCGGTCAGAAATGCAACCAGGTTCCGCTTGACTATGCCCCATAAACTGGGAGTATTGGGTTCGAAAACAACCCATTGGGTCCCTTGATCTATTGATTCCTCAATGTATAAGAGCAGTCTGCGCACATTAATATATTGCCATTCCGAAACCTCTCCCGGTTTTGTCACCAAAGTCCGGGCCCCCCAGATACAAATTCCCTCCGGGCGCAGACGAATAACGTTAATTCCTTCGGGATCCAATTTGGCTTGTTCTCCCTGAGTGATAATGGCCTCCACCCCCAGAACCGAATCGAGGCGCCCTTCAATAACTCCAGCCGGAGCCTTATGAACCCCCCGGGCTGAGTCGGTATGGGCCAGAGTGCCCGCGACTACGCCTGATGGTGGAATTGTGATTTTATTATTGGGTTTGAGCGGATCACTAACGATCACCCATGGATAATATAAAGCGCCAAATGTCGAGGAAAATCCTTTTTTAAACTCTTTGATACCGTCAAAATCCTGCTTGGCGGGAGGATCGACGATATAAAAACAGTCTTTTCTGTTCTTACAATAGATTAACGCCTCGGTGGTGACTTGCGCCAATATTGTAGCGTCTTTCGCGGCATCGGGTATGGCGACAATATTGATATCATCTACTAGATCAAAGGCATGAAGACCATTTTGGATTGCAGGATCACCGACCAAATCAGTATAAGCCAGGGAAGCAAGGCCATCATCGCCACCCTGGAGCTCCTCCTTATAAAACGGTATTTTTTCAGCCCCAGCCCCGGTATCGATTTTCGGCATTTTCCCGGAACCATCGACTTTACCGCCCTCTTCTTCCCAGGAGTCTTTTTCTACCTTGATGAATTTGGATTGATATCTGATAACATCCTCTACATTCGACATGGTCAGTTTATCAAAGACTTCCAGTACCTCTTCTTCGTCCTGGTTATCCGTTTTCTGCAAAACTGAGATTTTAAAGCCGTCACCTTTTGAGGCCGCCTGTACTTTTACATAAAGCTGATTCCCCCAGCTTCCTTCGGAGGCAGCCGTAATCCGCATGGATTTTTGACCGCTTTCATCCAGCAAAGTTACCGCCGCGGCAATTGCTTTGGATTTTGCTGCTTCGTAATGACACGTGCGGACTACATAACAGGAAGAGCCCCCTTCGGCGAAAAATCCTGATACCGCATAAGCCAAATAATGACCCTCAACAAACCAGCCGAACTCCCGGACGAATTGCATCCAGCTTGTAATTAGTTTGGCTTTACCGATAATCCCTTTTTGGGCTATTCCGACAAATGCTCCGGTAGACGTTCCAACTCCGGCGATTGTTTTGATTTCGCCGGCGACTTCTTCCACATATACTCCCGGTGATTGATAATTGGCCATGGTAAACCTCCTCGTATATTGAATTGATTAGCCCTCATATTCTGGGAGTGAATAAATAACAGGTCGGGCCTATCCGGTTCCTTTTATGCGGGGTCATTGGCTTTGCGGGGATGCTCCTTTTTTGTGTTTTGGCTTGATTTTTCCCTGTTAGCGGCCAAAACAACAATATCCCCTTTTATGACAAGTGTTTGTAAATGGGGTGTATTCAGTTCTTTTTCACTGACCTGAGCGGTACCTTTCGCCAGGAGTTCAAGGTTTTTTCCTCCCGGCAGGTTTACGGCTATTCTTTGATTTAGTTTATTAAGAATTTGAACCATAGTTTAAACCTCCATTAATACTGATTCCAAAAATATTTAAATTCCTAACTCGACCTGCAAGTGATTGATAATATCTTTTTTTGAGTTAATTGAGTGCTAAAGCGCTCAATTAATATCTTCTTCTGTTTCATGCTTCTTTTCCATTCGGTATATTTCAATTACCTTCTCGGTAATTCGATGCGCTTCATAAGTTTTCTCCGATGGAATCCGAATCGGTGTTGCCATATAAGCGATAGAGAGTTTGAACGGTTTATTGGGAAAACGCTCCCAAAGCTTATTGATCTCCTCAAAAGACAGCGGGTTGTGAATCATTCTAATTTCATCATTGCCGCTTTCATTCAAACTCCCATATAGTTTATCTTCCTTTAAAACCGGGTTGTTATGAAACAACTGCAGGATATTTTCCAAGACAATTAATTCGGTTTCCCGATCATTGGCATATGGTGTGAACAGGTAGTAAAGGTCAAGCATCAATGCAGGCCGGATCATATCGTTCAAACCCCAAGGCTCCGGATTATTGTTTTTCAGGTAGCTATTTTCTGCAATCTGATACAAAAAGATGGAAAGATTCAATTTTGGCGGAGTTTCCGGAAGTGGGTCCAGTTCAGCCGGTGATTCGAAACAAATCGCCTTCTCTTTATTGAGATCAGGAATGTTGTTTTTGATGATTTTTTGCAGACTGATGCTAACATCCCTAATTACGCTAAACTGACCCATTAATTATCCTCCGCCAATGAGAAATAAGGTTCAAAATCAGTTCTGATATAGCTTTTACCGATCTTTTGATATTCGCGTTTCGTAGCCAGTATTAAATGAACCATACGAATTTCCGGCGAAGTCGTAGCAGCCAAAAACGCGGCGGTCAGGGCGATATTTTTAATATTGCCGCCGACTATTTTTAACCGGTCGGCTAGAAACTCATAATCGATATCCTTGGCCAACGGCGCTTGGGGAGGGAATGCCTTGCTCCATATTTGTTCCCGTTCTGCTTTTTCCGGAAACGGAAATTCAATGGTAAACCGGATTCTTCTCGAAAATGCGCCATCAATATTTTTCATTAAGTTGGTGGCCAAAATCACAATACCTTCATATTCCTCCATTTTTTGCAGCAGATACCCGACTTCGATATTTGCATAACGGTCATGGGCATCTTTTACTTCGGTGCGTTTTCCAAAAAGAGCGTCGGCTTCATCAAAAAACAATATCGCATTGGAGGTTCGGGCTTCATCAAAGATTTGCGTCAGGTTTTTTTCGGTCTCGCCAATATATTTACTGACTATCTGCGAAAGGTCAATTTTATAAAGCTCCAAATCAAGCTCATTTGCAATCACTTCCGCCGCCATCGTTTTCCCGGTTCCGGGCGGCCCTGAAAAAAGGGCGCTTAGTCCTTTCCCAAGCGCTAGTTTTTGCCCGAAACCCCAGTCATCATATACTACCCGCCGGAACTTCACCTGATCACAGATCTCCTGCAACTGGTTCTTTTGATTCGCCGGAAGAATAATATCCTCCAAACGATACTTGGGATTAACTTTCTGAGCAAACATGCCGAGATGATGATTTGACTGCTGCTGACAAGCCTTATAAAGATCCTCCATGGCAATGGACTTATTTTCGGTTAAATGTTGGAATGCGAGATACTTCGCATTAACAAGACTGTTTTTAATCTGCCCCGGGGTAAAGCGAAACCTGGCGGCTAAAGCCGTGAAATTCACATCATTTCGTAATTGATATGGTTCACTAAAGTTTTCCCAAAAATCTTGCCGCAGTTTTTCCGCAGGTATTGCAAATTCATGCTCAATATAAACAAAATCATTTATTATTCCACCCGGCTTCCAAGGGCGATCACTGAATAAAAAGGTCAGGAGTGAGAAGGTTCGAAGACCATTGAATAACGAGTTCAGTTCAACTTGATATTTATCCTGATTCTCCGGCAATGATTGAAAATTTTCAATACCAATCGCCGCTTGCTGTAAAGCGGATTCTTGTTCTATAATCCGTAAGATTTCCTGATATGATATTTGATTGTTGTATATCGTCCGCAGATCAATCATGATGAGAGACAGCTTTAGCTCACCGCAGATTATTTCGGCCAATAATTTTTTCCCTGTGCCATAAGGACCATAATAATGGAAGATGACTCTTTTCCCTGCTTCCACTTGTTGTTTATAAGTCAGCCGATCAGTCAGCCGGATTTTTGCCAGGTCGGGAGGTATTATTTTTGCAACCGGTTTCTCCGCAGGCAAGATCAGGCGAACCATCGGTTCCAGCTGTTCATCAATATCATAAAATCCCAGCAAAAACTTGACAATCCGCTCATCCAGCTTTATAAACCTCGAAATCAAAGAGGTTTCTTCCCCGGATAAGTTCTCTGTAAATCGTAATAAATATTTTAAGAGAGGTGCATTCGGGTTAAAATATTGCCGGGCTGCCACTCTTGCTTCCATTGAATTTAACAGCAACGAAAATACCAGATCAACACTGGGTTTTTTACGGGTAATATCATCTTGCAGAAAAGCATAGATTTTCTCGTATTTGCGATCCAATTCCGGGGCCAGACAAAGAACTATGCAGTTCTCTTCAAAGGGAGTCAACTGAAAAACCTTTACCAGATAAGATAATGAAAGAAAAATTCCATTTTGTAAGGACCGGGCGGTTTTTTGCCGGATCAGCTCTTCTAACTGCAGCAGCTCCTTTGCCAAAAACTCAACTTCGGGATTTTCGCGATCCGCCCCGGCGGTTTTCGGAAAATTTAAAAGACGGTTGATTTCTTCTTTCGATATGACTAAGCCCCGGAATTGCTTTAAAGTATTCTCCTGCTCCGTAAAGTTATGCCGGCTCATCTGGAATTGAAGCAAAAGATCCAGCCATTTCAGCTTATCCTTTATTAAGTCCCAACTATCACCATATGCTTGGACTAAAGGATCACTGTCCGCAATTTCCGGGTAGGTTGAATGTAATTGTTGCATCCGTATTATCACCACAATATCGCTAATATTATATTGATGTGCTTTACATTATTTTACTTTTGCATTATCTTCCACAACCATAGATCTTTTTTCTTAATAATATAATTCATTTCATCACATTACATATTCAATTTACCATGAAACAAACAAAAAACGACCTGAATGGTCGTTATGAACGGATGAATGGCAAACCCGCCGTAATAAGTATTTTAAAATCGAATAGAGAATCTTGCCACGGTGAAATTATGATACTATACTTTCTTAAGTAAATTAACCGCCGCATTTGCAGCGCCATATAGAGATATTGAATAATCCTTGATGATATACACCGGTATTTTGGATAAAAGAACCTTGATATTCTCACGGCAATTCTCTTCAAAACTTTTCATGAACAGATTACCGGCCAGGAAAAGCTCCTGATTTTTGACGGCGATGCCGCCACCCAGGAACAATCCGCCCAGCGGCAGAAACGTTAAAGCGATATTGCTGGCGTAATTGGCGTAGATGCGGGCGAAATTCTGCATAATTTTCTTGCAAACCGGATTGAAAGCGGCATTCTTTGAGATTAAAGCCGGTCTTTCCTTTTCATCAGCCGCGTCGATTGCTGTAAATATCCCTTCAACGGTAAAGCCTTGTTTGGCCTTAAAGTATTGATAGATATTGTTAATTCCCTGGCCGGACAGAAACATTTCCGTATCGGGATTTTTGGCGATAGCTTTCCGGATATGGGATTTTATTGCCTTACTTTGGGGATCAAAGTCCGCAAAACCCGCATGTCCTCCTTCGGATGGGTAGGCAATGTAATTATGATTCCCCCGGGGAACCAGATAGCCCACCCCAAGGCCGGTGCCTGCGCCGATGACTACTTTGACCGCATCGATTTCCGGTTTGGGATCCGCTTTATGAAGATGGGGTATTTTACATACTTGAGCGGAATTATTTAAGTCCAGAGTTGGAATGCCGTAAGCGATTGCGGAGAAGTCATTGATGACAATGGTTTCAATTTGAAACTCCCGTTTAATTTCATTCCCATCAATCTTCCAGGCAACATTGGTCAAGTCGCACCGGTTTTCCGCGATGGGCCCCGCGCCGCTGATACAACATAAACCGGGCTGCAACTTGGCGTCTTTTGCTTTGGCGGCTTGTAAGAATTCCCGTAGCGGCCCAGTCAATCCGGATATCTCTTTAGATTCATAAATAAACTCTACAATAAGATGAAACCGGTTGTTTTTTTGGCCGATTAACGCCAAATTGGTATTTGTCCCGCCGATATCCCCGGCTAAAACGATTTGATCGTAATTGAAATCCGTAGTGAACCATTTCGTTTCGATGATAATCCCCTTCTTTTCATGATGTTATCAAAAACATTATTTTTGGTTATTCAATTTTATGATTATAACCCAAATGAATATCATTATTTCGTTATCTGAGGTATAAGTCCTTTAAAAAATGACTATTCCCGCAATTAATTATCGATTATAATGATATCATGGATAAATCACTTGATTGGTAAAAGTAAAATCATCGAAACGGATTTTGAGAGGAAATTGACTGGTGGATAAATTAGCTGCAACCAGCATAATCATCATCTCTTTGCTAGAGCTAAATAAGTCGAATACGCGGGAATCAAGGGTATAGCCATTGACTATAAAGCTAACTTGGGAGTCATTCTGAGAAATTTTAATAATATTTGGTGTTGACTGATTAATGTGGCTGTCTGATGTCCAATCCTTTATTGGAGTCCACCCCCAGCGCAAGTCAAAAGAAGATGCTGTCGTAATCTGATAAATCGCATAGCTTTGATCGGAGGCCCGAACAAAAAAGGCGTATTTTTTTGTAACAGACCAAATGGAAAGGCCATAACAATAGGTGTCAGTTGGTGTAAATGGATAAGCCTTTACTTCGGCATCGTAAATATGCGAACCATAATTCACCGGGAATAAAGCAAACGCATTTTGTTGAAAATATACTTCGCCAGCCTGATTCTTCGTATTGATTACCATTTCGTATTCATTATTAATATAGTCCAAGTAAGACGTTTCCTTCGCATTGCCTATTGTTGAATTACCGATCATCCAACCGCTGCCAGTGTTACTAAAATCATCTTGAAATCCGGCGATATAAAAGTTGATATTGGAAGTGTCAGTTGAAAATGTCTTTGAAGGAATGTCAAAACTATATCCGTAACGATAAGGAGTAACAGTGACAGAACCCCGAAACCCGTCTTTTTGCCATCCTTCATAATAATCGGAATTTACAGTACCGTATCCATTGCTAAATTGTATTTTGATATTGCGGGCGTGATTAGTTCCATCTCCGGTAAATACACATCCTGCAAGTCCATAAGTTTTGAGAGTCAGATCAAAACTACCTTCATATGTATTTCCGGAAATAGTATTATTGAAATTCCCGATGAGATGATGATTTTCGTTCAAACCAAATGTACCTTTGACGGTTCCCGAAGTTGAATCATATTGATATGAAAAAGCAAAGTTGGTATTATCCGATGTGCCTGAAATGGACGAAGTTTTCATTAAAGTTTCATTATTTAAAGTTCCGCTAATTTTTCCGTCCGCGGCGATTGTTAATGAAATGGTTCCTGATTGATACAGTTCTGGTATTACCCATGTACCTTCCCAATCTTCAGCATAGTCACTTTGAAAAGGTGGCGGATTTTCAACTCTATCACCACCACCACAACCCGTAATCAAGAAACAAATGACCAAACATAAAAGAATTGTTCCTTTTGATATCAAATTAATCATCTTAATAGCCTCCTTAAACCTATTGCCAGTTTTTTTGTCGCTACATAAGCAAGATTAGTAAGCAATAATATAAAACTTAATCCTAGGCTGTTTTCCAGAAGAACCAAATTGTTCTTCATAATTTGTAATTTAAATATATTAGTTATATTTCCTCTTTTTTACCACAAAGAATTGAATAGATCCGAAATTGGTTACCCTTGCCAATGTGACTGTACCGATTGCGATGAATTCTTTTTCAGTTATAAATAAACTACTTATTCAACAATGTCTTGCAGTACTTCTCGTACCCGCACCCTTGACAGTCATCATCTCCGGCTCCATATTCATCCAATCTATCGTGTTTTCCAATATATTGAGCTATCTCCAGAACTTCACCTTTCAGTCTCTCCAATATTCCCCGTTCCAAAGGCACCTCTACCATCCGATCCGGATACATAAAGTATAGCACCGCCCGATCCGGTAAATTATCCCATAACGCTTTGACTGCTAAGGCATATAACTGCAACTGCCAATAATACTGCTCCGCCAGTGAATCAACCCTGTTCCCGCTTAACCGGTGGGTTTTGTAATCTACCAAAATCAGCTTTCCATCCTGGGTACGAATCAACCGGTCAAACCTGCCTTCGATGTAAACCTGTTCATTCATCTTGATCTTGAAGGGCACTTCATCAAAGCATTCCCCTGCGGTTTCGGTAAACGGGCTCTTCCGGAAATTGCTCCATATTTGGGCCAAATCTTCTTTCAATTTACGGAAGCCGGCATTCTTTAGATTCAGGAAATTCTGTTCCCATAAATCTTCCGGCCATTTGGAACCGGATAAACGGACAGCCTGATGGACAAATTTTCCGATTAGCGTTCCTAAGCCAGGTTCCGCAGGTTCGTCCCACTCCGAGTCCGGTATCATGTCAACAGATGATGAGACCGGCATAATTAAGTTGTCCGTCAAATGCCGGCGGTACCTCCAATAATAACGGCGCGGGCATGCTTTGAAACTCAATAACTCAGTGACCTTCAAAGTAACCGGAATTCTGACAGGAACCACAACTGTGGTCGCCGCCGTCTCCGCTACGGAGGGAATCAACGAGCCGGTCTCCAATTCAATCTCCCGGAAATCAATCCCTTGAGAATCGGGAATTTTAGCCGGTTTTCCGGTTTCAAGGGCCTCCCGGTTGATCCGGATGGGCGTTCCTTGAAAATCCAAAACCGATCCTGCCGTACCTAGCGGCAGCAATAATTCGAACCACTTCATCCAATTGTTGGCAGTCTCAATCGTGGCCGCCTTTGATTTGCTCCGGCCGGAACCCACCAAAAACAACTGCTGTTTGGCGCGGGTTAAACCCACATAAAGAAGGCGTTTAAGCTCGGAGATATCCTGGCGGCGGTTAAAATCCTTAATCCATTCCCAATTGGAGGTGGAGCCGGTTTCATTTTCCCCATATCCGATGGTAAAACCCAAACCCGTATCTTTCTGATAGGCCAGCCGGCTTTTAAAATTCCGCCGGAATTGCCGGTCCAGATCCGGGATGAAAACCACCGGAAACTCCAGCCCCTTGGACCGGTGCACCGTCATTAAACGGACTGCGTCTCCGGCTTCCATCTCGGTGGGGGCTTCACCTTCCATGATTTCGGTTTCCTGTAATTCCTCGATATAAGCTAAAAAACGCTGCAAATCATGGAAACCTTTGGCTGCAAACTCATCAGCCTTGGTTAAAAGCTTTTCCAAATTGGCTAAACGCTGGCCCGAATCGGGAAAAGACCATAGAACTTCATAGTAGAGGCATTGCTCCAAAGCAACTCTTAAAATACCTGGAATACCCAGATACTCACGCTGTTCTTGCAGTAAATTGATTGCTTTGCGAAAACGCACCAAACGTTGCCGTTCCATGGGGGGGATTTCCACAGGAAATTCTTCACTCTCGTAGAATCGCCGGATGAGTTCATCCCCCTTAGCAAGCCATAGCAGGCTTTCATCGGATAAACCCACGTAGGGCGAGGTTAATAGGCCGAGCAAAGCAATTCCGTCATGGCGTTTCAAGGTAAGCCGCAGGATGTTGATTTGATCGACAATCTCCGGGCAGCGGTAAAAATCGCCGCCGCTGGCTGTATAATACGGAATGCCCTGTTCCCGCAAGGCTGTTTGATATACGGGAATTGCCGTTTTTGTCCGGAACAAGATCACGATATCGCTGAAACGGAACCTGGCCGTTGAACCCGAGGGTTCAACCAACTGCCGGATCCGGGAGGCCGCCATCCGGGCCTCAGCCAGCCGGTTATCACTGTTGCTCAGTATGAATTCAATTGCCGCGTCCTGATGGTCGTCCTGCACAGTTTCCAAAGGTTCATATTCAAAGGCTTCGCCCTCAAATAACGCCGTTGAAATCCGGTTTACAAACTCAAGCAACAAGGAAGCCGAGCGATAGTTCCGGTTAAGCGAGAGCAGCCGGCCACTCCCCGCGCCAAATTCAGAAGCCAATTTTAAGATCAGATCCGCCTCGGCGCCCCGGAAACGGTAAATGGATTGTTTGATATCTCCCACCACCATCAACCGGCCGCCCTCATATCCATCCCCCCGCAGCAATTCCACAATCTCCATCTGCAAACTGTTGGTATCCTGAAACTCATCCACCAGGATATAACGGATACCGGCCTTGATTTCCCGGGTAAGCTCCGGGTGATCCCGCAACAGATCCCGGGCATATATTAGCTGATCGCTGAAATCCAAATACCCTGATTCCTGTTTACCCGCCATATAAAACCGGTCTATTCCCTTGAGAATCTTCCCAAAAACCGGCAAACGCTCCAGCGCCTCCTGATCAAGCAATTTGGCATGACAGGCATCAATCATTTTACGAATAACCACGGCCCGTTCTTTAATGATATTAGCTAAATTTAATGGCAATGCTCTTTTAAGTTCATCAAACACGGGCAAAATATCGTTCAAGAAGTCATTACCCATTAAAGCTTCCCGGTAACCAGGCCATTCTTCCTGAAGTGATCCCATCAAGTCCGCAGTGCGCCCGTTCAATGACGCAGTCCGGACGAAAGCCAGCAAGTCTTCCATCTCTTCCATCAGATGCGATGTTCCATACGGGCAATTAGCAATCGCTCTTTGGGTAGAAGCAATACTCCGCCCGATAACACCGTCAAAATCCATTCCGCTTTCCCGGATGGTCCGATAGATAGCGGCGATACTGCTTTGAAAACCATCCCATCCAAAATCCATCAATATTTTCAACAATACCTGCTTGTCCCGCTCCAGAACCCCCGTGTCCCGGATGTATTCCGTCAATGCGGATTCAATGGCCTGATAAATATAGATAGTCTCTTCACCGGTATCCAAAACCCCGGTTACCGGTGAAAGACCTGCCTCCAACGAGTGCTCTCTGATTAATCCCAGGCAAAAACCATGGAATGTGCCAATCCGGGCGCTCTCGATCTCCAGGAGTTGTTCTTTCCAGAATTGCAGATCACCGGGATTGGTTGCACTTTGAATGTTTTGCTGAATCTGGGCCCGAATCCGTTCCCGCATTTCAGCGGCGGCTTTTTTGGTAAACGTAATGGCCACGATCTCACCCACGTTAGCCCGCCGTTCCTCCAATAAACGCAGAAACTTATTGGTCAAAACCCCGGTTTTCCCAGTTCCGGCGCCGGCGGTCACTAAAAGATCGAATTGAAAATCGGATACCGCCTCAAACTGTTCCGGATTCAGCGGATAACTCATCGGATCCATCCTCCTCCCATTCCCGGCGCCGGCAGACATCATGGTATTCACAGTACGGCCGGCATTTCTCCCCTACCAGGTTGAATACCCCCTGGCGGATAGCCTGGACGTTACTCCGGATAACATCTTGGGCTTGGTGCAACCAATCCTGCCATGCCGGTTCGCTTAACCCACCGGCAAAGGGCATATTCATTTTAGATTCCCGCCAAGCTCCGCCCCGGTTCCGGGAGGGCTGTCTTAACCCCAGATAACATCCTCCGGCCGCATTCTCCAGGCCGAAAAATTGTTCCAAGGCCATGATATAAACAGGAATTTGAAGGTAATCAAGGTTCAGAATATTTTTAAAAGATGGTCCCCGGCCGGATTTATAATCATAAACAATAAAATTGCCGGCGGAATCCCGGTCTATCCGGTCAATTTTACCCCAGATTTTTATTTCCGCCACCGGAGGAGCAGCCTTTAGTTCCTTATGATCTGATTTCAGTTCATAATGATCTGATTTCAGTTCATAAGGATACGGTATAGAGTCCGGATCATAATCGCCTTTTTCCAACCCAAAGCCATATTCCACATGCTGGATATGAAATCTGCCCCTGGTCTCCTCCGCCCACTCCAGTTCACTGTTTAACCAGCGTTCCAAAGTTCGTCCGATTTGCTTCTCCTGGAGCTTGAGCAGCAATTTGACCAGTTCATTGGCTGCTCCTTCCCGCCATTCCCGGTACCGGCTGTTAAAATATGCCGTCAAATACTGTTGGTATTCTTCAGCCTGTTCCGGATGCAGTGCAGATCCCCGGTACTTCATGCCGAAATCTTCCAAAACCTCATGCAGCACGCTACCGACATCTAATCTCGTCGGTAATATCGAGGGTTCAAAAATAGGGGCGGTTTTCAAAACGTGTTTCAGGAAAAACCGGTAAGGGCATTCCCGGTAGTCTTCCAGGGCGGTAATGGCGAAACTAAATTCAGCTCCGAATGTCCGGGCAATCCACTGGAAAGAAGCTGGCCTTTGAAACAACGGCAGGACCGGTCCCGGCCGGCGGCTATGGCATTTCCGGATCTGCCCGGCCAAGTGCCGGTAAAAATCGGATGAAAACAAGGATTGAAAATAAGCCTGCTCTGTCTCCGGAAACTCCCATTGTTTCCGGGTTAATAACCGCGCCCAGCACCGCCGTATTTCAGAATCTGAAAGACAGTCCCCGAAGGCCTCCGGTAACTGGGGAACCAATGGATAAACCTTGGCTCGAGCGGCTAATTCCGGAACCCATTCCAAAACCTCATCCAAAAACAGAGAACGGTTAAGGGGCTGGCCGTTTTCATCCTGGTATTGAAATACGAGAAACAATTGTTGCGTGGCGCTCTGCAACGCCCAATAAAAGGCCTGTCTCTCTTGGAGCATGTAGTGTTCGCCCGTTTCCAGCTCGATCCCCTTTTTTTTGAGTTCAAAACGGGACCGGATATCCAGTTTCCAATCGTTGATGTAAGTTCGCGGAAATACACCCTGTTCCAATCCGGTAAGAAACACCACCGGCGCCTTTAGCCCCCTGGCCTCCCTGGGGGGCAGCACCCGGACCCCGGGTTCAAAAAATGGTTCAACCTCAACATCCAATATGAAATCATTAAAAAAATGCAAGAATTCAACGGAACTCATTTCAATCTGCCATTGGGGAGCATTTTCCAGAAAAGAGATTAACTCGGCGATGTTATTTTTGATCAGCCGGATGGCCTGGTTATTTTCAAACCTGCGCCGCCGTGATTCCCGCAAATCAACCTTTTCATCATGAAAAACCTGCCCTGCTTTTTCAGCTATTATGACTGTGGCAAAATCCTGAACAGCTTTTAAATAACCGGTTAACCAGCCGCGGGTTGGAATCTGTTGCAACCGGGCAATTCCATTCAACAGCGGTTCCATAGGCAACCCGGCTTCATGGAGATATAATTTGAAATGAGCATCATCAATCAATTGCAGCCAGCGTTCACGGCCGGACAAAGCGCCATACCGTTGGGCGATGATAGTAATCAGCCGGTCCCCGGCCTCTGGGTCCCGTTCATAAAAGCACCGGATTAAGACCGCAAGATCCGTCCACTGCCAATCATTGTTTATGGCTATGATCATATTCCGGATATAGTTTACCGACGGGTACTCAATGACTGGTACAGGTACTTCCAACAGCGGGATATGATATTCCTTGAAGATCGGAGCCGCAATCCGGATGAAACGATTCGGATCCGGGCTTAAAATTAGAATATCATAAATTCCATACTCAGGATGCTCTTTATAAAGCCTGGCAATCTCCCGGGCAATGGCTGCAACTTGCCGGTGGACCCCGGCGGTCTGTAATAATCCGATAGAGTCATCGGCTGTAACAAACCCGGAATCCCCAGGCTCACTACTCCAAAAACACTTCTGCAACAGGGCTAGCGCAGTTTCAGAAAACGGCTCCAAAGATGGGATATCTTCGGCGATGCTATTAGCTTCCGGAATGGAATCAAATGAAATGCCGAAATAACGGGCGCTGAGTTTTTGAAATGAAGGAACTCCGGTGAGATCCAGAATTATCTCCAAATCAAACCAAGAAGATAAAGCATTTAGAATATCCCTTTGCAACTGCGTTAAATCGGTAAAACCGTATAATAAAACCGTCCATCTCCTTTGGACCCCGGTATATTTCTCGCGGCAGCGCAGTTCGTTAAGGATGAAATCATCTTCCGTGAAACCATACTGGGTCAACAAACTCTGGTAGTCTTGATAAAGCAACGCCAATTGCTGCTCTTTCGGCCCTTTGGAAGCGGCCCACCGGATAAATACAGCCGGGGTTAACTGACTCCGTTTCCATTCCGCAATTCCCTGGAGAACCGCCTGTCGGTAACCGGCCGTAAATGGCGCCCGGGCCAAATAAGATAATTCACCGGCGGCATTCAATCTTTGAAAACTTTGAGCAATGAGAAGATTTCGTTCCAAAGATGACGGCTGACGCCGGTTGATACCGAACTGCTGGCAAATCTCTTCCATAAAACCCTCAAATAATAAGAACCGGATGCCCCCGATGCCGGGAACTCCGGGATCATCCAAAACTTCCTGCAGAACGGAGTTCAACAGACTCAAAGTTGGGAAAAGGATGATACTCGAAAAATTCTTAACCCGGAGGGCCTCCTTTATCCGGGCCAGGATTATCCGGTGATTTTGCAATTCGCCAATAACTGTATTAATCCGTACCGATTTTGCGCTGCCGTCCAAATCAAAAACCCCCAATTCAGTTCATAGGATTCGGGGTTTAAAAGGTAAATCCTGCAATGAATGACGAACTCGTTGTTTTATAAATATTCTTCCCGATTATTTCCTTTACCAAATTGTAAACAATAAATGGCTGAATTACTGTCAACTTCCTATTGAAATATCAGTAGGTAGTGAGTATAATGGAATCGTTCTAAGAGGAGGTGATTTGCCATGAAACATGGCAACCTTCCTTTCGGTCCGGGGCTGTCCCAGACATCCCCGAATATATATAGGAGCCTTTTTAGGCTCCCATTTATTTTTTATAAGCTGGCCTTTCCTTTCATAAATCCCCTTAATCCCATTAATCCTGTCCAGTAACCTTGTTTTAGGCTTATTCAATTCACAAACTTATTTTAGACGGGATTTACAGGATTTATTGGATTAAAACGTGATCAAAATTAACAGAATTAGCAGGATTATTAATCCCGCTAATTCTGTTAATTCTTAAATCCTGAAAATCCTGATCAGTTTTTGATGGCCTTAATCACCAGTTTACCATCCTCAATATAAGCATTTTCAATGCTATTGGTATAATTTTGCAATTCCGAATTACCCCAACCGTGATCACCTATATCAAAATTCCAGTTGGCCGGATTAACAGCCGAACCGTCCGGATCATTAAACTCGTCGTTCCAATTGAGAGTTTCAAAAGTACCCTCTCCGGTTCGATTATAAACCCTGACATAGTCAACATACATCATTTGCGGAAACACGGTGGTGCTGTCCGGATATCCCGGCCATAGCCCACCCACTGCCACATTTAGGATGATAAAAAAGTTGTGATCAAATACCCAGGTCTTTCCTGCGAGACTACCCGCACCCTTGGTCAGAGTTTGATAAAGTGTACCATCACAGTACCAGCGAATCACACTCGGTTCCCATTCAATAACGAATATATGGTAATCATCCGCGAACCTTGGATTTCCCGGAAGCGAGAAAGATGCTCCAATACCACTTCCGCCTGAATAACCGGGGCCATGAACCGTTCCATGAATGGTATACGGTTGTTTGCCCACGTTCTCCATGATGTCGATTTCTCCACAAGTTGGCCAAGTAGAAGATTGAAAATTAGATCCCAGCATCCAAAACGCAGGCCAAATGCCTTGTCCGTATGGTATTTTAATTCGGGCCTCAACGCGACCGTAAGTGAAATCGTGCAAAGTGTAAGATTTTATTCGAGCCGAAGTATATTCGGCCTGATCCGGTGTTGGTGCCGGGCCTCCCCCGCAGGACGACAGCAGCAGGACAGCCAATAAACATAGGGCAAGCACTTTTGCGTAAATTTTCATCAACATCTCTCCTCGCATATCCTTAAACTCTATTATATATTTCGGCCCCTGCTCAAAGATCCTTAAATGATTTAAAAAACTTTTTAACTGCGAATATGCTCGTTCCTCGTTCGATACTTTCTGTAGTTTCGAAGATGCTCGTTCCGTGTTCTGCGTTTAATATTTTTCTGTTAATTCAGTGATGTCTCGTTCCGCGTTGCGTGTTCATCGTTCATCATTAAGCATGGGACCTGCGACTTTGAACCCGGAACATTGAACTCGAAACGATAGACCCGGAGCCCAAACCAACCCGAAACCCTGAACCCGGAACACTGAACGATAGACAAATCCTAAACCCCAGACTTTAATGAACGATTGACCCACAATTACTCTAAAAACCCCACTTCTATCTCAGTTACCTTCTCATTGGAATCCAACTCAAACCGTAGATACTTAACGATCTTGTTCTCCTGCGTGATCCGGTATTCCAATTTCTCTGGCTCTTCAATTTCGGGTCTCCCATATACCCATAAAACCTTGGTTTTGGAGTCTCCCTGATTGATCCCCCGGAAGGTACTGACTTCGGTGGATGCGCTATGAACCTGCCACACTTTGAATACGGAATCCTCTTCTTTCAAACGCAGCAGAACCTTTGGAAAAACGTATTCTTTGTACCGGAACGGTTTGCTTTTCTTGGTGGATCCATTCTTTTCGGGTCCGGATTTTTCAGAATCACCCAATAACTCTCTGATCCGATTTTCATCTAAACCAAGCCCGATTTCGGCCAAATCGAAATCAGCCGGCGACCATAACCCCTCCTGCAAATCATTTGCTTGATTCAGCATAAAAGGAAGCGCCAACGCGATATTCCTGGCGATCAAATCCTGGTCCGGGGAGGAGTTGGTGAAATTCAGCAAACTTGATAGGCTTTTTTGAAATAAAGGAGCGGCCTCAGCCAATTGATTCCGGATTAAATACAGGACGGCCAGATTGTTAGCGGCGACTCCGGTTCCTAGATGGTTTTCATCTCCCAGTTTTACGGCGATCGCAGCGGCATTTTGAGCAGCCGTCAAGGCTTCGGTATACTGCTTTTGCCGGCATAACTCCGTTAATTCGTTATTAATCCTGCACCATTCGGAATCTTGTAAATAGAAAAATGTTTTAACGGTAAATATATCGGATGGGCTTGGCTGCAATGTGGTTTCCATGGGAATAACCCGAATTTTCGCAATATACCACTTCTCTTCCACGGATACCAAGTCAAATATTCTTTTCTCCCTGGTATGTAATTGGATTTGATCCGGCTCGAAAAAAGCATCGACCTGATTTTGATTATAGTTTGTTACGCGGTAAGCCGCAACCAGATCGGAGAGCGGAACGAAAACATCCCTGTCATAATGATAAGATGTCTTTCCCGTAACGGTATACGAAATCCGGGCGCCTTGCCTCTGAGTCTGCCGCTCCTGAACGGCAAACCCGGCTAGACCGGGGAATATGGCCTCTAACGGCTGTTTAGCCAAAGATGCATTGTCAATTGTGGCGATATAATCGTCGCGGATCTGTCCGGTAAAAAGCTCCCGGACAGTTTGTTTCAAGTCCGATTTTGAATCGGATCCACTCCGGTTTTCGGATGAAGCTGCCCCGAAATAACGGGGCAACTTGAAATATTGGCTGATAGTTTTTTCATACGCAGGAGTACGATTACCGATCCGCCAGATCGAAAAAAATGCGGCCAAAACTAATGAAAACGCTATAAAAATCAATAATCCGACTGTATCATACTTGGATTTCATAACACCCTCCGGGGTAGACGTTTTTACCACAGAGGGCATCGAGTAAAACCATTGGGAATATCGGTTATATAAACCTCTGTGTTCTCCGTGACCTCTGTAGTGAAATATGTCCCCCAGCGCGGGCTGGGGTTAGGAGTACTTACCATCTATCGTTATAATGTATCCGCCTTTCATCGAACCGTTGGGCCGGCGGCTTCTCTTCGGCAGGATGACCTAGCGCGATGAGGGAGAAAGGGATGATAAATTTCGGTAATTTCAACAATCTTCCGATTTTCTTGACCAAATCCGGTTTGGGATAGATGCCCAGCCAAACTCCGCCTAACCCCTTATCCTGAATGGCAATTAAAATGTTCTCGGTTGCAGCAGCACAATCCTGAATCCAGAAACCGTCTTTACTGCATTCCTTCAGCCCGCACACTAAAATCGCTGCCGAAGCCTCCTTTAGCATGGCCGAATAGTGATGAAACTCCGGAACTTTATCCAGCAAACGGCGTTCGGTAATGACCACGAAATGCCAGGGTTGCTGGTTGTGAGCTGATGGAGCACTCATGGCGGCCGTCAATAATTCATTCACCCAGCCTTCCGGCAAGGGCCCGGCCGTAAATTTACGGATACTTCTGCGGTTAATAATGGCATCCATTGTTTTCACCCCTTTTTTCCATATTAAATGCTTAAGTTCAAAACTTAGGCAATGGTTCTGTTATTATGATTTTTGCTTTTTAATACCTCTTGATACAACTGGATAAGCTGTTGCTTGATAGTCTCTTTTTCAAATTGTTGCAGGAGTTGGCCAGATATACTCCGTCCTTGTTCACGGAAAGCATTATCCGATGCCAGTTTTTTAGTTAATGCGATAAACTCGGCCGTATCCGTTGCCTTCATATAAGGTGATTGGTATAAAGCTTTATATTCCTTAAGATCACGAAATACTACCGGCAGGCCGGCAGCGGCAGCCTCTAACGGCGCTAGCGGACAATTCTCCTGAAAACTGGGAAATAAGAAGATATCAGCGGCATTATAAATCAACGGCATTTGTTCCAATTCAAACATACCTGGAAATTTTACATGTTGCCCCGCTTCGGCAATCAAGCGGTTCAGCCGGACAATTCCTTCGGTCATGATGCCGAAAGGCCTGCCGCCTACCCAAGCAAAATTTAGATCCGGACAGGCCCGGCTAACTTCGAGAAATGTCTCCACACCTTTCCGGCCTTGGATTTGACCAACACCCAAAACCAAAAAGGCATCCTCCGGCAGCCCCAGCAATTTACGGCCTGCAGCACGGCGTTCCGGAGTTCTGCGAAACTTTTCGACGGGTAGTGGATTAAAAATCCGGACCACTTTCGTCGCTGCGTTTAAATCTTTAATAGCCGATTCCACGTGGGGTGAAATGGCAATACAAATATCGGCGTACGAATAGACTTTCCGGAAATACCAGCGAACGATGGGCATTAACAGGTTGGCCACCGGCAGGGAACCCTTAATTGAATCCGGAATTACATGAACTGTATAAATCCTGCGTCCCGAGTAACGCCGGCCTTTCCAGAAGTAATACAGCCCATACGTATGAGAGTGCATTATGTCCCCCCAACCCTCATCATTTACCACCACTTCAACATCATCAACGTTTTTTAACAGATCGACGCAATCCACAAAAGCCGTATGTACACCCTGCCCCTTCATCATAAAAGGGGTTTCCGAAACTACGTGAATCTTTAAACCATTTTTGCCCGCTGACATTATATAGCCTCCTAGTCTGATCATGATGATACATCATTTACTCTAGCACGTTTCGATCTTTTTTTCAAATTAACTTCTAGAACGAACCAACAACTGTTTTCTGCAAAAAGGAAACTACCAGCATATGGTAGTTTCATCTTGGACAGGTTTCATTTTTTAATCATACTATGTCATTTATGATTATTTCAGCGGTATATTCAAAGTCAGTTGGAGTCCGTATCCTGCTACATCCACCCGGCTGTCGGCGACATAATTGGTTGCATCATATCCCCAATATTCATGGTAATAATCCGTCCATTCCCTTAAAAAGGGGCCATACTGACCAATCAATGCCAATTCAATTTGCATTCCATTCTCGTGATCTACGTAATATTTCAATCCCAGTCCGCCTTTTACGTATAACCCGGATGCAATAGTATGAGATTTATAGTAGCTATAATAATAGTAATCTTGAGACCCAAAAGCGATACCCAAGCCGCCTGCGGGCGCAAAATACAAGGTTCCGGGTATTATCGGCAGTTCCCAAGTTCTATAAAAATCAAAATTCATAATATTTACCCGTTGATTGGTAATCGAATACCCCCAGTTTAACAAGAAAGAACCGTCGAAAGGTTTCCCGGCTCCGATTGCTCCTTCGTACACCAGCACTCGATCATTATCGTATAATAAAACACCCGTGTTGTCCCATGTGCGGACCGGAACTGTATGAACGTTGAAGGCAAAGATGCCTAAATAGGGATTGACCACTTCCTGCAATAAATCATTATTACGGATCGATCCCGAAAGCCATATTATTTTCGCCCGTGATTTATCACCAGTTACATCCAAAACCTCCGCCAAACCAATTTGCTGTTTAAAAGTATTGTCATAAGCGGCAGTTTCATCTGCGGAACTTCCGGCGGCTTCTTCGGTATCCAAACCGATATCGTCAAAATCGACGCTCATAGGCCGCAGGATTTGATAACGGGTCCCTTTGGTAATTCCGAGATCCTTGCCATTAGTAAAATAAATATAATCTCCGTCCACTTTAATGATTTTACTGTAGGGAGCAATTTTAGTACGGATTCCGGTGATCATTCTTTCGGAAAAGCATCGCTCCAAGGCCATATGTAGAGATGCCGCCCGTCCCTTATCGGTGCTAAAACCATCTCCACTAATAATATTTAAGATTTTACCGGTTTGAACATCAATTACTTTGACGGTAACTCTGGCGGTAGCCCGGTAATACAGCCCGCGTCTGTCCCAGGACGCGGTGAGCTGATCAATATTCCCGATATAAGCGATTTTAATGCCCAGTATCTTTCCAACTTCCACTATCGATGTTGGATCAACCGCAGTGGAGACTTGAAAGTTCTGTTCCTCAAGTATACGCTCAATTTCCGCCCGTTCTACCAGGTCATATCTTCCAAAAACAAACAAAATCTCGGTTAATTTACTAATCGCCGCTTGACAGTATTCTTGGTTAACCTGGCCGCTAAAACCCAAAACTCCAATTCGTTCTTTAGCATAACAAGGAAAAGTTAAAACCATAGATACTAAAATAAGCGACAACAGACTGAAAATTCTTTTTAAGATCATGTAAAACCCTCCCTTTAGCGCTAACTATAACCGTTGGGACCATTTTTTGCAATATTACACAATTCGACGGCATCCCACCCTTTCCTGCCGGTATCACGCAATTTATCGAATCATATTATTTCTTGCTAATTTACTATATTTTCATGGTGATTTATTTCCAGGCCAAGGTTTGGATTGACAATGAATCAAGCCATCCCTAGAATAGAAATAGGTCTATTTTTCGTTTATCATTTCATATTAGGGAGAAATACTTATGCTACAAAGGCCATTCCATTTCTTAGTCCTTGCCCTGCTCTTTTTTTCCATTCTGCCGGCGATTTACAGCGCCGAAAATCCGGGGCCTGAATCTCAAAAGTCAATATCCGAAGCTGTTTCCTCATATTATCAAGGAGATTTCGAGCAGGCCCTTGAAAGGCTCCTGTACTATACAGAACAAATTCCCAACGATAATAAGGCGCGTTTGAATTTAATTCAACTGCTGCGCGAAGCGGGACGGTTTGACGATGCATTGGCCGAAATCGGACAACTCCTTGAATCAAATCCCGGCACGCCGGAATATCAGTTAAGTTTCCTGCGTACGGCATACCTGGCCGGACGGATGGATTTGGTTATCAGCGAGGTAACTCCGGCGGAAGTCCAACCCGAAAAATTGTTTTGGCTCGGTTTAGCCCTTTCCGCCCGGGGGGAAGACGGCGCAGCCGTGAAAGTAATGGAAAAATCCCTTGCGCTTCAACCTTTTAACCCGTCTGCTCATTACATGCTGGGTCGGATTCATTTTCAAAACAACCGTTACGAAAAAGCCCAGGACTGCTTTTTACGAACCTTAACCCAAGAACCTAATTTTTCAATGGCAAACCTGCCTCTGGCTTTAAGTTATATCGCCCTGGAAAAATACCAGAAAGCTTATAACTTATTGTTAAGCGCCGCTGCCATCTCACCATGGAACAAAGACCTATCCGGTATACTTCAAAAACTAACCCGGGACCATCCGGAACTGGTCCAACAAAAGCAGGAGAGAATCGAGAAAAATCGCCAGATCGCAATCCCTCCTCAAGCCAAGCCCATAATGGAGCACCGCCAAAAAATACCCGAAATCCGAATTGGCTTGGCGGAAAAGGTTAAGCAACTTTACCTGAAAACCGGTGCCGCTTTTACATTAACAAATCCCGAAGGGATTAAGAGCTTTACCGGAAACAGCGGCGCTGTTTTGAAGATTGATATGGAAAATGAAGCGATAGCTGTTTATTCTGCAGCAGGCGCTTTACTCTTCAGTTCGAACCGTAAAATCATTCTGTCATATCCAAATCCCGGTGCCACCACTATCCTCTTCGATGTGGAATACGGCGGCGGATCATTCTGGGCCGGACGCGCGGACCGGATTTACCGCGGCACGATGGAACTATTGCCGAGAAAAGAAGGTATCACCGTAATTAACCGGGTAAATGTTGAAGAGTATTTATACTCGGTTGTAGCTTCCGAAATGTCCCCGTCCTGGCCGGCAGCGGCTTTGGAGGTGCAGGCCATCGCCGCCCGCACCTATACTTTTGCCAACTTGGGCCAATATGAATCCCGGGGATTTGATCTTTGGGCCACCGTAGTTTCCCAGGTCTATAACGGAGTTTCAGCCGAGACAAATTCCACCCGAACCGCGGTGGATGCCACCCGGGGGAAAATACTGACATATAACGGCAAGCCCATCGCCGCTTTTTTTACGGCAAACAGCGGCGGTTATACCAAAAACAGCCAGGATGTATGGAACTTTAGCCTACCTTATTTACAAGCGGTCCCCGACCCCTTGTCTCATTTGAACAGTTCGTTCCCATCCCCGGAAGAGCTGGCTCTATGGTTAAACAACCGTTCCGAGACATATAGTTCAAATCCCAAGTACTCCGCCCGTAGCGCGTACCGCTGGACCTTATGGGTCCCCCGCCTGGAGATTGAGAACAGGCTTAATCTCGGGGATAAACTGGGTAATATTGTTGCCGTAACGACCGTGGGACGCGGCGCCGGCGGAGTGGTAAAACAGGTTTTGATTAAGGGAACATCCGGAGAGCACCTTGTCAAATCCGATGCCATCCGGTCAAAGTTAGGCGGCCTGCGTAGCAACCTGTTCATAGTAGAACCGAAACTGGGAGCCGATGGCCGACCGGAGTACTTTGTTTTTACAGGCGCGGGCTGGGGGCATGGCGTGGGGATGTGTCAAAGCGGGGCGGCGGGTATGGCGGCCGCAGGATATTCATATGAATCAATCCTGCAACATTTTTATCCGGGTACAAAATTAGAGAATAAATACGAAATCCGTTAAAAATTTTAAATAATATACAACCCAAAAAACTCGTAAAAATAATCCGCAAAAAAACACACCGTTCTTATAACCGGATAAAGTTCTTTCTTGTTATAATACTTAATGATTATGACAGTATTATTTATGGGTTCTAATGGCGGTAACTGATAACCTTAAAAACAGGACGGAGTTACTTACTCCGTTTTTCACTGTTTAATCCAAAAATTTCTGAAAGGAGCGCGTCAATGGCATCAAATAATATCCCGGCATCATTGCAACTGAAACCCAAAAAGACCAGCGGCTTGGGGTTGAACTTCTGGCAACGGGAAATCCTCGCATTTTATGGATTTGTAAGCCCTTGGATATTAGGTTTCATTGCTTTAAGCGTCATTCCCCTGACCTTTGCGGTCATCATCAGTTTTACCAATTTCAATGGTTTTAATCTGGACTCCTTGTCTTTTCTCGGACTTTCCAACTACAAGGAAGCCTTACAAAGCCCAAACGTCTATCGATCTTTTGCTCTTACGGCTCAATTCGCCTTATATTCAATTCCGATAGGAATGGCTGTGGCCCTTGGACTGGCATTACTTCTGAATACCAAGATTCCATTACGGGGTATATTTCGTACCCTTTACTATTTACCGACCATGGTCCCCGGTGTAGCTACCGCCCTTGTATTTCAGACCATTCTAAACACCAATTCCGGTTTTATTAATCTTTTCATCAGTGAAGTCGTGGGACGCCCGATTGTAATCGATTGGGTTAATAACTACGGTATCGGTTGCATGGTGGCGATGGGCGTCTGGGGTTGCGGCACCACGATGGTTCTTTTCCTGGCCGGCTTACAGGGAATTCCCGAAGAGCTTCAGGAGGCCGCCAGAATCGACGGCGCCAATAAATGGCAGGTTTTTCGCCACATTATCTGGCCTTTGTTAAGTCCGATTACTTACTACCAACTTATGATGGGCATCATCGGTTCTTTGCAAATGTTTTTCCAGGCTGGTATTTTAAGTCAAGCCTCAGGAGGGAATTTCTGGAATCCATTGCAGTCCTTAATGGTATATCCATCATATGCGTTATCACAAATGATGTCGTATCAACGCTTCGGCTACGGGACCGCCTTGATTTGGATTTTATTTGTAGTTTTACTTATTGTTGCGGGCATAATTCAAAAAACCAGTAAATACTGGGTATATTATGCGGTGGAACAGGAAGGGAAGGCGAAAAAATAATGAAAATCGGTCGGATTGCACTCGTCATCGGAATGTCGATTTTAGGCTTGGTATTTTTATTCCCCTTCTTTTGGATGTTTGTCACCGCATTAAAACGTCCGGAAGAGTTATCGGTGGCAATTTCGTTCATGCCTCCCGTCCCTCAATGGCATCATTTCTACCAAGTTCTGTTCACCGATGAAGTAGTCCGGTTTTATTCGGGGCTACAGAATACATTGATAATTTGTGTAATTGTTACCGTAACTGTTTGCATGTCCAGCGCCATGGTTGGTTTTGGTTTTGCCCGTTTCCGGGCGCCCGGGCGCAATATTCTGTTTACTCTTGTGTTAGCAACAATGATGTTGCCTGGCATCGTCACCATGATTCCTCAGTACGTCATGCTTTCGCAATTAGGTCTCTTAAGCCTTCCCTGGCCGTTTTGTTATATGCCGTGGTTGATATGGTCCATTCCGGGCTGGGCCATCTTTATCTTTTATTACCGGCAATATTTCGCCGGACTTCCCAAAGAGCTGGAAGATGCGGCGCTAATCGACGGCTGCGGCCGGTTCCGGACATTCTGGCAAATTTTTCTGCCGCTGGCCGGTCCCGCGGTTACCACCGTGTGTATCTTCCTTTTCCAATGGACGTATACCGATTATGTGGCTCCGTTACTCTACCTGACTTCCGAAAATCAGACTTTAGCTGTACTCATGATGACGGAAACCAGTTATCCGGGGGTCAAATTTACCCAACCGATTCCGCCGGTACCCTATCAAATGACGGTTGGCATTTTATTTACCTTACCGCTGATTGTTTTCTTTTTCTTTGCGCAGCGTTACTTTATGCAAGGCTTGGCCACCACCGGTTTGAAAGGCTGATATAAAAACAGTTTAGTGATTAGTTATTAGTTACTGGTTATTAGTGATTAGTAAAAAAACAATAGCAAAGCAGGAATGTGTTTTTCATCCTTTTTATGCCGGACTCCGGCATAGTGGTTGATAAAGAATTATTTCCTAATAAGTAAACCCTCTGCAGGCTTTAATGCAGAGGGTTTATTGCTGCTGCTATCTTTTGCCGTCAACCGAGTCGTAAACTGTGGGCTACAAAATACTTCATATACTAAACCCACAGGATGCTCTTTGACCATCTTGAGCGGCGTTTATCCGGCATGCCGGTTATGTAACGAATATCAATAACTAACACTGTTTTTTACCTAAAAAACAGTGATCCCGGACTCCTCACCATCCAACTCCCTTAACTTCCGGTACCGGGTCTGTTTGGCGCCTATGGCGAAGACGCTACGGATTTCGCGGTGTTTGGGGATGTTTAATTTTTGGTATATTTTTTGCAGTTCGCCGGACCTTTTGAGCATGACCGACTGTAAGGCGAAACTGACCCAGCCCAGAAAGGATGAACCCAGGTCAATGGCTTCGGCCCCTAAAATCAATTGATAACCCATCATGGTCAGATTTTCACCGGCTGCGGGTTCTCCCCGCCGGCAATGTAAAAGCAACAGGTTGGCAGAACCGAATGTCAGCAGGTTTATTCCCCGTTTATAGGCATCCATGGTTGAATCAATTTGTACCAGGGTTGCTGCAATGTTGCTTCGCAACGCAGGATTCACCAAATTCAATAATTTTTGCCATACGCTAACCAAACTTTTCTTCAACCGGACCAGATAATGATAAGTATATTTTTCAATTTCCGCAAGCAATTCCGGATCTTCAACCAGAATAATCCCGGTATTGCGAATTGCGCCGGTATAACCGTTCCGGGGAGCCAATGCCGCCACCTTCCCCAGGTATTGCTTCTGTTCCGCGGTCAATGCCCCCGGCGTAAAACTCCGGACCGGTCGTAAGTTGAGTAAAAAGTTGATGAACTGTTCCGAATTGAATGTAAAATCCTTGCTGAGAATATTGCCTTCCACACCGATATCGGCAACATTATCTTTAAAAATAGCATCCCGCGGGCATACCGCGATGCAATCATTACAATTCAGGCAAAATTTTTTGTTTTGATTGTCAATGACCATAAAGTTTTCAGAAATTTTAAAAATTTTAACGGGACATACTTTCATACACAACCCGCAATTGATGCAGCGTTCATATATAATGCCCATATTGATTTTGACTGCCAAGTTATTCACTCCCCGAAAACAACAATCAAATGACGATTCTTCACAAAATAATTCGACATTTTTCCGGAGTATACCTGTATGAACAAAGCTATCAGCTTAAAAAAATTTACCACTCCGAAAAATTTATAAATAGAGAAAATTCCATAAAAATCCAGTTCATTTAGGATTGGTCAAAAAAATCCTAAAAATAGCAAACTATTCTTATATTAGATAAAGATGTTTCTTGTTATAATTTTACACGGATGTAACAATACTTGCGCAAGTATAAACATCGTCAAGGCATTCCAAAAAGATTCGGGAAAAGGAGATGTTACAATTTGAAGAAGACTTTAGTAGTCTTGTTGTTGCTTGCAGTTGTCGCATTTGGTTGCTCCAATCTCTTTGCCGCCAGCCAAGTTAGAGTCACTGTAATGTACAATGCCAACGAGTTTTCGGCTGATCATGTCAAGCAATTTGAAGCTGAGAATCCCGACATCAAGATCGTCAAACTGGAAACCGATATAGCCCGTTTCATGGCTATGAGCGCCGCCGGCAACCCGCCGGATATTATGCGTTTTAATGGCGCCGCCGTTCCGTATCTTGCCAACCATAAAATGATTATGCCGATTGATTCTCTCATTTCAAAAGGCAAGTATTTGAAAAAAGACGACTTTGAATCAATCGTCGACAACTTCAAGTACAAAGGAAAATTGTATGGTTTCGTGAAGGACTGGAGCCCGACCCTCATCGGTTATTTCAACAAAGACGCCTTTACCGAAGCAGGCTTGAAATTCCCGAGCCCTACCGAAGCGCTCAGTTATGCTCAACTGGCTGACTATGCCCGCAAGCTTCAAAAGACCGAAGGCGACCGGATCGTCCGTCGCGGCCTTGCTTTCTGGCCCGGCGACATCAACGCTCAATTAGAGCAAACCTTAATCCAAACCGGTACCAATCTTTATTCCAAAGACGGTTCTAAACTTGTATTAAGCACAAACCCGCAAGTAAAAGCAATTTGCAAATTCTTCTATGATCTGGCGAAAGAAAAAGTCATCCCGAGCCCGATTTCTCCTTCGGAGACCTGGGAAGGTTCCTTGTTCCCCGGCGGTCGTATCGGCATGATCGTTTACGGTTACTGGTATGGCGCTATGTCTGAAGGCGAACAAACCAAAGGCAAAATCGGCGTTTTGGCCGCTCCCCAATGGGATCCCAAGAAACCGCGTGTTAGCCCGTCCTTCAACGTCGTTGGCGGTGTCATCTCCAGCAAGACCAAAAATAAGGAAGCTGCTTACCGGGTATTTGACTGGTACTTCGGCGGACCGCCGGCGAAAGAACGCGCCTCCAGCGGTTGGGGAGTTCCCGCTCAAAAATCCTTGCAAGGTTTAGTGGCCACCGATACTCAACTTGGCAAAGACCGGGCCGCCAACTTAAAAGAGGAAATGAAGTATATTAAATTCGGAAATTCATCTCCGTATGTTTTGCCTGATATCTATGAGAATTCTATGCGGAAAAACTTCGAGTTGGCTCTAAAAGGTGACATCTCCTTCGACCAATTCTTAGTCAATGTTGAGAACGAAGTTAATAAGCAAATCGCGGACAATAAAGCCTCTGCGAAGAAAAAGAAATAAGTTACCGTGTTTTTTTAGGGCGGGACGGGGCGACTCGTCCCGTTTTTCCTTTAATACTTTTGCTATCGGTACAGGGGGAAGGAGTACGAACATGACGGCTAATATAACACCAGCAGCGCTTCAAAAAAATAAGCCCGTTAAAAATGTCTACAAATTTTTCCAACGGGAAGGAACCGCTTTTTATGGGTTTATTAGCTTATGGTTGCTGGGTTTTATATCTTTACAACTTTTTCCGATGGCGGCGGCTTTAGTTATCAGTTTTACAAACTTTAATGGCATGAGTTTTGATAATACCGTTTTCATCGGATGGTCCAATTATCTGGAAGCTTTTCAAAGCGCTGATGCGTATTACTCCATGGGCCAAACTTTATTATATGCAATACTCTCCATCCCATTGACATTGGCTTTGGCATTAGGTTTGGCAATGTTATTGAACCAGAAACTTATCGGCCGTGGTGCCTATCGGACCGCCTTTTACCTGCCGACCATGGTACCGATTGGAGCCACCGCGCTTATTTTTAAAGCTATTTTAGATAGCAATACCGGGTTCCTGAACCTTTTTATCAGTTTATTCCGTCCCAATACGGTCATTAATTGGCTCACCGATTACGGCCTATATTGCCTGGTCGTTATGGGAGTATGGAGCTGCGGGACGCAGATGGTTGTTTTCCTGGCAGGTTTACAGGGTATTCCGGAAGAGATGCATGAAGCCGCGGCCATTGATGGCGCCAGTAAATTGCAGATCTTTCGCCATGTTACCTGGCCCTTATTGACTCCCATCACTTATTTTCAAGTCATGCTGGCGATTATCAACGCGATGCAAATGTTTGTTCCGGCAGCAGTCTTGAGCCAGGCCGATTCCACCTCGCAGTTTTGGAACCTAAAGCATTCAATGCTTGTTTTTCCGGCGCATGCTCTGCAGCAGATGATGTCTTCCCAGCGGTTTGGCTACGGAACCGCTTTAGTCTGGCTGCTATTCATCATGGTCTTGATTATCGCATTATTTGTCAGCAAGACAAGCAAGTATTGGGTATATTATGCCGTCGATCAAGAGGAAGGAGGCGCTAAAAAATGAAAAGGGTCAATAGTTTTCGGCGAACGCTGTTTTTAACCTTGTTCATGATATTATTAACGCTGATATTCTTATTTCCTCTTTTTTGGATGGTGGTTACCGCATTAAAACGGCCCGAGGAATTGGCTACATATCCAATATCCATCTTCCCGCCGCAAGCTCAGTGGATTCACTTTCAACAAGTTTTATTCACCAATGAGGTGACCGATTTTTTTGGCGGACTCCGGAATACGCTTACGATTAGTCTTTCAACAACCGTTATTGTGGCTATATCCAGCGCCTTGGCCGGCTTCGGTTTTGCCCGTTATAAAGCCCGCGGCAAGAACTTTTTCTTTGGAATCGTATTGGCAACCATGATGGTGCCCCTAATTATCATGCAGATTCCACAGTATATCATTTTCTCCCAACTCGGCATATTAAGCCTGCCCTGGCCGCTTTGTTACATGCCCTGGTGGCTGACGGCCGCCCCAGGCTGGGCTATATTCATCTTTTATTACCGCCAGTTTTTTGCGAGCTTGCCCAAGGAACTGGAAGATGCGGCGGTGATTGACGGTTGCGGCCGGCTCCGTACTTTCTGGCAGATTTTTATGCCCCTGGCAGGCCCAGCGGTGACAACCACCTGTATTTTTGCGTTTCAATGGACTTATTCCGATTATGTCCAACCACTGCTTTATTTAATCGATGAAAACCAGGTACTGGCCGTGAAAATGCTGATGGATGTGAAAATCCCAGGGGTTAAATGGAACTTACCCCTACCGCCAATACCTTACCAGATGACGGTGGGAATATTTTACATGGTGCCGCTGGTTTTCCTGTTCTTTGCAGCCCAGCGCTATTTTATGCAAGGTATTGCAACTACCGGCTTAAAGAGTTAAAGTGCCGGTCAATTTGGAGGAAAGGAGTATTGATATGGCAGAGGTTATTACGGCAACGACGATTAAACCTAAACCGACCGGATGGTTCCGCAAGTGGCTCAACCGTCCGGGAACCGCTTTTTTTGGCTTTATCAGCCTATGGCTGGCGGGTATAATACTATTACAAATCTTTCCATTAACTACCGCTTTAGTACTCAGTTTCACCAATTTTAACGGGTTCAATCTTGAGGCAGCCTCATTTATCGGGTGGTCGAATTACGCTGAAGCCTTTAAAAGTCCCGATGCATGGTTTTCCATGGGCCAAACCCTGCTTTATTGCTTTTTGTCCATTCCATTAAGCATACTGTTGGCGTTAGGTCTGGCCATTCTTTTGAATCAAAAGATGGCAGGCCGGGGCATCTACCGGACCGCTTTTTACCTCCCGACCATGGTTCCCATCGGCGCCACCGCACTTATTTTTAAGGCTATTTTAGATAGCAATACCGGTTTTTTAAATCTATTTATCAGTATTTTTCGTCCCGGAACCGTCATTAACTGGATTACCGATTACGGCATTTTTTGTCTGGCTTTGATGTCCATATGGGCCTGCGGCGCCAGAATGGTCATTTTCCTGGCCGGTTTACAGGGAATTCCCGAAGAATACCACGAAGCGGCAATGATTGACGGGGCCAATAAATGGCAGGTTTTCCGGCACGTAACCTGGCCTTTGCTAACCCCCATCACCTATTTCCAATGTATGTTGGCCATCATTGAAGGGCTGCAGATGTTCATTCAGGCGGCCGTTCTGAATCAATCCCGGGAAACCACTACTATTTGGAATCCCAGTCATTCATTGCTGGTATATCCGGGATATGCCTTGCAGCAAATGATGTCCTCCCAACGGTTCGGCTACGGGCTGGCATTGATCTGGATCTTATTCATCATCGTTCTTATTATTTCCCTTACCATCAGTAAAACCAGTAAATATTGGGTGTATTACGCCGTAGAACAGGAAGGAGGCGCAAAAAAGAATGAATAATAAAAAAGGAAAAAAACTATTATTAATTCTTTTTATGATCCTGCTAAGCCTGATATTTTTATTTCCGCTTTTCTGGATGATAGTATCGGCTTTAAAACGGCCTGAGGAACTGGCAACCTATCCGATATCGATTTTTCCTCCCAAAGCCCAATGGATTCATTTTCAACAAGCTCTCATGACCGATGAAGTGGTGGATTTATGGGCCGGTCTGCGCAACTCGCTTACAGTGGCCATTTCTACTACTGTTATTGTAACGATTACCAGCGCGTTGGCCGGGTTTGGCTTTGCCCGGTACCGGGTTCGCGGCAAGGATTTTCTATTTGGAATTCTGTTGGCAACCATGATGGTGCCCAATTTGGTTGTATTTCTGCCTCAATATGTAATCTACGCGCGTTTAGGTCTATTAAGCCTACCTTTCCCGTTTTGTTACACGGTTTGGTGGATTGACGCCGCGCCGGGCTGGGCATTTTTCATATTCCTCTATCGGCAGTTCTTTGCCTCTCTCCCCAAAGAGCTTGAAGATGCGGCTTCCATTGATGGCTGTAGCCGGTTCCGCACTTTCTGGCAGATATTCTTGCCATTGGCCGGTCCCGCAATCACCACCTGTTGTATTTTCGCGTTTCAATGGATTTACTCGGAATATCTCAAACCGTTGCTTTTCCTGACCGATGAAAACCAGACTCTGGCGGTGCAAATGGTGGTTAACGTTAAAGTCCCCGGAGTCAAGTGGTCTTTGCCGCTGCCGCCCATACCCTATCAAATGACAGTCGGTATTTTATTCACTTTCCCACTAATGTTGCTTTTCTTCGCGGCGCAACGTTATTTTATGGAAGGCGTCGCCACCACCGGTTTGAAGGGTTAGGAAAAACAGTTATTATTTATTCATAAAAGACAATAACAAAGCCAAGTGATGAAATTACTCCTTTAACAACCCTCCGTTATTTCTAAAACCGGAGGGTTATTGGTTTTCTTGCGTTAAAATAATATCCAAAAATCAACAAGCAGGGATTATCTTACAAAATGTCGAACCTAAAAAAGTATCTATAAATCCATAATGGGAATCTTTTAATAAGGAATTGGAAAATGGGAATTTTAAAGATCAAATTCGGCAGCTTACAAGTTAAAATATTGCTGGTAGTGCTTATCGTGGTTTTTGTCCATACCGGTCTTACCGCTTATTTGCTCGCGAATCGTTTGAAGAGCCAGATTACTGCTGCGAACCGTGATAGCATGTTGAGTTCCTTACACTTAACCGAAGAGAGAGTATCCAGTGAACTGGCGCGGCGGGCTGAAATCACCAACAATCTGGCCGCCCAGATCTATTTGATATCCGACAGGGATCCGGCATACATCCGCAGTTTCATTGCCAATTACCTGACGCTGCTGCACCGTCCTCCCCTTGATGCGATGCCGTTTCCACAAGCTGCCTATTGTATATTTCCGGAAACCGGAAAATTTGTCTGTTCCGGACAAAGCTGGACGGTGTCCGATTTAAAAAAACGTCCCTGGTGGCGGCAAGTATTGCGGGGTATTCAACCCAACGAATCTCTCGGCAGCCAATTTGCCAACAGCAGTATTATCGTTAAAAACAGTTTTGTGGGGGATGTCCGGCTGACTCCCGGGCCGGCCACTCTCCCCATTTATTGGATTATCAATGAAAATAATAAAATGTTGGTTGTGGGCATAGATTTTTCGGCTGACTTAACCGAAACGCCAACCGGACCTTCCATCACAGTCGATAATCTTTACGGCGAACTCTATGATCCCAAAGGAATTCTGTTGGCCCTCCCCTCGGAAGGCCGCAATCGCGAAAACTATAAACTTTTTTCAGTGAACGCCGGAAAAAAAAAATTACTGGATAAAGCAATCGCTGAAGGCCCCTCCACTCCCAGCGGCTCTTTAATTTACCGGAACAACAAGGGGGTTCCGGTTTTGGGGATGTATATCCGGGGCACTATGGGGTTTATTTATATTAAAGAAAAACCCCTCAGTGAAGTCTATGGACCGGTAAACCGTCAAATCAGCGACATTATTTGGTTGAGTTTAGCCATCGCCATTATTGCCGCTTTACTCTTAACCTTATTCCTGTTGCGGGATGTTGTTCACCCGGTTCATCAATTATGCCAGGCCATGGATCAACTGGGCGCCGGTGAATTAAATACCCGGATTGCTAACCAGCGTTATGATGAATTCGGCCAATTATTTAGGCAGTTTAACTCTACCGCCGGACATTTACAACATTTAATCCGGGATGCGTATATCGAAAGACTGGCCCGCCGTCAGGCGGAACTGGAATTTTTACAGGCTCAGATCAATCCGCACTTTCTTTACAACACTCTGGACAGCATTTATCGTCTGGTACTCAGCGGCGATAATGAAGAAAGCGGACGCGCCATTTTAAGCTTGTCCAAACTGTTCCGTTTAAGTTTAGGCCGTGGCCCGTCAATTATTACCATCGCCGAAGCGCTGGAACAATTGACGAATTATTTGGAATTACAAAATCTGCGTCATGGCGACCGGATAACTGTTGAAATGACAATTCCGCCAGAGATCATGAAATATAAAATCCAAAAATTATTGCTGCAACCGGTGGTTGAAAATGCCTTCGTTCATGGTCTTGAACCCAAACAAGGCTTTGGTAAGATGGCCATTACCGGAAAACTTGAAAACAATTGCATTCACTTTATCATTACCGATGACGGCATAGGCATGAATGATGAACAATTAATGAAGGCTAAGGAAGCGCTTATCAATCAAACCACTCAAAACGCGCACGGCCTTGTCAATGTTCATCGGAGGCTGGTCCTTGCATATGGTGAAGCATGGGGAATTGCCATTTCCCACAACCCCGGCGGCGGCCTGCGGGTGGACATCCGTTGGCCGGCCGAGAAGTGATACCGAAATAAGGAAGGGGATCGAACCGCTCTATGTTTAAATTATTAATTGCCGATGATGAAGCCGGTTCCAGAGAATGGCTCACTCACGAAATTCCATGGGAAAACAATGATATTTGCGTAGTCGGACCGGCTATTGACGGAACGGAAGCCTGGGATATGTTTCAAAAGGAAAAACCGGAACTGATCTTGACGGATATTCGGATGCCCGGTATGAATGGGATTGAACTTGCCAAATCAGCCCTTGCCACCAACCCCCATACTCGAATTCTGGTGATAAGCGGGCATGATGAATTTTCATATGCCAAAGCCTGTCTGGAAATAGGTGTTTCCGGATATCTGCTTAAACCGTCTCCCAAGGAAGAGATCCTCCAAGCAGTTTTAAAAGAGCGGGACGTATTAATCACTAAACGGGCCGATGAAGAAGCCCACAGATTGAATCAGTCCCAATTGGAAAATAGTCTGCCCATATTGCGGGAACAGTTTCTCCGCGACTTGTTGCGCGGTGAAACCGAGGAATCCAATCTGGCGGAACGGTTAAACTTTTTACATCTTCCCATAAAACCGAAACAGGCTTTTATTGCACTGACTTTGGAAGCTGAAGACAACACCGGATTGTATCTAAATTTTGATGAGAAAGAACGGCAACTTATTTGGTTTGTCATGTATAATCTGGTGGAAGGTAATTTTAGTGATTACGGGTTCGCCGCCAGGCTGGAACGCGGTACGGTCGGAGCCCTGCTTTTTGGATATCCGGGTATTGAAAAACAGGAATTAACGGAACTCGCTGACCAAATTGCCCGTGACTTACTGGATCAAGCCCGATTACACTTACCTTGTCCCTTAGTTGTCGGCATTGGCGGAGTGGTTGACGAATTAAATCAAGTCTACCGATCCTTTGAACAAGCGAAACAAGCATTAAGGTTCCATTCCCAATTCGGAGTCGAAGCCATTGCCACCCATTCAAGCTATTCCGATGAGAAACGGCTGCCAATTTTGTTACCCATCGATGAAGAACGGTTAAGCGCCAGTCTGGAAACCGGCACCTCGGTTGAGCTTATCCGCAGTATTCTGCAAAGCCTTTATCATTATGATTCTGCAACGGAAGATGCTTCGCTAATTGGCGACTGGCAACGTGAAAACGCTTTGATCCTTACCGCTTGCCTGGTTCGAATCGCCCAACGCGCCGGAGTTGTAGTCCGGGATGTTCTGGAGCGGGAAGATTATGCCACCCTTATGCAAGGAGGACCTGCCGGGCAGCCCAATTCCATCATCCGCTGGTGGGAATCCCAATTCGGAAAGCTGGGTTACGCCATTCGCAAATTACGCAGTAATTCGCTACGGACTTGTATCAGACAGGTAAAAGAATTTATTGATGCCCATTTGGCAGATGCGGTTACCCTTTCTCAGGCTGCCAAACATGTCTATATGAGTCCCTCTTATCTAAGCCGCCTTTTCCGGGAGCATACCGGCGAAAGCTTTTCGGAATACGTTACCCGCCGCAAAATGGAAGAAGCCAGGCGCTTGCTAGATGAGGGCGAAAATAAAGTATATGAAGTTGCAGCTGCAGTTGGTTATACCGATCCGGCTTATTTCGGACGGGTATTCCGGCAATACTTCAATGTAACGCCCACGGACTATCGCGGGCATAACCGCGAAGATGAGCCGGTAAATGATAGCAAAAAAAATAAGAAGGGATAGACACTAACTCCCTTCTTTTTCTAGTTCTTTAGTTTTCTTGATAACTAATCACTATTTATTCCGGGAATACACCCGCACATAATCAACCAGCATTTGCTGGGGTAATACCGTCGTCTCATCGGGTTTGCCCGGATAATAACCGCCCACCGCCACATTCAGGATGATGAAGAATGGATGATCAAACACCCATCTGTCTTTATCCACCAAATCATTGGGGGTTTTGGTTAGGTAAAGTTTATCGTCAAAATACCAGCGGATGGCATCCTTTTCCCATTCCAATGCATACACATGGTAATCATCGGCGAGTTTAACATCGGCTATGTAAGATCCGCCTAATCCGAGGGATCCCGAATATCCCGGGCCGTGTAAGGTCCCGGAAATCTTGTGAAACTCTTTGCCGCTATTCTCCATGATGTCGATTTCGCCGCATTTAGGCCAGCCAACTTCTTCAAAATTGGTGCCCAACAGCCAAAATGCCGGCCAGAGACCCTGGCTGTACGGAATTTTAATCCGGGCTTCAAAACGGCCATATGTCTGTTCGAATTTTCCAGCGGTTTTAATCCGGGCGGAAGTATAATCCCAGAATTCTTCATAGGTTTCCTTCAAAACCGTGATCACCAAGGACCCTTTTTCAATACGGGCATTCTCCAACCGATCGGTATAGTACTGCAGTTCGCCATTTCCCCAACCACCGTAACCGTCCCCAATCTCAAAGGTCCATTTGGAATTGTCGAGACTGGAATTGTCAGGTCCGTCAAACTCATCGCTCCAGGCAAGTTTCCATGGGTTTTCAGCAGCGCCGGCCGGTGACAGGGAAAGCATGAAAACCGCAATTAACAACACCGGCATGGCCAAAATCGAATACAACCGACTTTTCTTAAGCATCCTTTAACCTCCCGTTTAAGTTATATTTTATATGATGAACCAGTTAATCAAATTAATGTGGACTATTTTTGGAGATGCAACTCGATCCAATTCATCCGGTAACTACCTTTTTGCACACGAATCCGGAGAATATTATTGCCCTGTTTCAAAGCAATATTGCCGCCAGAAACAGTCTTCCAAGTATCGGCTCCGGTTTTGGCTATTTTTGAAGTTAATAAAACAGTACTTCCCGCTGTCAATTGGATTACCCCCGGCTGTTCTGCGCTTAACCGGTATTCCACCTTATATTTCCCTTCATATTGCACATAAATATTAAATTCAACCCAATCACCGGCATCGAACCCGGCTATTTCCCGGCTGCCTTCGGGACAAATCCCGGTGACAACTCCATTCATCGCATGATAATTTTCAGCTTCCAGCCGGGCTGGTATTGCAAGCGCTTCGGGAACACCGGGAGTGACGTCGTAAGCTTGTTTCAATGCCCAAACGCTGGATGCCCTCATATAATAGGGGGCACGGACAGCGGTTACCCCTGTCTGCCAGGCTTCCGGAGTCCTAAACCACAGCTCATGGGTATTCCATATGGTATTATATAGTCCATAACCGATCTGCGCAGCTTCACTAAACAGCCCGTGTTGAATCATATTCGCGGCTACACTCCAAGCTACCCCGATCCAGACCTCCTGAGTCTGTCCATATATTTCATCAACCTTCCCGTCGGGAAACATTACATTCACCGGACCGATTTTTCCGTTATCAAATTTCATCAAATTGTATTGATAAATGGTGCGTAAAGCCTTGACGGCATTTTTATCGGGAACAATGCCGGGCAACCCGCATGCTCTGGCATACCAGTCGCCACATAACTGATCGGCCATAATCCGGTCATCGCCGCTATGAGTGTCAATCTTATAATATGTTCCGGTCCAGAGTTTCTTTTCAAAATTAGTTTGAGCCAACTCAAGCCATGATTGATAAGTTTTGGCACTCTCCGGATCATTTACCGCCAGCGCCAGTTCTTTGGCCGCCTCACAGGCCGCCAGGAACAATCCGCCGCAATAGGCGGTATTCCCTTGCAGTTCCATGGTATCATAAGTCTGATCAGTCCCGTCGCTATTGGGAAGACCATCATTATCCGTATCTTGACCGCGTACTTTATTCATGGCGATTTTAACCGACGACCAACAATAATTCAAAAAAGCGGCATCCTGTTTCCCGGATAATGCCCAATCACGATATACCATCAATACAAACTTGGAGTTCAGGTCCTTCCAGTCGGTGGTATCTTTAAAGGTGTATTCATTCCATTTAGCAAATAGGTTGTTTACCGAACCAAAATCATGGGCACAGGTTCCCAGTGGCGGCGGCCGGTCTTTCCGGGTGGTATAAATACTGTCGCTGTATTGTTTTACACACTGCTTGTCAATTTCCGGCCAGAGCAGGAACAACGCCCACGAACCATAGAAACGCACATCCGAAGTTCCATAGAAGGGATAAATATAACATTCCAAATGACTGAACATGTCTTCATCCGGATCGTCCGGCTGTCCCGAAGCCGCTCCGGCCTCCCAAACGGTGCCTCCGATAAAGTAAAAATATAATTCGTTGAAAAGGGTGGTCTTGAGCCAGGCGGGATACTTGTTACTGGTCAGAACATCTTTTTGCCAGTTGTCAATGGCCTGTTCCCATTTTGAATAATTCGCTAAGGTCTCATTGGCTATTTTCCAGGAGTTCAAACCGGAACGTCCGAAATAACGGGTATACCGTTTATACCATTTATGGGAGCCTGCCGAATCATCAAATGTTATCGGCATATCCCACGCTAAAATAATTGGAACGGTCACTGATGTTCCCGCTTTGACTTTGGCTTTGAAAGTGATGGCCCCGATTTTATGATCACCGGTTTCGTTGTTCAACGAACCATCGGCTTCAAAATCAGCAATCAAATCATTCAGAGTGGCGCTGGAAGCGTATGTAACCACTGTATTCTCATCTTGCTCACTGGCCAATGTGAATTCCACATGGGATTCACGATTGGCGTCCCCGGTACCCCTGCGTAATACCAGTCCAACTCTTTTTCCGGAGATCACCGGTTCGGCATTGGTTCCCGATACATTTGACCAAGTGAGCATGATGCTGACTTCGCAATCGGAAGCAGTGGGATTGGTAATCTCCCATTTGTATATACCTACCGGATAACTTGTCCGCTGATAATCATTGGGAATAATCGGACTGAACTGGGTAACTTGCGCCTTGCATAAGAAGGACTTACCGTAATAATCCACCCAGGACTTGGGGAATAAACTGTAATAAGAGGCTTGCCCCGAGCCGAGGGAATTGGCATCCAATTTGGTAAAAACGCGTTTGCCTTCCGCCGGCTTCTGGTACATGTAAAAGCCCCAGTCATCCTCGACAAGCATATTGTTCAAACCGGGATATAACCGTTTATAAAACTTCCCGTCAAAACGCCAGGTAATGGTACCGGCGCCCAACCCACCTATGGAAGCCCCGTCACGATAGCCGCCGGCGTTGATATCCCTAACCCAGGCCTCCGTTGGTATAGTCGCAGCAGATGCCGGTATTGCCCAAAAAATGCTTACTACTACAAAAATCACTAAAACAACCATCGGAATTTCAATGAAACGATATTTTGTAGGCATTAAGCATTTTCCTCCTATTATAAATACTAACTCATTACAATTATAATATAAGATTTTCTCTCAGTATACCGGAAAGATTTTTTATATCCCGCAAA